>VGCZ01000036.1 GCA_016869975.1 Alphaproteobacteria bacterium
CTGCCGCGCCAGCTCTCGGGCGGCCAGCAGCAGCGCGTGGCCTTGGCGCGCGCCATCGTCTTCAACCCGCGCCTGCTGCTGCTCGATGAGCCGTTTGGCGCGCTTGACCGCAAGCTGCGCGAGACCATGCAGCTGGAGGTGCGCCGCCTGCAGCGCCGGCTGAGGCTCACCACCATCTTCATCACCCACGACCAGGAGGAGGCGCTGGTCCTGTCGGACCGCATCGCCGTGATGAATCAGGGCGCGATCCAGCAGATCGCCTCGACCACCGACATCTACGAGCGGCCGAGCAGCGGCTTCGTCGCCGATTTCGTGGGAGAGAGCAACATCCTGCGCGGTGTCGCGGGCGAGGGCGGCCGCGTCGCGCTCGACGGCGGCGGCGAGGTGCGGGTCTCTCGGGCGCTGTCCTCAGGCGCGAAAGTCGGCGTGCTGATGCGGCCGGAGCGCTTCTCGGCCACGGCGAACAACCCCTTCGTCGGCGAGGTGGTCGAGGCGGTCTATCTCGGCTCCTCCTTCAAGCTGCGACTGAAATGCGAGGGCGGGCGCGAGCTGATCGTGCGCCAGCAGCCGCGCGGCAAGCTGCCCCAGCCCGGCGAACGGTTGAGCGTCGGCATCGAGCCCGACGAGATCCATGTCTTCGATCTGTAGACCCGGCCCTTACCTTCCCCGTCCGGGGGAAGGGAGGTTCAAGTGAAAGGCTTTTCGCCCTCCATCCCGGCGCTCGTGCTGCTGGGCGTGTTCTTCCTCTATCCCGTCGTGCGTATGCTGGGCTTCGCCGTCGAGGGCGGCACGATGGAGTGGTTCGCCAAGGCGCTGGGCGAGAAACTCTATCTGCAGGTCTTCTGGGTCACCTTCCAGATCGCCGCCATCGTCACGATCGTCTGCCTGCTGCTGGCCTATCCGCTGGGCTTCCTGCTGGCGACCACGACGCCGGGCTGGGCGGCTCTCGGCTTCATCTTCGTGCTGCTGCCGCTATGGACCTCCGTCCTGGTGCGCACCTACGCCTGGATGGTGCTGCTGGGCCGCAACGGCGTGCTCAATCGCTGGCTGGTGGGCAGCGGCATCGTCGACGATCCGCTGCCGCTCCTGCACAACCTCACCGGCGTGCTGATCGGCATGGTGCATGTGCTGCTGCCCTACATGGTGCTGCCGATCTACGGCGCGGTGAAGCGCGTTGATCCCGCCATCGTCGCCGCCGCGCAGGGCCTGGGCGCCTCGACCTGGCGAATCTTCTGGCGCATCTACCTGCCGCTGACGCTCAACGGCATCTTCGCCGGCTGCGTCATCGTCTTCGTGCTGTCGCTGGGCTTCTATATTACGCCCGCGCTGCTCGGCGGCGGCCGCGTGATCATGATCGCCATCCTGATCGAGCAGGAGGTGCGCCAGTCGCTGAACTGGCAGTTCGCCGCCGCGCTCTCGTCCGTGCTGCTGGCCGCGACGCTCGCCGTCTACGGCCTCGCCCGCAAGAGCATGCGCGCGGAGCCCGCGCCATGAGGTCACGTCACGCCCTGGTCGCGTTCTGCGCGCTGGTCTACTTCTTCCTGCTGCTGCCGCTGCTGGTCGTGTTCCCGATCTCGCTCAGCTCGGCGCCCTACATGCAGTTCCCGCCGCCGGGGCTCAGCTGGCAGTGGTACGAGCGCTATCTCGACGACCCGCAATGGATCGACGCCACCATCCGCTCGCTGCAGGTTGGCGCGGCGACGGCGGTGCTGTCGTTGGCGTTGGGCGTGCCGCTCAGCTTCGCGCTGATCCGTGGGCGCTTCTACGCCCGGGAGACGGTCGACCGGCTGGCGATGGCGCCGCTCATCGTGCCGCACATCATCCTCTCGGTCGCGGTCTATGGCCTGTTCGCGCGGCTGAAGCTGATCGGCGAATGGTACGGGCTTGTCGTGGCGCATACCCTGCTGGCGCTGCCCTTCGTCGTGCTGGTGATGGGCGCCGGCCTGCGCGACTTCGACCGCTCGCTGGAGCAGGCGGCCGAGGGGCTGGGCGCCAGCCGCTGGCGCACGCTCACGCGCGTGACCCTGCCGCTGCTGCGGCCCAGCCTGGTCTCGGCCGGGCTGCTGGCCTTCATCACCTCGTTCGACGAGGTCGTCGTGGCGCTGTTCCTATCTGGCGCGCGCATGACCTTGCCCAAGAAGATGTTCGACAACATCCTGATGGAAATCGATCCGACCATCGCCTCGGTCTCGGTGATGCAGATCCTGCTGGTGTCGCTGGTGCTGGTGCTGATCGGCCGCTTCGGCCGCGGCCTGAACGCCACGGCGCGGTGAGAGGGAGGGAAGAATGGCCGACAGCATCTTCCACAAGGACTTCAAGGCCATGCCCTGGTGGTGGGAGTGGTGGCACCCCAGCAACGATCTGTCGCAGGACCCGCCGAAGAAGACCGACGTGCTGGTGGTCGGCGCCGGCTATGGCGGGCTGTCGACGGCGCTGGAGCTGGGTCGCTCCGGCGTCGACGTCACCGTGCTGGAGCGCGGCGATTTCGGCGTCGGCGCCTCGACGCGCAATGGCGGCGGTGTCAGCGGCGGCACCACCCTGGGCAAGGGCTTCTCGGGCAAGGGCGTGAAGAGCGACCCCGAGGAGTGGAAGAAGGTGATGGCCCGCATGCTGGCCGATGCCGCCGATTCGCTGGCGCAGGTCCAGACCGTGATCGAGCGCGAAGGCATCGAGTGCCATTGGCGCATGAGCGGGCGCTTCAGCGGCGCCTACACCCAGCGGCACTACAACGAGCAGGCGGCCAAGACCGGCACCTACAACGACAGCGCCGGGCTGGGCACCTACATGATCCCGCGCGAGCGCCAGCGCGAGGAGATCGCCTCGGACTACTACTACGGCGGCATGGTGGTGGAGCGCACCGGCCAGCTGCATCCGGCGCTGTACTACGGCGGCCTGCTGAAGGCCGCGAGTCGCGCCGGCGCGAAGCTCTGCGCGCAATGCGACGCCGAGAAGATCGAGCGCAAGACCGGCGGCTTTACGGTCTTGACCAGCAAGGGCCCGATCGAGGCGAAGGAGGTGGTGATCGCCACCAACGGCTACACCACCGATCTGACGCCGACCTTGAAGCGCCGGCTGGTGCCGGTGGCCAGCCACATCATCGCCACCGAGGAACTGCCCGAGGACCTGATCCAGAGCCTGATTCCGAAGAACCGGGTGATCAGCGATACCAAGCGCGTGCTCTGCTACTACCGCCAGTCACCCGACAACAAGCGGGTGATCTTCGGCGGCCGCGCGCGTTTTACCCAGGTTCCGCCCGAGGTCAGCGCGCCGGTGCTGCACCGCTACATGCTCGACCGCTGGCCCCAGCTCAAGGGCACCAAGGTGACGCACGCCTGGACCGGCAACGTCGCCTTCGCCTTCGACTTCCTGCCGCATATGGGCCAGGAGCAGGGGATGCACTATTTGATGGCCTGCAATGGCTCGGGCGTGGCGATGATGTCGTATCTGGGCTACCAGACCGCGCGCAAGATCGCTGGCGGGTCGAACCAGCCGGTCAACGCCTTCGACGGCCAGGAGTTTCCCACGATGCCCGGCTACAGCGGCAACCCGTGGTTCCTGCCCCTGGTTGGCGCCTGGTACCGCACCCGGGACTGGTGGGACCGTCATGTCGCATAGCCATTGGGCGACTTGATTTCCTGCCACGAACCGCTACACATCCGCCGCGCCTCGCGGTCCCCATCGTCTAGAGGCCCAGGACACCGCCCTTTCACGGCGGCGACGCGGGTTCGAATCCCGCTGGGGACGCCACATCGTGGCCCACGCCTCGACCACGGCCGCTCCCAATCATTTGTTGTCGCCATGGCGAAGCTCATTGATGAAGCCGTGGAAGTCGTCCGTCGCATGGCATCGGATGATCAGGACGACATCGCGCGCTGTTCGCGCGCGGAATAGGGGGCATGCTTTCGCAGCGGGCCGAGCGCTGTGCATCGGGTGATATCGTCGGCATCATGAGTACACCTCTCGAAGGCCTCCGCATCCTCGATCTCACCACTGTGCAGATGGGCCCGTGGTGCACGCGCATCGCGGCCGACCTCGGCGCCGACGTGATCAAGGTCGAGGCGCCGGAAGGCGACTCCAGCCGTTACAGCAGCAGCGCGCGCCATCGCGGCATGGGTGGCGGCTTTCACCACAACGCGCGCGGCAAGCGCTCGATCGTGCTCGATCTGAAACAGAAGGCGGCGCGCGACGCGATTTTTCGGCTGGCCGCCAAGGTCGACGCGCTGGCCACCAATATCCGGCCGGCGGCGATGAAGCGGCTGGGGCTGGACTACGCCGCGGTGCGCACGGCCAATCCGTCGATCGTCTATCTCAGCATGGTGGGCTACGGCAGCGGCGGGCGTTACGCCGGCCGGCCGGCCTATGACGACCTGATCCAGGCGGCGTCGGGCGTCACGACCCTGCTGCACCGATCGACCGGCGAGCAGCGCTTCATCCCGATGGCGGCGATCGATCGCATTGTCGGCGGCGCGGCAGCCAACGCGTTGCTCGCCGGCCTGCTGGCGCGCGCGCGTAAGGGTGTGGGCCAGCACATCGAAGTGCCGATGTTCGAGACCATGGCGCAGTTCGTGCTGGCCGAGCACATGCAGGGCTCGACCTTCGATCCGCCACTCGGCCCGCCGGGCTACGCCCGCACCCTGTCGCGTTCGCGCAAGCCCTATGCGACGAAGGACGGCCACCTCGCCGTGCTGTGCTACAACGACGGCCAGTGGCGGCGCTTCTTTGAGGCGGTCGGCAAGGGCGAGATGCTGCGCAGCGATCCGCGCTTCGCCGATATCGCCGCGCGCACCGCGCATATCGACCAGCTCTACGACATGGTCGCCGCCGAGGTGAAGGAGCGCACGACGGCGGAGTGGCTCAAGCTGCTGCACGAGATCGACATCCCGCACATGGTGCCGCACACGCTGGAGACCTTGCTCGAGGATCCGCATCTCAAGGACAGCGGCTTCTTCGTCTTTGCGGATCATCCCTCGGAAGGCCGCATCCGCACCATGCGCGAGCCCAGCACCTGGTCCGAGACTGAACCGCCCACCGGCACCTTCGCGCCCCGCCTGGGCCAACATACCCGCGAGATTCTCGCCGAGGCCGGCTACGGTGAGGGTGAGATCGATGCGATGATCCGCGACAAGGTGGCGATCACCGACGGGGCGAAGCAGGGGTAGGGTCCAGGCCATGGATCACGTGCTCGTTCTCATCAGCGTCTTCGCGGTCTTCATCCCCGCGCTCATCCTGCCGGGGCCGGATTTCGTGGCCGTGGTGCGCTCCTCGATGACCTACGGCACGCGCGCCGGGTTGATGACGACATTGGGCGTGTCGATCGGCCTGTGTATGTACGCCACGCTCAGCCTGCTGGGCCTGTCGGCGATCCTGATGGAGTATCAGTGGCTGACCTGGGCGGTGCGCGTCGCCGGCGGCGCCTACCTGATCTATCTCGGCATCAAGCTGCTGCGCGCGAAGCCCGAGGCGATCGATCTCAACCAGCCGATGCGCCAGGTGGGCAAGCGCACGATCCTGTTCGGCTTCCTGGTGACCTTGACCAATCCCAAGGCGATCGTGCTGTTCGCCAGCGTCTTCGCCACCGCGGTCAGCGCGTCGACACCGGTCTGGCTGATGGCGCTGATGATCGGCCTGGTGACGCTCTCGTCGCTGACCTGGTACGCCTGCGTCAGCCTCTTCATGTCCTCCGGTCCCGTCATGCGCCGCTTCCAGGGCGCCAAGCATTGGATCGAGCGCGCCGCCGGCGTGTGCTTCATCGGCCTGGGCGGCAAGGTGCTGGCCGACGCCGGTCGGCCCGTGTCGGCCTGATTTCGTTCTCCCCGCGAAGCCGAGGAGACGGGAAGAATGTTCATCCGCGGCGCGCCTTGTTCGTTCTCATAATTGCCCCGGTGGCGCCCCTGGTCCGCCACATGGACCTCCCACCTCAAGGACGGGTCGACGTGCTTGGCGCGGCCGACCGAAACCCATAGTCCGGAGGAGGGATCCGATCATGAAGAAGACGATTCTCGCGCTCGCGATCATGGGACTGTCGGGCATCGGATTCGCAGGCGCCGCCGTCGCCCAGACGCCGCGCCTGTCGGACATCCCGCCCGGCGCCATCCACACCCCGGGCATCGGTCCGGGCTACATCTTCCCGAGCTACGGCGTCTACAAGGCGATGAGCGACAACCCGCTGTCGGCGACATCGATGACGCTGGGTGCGGACACGATGTCGGAGGCTGCGATCGATTCGGGCGAGGCGCATGCGCGGTCGATCCTGCGCGCCCAGGGCTTCACCGACGTGCGGGACCTGCGCCCGGGACCGAACGGCTCGTGGAATGGCCAGGTGACTCGACGCGACGGCGCGGCGCTGGTCGGCGTCGATCGTGACGGCGTCGTCAGCCTCTACCAGCCGTAGCGGCGAGCGATCACGGCGCGCGTGTCAGCCAGTCGAGGATCTTCGGGTTCTCGTCGCGCGGGTAGGTGTGCGAGAGGTCGGGGATCTCGCGGTAGGTGACGCGCGCGCCGGCCGCCTCGAAAGTCTCGCGCGCCTGCTGCGCCATGACCGCCGGGAACATCCAGTCGTGCGCGCCGTGCACGATGTAGAGTGGGCAGGCGCGCAACTGGTCCTGATCCATCATGCCGAGCATCATGGGATGGAAGCTCGCCGCCACCGGCGCGTAGTGCGTGAAGGGCGCGCCCTCGCGCACGCCGCCGACATAGGTGAAGGTGCCGCCGTCGCTCATGCCGGTCATCAGGATGCGGGCGTGGTCGATGCGCCAGCGTTCGCCGATGAAGGCGATCATGCGCGTGATGTTCTGGGCGTCGACTTCCGGGTCCATCAGCGACCAGGTGCTGCCCACGGCGGTGGGCGACAGCAGGATGGCGCCGCGGCTGCGCGCGTCGCGCAGCCAGGACCACAGGAAGGCGCGGCCGTTGCCGCTGCCGCCGTGCAGCGCCACGACCAGCGGCCATTCGCGATCGGCGCTGTAGTACTCCGGCACGTAGAGCGAGAAGCCGCCGCGCTCGCCGGGCGTGTCGCTGCTGTGCATCACGCCGACCTCGGCGTCCGGGTTGGCCCGCGCCGCCAGCTTGGCGACAAGCTCGGCGTCGGCGCGGGCGGCGGAGTCGAGGAAGAACATGTTGATCGGCCTGAGCGAGCCGGCCAGCGGATAGATCGCCTCGGCGGCACGCGCATAGCCGCGCAGCGAACGATAGGCCACGGCGATCGGCTGCGGCGCATCGACGGCTTCGACCAGGCCGGTCAGGCTTTCGAGCACGGCTTCGCCGGCGCCCACCAGCCGATCGCGCACCGGCACGAGATGCTCGGGCCACTCGATCGCCCTGCAGCGCTCGATGGCCGTTTGCAGCGGCGGGCCGCGGTCGGCCACTGCGTCGACGAGTTGCGGCAGCTGCGCCGGATTGAGATGGCGCGCGGCGAATTCGAGCGCGTTCAGGCCCTGGAGCAGGGCCGGCGTGATCGCGGCGATCGAGTCGATCACCGGCTCCTGCGACTCGTCGGGCATGGTGTCGCTCAGGACGCGGCGGCCGCGGGCGTGCGCTTGCCCGCCTGCCAGGCGCCCAGGATCTCATGCGCGTGACGCTCCGCGTTCATCGCCGCGTCATGGCCCGGCTTCTTCGCTGTGAGCTCGATGACGTAGCCGTTGGGATCGCGGAAATAGATCGAATCGATGAAGCCGTGGTTGGCGACGCCGCGCACCTCGCGACCCTCGGCCTTGCCCTTGGCCAACATGTCCTGGAGCGCCCGTGGGCTGACCTCAAGCGCGATGTGCAGATCGAAATCGTGCTGATCCTTGAACTCGAAGGGCCGGTCGGGCGCCTCGAAGAAGGCAAGGCAGGAGCCGTCCTCCATGCGGAAGAAGGTGTGCAACACCGAGGTGTCGCGACCGGTCTTGGTCTCCTGGATGTGCAGCGCGTGGGTGAGCGGCAGGCCGAGGAAATCCTCGTAGAAGGCCCGCGTTTCCTCGGAGTCTCGGCAGCGATAGGCGTTGTGGTGCAGGCCCTTGATCATGGTCACAGCTCCTTGGCTGTTACCTTCCCCGGCCTCGCGGGGGGAGAAGGTGCCCGAAGGGCGGATTGGGGGTGCCGGCATAGCGGTCAGTCACGGCAACGGGAATCGTAGCACGAACCACCCCCACCCGGCGCTTCGCGCCACCTTCCCCTGCCTTCGGGCGCGCGAGCGCGCCCTTGGGGGACGGTCGGAGTCCCTCCCTTGGTAGGGGAGCGTAGCTACAGCCCCTAGTGTCCGGCTGGCTTTCAACCCCATGGTGTAGTATGCCGACACCGACACGACAGGAAGCCCCATGAGCGTTCTGGCGATTGTCCGGCTGATCCGGCCGGAGCAGTGGGTGAAGAACGCGTTTGTCGTCGCGCCGCTGTTCTTCACGCCGGCGGCGCTGACTGTCGCCGGCCTGCGCAACGTCGCGCTGGGCGTCGCCTGCTTCTGCGCCGTCTCCAGCGCGGTCTACGTGCTGAACGACTATCGCGACCGCGAGTCCGACCGCATGCACCCGCGCAAGAAGCACCGGCCGCTGGCGGCGGGCACCGTGGCGGTGCCGGTGGCCTTCGCCCTGATGGCGGCGCTGCTGGCCTTCGCGCTGGCAGGCGCCTTCCTGTGGCTGCCGCGCGCCTTCTTCTGGGTGGTGGCGCTCTACTTCGCGGTCAACGTCGCCTACACCTTCGGCCTGAAGTCGGTGGCGATCATCGACGTCATGGTGATCGCGCTGGGCTTCGTCTTGCGCGTCGAGGGCGGCGCGTTCCTGATCGGCGTCGAGGCCAGCGCCTGGCTGATGATCGCCACCGGCCTGCTGGCGTTGTTCCTCGCCGTCGCCAAGAGGCGCGACGATCTCGTGCAGGGCCTCGATTCGAGCCACCGCAAGAGCATCGAGGGCTACACCAAGCCGTTCCTCGATTCGATCATCGCCGTGATCCTGGGCGCGCTCCTGGTGACCTACCTGATCTACGCCACCGACACCAACGTGATGCAGCGCCTGGGCACGACCAAGGTGTTCTACACCACGCCCTTCGTGGTCGCCGGCATCCTGCGCTACCTGCAGATCACCATGGTAGAGGAACGCTCCGGCTCGCCGACCCGCATCCTGCTCACCGACCGTATGATCCTGTGGTGCGTGATCGGCTGGATCGCGACTTTCGTGGTGCTGATCTATGGCCGCGTGGCTTGAGGATTCCTTCTCTCCGCGTAGGCGGGGAGAAGGCAAAGACCCATGACCGCGCCTCGGTCGGGCCCCGAGGCCTGGCGGCGGCGGGCCGTGTGGTGGTTCGCGGGCGGTCTGCTGGCGTCGATTCTCGTCGCCACCGCGGTCTTCGCCTTCGGCGAGTCGAAGACGATGGTTGAGACCATCGGCAAGATCAGCCCCGGCGTCGTGCTCGGCTGCCTCGGACTGTCGCTGGTCAACTACGGCGCGCGCGCGTTGCGCTGGCACCTCTACACGCGCGGCCTGGGGCTGGGCGTGAGCCTGCCGCGCGACACGCTGTACTACGTCGCCGGCTTCGCCATGACCGTGACACCGGGCAAGATCGGCGAGGCGCTGCGCCTGTGGTTCCTGCGCCGTGGCCACGGGCATGGCTACGAGCGCACCCTGGCGCTGATCGCCGCCGACCGCATCGCCGACGCCACCGCCCTGGTGCTGATCGCGCTCATCGGCATCGCGCTCCTGCAAGCCAGCGTCGTGGCGATCGCGCCGATGGCCGTCATCACTCTGATCGCCGTGTTCCTCGCGGTGCGCCCGCGCTACCTCGCGATCATGGTAGGCTGGGGCTATGGCGTCGTGCGGCGCTGGCCCAGGCTGTTCGGCCGCCTGCGCATCGCGGTCAAGCAATTGGCCAAGCTCGGCTCGCCGTGGCGTCTGATGGCGGCGCTGCTGCTCTCGCTCGTCGGCTGGTTCGCCGAGGTAATCCAGGTCTGGTGGGTGGTGCGCGCGCTGGGCGGCGCCATCGATATCTGGGGCGCGGCGGTGGCCTTCGCGGTGTCGATGGTGCTGGGCTCGGCGACCATGCTGCCCGGCGGGCTGGGTGGCACGGAGATCGGCATGGTGGCGTTGCTGACGCAGCGTGGCGTGTCGTTCGAGATCGCGGTGACGACCACGGCGCTCGTGCGCGTGACGACGCTGTGGTTCTCGGTGGCGCTGGGCATGGGATTCCTGCCGCTCGCCATGCGGCGCGTCACGGCTGACGGCAAGATCCGGGGGGCGACGGCATGATGTGGAAGACCGCCACCTTCAGCGGCTGGGGACGGCTGCCCTACGGCACCTGCGAGGCGGCGCGGCCGGAGCGGCTGTCGCAATTGCGCGCGGCGATGACCGGCGGCGGGGCGGGAACCGTGATCGCGCGCGGCCTGGGCCGCAGCTACGGCGATTGCGCCGTCAACGAGGGCGGCCGCCTGGTGCTGACCGAGCGGCTTGATCGCCTGGTAAGCTTCGACGCCACGACGGGCGAGGTCGTCGTCGAGGCGGGCATCAGCCTGCGCAGCCTGCTCGATATCTTCCTGCCGCGCGGCTTTATCGTGCCGGTCTGCCCGGGCTCGGCCTTCGTCACCGTGGGCGGTGCGATCGCCAACGACGTGCACGGCAAGAACCACGAGAAGGACGGAGCCTTCGCCGCGCATGTCGGGTGGTTCGAGCTGATGCTGCCCGATGGCGAGATCGTCCGGGTGTCGCGCGAGAGCGACGCGGCGCTGTTCGACGCCACCGTGGGCGGCATCGGGCTGACCGGCATCATCGTCACCGCCTGCCTGCGCCTGACCCGTGTGCCGTCCAACGCGCTGATCGTGCGCGAGCGGCCGGTGCCCGATCTCGACGCGCTGCTGGCCAAGCTGCACGAGGAGGCGAGCGCCACCTACTCGGTGGCCTGGTTCGACGCGCTGGCCGGCGGCGGCGGCCTGGGCCGCGGCATCGTCGAGACGGCGACGGTGTCGCCCACCAGCATCCAGATCAAGCCACGCAAGGCCAGGAGTCTGCCGATCACGCCGCCGTCGCTGGTGCTCAATCCGCTGTCGGTGCGCGCCTTCAACGCGCTCTATCGCGCGCGCATGCCGAGCAATGGCCGCGAGAGCCTGCGCGGCTACGACAAGTTCCTGTTCCCGCTCGACTCGCTGCGGGGCTGGAACCGCATGTACGGCAAGCCCGGCTTCCGCCAGTTCCAGAGCATCGTACCGGCCGCCGCGCTGGTGCCGCTGCTCGAACGCATCCGCGCGTCGCGCGCCGGCTCCTTCCTCGCGGTGCTCAAGGCGATGGGGCCGGCCGGGACGGGCATGCTGGCCTTTCCGATGGCGGGCTACGCCGTGGCGCTCGACTTCCCCAACCGGCCAGGTGTCGTCGAGCTGCTGGGCGACCTCGAACGCATCACGCTGGAGCATGGCGGCCGCGTCTATCTCGCCAAGGATTCCTGCCTCTCGGCGCAGGGTTTCGCCGCGATGTATCCGCGCCTGCCCGAGTTCCAGGACGTGCTCGAGCGCGTCGATCCGAAGCGGCGGCTGGGTTCGACCATGTCCAGACGGCTGGGAATCCGCGGAGGCGCGCCATGACCATGTCCCGCTGGCTGATCCTGGGCGCCACCTCGCCGATCGCGCGTGAGTTCGCACGGGTGGCCGCCGCCTCCGGCGCCGACATCGTGCTCGCCGGGCGCGACATGGAGGACATGGAGCGCAGCGCCGCCGACATTCGGGCGCGCAGCGAGCGCGCCGTGTCGGTGGTCGAGTTCGATGCGCTCGACATGGCCGCGCACGAGGCCTTCGTGCGCCGCTTCGACGAGGGCGGCGAGGGGTCGGTTGGCGTGTTCGTCGCCTTCGGCTTCATGCCCTCGCAAGCCGAGATCGACGCCACTCCCGAGCTCGGCGCGCATGTCATCAACGCCAACTTCACTGGCGCGGCCTCGGTCCTGCTGTGGCTCAAGCCGGTGCTGGAGAAGCGCAAGGGCGTGGTCGTGGTGCTGGGTTCGGTGGCCGGCGACAGGGGGCGGGCGTCGAATTACACCTACGGCTCGGCCAAGGCGGGGCTGCACACCTTCCTGCAGGGGCTGCGCATCGTGCTGGGTCGTTCCGGCGTGCGGGTGATCAACATCAAGCCGGGCTTCATCGACACCGGCATGAGCTGGGGCAACGTCAAGGACGGCCCGTTGATGGCTGAGCCCAGGGCGCTGGCCGAACGGGCGCTGAAGCTGGCCGACGGCAAGGGCGAGGGCGAGTCCTACTTCCCCTGGTTCTGGTTCGTCATCATGACCATCATCAAATCAGTGCCCTACAAGATCTTCCGCAAGCTGCCGATCTGACACGAAACGAACCGATATTTGCGGAATGCAAAATGATCTGATTCTGTTTCTCATATTAGTTTAATAAAACTATATAAATAATTGATATATAATGCATATTTGTATATGCTAGGCACGTATGTGTCGCCGTGCGCACATCGCGCAAACCTTCTCAAACGCCATCATTTCGACGCTCCTAGGGGCGGATTTCGGGGGTGTCGAGCCGAAGCGCGTACAATGGCGTCCATGACGACCACCGAACCTGCGAAACCCACCGACCGCCTCTCGCCGCGCCACGCCCGCTTCGTGGCGGCCTACCTCGAGGACTTCAACGCCACCCACGCCTATATCCGCGCCGGCTACAGCCCGCAGAGCGCCGCGGGCAACGCGTCGCGGCTGCTGCACCGGCCGGAGATCGCGGCGGCGATCGCCGACGGCAAGCGGCGCCTCACGCGGGCGCTGGCGATCGGTCCCGAGCGCATGGCCAGGGAATACGCCCGCATCGCCTTCGCCAATATCGACGACTTTGTAGATGTCGACGCCGACGGCGGCGTGCGCATCGACCTGGCCAGGGCGGATCGCGCCCAGCGGGCGGGGCTGGTCGACCTCACGGTCATCGAGGGCACCGAGTCGCGACCGCGGCGGGTGCGGATCAAGCTGGACAAGCTGCGCGCGCTCGACCAGCTGACCAAGCGGCTCGACCTGTTCGGCGAGAAGCCGGCGCCGGAGGTCTCGGCGGAAGAGCAGGGACGATTTCGGGAGGTGGTCGAGGGCCTGCAGCGAGTGCTGCGGTTCGAGCGCGAGCGGCGCATCGAGCTGGAGCGCCAGCTCGGGCTGGCGCAGGCGCCACCCGAGCCCGAGCCCGAACTCAAGCCCGAGCCGGAGATTCTCGAGGAGCCCGAGGCGGAGCCGATCGTGCTGCGGGGATTGGGTCCGCCCGATCCGCCGCACCTGGCGGCCCCCATCTTGTGGCGCCACGTGTCCGGCTTGCATCCGAACGCCAAGATCATCAGTTCGGGCGGACGGAAGCCCGGCGACCCGCCGGACTCCTACGAAGCATTGAAGCAATGGGCGACAGCTTCCCCACCGAGGCGAAGGTGAGATAGAAGGACAGATCGGGTACGAGGATCGGCGATGCGACGAGCGAGTGGTTGGGTCATAGCGGCGCTGTGCCTGTCGGCCTGTGCCGACGAGGCGGCCGAGCAGGTGGTAACGGTGCGGTCCGATCCGCCCGGCGCCTCCTGCCAGGTCACGCGGGACAACCTCTCGGTCGGCGCCGTGCCGGCGACACCGGGGAGCATCAGGGTGACCAAGGGCACCGCGCCGCTGATCGTGGCCTGCTCGCTGTCGGGTTACGAGACAATCACCGGCGGCTTCGAGGCGCGCTACCGCGGCGGCAACCTGTTCGCCGCACGCGGCGGCGGGCCGCCGGCGGTCGACCCGCGCGACTATTCCTATGCCGACGAGCTGATGATCACCTTGCGACGGTAATGCGCTCCGTCGCCCGTCATCCCGAGTGCAGCGAGGGATCTCCTCGAAACGGGGCGCTGCTATCACGAGATCCCTCGCTGCGCTCGGGATGACGGGGGGCGGTAGAGACACAGGAGACCAACCATGCGGCTGACCAAGTCCCAGGTCGAGGATTTCTGGCGCGACGGCTATCTCGTCGTCGAGGACGCGGTGACGCCCAAGCAGCTCGCGGCGCTGCGGGCGGAGATCGACACCTGGGTCGAGCAGAGTCGCGCGCATACCCAGCCCTTCGGAACGCCCACGGTCGACGGCCGGCCGCGCTTCGACATGGGTACCGAGCACAGCGCGGCCAAGCCGGCGCTCCGGCGCATCAACAATCCCTCCGACATCTCCGAGGCCTATCTCGAGGTGATGCGCGACGCCGGCACGGTCGACATGGTGGCCGACCTGATCGGCCCCGACGTGAAGTTCCATCACTGCAAGATCAATCTGAAACTGTCCGGCGCGAAGACCCAGGTCGACTACCACCAGGACTTCGCCTACACGCCGCACACCAACGACGACATCGTCACCGCGCTGCTCTTCCTCGACGACAACGATCCGACCAATGGCGCGCTGACCGTGGTGCCCGGCTCGCACAAGGGGCCGATGCTCTCGCTCTTCCAGGGCGAACGCTTCACCGGCGCGGTCGATCCCAAGGTCGAAGCGGAGCTCAAGGCCAAGAGCGTGCCGTGTTACGGCAAGGCCGGCTCGGTCTGCCTGATGCACACCAAGCTGGCGCATGGCTCGGAGCCCAACCGCAGCGATCACTCGCGCGGCCTCTATATCTGCGTCTACACGGCGGCCGACGCCGTGCCGATCGCGCGCAACCCGATGCCCAGCACGCACGAGGGGGAGATCGTGCGCGGCAAGCCGGCGCGTTTCGCGCGCCTGCAGGCCGGCCAGGTCGAGCTCCCGCAGCAGCCGAAGTCGGCTTCGTTCTTCACGGTGCTCGGCCAGGATTCGGCGAAGGCCGCCGCCGAGTGAGCATCGCGGCGATCGACGAGGGCGCGGCGACCGGCGAGCTCGCCGCGCTGTTCGCCGATATCCGCGCCACCCTGGGCGTCGGCGTCGTCAACCTGATCTGGCGCCACCTCGCCACCATCGAGGGCGCGCTGCCCTGGGCGTGGAGCGCGGTGCGACCGCTCTATGTCGACGGCGTCATCGAGGCCGAGGCCGAGCGTTTGCGCGCGCGCATGCGGCTGCTCGACCTGCCGCGTGTACCGTCCGAGGTACTGACATCGGTCGGTCTCGATGCCGCGGCGATGTCGGGCGTGAAGACGGTGATCGCGACGTACGACCGCAGCAACACCATGAATCTGTTGGCGCTGTCGTCGCTGCTCGCCAGCCTCGACGGCGACGTCGCGTTGGGCGGGCAGGCGAGCGGCGGTCGCACCGGCGGCGTCGAGGGCGCATTGCCCAGGCTGCTGAACGAAAGCGATGTGGCGCCCGAGACCTGGGCGCTGGTACTGCGGCTCAACATGCTGGGCGAGCGCGACGAGGGCAGGGTGCTGGCCAGCATGTATCGCCACCTCGCGCACTGGCCGGGTGTGCTGGCGTTGGCGTGGACGTTGCTCGCGCCGGCCGACGCCGACGGCAGCCTCGGCGGCGCGATCGCCGACAACCTCGCCGGCGCCAGGGCGCGCGCGCGTTCGCTGGCCGCGATGCTGAAGCCGTCGAGCGCCGCCCACCTGCCGCCGGCGGAGCGCGCCGCGGCGCGCAAAGCGATCACGCTCTTCGTCGATCACCCGATCGGCAAGATGGTCACGATCTGCCGAATGCTGAGGCTGGCGATTCGGTAAGACGAGATACCTTCCCCCGCTGGCGGGGGAAGGTGGCGCGAAGCGCCGGATAGGGGTGGTTGGTACGACAACCCCACTGTCCGCGACTGACCGCTATGCCGGCACCCCCATCCGCCCTTCGGGCACCTTCCCCCGCAAGCGGGGGAAGGTAGAGACTACTCCGCCGCCCGGCGCTCCGCCGTGCGCCACGACAGCCACTCGGCCATGGCGGCCTCCATGGTCATGAACACCGCGCCATGCTCGATCAGCTTCTGGATCAGCCGCTCCATCATGATCATGCGATGGCCACGACCGATGACATGCGGATGGAAAGTGTAGGTGAGGATGCCGCGCTCACGCACGCGGGTCATGTAGATGAAGTCGTCGACGAAGTTCTCGAGCACACCGCCGGCGTTCATCAGCCCCTGCTGCACGCCGCCGGTGGGCAGACGCATGTATTCGAAGTGCGGGTAGTCGTCGAGCGACCAGGAGATCGGCATCTCCAGCAGCGAGGTCTCGCGGCCGCGCACGAAGTGCTTCAGCAGCTCGGCCTGGTCGCCCTGGCGCGCCCAGTAGCAATCGTAGTCGTCGCCCATCATCGAGCTGTCGTAGCGCATGCCGTGCTTGAGCAGCAGCTCGATGCTGTGCGGGCTCAGATCCCAGGCCGGCGAGCGATAGCCGCGCGCATATCTGCCCGACACGCGCTTGATCGACTCGTTGCCGCGCACGATCTCCTCTTCCTCCTCCTCGCGGCTGAGCGAGACGGGCAGGCGATGGGTCCAGCCGTGATGCGCCAGCTCGTGGCCGGCCGCGACATAGGACTCGACGCTGGCGGTTGCGCTGTCGATGGTGTGGCCCGGCGTGAAGAAGGTCGCCTTGATGTCGTAGCGCTTCAGCAGCTCGACGATGCGGGGGATGGCGACGAGATCGTACTCGCCGCGCGAGATCGCCGTCGGCGAGGTCATGCCGCGCGAGATGAAGCCCGACATGTGGTCGTGGTCGAAGGTCAGGCAGACGATGTAGCGGCGCATGGCGAGGCCTCCCCGTGGGTCCGGCGGGCGCGATGGTATGACCAGAGGGCCGGGGCGACAACCCGCATGGCGATCCGACGGCCGCCGTCGCGCGTCAGCTTCGTGTTGTCTTTCCCGTACGGACGCAGCATGATCGGTCAAGACAAGTGGGCAGAACGCAGCCTAACGAACGCACGGCGCCGGGACTCTTTCGGTGACAACGAGGCGAAAGTGGCTGGGCCGTATGGGAGGAACTGGGTTGGCATCGAACGATTCGTCGGCCGTGGCCGGACGGGGCTAGGGCCATGACAGAAGCGTCGGTTTCCAGCGCGCGAGGCGCGCCGGCGGCGAAGATCGTCCTCGATATCGCGGATGTCTCGAAGAAGTTCGGCGGCGTGACGGCGGTCGAGAACGTGGCGATGACCGTCCCCGAGGGACGCATCCTGTCCGTCATCGGCCCCAACGGCGCCGGCAAGACGTCGCTGCTCAACATGATCTCGGGCTTCTACAAGCCGGACACCGGCAGCATCCGCCTGCGCGGCGACGACATCACGTCGAAGCGGCCCAGCGAGATCGCCGCGCTCGGCATCGCGCGGACCTTCCAGAACATCGCGCTGTTCAGCGGCCTGACGGTGCTCGACAACCTCATGCTCGGACGCCACGTGCACATGAAGTCGGGCGTGCTGGCGAGCGCGCTTTACTGGGGCTGGGCGCGGAAGGAGGAGATCGCGCACCGCCAGCGCTGCGAGGAGATCATCGAGTTCCTCAAGCTCCAGGACCTGCGCAAGCAGCAGACGGCGGCGCTGGCCTATGGCCTGCGCAAGCGCGTCGAGCTCGGCCGCGCGCTGGCGCTGGAGCCCAAGATCCTCCTGCTCGACGAGCCCATGGGCGGCATGAACCAGGAGGAGAAGGAGGACATGGCGCGCTTCATCCTGGACGTGAACCAGGAGCGCGGCGTCACCGTCGTCCTCATCGAGCACGACATGGGCGTGGTCATGGACATCTCCGACCAGGTCGTGGTGCTGGATCGCGGTCGACGCATCGGCGGCGGCACGCCCGACGAGGTGCAGCGCGATCCGCGGGTCATCCAGGCCTATCTGGGCACCTCGAAGGGAGCGGCGGCGGCATGAGCGTCCTGCGGTCGAAAGACACCGATACGCTGCCCAAGCTGATGCTGCGCAACGCGCGCGAGCGGGCGGACGAGCCGGCGCTGCGCGAGAAGAACCTCGGCATCTGGCGCACCTATTCCTGGGCCCAGTACCTCGAGGAGACGCGGGCCTTCGCCCTGGGCCTCAAGGCCCTGGGCTTCGCGCGCGGCGAGAAGCTGACGGTGGTCGGCGACAACCGGCCGCGTCTGTATTTCGCGCAGATCGCGGCGCAGGCCCTGGGCGGATACTCGGTGCCGGTCTACCAGGACTCGATCGCCAGCGAGCTGGTCTACGTGCTGAACCACGCCGAGGTGTCGGTCGTCGTCGCCGAGGACCAGGAGCAGGTCGACAAGATACTGTCGCTGCGCGAGCGGCTGCCGAAGCTGCGCTGGCTGATCTACGACGATCCGCGCGGCATGGGCGCCTATCGCAAGCACGATTTCATCCGCTCGTTCGCCGAGGTCCAGGAGGCGGGCCGCGCGGCGGACGCCGCCATGTTCGCCGCCGAGGCGGCCAAGGGCTCGGCCGACGACCTCGCGATGATCGCCTATACCTCGGGCACGACGGGCAATCCCAAGGGCGTGATGCTGTCGCATCGCAACATGATCTCGGTCGCCGAGAGCTTCGCCGCGGCCGAGGGGGTCAGGATCGGCGACAATTGGCTGTCCTACCTGCCGATGGCCTGGGTCGGCGACACCACCTTCACCGTCGGCGTCGGCCTCGTCGTGCCGATCGTCGGCAACTGCCCGGAGAATCCCGAGACGGTGCAGCGCGACCTGCGCGAGCTCGGTCCCGACGCGCTGCTGGCGCCGCCGCGCATCTGGGAGAACATGCTGACGACGATGCAGGTGAAGAGCGGCGACGCCACGCCGCTGAAGCGCTGGGTGTACGAGCGCTTTCGCGGGCTTGCCGAACGGGTCGAGCTGGCGCGCTCGGAAGGCCGGCCCGTTCCGTTCATGGATCGCCTCGGCTACGCGCTGGGCACGTTCTTCGTCTACGGCCCGGTGCGCGACCAGCTGGGTCTGCGCAACGCCCGGACCTGCTACACCGGCGGCGCGCCGCTGGGGCCGGACAATTTCCGCTTCTTCCGCTCGTTCGGGGTCAACCTCAAGCAGGTCTATGGCGCCACCGAGGCCAGCGCACTGATCGCCGTGCAGCCCGACGCCGAGGCCAATCCCAACACCGTCGGGCGCACCCTGCCGGGCGTGGCGGTGCGGGTGGCGGAGGGCGGCGAGGTGCAGGTCAGCGGCGACAACATCTTCAAGGGCTACTTCAAGCAGGACGACGTCACGCGCGACACCCTGACCGACGACGGCTGGCTGCGCACCGGCGACGCCGGCTTCGTCGACAAGCAGGGCCACGTCGTGATCATCGACCGGGCCAAGGACGTCGGCAAGCTGGCGGACGGCACGCCCTTCGCGCCGCAGTTCGTCGAGAACAAGCTCAAGTTCAGCCCCTTCATCCGCGAGGTCGTCGCCTTCGGCGACCAGCGCCCCTTCGTCGCCGCGATGATCGCCATCGACATCAGCACGGTCGGCAACTGGGCCGAGAAGCGCGGCCTGGCGTACACCAGCTTCATGGACCTCAGCCGCAAGCCCGAGGTCGCGCGGCTGGCGATCGAGGAGGTCGCCAAGGCCAATCGCGGCCTGCCGGACGCGGCGCGCGTCCGCCGGTTGCTGCTGCTCAACAAGGAACTCGACGCCGACGACGCCGAGATGACCCGCACCCGCAAGGTGCGGCGGCGGTTCGTCGCGGAGAAGTACGCCGCCGTGATCGACGCGTTCTACGGCGGCAAGTCCTCGGTCGACGTGACGCTGGAGATCACCTTCGAGGACGGCCGCAAGTCGACCATCACCCAGACCATCGCGATCCACGACGTGCCGGCGGCGGACGCGTCCGGCCGCCAGGCGGCCTGAGGAGGGGCGGGATGTCCTCGGAAGACCTCGGCTTCTTGTGGGCGCTGCTCGTCAACGGCGCCTCGATCGGCCTGATGTACGCGCTGATCGCGCTCGGCTTCGTGCTCGTCTACAAGGCGACCGACGCGATCAACTTCGCGCAGGGCGAGTTCGTGATGCTGGCCTCGTTCGCCGCCGCGCTGGCGCTGGGCATCGGCGGCATGCCGGTGATCGCCGCGGTGCTGCTGGCGGTCGCGCTGATGATCGGCTTCAGCTTCGGTCTCGAACGCGTCGTGCTGCGCCCGCTGCTCGGCCGGCCGGTCGTCGCCGTCATCATGGCCACGATCGGCCTGGCGGCCATGCTGCGCGGCCTGCCGCCGATCACGATCGGCGGCGAGACGCGCGCCCTGCCGCTGCCGGTCGGCGACGAGCCGGTCCGCCTCGGCGCCGCCAGCCTGCCGCCGATCCAGGTCGTCGGCGCCATCGTCGCGGTGCTGTTCTTCGTCGCCTTCACCTGGTTCTTCAAGAAGAGCCGCATGGGCGTGGCGATGCGCGCGGTGGCCGACAATCAGCAGGTCGCCATGGCCATGGGCATCAACGTCGAGCGCTATTTCGCGCTGGCGTGGGCGATGGCGGGCATCGTCTCGGCGCTGGGCGGCGTCCTGTGGGGCAGCATGCTGGGCGTCGACGTGCACGTCGCGGTCATCGGCCTGAAGGTCTTTCCCGTCGTGATCCTGGGCGGCCTCGACTCGATCGGCGGCGCGCTGGTCGGCGGGCTGATCATCGGCATCGTCGAGTCGCTGGCGGCCGGCTACCTCGACCCCTATGTCGGCGGCGGCACGAAGGACTTCGCGCCTTATCTCCTCATGATCCTCGTGCTGATGTTCCGACCCTACGGAATCTTCGGCAAGCGCAAGATCGAACGCGTCTAGGGCGGAAAGCGGGCCATGTTCCATCGCGAATCCGGAGTGTTCAAGACCAGCTACGGCGCCGACATGGCGCTCTACCCGCTGCCGGTCGCGCGCTGGACCGTCGTGGTCCTGCTGGCGATCTTCGCCATCGTCCTGCCGCTCTTCGTGCACTCCTACTACCTGTCGATCCTCAATCTGATCTTCATCGCCATCGTCGGCGCGCTGGGGCTGAACATCCTCGTCGGCTACACCGGCCAGATATCGATCGGCCACGGCGCCTTCATGTCGGTCGGCGCCTACACGGCCGCCAACCTGGCGGTGAAGCTCGACCTGCCGTTCTGGCTCACGCTGCCGGCCGGCGGGCTGATGGCGGCGCTGATCGGCGTCATCGTCGGCATGCCCAGCCTGCGCATCAAGGGTCTGTATCTCGCGATCGCCACGCTGGCCGGGCAGCTGATCATCGAGTGGACCTTCAATCGCGTGCCGGCGATCTCCGGCGGCGCCCAGGCGTCGATCGAGGTGCCGCGTCCGTCGCTGTTCGGCGTCGCGCTCAACACCCAGGGCGAGCTCTACTTCTTCCTGCTGTTCTTCGCCGTCCTGGCGATCGTGGCGACGCTGAACCTGATGCGCAGCCGGATCGGCCGGGCCTTCGTCGCGGTGCGCGACCAGGACATCGCCGCCGAGATCATCGGCATCAACATCTACCGCTACAAGCTGATGGCCTTCGCCATCTCGTCGTTCTACGCGGGCGTCTGCGGCGTCCTGTACACCTATTACTTCGGCATCGCCAACTACGAGCAGTTCCAGCTCGTCGTCTCGATCGACTATCTGGCGATGATCATCATCGGCGGGCTGGGCTCGGTGCTGGGCACGATCCTGGGCGCCATCTTCGTCACCCTGCTGCCGATCGCGATCAGGCTGCTCGTCGAGTCGGTCGGCGTCTACTTCTTCGACGCCGGCGAGCTGTCGAGCGTGGCGGCTAGCCTGAGGCTGATCATCTTCGGCGGGCTGATCATCTTCTTCCTCGTGGTCGAACCCGAGGGACTGAACCGGCTCTGGCGGAATATCCGGAACTACTTCCGGGTCTGGCCTTTCTCGTATTGAGGGGGCCCATCGTGGTGGGAACGACAAGGGAGGTTGGCATGGCTTTGATGCGCAGAGGTCTCGGAGTGGCCATCGTGGCGGGCTCCCTGGCGTTGGCCGGGCAGGCGTTCGGCCAGGGCAAAGAGGCGGTGTTCGGATTGCACTGCGACCGGACGGGCGCGACCCAGACGGTCGGCGTGTTCCTGTGCCCCGGCTATCACGACTACATCAGCCTGGTGAACAGCAGGGGCGGCGTCGAGGGCTTCCGCATCCGCGTCATGGAGATCGACAACGAGTACAAGGTGCCGCCGGCCGTCGAGGCGCACGAGCGCTTCAAGAAGGAAGGCGCGGTGCTGACCGGTCTGTACGGCACGCCGCACACCGCGGCGCTGGCGAAGCGGCTGGAAGAGGACAAGATCCTCGGCACCTCGCCGGGCTTCGGCACGGCGGCGGCGGCCGATGGCCGGCGCTCGCCCTACGTCTTCCCGGTGGCGGCGAGCTACTGGTCGCAGGCGACGGCGTCGGTCAAGTTCGCCAAGGACCGGCTGGGCGGCAGCCTCAAGGGCAAGAAGATCGCCTACCTGTTCTTCGACAACCCGGCCGGCAAGGAGCCCATGGGCATCTTCGAGGACCTCGCCAAGCTCGAGGGCTTCGAGCTGCGCACCTTCGCGGTGCCGGCGCCGGGCGTCGAGATGGGCGCGCAGGTGCTCGACATCACCGGGCGATTCCGCCCCGACTTCGTGATCGCCCATCTCTTCGGCCGCGCGCCGTCGGTGGCGATCAAGGAGCTCAAGGGCAAGGGCTACCCGCTGAGCAAGGTGATCGGCTTCGTCTGGGCCTCGGCCGAGGCCGATATCCAGGCCGCCGGCGGCATGGCCTTCGCCGAGGGCTACAACACCCTGCAGTTCGCCGGCGTCGGCAAGGACTTCCAGGTCCTGCGCGACATCGAGGCGATGTACAAGGCCCAGGGCAAGGCGGTGCCGAAGGAGATGGACTCGACCGTCTACTATAACCGCGGCGTGTTCGTCGCGGCGCTGCACGTCGAGGCCTTCCGCAACGCCGTCAAGGCGAAGGGCGGCGCGATGCCGACGGGCGAGGAGGTGCGCAACGGGCTGCGCGCGGTGCGCAACTTCACGCTGGGCGGCATGGTCCCGCCGCTGCAGTTCTCGGCCGAGGACCACGAGGGCGGCGGCTTCGCCCAGGTGTGGACCGTGAAGGGCGGCAAGCTGGTCAAGTCGACCGACTGGTTCCAGGCCTACCGCGACATCATCAAGAAGCACCTCGAGGCCGAAGCGAAGAAGTCCTGACGGACGGGCGCGGGGCGGGCGGCGCGTCCGCCCCGCGCCATTCTCCAGCGATCACACGGATGGACGGATGCTGTCCCTGAACAACATCGAGGTCGTCTACGACGGCGTCATCCTCGTCCTGAAGGGCGTGTCCGTGCAGGTGCGCGAGGGGGAGATCACGACCATCCTCGGCGCCAACGGCGCCGGCAAGACGACGACGCTGAAGGCCATCTCGGGCGTGCTGCGCAGCGAGCGCGGCGAGGTGACGAAGGGCTCCATCGAGTTCGGCGGCAAGCGCATCGACGGCCTGCGCGCCTTCGACGTCACCCGGCTCGGGCTGGTGCAGGTCTTCGAGGGCCGGCGCGTCTTCGAGCACCTGACCACCGAGGAAAATCTGATCGCGGGCGGCCACACGCAGCGCGAGCCGCGCCGCGTGCGCGAGCGCATCGGCATGGTCTACGACTACTTCCCGCGCCTGAAGGAGCGGCGCGACCAGCAGTCGGGTTACCTGTCGGGCGGCGAGCAGCAGATGCTGGCGATCGGCCGGGCGCTGATGAGCGATCCCAAGGTGGTGCTGCTCGACGAGCCGTCGCTGGGCCTGGCGCCGATGCTGGTCGAGGAGATCTTCGCCAACGTCCAGAAGCTGGTGAAGGAGGAGAAGCTCACGGTCCTGCTGGTCGAGCAGAACGCGACCCTGGCGCTGGAGATCGCGCGGCACGGCTACGTGATGGAGAACGGCCGCATCGTGCTCGAGGGCGACGCCGAGAAGCTGCGCTCGAACTCCGACATCAAGGAGTTCTACCTCGGCCTGAACGAGGTCGGCGGCCGGACGTCCTATCGCGACGTCAAGCACTACCGTCGGCGCAAGCGCTGGCTCTCGTGAAGCGGGCCTAAGGCGGCTATACTGCCGCCATGGCCCAGCACGACGATCTCAGAAAGCTGTTCGACCAGGCCAAGCGCATCGTGGGCTTCACGGGCGCCGGCATCTCGACCGAGTCGGGCATCCCGGACTTCCGCTCGCCCGGCGGCATCTGGACGCGCTACCAGCCGATCCAGTTCCAGGACTTCATGGCGTCGGAGGAGATGCGCCGCGAATCCTGGCGG
Source organism: Alphaproteobacteria bacterium (assembly GCA_016869975.1). Classification (GTDB taxonomy): domain Bacteria; phylum Pseudomonadota; class Alphaproteobacteria; order Reyranellales; family Reyranellaceae; genus JAFAZJ01. The sequence continues at coordinate 23,986 of VGCZ01000036.1, forward strand.
CGCAAATTCGCCACCGACGAGGTGATGCGCAAGGCGACGCCCAACGCCGGCCATCGCGCCATGGCGCGGCTGGTCGAGACCGGCAAGATGAGCGCGATCATCACCCAGAACGTCGACGGCCTGCACCAGGCCTCGGGCGTGCCGGACTCCAAGGTGATCGAGCTGCACGGCAACTCGACCTACGCCACCTGCCTCGATTGCGGCGAGCGGCACGAGCTCGACGACATCAAGGCGACCTTCGCCAGGAACGAGACCTTGCCGGACTGCGCCAAGTGCGGCGGCATCGTCAAGACGGCGACGATCTCCTTCGGCCAGGCGATGCCCGTGGTGCCCATGGCGCGCGCCCAGGAGGAGACCATGGCGGCCGACCTGTTCATCGTGCTGGGCAGCTCGCTGGTGGTCTATCCGGCGGCGGCGTTCCCGACCATGGCCAAGCGCAACGGCGCCAAGCTGGTGATCATCAACCGCGATCCCACCGATCAGGACCGCATCGCCGACCTCGTGGTGCACGACGAGATCGGCCCGACGATGAGCCGCGCGGTGGGGGTGAATTAGGAGTCCTTCCCCGCTGGCGGGGGAAGGTGAGCCGGTTCAGAACAGATGGATGGCGTGCGGCGCGAACAGGCCGATGCCGGTGAAGGCTACGCCGACGATCCCGAGCCCGGCCGAGAACCATGTCAGCATGGCGATGCCGGTGATGATGGTGGCTGACGCCAGCACGATGGCGATCTGCAGCGCCGCCGAGGCCACCTCGTAGTGGTGGTGGGCGGCCGCCGCGTCATCGCGCTTCTTCTCGGCCTTCTTGGCGCGCGCGGCCAGTTCCTTGCGGCCCTCGTTCGTCTCCGGCTCGGTGTCGTAGCGCGCGGCTTCCTCCTTCCAGCGCTTGACCATGGTCTCGGCCGCCTCGCGTTGCTTGGGATCGCTGAAGGACGGCAGCATGATTTCCAGCTCGCGCGCGTGCGACTGCACGACGGTGCGGCGCACGGTCTTGCCCTGGAAGAACGCCCAGAGGTTCGAGGCCTCGATGTTCTGGGACAGCGTCGTCGTCTGTGCCGCTTTGCCGAGCGTCTCGGAGATCGCCAGCAGCAAGGCGAGCACGGAGATCAGCAGCGCGATCTGCTTGTTGCTGGCGCCATGATGCTCGGCGTGCTCCGCTTGTTCGTGGGGCGCGTGCCCGTGTCCAGCCATCGATGAGGTCCCCCGGAGGACTGTGGTCGCTCGAGTTATGCCCGGGCGATGATGACGCTTCAATTGTATGGCCTGTGAATTGATGGCGACACGACGCCTCGGCTCGCTCTAGAGTCGCCGTCACAGACCTGACCACGCAGGGAGAAGCCATATGTCCATCGGCAAATGGGCCACCGCCGCGATCGCCGCGCTGGCGATCGGCGTCATGAGCGCCGGCGCGTCGGCGCAGCAGATGCAGTTCTTCCGGATCGGCACCGGGGGCACGGCCGGCACCTACTATCCGCTGGCCGGCGTGATCGCCAACGCGGTCTCCAACCCGCCCGGCAGCCGCGCCTGCGACGCCGGCGGCTCGTGCGGCGTGCCCGGCCTGGTGGCCACGGCCGTTGCCACCAACGGCTCGGTGGCCAACGTCAACGGCATCGCCGGCGGCAGCCTCGAATCGGGCTTCTCGCAATCCGACGTGGCTTACTGGGCCTACACCGGCACCGGCATCTACGAGGGTAAGCCCAAGGTCGAAGGGCTGCGCGCCATCGCCAACCTCTATCCGGAGAGCTTCCACCTCGTGGCGCGCAAGGGTAGCGGCATCAAGGGCGTTACCGATCTGAAGGGCAAGCGCGTGTCGCTGGACGAGCCGGGCTCGGGCACCCTGGTCGACGCCCGGCTGATCCTCGCCGCCTTCGGCATGAGCGAGAAGGACCTCAAGGCCGAGTACCTCAAGCCGCAGCAATCCGCCGACAAGCTCAAGGACGGCGCGATCGACGCCTTCATCAGCGTCACCGGCTATCCGCAGGGTGCCATCGCCGAGCTGGCGGCGACCTCCGGCATCGAGCTGATCCCGATCGAGGGGCCGGCGGTCGACAAGCTGCTGTCGCAGTATAGCTTCTTCGCCAAGGACGCGATCCCCGACAACGCCTACAAGGGCGTCGCCGGCGTCAAGACGGTGAGCGTCAACGCGCAATGGCTGACCTCGACCAGGCAATCTGAGGCTTTGGTCTACGGCATCGTCCAGGCGCTGTGGAACGCCAATACGCGCAAGCTGCTCGACGCCGGCCACGCCAAGGGCAAGGAGATCAAGGCCGAGACCGCGCTCACCGGCATCGGCATCCCGCTGCATCCCGGCGCGGAGAAGTTCTACCGGGAGAAGGGGATGCTGAAGTAGGGCGCCGCCACCTCTCCGTCATCCCGAGCGCAGCGAGGGATCTCTTCCTGGGACCGCCGGCGGGACGCCGGCGGTCCCAGGAAGATGCGCTGGTTCATCTCTCACGAATTCTCAATGAGCACCGATATCGATCTCAAGAAGGCGGAGGCGCTCGAACGCAAGTTCGACTCCGAGGTCCGCTTCCGCCCCATCCTGCCGCCGGCGTCGTGGATTGTTGCCGGCCTGCTGTTCGCGCTGTCGTGCTTCCACTTCTACACCGCGGGCTTCGGGCTGTTGCGCGAGACGACGCATCGCGGCATCCACATGGCCTTCGTCATCGGCCTGATCTTCCTGGTCTTCGCCCTGGTCGGCAGCAAGGCCGACGACGCGCGCCGGTCCTCGCTGCTGTCGCCCGGCGGCGTGCCGTTGTTCGACTGGCTGCTGATGGTCGCGACGGTCGTGGCGGCGCTCTACATCCCCTTCGTCTTCCACGACCTGGCGTTTCGCGTCGGCAACCCGCTGAGCATCGACGTGATCATGGGCACGGTGCTGATCGTGGCCGTGCTGGAGGCGACGCGGCGCACCATGGGCTGGCCGCTGGTGATCATCGCCGGCGTGTTCATCGTCTATGCGCTGGTCGGGCCGTCGATGCCAGGCATCCTCGTGCATCCCGGCGCGACGTGGAACGAGGTGGTGAACCACCTCTACCTCACCAGCCAGGGCATCTACGGCATCCCGATCGGTGTCGTGGCGACCTACGTGTTCCACTATGTGCTCTTCGGCGTGCTGGCCATGCGCATCGGCCTCGGCCAGCTCTTCCTCGACCTCGCCATGGCGGTGGCGGGCCGCTATGCCGGCGGTCCGGCCAAAGTCTCGATTTTCGGTTCGGCGCTGTTCGGCATGATTTCCGGCTCGTCGGTGGCCAACGCCGTGACCGTGGGCTCGCTCACGATCCCGATGATGACGCGGCTGGGCTACAGGAAGCACTTCGCGGCCGGGGTCGAGGCGACCGCCAGCACTGGCGGACAGATCACGCCGCCGGTGATGGGCGCCGCGGCCTTCCTGATGGTCGAGTATCTCGGCGTGCCGTACCAGACGATCATCGTCGCGGCGATCCTGCCGGCCTTCATGCATTTCTTCGGCGTCTTCGTGCAGACGCATTTCGAGGCCAAGCGCTATGGCCTGCGCGGTGTAGCGCCGGAGGATCTGCCGAATCTGCGCCAGTCACTGCGGCGCGACTGGCCGACGCTCATTCCGTTGTTCGGCCTGCTGATCGTGCTGTTCGCCGACTACACGCCCTATGTCGCGGCTTTCACCGGCATCCTGCTGTGCCTGGTCGTGGGCTTGGCGCGGCGCACCGCCGGCCGTCCGCCGATCATCGAGGCCGTGCTGGTCGCGCTGTGGTTCGTGTTCTTCTTCAAGGGTCGCTCGTTCCTGCCGCCATTCTTCGTCGACAACTTCGAGCAGATCAGCGGCGTGCTGATGATCGCGCTGCTGCTGGCGCTGTGGTGGCTGAACAAGGCACCCAAGCTGCCATGGACCGAGCTGGTCGACGGCTTCGTCGTCGGCGCCAAGTACGCGCTGGCGGTCGGCGCGGCGGCCGCCTGCGTCGGCATCATCATCGGCATCGTCACGCTCACGGGCGTCGGCTTCAAGATCGCCTTCATCACCGTCGAGGCGGCCAAAGCGCTGTCGGAGAGCGGGCCGGTCACCGCGGTCGCCGGCCTGCTGGGCTACAGCTCGGGCGAGCAGGCGCTGGTGCTGTTCTTCACCCTGGTGCTGCTGGCCATCGTCTGCGTGCTGATGGGCTGCGGCATTCCCACGACCTCGACCTACATCATCATGGTCGCGGTGGCGGCGCCGGCCTTGAAGCTGCTGGGCGTGCCCGACCTCGTCGGCCACTTCTTCGTCTTCTATTTCGGCGTGCTGGCCGACATCACGCCGCCCGTGGCCGTCGCCGCCTACGCGGCGGCGAGCATGGCCAATGCCGATCCGTTCAAGACGGGCAACACTGCCTTCCGCCTGGCGCTGGGCAAGGCGCTGGTGCCCTTCGTCTTCGTCTACTCGCCGGTGATGCTGCTGGTGCTGCCAGGTTTCAGCTGGGGTGAGTTCGCCGTCACGGTGGGCGGCTGCCTGATCGGCATCGTCATGCTCTCGTCCGCCTTTGCCGGGTGGTTGCTGACCCACATGTCGCGATGGGAACGATGGCTGATCGGGCTGGCCTCCATCCCGGTGATCGCGCCCGGCCTGACGCCGACACTCGTTGGCTTGGCCGCGGGCGCGCCAGTGCTGATCAGCCAGATCGTCAAGGCGCGGCGGATGCCCGCGCCTGCCTGACTACCTTCCCCCGCTGGCGGGGGAAGGTAGGGCTCAATGCGACTCGCGCGGCACGGCGGCGCCGCGCTTGCCGACGAGGAAATCGAGGTCGGCGCCCTTGTCGGCTTGCGTGACGTGATCGACGTACAGCCTGGCGTAGCCGCTGGCATGGGGCGAGGTGAAGCCCTTCCACGCCTTGCGCCGCTTCTCCAGCTCGGCCTCCGGCACGTCGAGGTGCAGCTTGCGTTTCTTGACGTCGAGCTCGATCCAGTCGCCGGTCTTGACCAGCGCCAGCGGGCCGCCGGCAGCGGCCTCTGGCGCGACGTGCAGCACGACCGTGCCATAGGCGGTGCCGCTCATGCGCGCGTCGGAGATGCGCACCATGTCCTTGATGCCCTTCTCGAGGATCTTCTTGGGCAGCGGCATGTTGCCGACCTCGGCCATGCCCGGGTAGCCCTTGGGCCCGCAGTACTTCAGCACCATGATGCTGTTCTCGTCGCAATCGAGATGGGGATCGTCGGTGCGCGCCCGCAGATCCTCGACGCTCTCGAAGACGATGGCGCGACCGCGATGCTTCATCAGCTTGGGCGTGGCGGCCGAGGGCTTGAGGATGGCGCCATTGGGCGCCAGGTTGCCGCGCAGCACGGCGACGCCGCCATTGGGCTTGAACGGCTTCTTCATCGGGAAGATGACCTTGCGGTTCCAGACCTCGGCGTCCTTGCAATTGTCCCACAGCGTCTCGCCGTTGACCGTCATCGCCTTCTTGTCGAGCAAGCCCGCCTCGCCGAGCTCGCGCACCACCGCGGGCACGCCGCCGGCGTAGTAAAAGTCCTCCATCAGGTACTCCCCTGACGGCATCAGGTTGACGAGGCAGGGGATGTCGCGGCCCAGCCGGTCCCAGTCGTCGAGCGTGATGTCGATGCCCATGCGGCCGGCGATCGCCAGCAGATGGATCACCGCGTTGGTCGAGCCGCCGATCGCGCCGTTGACGCGGATGGCGTTCTCGAAATTCGCCTTGGTCAGCACCTTGGACATCTTGAGGTCCTGCTTGACCATCTCGACGATGCGGCGGCCGACCATGAAGGCGAGCGCCGAGCGGCGCGAATCGGCGGCCGGGATCGCGGCGTTGGTCGGCAGGCCCATGCCCAGGGACTCGACCATGCTGGCCATGGTCGAGGCCGTGCCCATGGTCATGCAGTGGCCGGCGCTGCGCGCGTTGGCCGCCTCGGCGTTGAGGAAGTCCTGCTGGGTCATCTCGCCGGCGCGCACCATCTCGCTGAACTTCCAGACATGCGTGCCCGAGCCAATCAGCTCGCCGCGGTAGTGGCCGTTGAGCATCGGCCCGCCCGACAGCGCGATGCTCGGCAGATCGCAGCTCGCGGCGCCCATCAGCAAAGCGGGCGTGGTCTTGTCGCAGCCCACCATCAGCACCACGCCGTCCATCGGGTTGGCGCGGATCGCTTCCTCGACATCCATGCTGGCGAGGTTGCGAAACAGCATCGCGGTGGGGCGCAGATTGGTCTCGCCGGTCGAGAACACCGGGAACTCGAGCGGGAAGCCGCCGGCCTCGTAGACGCCGCGCTTGATGTGCTCGGCCAGCGCCCGGAAATGGCCGTTGCAGGGCGTGAGCTCCGACCAGGTGTTGCAGATGCCGATCACCGGCCGGCCGTCGAAGAGATGCGAGGGATAGCCCTGGTTCTTCATCCAGCTGCGATGCATGTAGCCATCGCGATCGGGATGGCCGAACCACGCGTGGCTGCGCAGCGGCTTCTTGCGCGGCTTCGCCGATTTGGGCGCGGCCGTCTTCTTGGTGCCCTTGGCCATGATGTCCTCCCTTGAGCCCTACGGCATAGTAGCGCGCTGGATACGCCGTTCGTCGAGGCCCACGGAGCGGGCGGTGGCGACGAGGCTCGCCCAGGTGTCGTCAGGCAGCGGTATGCCTTCGGCGTTGCGCTTGGCGCGGTAGTGGATCTCCTGCTCGCCGGGTACCAGCACCTCCTCGTCGGCGCTCACCGGTTTGGAGCCCTTCACGAAGGCGGTGTAGCGGTCGACCTCCGGCCCGAAGAAACCGCTGGGATCGACCACCTTGGGATCGACGTAGAACGAGAACATGCCATTGGCGAAGGGGCGGTCGAACGCCGTGGCGCCGTTGCCGCTGAGCGCGCCGCCGAGCAGCTCGCACATGAAGGCGAGGCCCGAGCCCTTGTGCTCGCCGAAGGCGCGGATCGCGCCCTTGCTCTTGCGGTGATCGCGCGGACCCTCGGGCGTATACTCGCCGTAGAGCACGTGCGGGTCGCCGCTCGCCCTGCCGTCCTGGTCGATCAACGCGTCGTCGGGCACCGGCTTGCCGCCCTGGCTGGCGACCAGCACCTTGCCCTCGGCGACGATCGAGGTGGCGAAGTCGAGGACCAGCGGGTCGCGGCCGGGGCGGGGGATGCCGACGCAATAGGGCGCGGTCGAGAACCGCCGATCGACGCCGCCATAGGGCGCCACCAGCACCGAGCCGGCGGCGTTGACGAAGTGCACCGAGACCAGCCCTTCGGCCGCGGCCATTTCGGCCCAATCGCCGGTGCGGCCGGTGTGGCCGGCGTTGCGCAGGGCCACGGCGGAGAGCCCGTTGCGCTTGCACTTGTCGATGCCGATGCGCACGGCCTGCGGGCCCACGGTCTGGCCGAAGCCGAACTTGCCGTCGACCACCGCCAGCACCGGCGTGTCGACCAGCACGTCGACCACGACGTCGGGGTGGATCACCTTGTCGACCAGGGTCTTCACATAGCGCGGCACGCGGATGACGCCATGGCTGTCGTGGCCGGTGAGGTTCGACTCGACCAGGTACTGGCCGATGCGTTGGGCCTCGGCCGCCGAGCATCCCGCGGTGGCGAAGATGTCTCGGACAAATTCCTTGAGATTCAAAGGCTTGATCGTGACCATGGACCTGGCTCGTCACACTGTGTAGGGGATGGTGAATGGACGTTGAACGGCGTTCAGCCTATATGGAAGCCCCCTTTGAAGAGGACTGACCGGATGGTCGCCGATACTGCGCCCAACGCGGCGTTCACCCACAGCGACACGCCGCTGCCGCACCCGGAGCGGGCGAAGCGGATTCTGGCGGCGCATCCCGAGGTGCGCGCACTGTTCGAGCGCGATCCCTGGTCGGTGTTGTGGACGGTGTTGCTGGTGGCGCTGCAGGTCGGCGTCGCGATCGGGCTGACGCTGCTCGACGCGCCGTGGTGGGCGATCGTACTCGCCGCTTACGTCGTCGGCGCCTTCGTCAATCATGCCCTGTTCGTGCTGATCCACGACTACACGCACAACGCCATCTTCAAGACCGCCAACGCCAATCGCCTGGGCTCGATCCTCGCCAATGTCCCGATCGTCTTTCCGGCGGCGATCGGCTTTCGCAATTACCACCTGCTGCACCACAAGTATCTCGGCATCCCCGGCCTCGACGCCGACGTGCCGACGCAGAACGAGGCGCGCTGGGTGGGCAATAGTCCGTGGCGCAAGACGTTCTGGCTCAGCATGTTCTGGGCGGTGCAGGGCATCCTGCGGCCGACCACGGTGAAGGCGATCCGCACCGTCGACGGCTGGGTGGTGTTCAACGCCTTGGCCATGGCGGCGGCGATGGCGCCGATCGTCTGGTTCTTCGGCTGGTGGCCGGTCGCCTACCTGTTCCTGTCGACGATCTTCTCCCTTGGCGTGCACCCGGTGGGCGCGCGCTGGATCCAGGAGCACTATGTGTTCAAGGAAGGGCAGGAGACCTATTCCTATTACGGCCCGCTGAACAAGCTGTCGTTCAACATGGGCTACCACAACGAGCACCACGACTTCCCGCAGGTGCCGTGGTCGAGGCTGCCGGCGGTACGCGCGGCGGCGCCGGAATTCTACGACCACCTCTATCACCACAAATCGTGGACCAGGCTGCTGTTCCACGTGCTCTTCAGCCGCAAGTTCCGGCTGCACAATCGCATCGTGCGGCCAATGCCCGAGGGCATGAAGGACGTGGTCGCGGTGTGAGTTACCTTCCCCCGCCAGCGGGGGAAGGTAGTCATCACACCTTCACGTGCGGCTGGTTCAGGCTGGCGATGTAGCCGCGATTGTGCGTCGGGCTAATCACCAGCTCGTTGATCACCACGTGCGCGGGCATGCAGGCGATGTAGCGGATAAGATCGCCGCAATCCTCCGACTGCACCATCTTGGCGCGGTCTTCCTTGCTCACCGGCACCGGCCGCTTGTCGAGGATCGGTGTCGCCACCTCGCCAGGGCAGAAGGCGCAGGAGCGGATGCCGTTGACGCACTCCTCCATGTTGATGGTGTGACTCATCGCCACCACGCCATGCTTGGCGGCGTTGTAGACCGAGCCGCTCACAAGGCCCGGCCAGCGACCGGCCCAGGACGAAGTGTGGATCATCAGGCCGCCCTTCTGCTTGCGCATCATCGGCAGCACCGCGGTGACGCAGTAGAAGGCGCTCGACAGATTGGCGCCGACCACCAGGTCGATGCCCTCCGGCGTCAGCTTCTTGAAGCTGCGGTCGCCGATGTTCAGGCCGGCGTTGTTGATCAGGATGTCGCAGCGTCCGAACTTCTTCTCGATCGCCTGGGCGATGCGGTTGACCACGCCAGACTTCATCATGTCGCCGGCCTGGATCACTGCCTTGCCGCCGGCCTTCTTGATGGTCGCCGCCGTCTCCTCCAGCGGCGCCTTGCGCCGGCCGGTCAGGACGACCGTCGCGCCCTCGCTGGCGAGCGAAATCGCCGCCGCCTGGCCGATGCCGGTACCCGCGCCGGTGACCCACGCGACCTTGCCGTTCAAAGCGCCCATGACGTTTCTCCCCTCGATTGGATCGCCTGAAATGGAAAGCGGCGCCGCAGGGGCGCCGCGATCGAATCCCTGACGACGCTCAGAGGACCTGCTCGGTCTTGTCGTCGATCAGATGCATGTTGGCCATGTCGGCGCAGAGCTTCATCGTCTGGCTCTCGCGCGCACCGGCGTTGGGATTGACGCGGCCGCAGATATCGATGCCGTTGATCGCGAAGTAGACCAGCGTCTCCATGCCCATGGGCTCGGTGACGTCGAGCTTCACGTCGAAGGTTTGCATGTCGGCCTCGAGGTGCGGGCGCGTCTCGGTGAGATGCTCCGGCCGCAGGCCGAACAGCAGGCCGGGCTTGCCGACATGGGGGCGATAGCGGGCCGTGCGCGAGGCCGGCACCGCCAGGCTGAGCGTGTCCGACAGCCTGACCTTCAGCGCGTCGCCCGAAGCCTCGAGCTGGCAGGGCACCATGTTCATCGCCGGAGAGCCGATGAAGCCTGCCACGAACTTGGTCTTGGGCGAGTGGTAGAGCTCGTTGGGCGGGCCGACCTGCTCGATGTTGCCGCCGTTCATCACGACCACGCGGTCGGCCAGGGTCATCGCCTCGATCTGGTCGTGCGTGACGTAGACCGTGGTCGTGCGCACCTTCTGGTGCACCTTCTTGATCTCGGTGCGCATCTGCACGCGCAGCTTCGCGTCGAGGTTCGAGAGCGGCTCGTCGAACAGGAACACCTTGGGGTCGCGCACGATGGCGCGGCCCATGGCGACGCGCTGACGCTGGCCACCGGAGAGCTGCTTGGGCTTGCGGTCAAGCAGCTCGGTGATGTCGAGAATCTGCGCCGCCTGGCGAACCCGCTGGTCGATGATGTCCTTGGGCGTGCGCTTGAGCTTGAGCCCGAACGACATGTTCTCGTAGACGTTCATATGCGGGTAGAGCGCGTAGTTCTGGAACACCATGGCGATGTCCCGGTCCTTCGGCGGCACGTCGTTGACCACGTCGCCGCCGATGGCGATGTCGCCGTCGGTGATCTCCTCCAGGCCGGCGATCATGCGCAGGGTCGTGCTCTTGCCGCAGCCTGACGGGCCGACGAGGACCACGAATTCCTTGTCCATGATGTCGAGGTCGATGCCGCGGACGGCCAGCACCTCGTCGTACTTCTTGACGACCTTGCGCAACGTTACTTGAGCCATAGCCGACTAACCCTTCGTTGCGCCGGCCGTCAGGCCCGCGATGTAGTAGTCCATGAGGAAGGCGTAGATGATCAGCGGCGGCGCGGCACCGAGCAGGGCGCCGGCCATGATCTGGCCCCAGTTGAACACGTCGCCCTTGATCAAGGTGGTGATGATGCCTACGGGCAGCACCAGCTCCTTGGTCGAGGTCGTGAACGCGAGCGGATAGAGGAACTGTGCCCATGACACGGTGAAGGCGAAGATGGTGGCGGCGATCAGACCGGGCAGCGCCACGGGAATGAAGATCTTGGTCAGCGTCTGGAACCAGGTGGCGCCGTCGATCAGGGCAGCCTCGTCCAGCTCCTTGGGGATCGAGGCGAAGTACCCGATCATGATCCAGGTGCAGAACGGCACCGTCAGCGTCGGGTAGAGGATGATCATCGTCCACCAGTGGTTCATCAGCTGGATGCCGAACGTGTCATTCACCCAGGCGAACATCTTGAACAGGGGGATGAAGAGAAGCGTCTCGGGAATCAGGTAGGTCAGGAAGACGCCGGTGGCGAGCGTCGCGGAGCCCCAGAACTTCATGCGCGCCAACGCAAAGGCAGCGACGACGCTGATCATCATGGTGATGGTCACGACGCAGACCGAGATCAGCGCCGAATTGAGGAAGAAGGTGAGGAAGACATTGTCGGTGAGCAGGCCGATGTAGTTCGACAGAGTCGGATCGAACACCCACCAGGGATTGATCTCCGCCGAGATCTCCGCGCTGCTCTTCAGCGACGTGACAAACATGTAGATCGGCGGCGTCAGGAAGAAGATCGCGAAAAGGGTCAGGAAGAAATACGACCAGCGCAGCGCCCAGCGCCGATCGCGGCTCATGCTGCCGTAGCGCGGACGAGTCGGCGCTCCCGGGGAGGTGGTGATCGTGGCGTCGGCCATCAGACTTCACTCCCCCGCTTGTTGATGTCGCGCAGGATGATCGTGGCGCCGACCGCGAGGATCGGCACCATGAACAGTGACACCGCCGCGCCAAGCGGGATGTCGCCGCTCTCGATGCCGAGCCGGAAAGCCCATGTCGCGAACAGGTGCGTGGTGTTCAACGGGTCGCCGCGCGTGAGCACGCGCACGATGTCGAAATTGGCGAAGGTGAGGATGGTCGAGAACAGCGCCGTGATGGCGATGATGTTCCGCATCATCGGCAGGTTAATGTACCAGATGCGCTGCCACCAGCTCGCGCCGTCGATCTCCGCCGCCTCGTGCAGCTGCTCGGGCACGGATTTCAGCGCCGCCAGATACATGATCATGAAAAACGGCGCGCCGATCCAGACATTGACCAGGATGACGCAGAAGCGCGCCCAGCCGGTCTCACCCAGCCAGGGGATCGGGCCGATGCCGAGCGGCTCGAGCAGCCAGTTGAAGGCGCTGTAGGACGAATCGAACAGCCACAGCCAGGACAGCGTGCTCATCGCCGCCGGAATGACCCAAGGCACCAGCAGCATGCCGCGCCACTTGCGCTGCTTTTTGCCGGGGATGTTGTTCACCAAGTGGGCGACGACGAATCCGATGAACGCCTTGAAGACGACGGCCGATATGGCGAACAGGCAGGACTGCCAGACGACCATCCAGAACGTATCGCGGCTGAACAGGAAGTCGAAGTTCTTGAACCAGACGAACTTGGTCATCGCCTTGTTGAGCATGGCGAGGTAGAGCGCGTAACCGGCCGGATAGGCGACCAGGGTGAAGATCAGGACGATCAGCGGCAACGTCATCAAGAAAGCGATGGTCGACTTGCGCTGCATGAGTTTCTGCAGGCCGCTTCGCTTGTCCGCGCTGCTGGCGGCGGACACCCGGAGAGCGGTATCGGCCATGGCGTGCTCCTAACCTCTTGCTTACAACCTGATGAGAAGCGACAGGTCCGGGAGCACCGCCGACCGCGGTGCTCCCGGAGATCGCCGGTGGGTCAGGTACGCATGTAGCCTTCGAGCTCGCTGGCCGCCCAGCCCAACACTCGGTCCATCGGCTCGCCCCTGATGGCGTAGCGTACCACCATCTGCGTCTCGAGGCCGTGGCGGTAGATCTGCACCGCGATCTTGTGCGGCGCCGGCGCGGCGGCGATCGACAGGATCTGGTGGTTGAAGGGATTCGGGTAGTGGTAGAGCGTACCCTTCGGCGGCCCTTCCTCGGCCCACACCTTCATCGTCGTCAGATTGGCGAACGCCGGAATGTCGTAGCCGGCGCTGGCCTTGACCATCTCCTCGATCGCCGGCGCCTGCGACAGCGCCGTCAGCAGGCTCTTGGCCGCCGGCTGGTTCTTGCTGAAGTTCCAGATGCCCCAGAACGGCGTGGTGAAGGGGCCATAGCGGCCGGCCGGGCCGGCGGCCATGCCGTGGTGCCAGGTCTGCTCGGCGATCTTGGGCTGGTCGCGCCGCGCCACTGCCCAGGCGCTGGGTGGGTTCATGATCAACGCCGTCTTGCCAGCGACAAAGGCGCGGTTGTTGGTGGCGTCGTCATAGGACGGCGCGTCCGGCGGCAGGAAAGCGACGAGCTGTTTCCAGTACTCCAGCGCCTGCTTGACCTTGTCGGACTTCACCGTGATTTCGCCTTTGGCGTTCACTACTGCCGCGCCGAAGCTCTGAAAGATCGCGCCGCAGGTGTCGACCGAGTCGGCCGTGGTACCCAGCCCGATAGCGAAGGGTACGCCGGCCTTGTGGCAGGCGCCCGCCGCCTTGAGGAATGCGTCGAGCGTCCAGGAATCGGCCTTGGGCGGCCCGCCCGCCGGGTAGAGCGCCTGGATGTCGATACCCGCGTGCTCCTTCAAGAGATCGATGCGCGAGCACGGACCCTTGAACTGCGCGCCGGGCGTTCCCGGCACGCCGAGCCACTTGCCGCCGATCTTGCCCAGATACTGCGTGATGGCACTGGCCTCGCCATTCGCCTTGATCAGCGGCGCCATGATGTCGTCGACCGGCACGAGCTGGTCGGAATACCGCGCCGGGTCCCAGCTGCCGAACGCCAGGATGTCGTGGCCCGACTTGGCCTGCGACTCGGCGGCGGCGGTGATGATGAGCTTGTTGCCCTGCGAGGTGATGAAGTCGATCGACAGGTCGACTTTTTCCTTCTCGGCCCATGCTTTGGAGGCGGCCTCGACGGCCTTGTTAGCACCGGGCACCCAGTGATCCCAGAAGCCGATCGAGAGCTTGCCGGCGGCGAACGCGCCGCGGACGAAGGGCGCGGCGACGAGGGCGCTGGATGCCGCCGCCGTCTTGGCGACGAACCGACGCGTGACTTTCCTGGCTGTCATTTGCGTTTCCTCCTCCAGACATCCGGCGATGCCGGCTTTGTCGTTATGCCGGCGCCCGACGGCGCTCGGATGGAAGCCCCTAGAGCGGTGCCTGTTCGCCGGCACCCGCGCCAAGATGCTAACCCCTTTGTCGAGCGGCGGTCCACCTCATATTCTGAGCCTTGGAAGTCGAGCGAAGCGGGACCGACGCGACGCCCGCTTCGTCCCACGGGGAATGTGAGGAATTCCTAGTGAATATCCGCCGATTGCTTCAGCGCCTTCTCGAGCACGGCGAAGGAGAAGCCCTTCTTCTTCGAGGCTTCGATGATCACCTTCTCCTTGCGCGTCAGCAGGTCGACCGCGCCGGCGATCTTGCCGGCGACCTCGTGCGGGATCACCACCGCGCCGTGCATGTCGGCATGCATCAGATCGCCGTCGCGCACCGACATGCCGCAGATCGTCACCGGCACGCCGACATCGACCACGTGCACGTAGGCGTGGCTCGGCATGATGCTGCCGGCCAGCATCTGGAAGTTGGTGGCGTTCATCGGCACGTCGCGGATGCAGCCGTTGGTGACAACGCCCAAGGCGCCCAGGCCGCGATGGACGTGACTATTGACCTCGCCCCAGAACGAGCCGTAGCCGGCGCGGATGCCGTCGAGATCCTGCAACACGATGATCGAGGGCTTCGGCCCGCCCTGATCGACGTACTTGTACCATTTCAGCCGCATGTCGCGGTCCTCGGCGGGCGAGCGGAACGACGGCTCGCAGGAGCGGATCGCGCCGGTGCGCGCGTAGCCGACGATCGGCGGCAGGTCGGGATAGACGCATTGCAGCGGCTCGACATTGTAGCCATGCAGGCGGCGCTGCGGCGCCACGATCTCCAGCGCGTTGCAGATCGTCGGCGTGTCGAACTTCTGCAGGGTCTTCAGGATTTTGGCGTCTAACGCGGGCATTGGATCGTTTCCTCGGAGCCAACAGGACGCGCGCACTGTGTCCCGGCTTCGCGGATGGTTCAAGCGTCCGCGGGTCAGCGCACTGGTCGCGATTGCGGCAGGCGATCGCGCTTGCCGTAGACCGGCGGTGCGAGCTGCTCGGCGGTTCGGCCCGCCCAGTCGCGCTGCGGCACGGTCGACACGCGCTTAGCCTGGCCTTCAACGAGTTGCGCGGTCATCGCCGCGATGTCGACTGTCAGGACCTCGCCATCGCGCACGATCTGCCGTCCGTCGATGTAGACGTGTCGGATGGCGCGATCGCCGGCGGAGTAGATCAGGCTGCGCACCGGCTCGATCGCCGGCTGCATGTATGGATGGGACATGTCGACCAGCGAGAAGTCGGCCTTGCAGCCCGGCGCCAGCCGGCCGAGATCGGGGCGCCTGAGGATGCTCGCGCCGCCGACGGTGGCCGCCTCGAAGGCGTGGCGCGTCGTGCCCATCCTATAGTTGCCGGTGAGGACGCGCGACAGGTAGCAGGCCAGCCTCAGCTCATCGAGCATGTTGTGCGGAAAGGTATCCGTGCCGATGCCGACCGGGATGCCGGCGTCCATGTACCGGCCGATGCTGTTCAGCGCGATGCCGCGGCGGGCGAACACCGTGGGGCAGTGTGCCACCGCCGCCCCCGATGCGCGCAGGCGCGCGAAGTCGTCGCTGTGCGGCCAGTGCAGCTGCGGGTGATCGTTGAGGAAGATGCAGTGGCCAATGATCAGGTCGGGCGACAGCACGCCGATCTGGTCGAGCCATTCGATCGGCGTCTTGCCGTGGCGCCGCGTCATCTCGTTGAACTCGACGACCGCCTGACCGGCATGGGTCTGCAGCGGGATGTTTCGCTTGCGCGCCTCGGCCAGCGCGTCCTTGAACAGGCCCTCGGTACAGGTGTCGATCTGCGAGGGGCCCATCATGCCCGACAGCCGGCCGCTGGGATGCGCCATGGCCGCGTCGATGGTCTTGAGCGCCGCCGCGAATGCGGCTTCGCCCGCCTTGATGTCCCAGGCGTAGTCCACGACGTGGCCGTTCTTGGTGTACCAGTAGCCCGAACGGAACATCGGGCAGAGCACGGCGCGGATGCCGGTGGACGCGAGGTCGTCGATCCATCCATCGCGGCTGATCGACAGGTCGGTGACCGTGGTGACGCCGCTTTTGAGCAGCTCCGAGATCGCCACGCGCGAGGAGGCGCCGGCGGCATCGGCTTCCATGCCGAAGACCGGCAGGAACTCGTAGAGCGAACTCTGGCCCAGCTTGTCGCTGGCGACCTCCTCGGTCAGGCCCTTGTTGCCGGGCTCGGAAAAGGGATGGGTATGCACGTTGATCAGGCCGGGCAGGGCCATGAATCTACGTCCCTCGATGGTCGTGTCCACCCGCCCGGCATAGCCCGGGCCGGCATGGATGATCTCGTTGCCACGAAAGGCGAGGTCGGCGCGCTGGAGGTACACGTGCCGTCCCTCGGACTCGTCCCAGGCGACGATGACATCGAGGTCGCGGATCAGGGTGATACTGTCGTTCATGGTCGCTCCCGGGGTCGGCGTTCGGCGTAATGATATACGCGTAGGCGGCGTGTGCCACGGGTGGCATGATCGGCCCTGTCCGTTCGATGGAGCATCCGATGTCCGCGCGTCTCGACGAAACCGCCAAAGGCGTCTTCATTATCGCCGCCACGCCGTTCACCGACTCGGGCGCGGTCGACTACGACAGCGTCGATTCGCTCACCGACTTCTATATCGGCTGCGGCGTGCATGGCTTCACCCTGCTCGGCATGATGGGCGAGGCGCACAAGCTCACGCCCGACGAGTCGCTGGCGGTGGTCAAGCGCGTGATCGCGCGCGCCGGCGGGCGCAAGGTGATCGTCGGCGTCAGTCACGCTGCGATCGATCCGCTGCGCCGCCTGTCGCACGAGGTGATGGCCGCTGGCGCCGCTGGCGTGATGGTGGCGCCGGCCGCCGGCCTGAAAGGCGACGACGCGCTGTACGGCTACTACAAGCAGGTGTTCGAAGCGCTCGGCCCCGACGTGCCGGTGGTCTACCAGGACTATCCCCAGACCACTGGCGTGTTCCTGCCCGTGCCGGTGTTCAACCGCATGGTCCAGGATTTCCCGCAGCTCGTGATGCTCAAGCACGAGGACGCGCCGGCGCTCAACAAGATCACCCGCATCCGCGAGGCCGAGGCCAAGGGGCAGCGCCGTGTGTCGATCCTGGTCGGCAATGGCGGCATCTACTATCCGCAGGAGCTGCGCCGGGGCGTCGACGGCGCGATGACCGGCTTCGCCTGGCCGGAGATGCTGGTGCAGGTGCATGCGCTCTTCGCCGCCGGAAAGGTGGAGGAGGGCGAGGACCTGTTCGACATCTACCTGCCGCTGGTGCGCCACGAGGTCCAGCCCGGCATCGGCCTGGCTCTGCGCAAGGAAGTGCTGCGCCGTCGCGGCGCGATCAAGAGTGCCAAGCAGCGCGCGCCCGGCTCGTCACTGACGGCCGCCGACGTGGTCGAGCTCGACAATCTGATAGCCCGCCTCGAACGCCGACTTGCCGCATCGGGCAAGGCACGGCCTTTGGCGGCGGAGTAGAATCATGCCTGCTTACGACCTGATCATCCGCAACGCCCGCATCGTCACGGTCGAGCGCGTCACCGAAGGCGACATCGCCGTGAAGGACGGCGTGATATCGGCCATCGGCAAGGCCTCCGGCGACGCCACGCGCGAGATCGACGCCGGCGGCAAGTTCGTGCTGCCCGGCGGCGTCGACAGCCATGTGCATGTCGCGCAGAAATCCGGCATGGGCATCATGTGCGCCGACGATTTCTACACCGGCACGCGCTCGGCGGTGTTCGGCGGCACGACGACGATCATTCCCTTCGCCGCGCAGCATCGCGGCATGTCCCTGCGCAAGGTGGTGCAGGACTATCACCAGGAGGCGACGCCCAAGGCGCTGATCGACTACGCCTTTCATCTGATCATCTCCGACCCCTCGCCGCAGGTGATGGGCCAGGAGCTGCCGGCGCTGATCAAGGACGGCTACACCTCGTTCAAGATCTACATGACCTACGACGCGCTGAAGGTCACCGACTACCAGCTGCTCGACATCCTCGCGCTGGCACGCAAGGAAGGCGCGCTGGTCATGGTGCACGCCGAGAACCACGACATGATCCAGTGGCTGGCGCATCATCTGGTCGAGCAGGGCCATGTCGCGCCCAAGTTCCACGCCATCGCCCATGCCCGCGTCGCCGAGGCCGAGGCGACCAACCGCGCGATCTCGCTGGCCCGCCTGGTCGACGCGCCGATGCTGATCGTGCACATGTCGGAGATCGAGGCGATCGACACGGTGCGCCAGGCGCGCGCCAAGGGCTTGAAGATCTTCGCCGAGACCTGCCCGCAATACATCGCGCTCACCGCCGACGATCTCGACAAGCCCGACGTGCAGGGCGCGATGTGGTGCTGCAGCCCGCCGCCGCGCGACTCGGCTGCGCAGGAGGCGGTATGGGCGGCGCTGAAGGACGGCACCTTCGACGTTTTCTCCTCCGACCACGCGCCCTACCAGTTCAACGAGGGCGGCAAGATCCCCAAGGGCCTGAAGACGACGTTCAAGGAAATGGCCAACGGCGTGCCCGGCCTCGAGCTGCGTCTGCCGCTCTTGTTCTCCGAGGGCGTGCAGAAGGGCCGCATCGACCTGCACCAGTTCGTGGCGCTCTCCGCCACCAACCACGCCAAGCTCTACGGCCTCTATCCGCGCAAGGGCACGATCGCGGTGGGCTCCGACGCCGACCTCGCGATCTGGGACGACAAGAAGGACGTAACCGTGCGCTGGACCGACCTGCACGACAATGTCGGCTACACGCCCTACGAAGGCCGCCGCGTCACCGGCTGGCCGGTCACCGTGATCAGCCGCGGCCGCGTCGTGGTCGAGAACGGGACGCTGAACGCTGAGAAGGGCAGCGGGCAATTCCTGAAGTGTGTCACCCCCGACGCCTCACGCCCCCTGGGCCGCGCTGCGCCGGAGATGACCAAGATGGCGAGCTTTGGCGCGCGGCCGCTGTTTTAGTGGGTCGCTCGTGCAGCCGATCTCCCTCTTGATCGCGGGATTGCTTTGCGCGGCAGGACTAACAGCGATGCCGGCGTCAACCACTGCTGTGACACCAGCAAAGCTATCTATCGAGGTTTTCTTTGACGCAAACTCCAGCGACCTGAACGAAGTTGCGAGAAGCACGCTTCGCAGGGAGATTCCGGCAATACGCTGGGATCGTGGGTGCCGCAATATTCGTGTGGCCGGCCATTTGGACGGGGCTGAAGCAAAGGCCGGGAAAGCCGGCGCACTTGACCGGCAACGAGCAGCTAACGTCCGAGATGTTCTCCAGAAATTTGGTTTCCTTGACCGAGTTATTGACACGTTCGCCTACGGCAGCGACCTGCCACTGGTTTATCGACGTGATGCCATGCAGAGGCTGATTGTTTCCGATCACGAGCCTCAGAATCGGCGAGCCGAGGTCCATTGGAGTTGCAGGATTCCATAGAACCGCTGGATCGGCGTTCTCAGAGGAGATCACCAGTTGCCGGCCACCTCGGACTCGCCGTCGCGACGTTGGGGCTGATCCTTATCCGGCAGTAAAGCGTCGTCGGTGAGACGACAGCAGGCATCGAATGGTGCGCGGCTATCGCCTACAGATTCGCCAAGAATGTCACGCTTTGCTAATGTCTGACATACTTGAAAGGTGGCTCCATGAACGTCTCGTTGACGCCCGAGCTCGAACGCTATGTGAAGGCGAAGGTAAAGTCTGGCTACTACAACAACGCCAGCGAGGTCGTGCGCGAGGCGCTGCGGGAAATGATCCTCCTCGATCCGGTGAACCGAAAGCGCACGCGTACCTCCAAGGGTCTGGAGGAGACTGCGGCCGCCTACCAAGCCGAAAGGGCGGAGAGACCTCGCAGGGCAACAGGGAAAGGAGCCGCTGCTCGGGCAGCGGCCGACGCTCGCGCGTTGGAGCGTCTGCGGGCGGCGATCGCCAAGGGTGATGCCGCGCCCGATGACGAGAACTTCAGCTTCGACAAGCTTCGCGCGAAACTGGACGCGGAGGATCGCAAGCGGAAGCGGCGGTGAACACGTGGCGGCTGTCTGCGACGGCGGCCGGCGACCTTCTCCGGATCGGCCGATACAGCAGGCGGAAATGGGGCAAGCCACACTCAGATCGGTACCTAGCCGGTCTGCACGGTCGGTTCGCGATGCTGGCGGAGAGGCCTGGAGCGGGAATCGCACGAGACCATATATCGCCTGGTCTGCGTAGCTTTCCATTTCGCGTGCACGTCATCTACTATCGTCGGATCGCCACCGGCATTCGTGTCGTGCGCGTGCTCGATGGCCGCCGTCGCCCCGAGCGACTGCTGGCAGGCCACTGAAGGCATGAAACGAGGAGATTAGTCGTGTCTCGCCACCTGAAAGTCGCCGCCGCCCAGCTCGGGCCGATCCATCTCGCCGACAGTAAGGCGTCGGCGGTGAAGCGCATGATGGCAATGTTGCGCGAGGCCGCCGCCTCGGGCTGCAAGTTCGTGGTGTTTCCCGAGCTGGCGCTGACCACGTTCTTTCCGCGGTGGTGGATGACAGATCAGGCCGAGATCGACCGGTTCTTCGAGGCGCAGATGCCGAGTCCGGAGACCTTGCCGCTGTTCGAGCTGGCGCGGGAGAAGAAGGTTGGCTTTTACCTCGGTTATGCCGAGCTGACCGAGGAGGAGGGCAAGGTCAGGCGGTTCAATACGTCGATTCTGGCCGGCCCGGACGGCCGCATCGTCGGTAAGTACCGCAAGGTGCATCTGCCGGGGCATGTCGATCACATCCCGACCGCGCCGTTCCAGCATCTGGAGAAGCGCTATTTCGACGTCGGCAATCTCGGCTTCAACGTCTGGCGCATGTTCGACGAGGACGTCGTCATGGGCCAGTGCATCTGCAACGACCGGCGCTGGCCGGAGACGTTCCGCGTTATGGGCCTGCAGGGCGTCGAGATGGTGGCGCTGGGCTACAACACGCCCACCGACAACATCTATTTCCAGGAGCCGCCCTATCGCCGCGTATTCCATCATCTGCTCAGCGTGCAGGCCAACGCCTACCAGAACGGCACCTGGATCATCGCCACGGCCAAGGCCGGCAAGGAGGACGGCTTCGGCATGTACGGCGCCTCGGTGATCGTGGCGCCGACCGGCGAGATCGCGGCGCAGGCGATGAGCGAGGACGACGAGCTGATCATGTTCGACGCCGATCTCTCGATGGGCGAGTCGATCCGGCAGAACGTGTTCAACTTCGCCAAGCACCGCCGGCCCGAGCACTATAAGCTCATCACCGAACGCGTCGGCGCCGAGCCGCCGCCGCCAACCCGCAAGTAATCAGAGCTGGGGCCGATGCAGTACGCCGCTTCCGAACTCACGCCACACGAGCGCTACAAGCTGCTGATTTCCTTCGTGCTGCCGCGGCCGATCGCCTGGGTGACGACGATCGGACCGACGGGCGTGGTCAACGCCGCGCCGTTCAGCTTCTTCAACGTCTTCGCCGAGGACCCGCCGCTCTGCATGTTCGCGATCAACAAGCGGCCGGACGGGCGGATCAAGGACACCTGGGTGAATATCCAGCGCACCGGCGAGTTCGTGGTGAACCTTACCGACGAGCCGCTGGCGCAGGCGATGCACGAGTCGAGCGGCGACTTTCCGCCCGATATCGGCGAGCCGGACTACCTCAAGCTCGGCCTCGCGCCCTCGACGGCGATCAAGCCGCCACGGCTGGCGGCGGCGCCGTGGTCGCTGGAGTGCAAGACCTGGCAGGTGATCAACGTCAAGGACGACCGCCAGCTGATCATCGGCGAGGGCGTGCATTTCCACGTGCGCGACGAGCTGTGGGATCCCAAGGCGATGCGCGTGCTGATGGACAAGTACCAGCCCGTGGGCCGCATGTTCGCGGACCGCTACTGCCGGACCAACGACCGCATGCTGTTTCCGTCGGCCGAGGGGCCGCGCCGCGACGGTTGACGTCTACGCCGCCAGCAACGTCCTCGTCGCGTCGAGCATCGACTTGTAGGCGATGTCCAGCAGCGCCGGTGACGTGACCAGGTCGGGCACATCGTCGGGCGTGCGCATCAGCGGGAAGGTGCCGTCGAAGGACAACAGCGGCACGTCCTTGCCAAGGAACTCGCGCCAGATCGCGCCCTCGCCGCTGAATCGCTCGGTGCCGGCGAAACCGCCGGGTTTCAGCGCCGCCCCCATGCCCGTGTTCGGCCCGGCCGGCTTGGTCGACATCGCCACGCGTGTGGTCGCCAGCGACAGCGCGCGCTCGCCCGGCTTCTTCACGCCTACGCCGGCCGCGGCGCCGACATGGACCACCCCGTAGGGTTCGACCTTGTAGCCCCATTTGATCAGGCTCTTCAGCCCGTTGAACTCCAGCTCGTTACCCGTTGTGGCGATGAAGATGATCGGCATCTCGCGCGCGAAATGCGCCGCGAGTTCCAGCGCCAACGCGATGCCGGTACCGCGCTCGCCGGCGGCGGTGAACCAGCCGCCGATCGGCGTGGTGATCACCAGCGGCGCCAGGCCGCCGGCGCCCAGCTCGGCGATGATCGTCTCGTCGCGATCCGACACACGGCGCGCGCGGAACTCGACGTTCACGCCGCCGGCCTTCAGCGTCTCCAGATGCTCGCCCGAGATCATCACCGTCGGAATACCGCTGCCCTTGCGCGCGGGATCGGAGTCGACGCCGATCAGCGCCGGCTTGGGCTCCTCGCTGCCGAACTTGCTGAAGGTCGGCAGCAGCACGATCGGCGACTTGGCGTTGGGCGGCGAGCTGATCGAGCCGGCGATATCCTTTCGGTCGACGTTGTTCTCGAGCGTCACCGGCCGGATGATCGGCGTCGTCGAGCTGACCTGATTGTAGGCCTCGTAGAACAGCGGTAGCGCCTCGAGCACGCGGCCCTTGGCCTTGACCTCAACGAAGAACTCGTAGCGCTCGAAAATGTAGGGGATCTTCTTGGTCGGCGCGCCCAGCCGCTTCAGCTCGGCATCGACAAAGGCGATGGTGTTGCGACCCTCAGGGGTGGCGCTGCGGTGGTGCGGCCACGTGCTGTAGCCCTGGACCAGCTTGTAGAGCCGCTCGCCGACCTGACCGCGCGGCTGCGCCCAGGCGCGCACGCCGCTCCCCGAGGCCAGCGCGGCGGCGCCGGCGAGCGTGGCGCGTCGCGACAGCCGCATGTCAGCCCGCCCAGCCCAGCCGCGCCTGGCCGATGGCCATGGCGACGGCGGCCTGAGTCGGCTCGACCACCGGAACGCCGACCTCGCGCTGCAGGCGCTCGCGATAGCGCGCCATGCCGGCGCACCCCATGACCAGCACGTCGGCGCCGTCGCGCTTGCGCAGCTCGGTGCCGATTTCGGCCATGCGGTTGAAGGTGCGGTCCTCGTCGCTGAGCTCGACGACGCCCAGACCGATGGCGCGGTCGCCAGCGAAGCGGTCCTGCACGCCCATCTGCCTGATGTAGCGCAGGTGGCGCGGGATCGAGCGGTCGAGAATGGCAATCACGCCGAAGCGCTGCCCGAGCGTCATGGCAGTGAGCACACCGCACTCGGCGATGCCCAGCACCGGCTTGGCCGTGGCCTCGCGCGCGGCGTGAAGGCCGGGGTCGCTGAAGCAGGCGATGACGAAGGCCGCACAGTCGTTGTCGCGCGCCGACACGGTGCGGCTGATCGGCTGGACCACGCTCTCGACATCGGCCTGGCTCTGGATGCCAGGCGGGCCCTCCTTGAGCGTCATGCATTCGATCGACGGGCCGCCCGCCATGCGCAGCGGCGCCATGGCGTCGTCGATGCCGCGGGTCACGGCATCGGTCGAGTTGGGGTTGATGACCAGGATTCGCTCGGACATCGGCGTGCCTCTCTTCGTCGCGGGGATTGTCCCGGCTTGGCCCCTGAATTGCAATCGTCGGCTCGTCGTCGGCTCGTCGTTGGCTCATTGTCGGCTTGCGCCGGCCCGGCGGGCGCGGCAACGTCCGCCTGGAGTTTCGGACGGGGGAATACACATGTTTCACAGACTCGCTGCGGCGGCCGCCGCCGCGCTGATCCTGGCGTCGCCGGCTTTCGCCCAGGACAAGCTGCCGCCCTTGCGTACCGGGGTCGACGGCACCTTCGCGCCGCACGCCATGCCCAAGCTGGGCGGCGGCACCGAGGGCTTCCAGATCGACCTGTTCACCGAGGTGGCCAAGCGCATGAAGCGCGAGATCATCATCGATTCGGTGAGCTTCTCGACTCTGATTCCTGGTATGCAGGCCGGCCGCTACGACTTCATCGCCGCGCCGACCACGGTGACCCGCGAGCGCGCCGAGAACATGCTGTTCACCGCCGGCTATCTGTGGACCGCCTTCCAGTTCGGCATCAAGAAGGGCTCCACGCCGCTCAAGGGCTGGGAGGACCTCAAAGGCAAGGCCGTGTCGGTCAACAAGGGCACGCCCTACGAGAAGCTCAGCAAGGAGATGGGCTAGAAGCACGGCTTCACCGTGCAGGTCTACGACACCCAGCCCGACGCTACCCAGGCGGTAATCGCCGGCCGCGCCTACGCGACCTTGGGCGGCAACACCACCATCGTCTATGCCGCCAGCAGGAACCCGCAATTCGCCGCTGACCTTGAGCTCAAGGAGACGCGCGCGCACTGGGCGGCGCCGGTACCGAAGACCAACCCGGCCTTGCGCAAGGAGCTGCAGGACACCATCAACTGCATGAAGAAGGACGGCACGATCGTGAAGATGTCGACCAAGTGGTTCGGTCGCGAGCCACCGGCCGACGCGCTGGAGCGGGTGATCACGCCGGGCTACGGCCCGCCGGATATGCCGGGCTACGATCCGACGCCGCACGATTTGAAGTGCTGATGGCTGAAGTGCAGATGATCGGGCGTTGATGGCCAAGACGATCGTCGAGGCGCGCGGCCTGCACAAGCATTTCGGCGCCCTGCATGTGCTGAAAGGCGTCGATCTCGATGTGGCCGAGCGCGAGCTGGTGTTCGTGATCGGTCCATCGGGCTCGGGAAAATCGACGCTGTTGCGCTGCCTGAACCGGCTGGAGGAGCCCAGCGCGGGCAGCGTCGTCGTCGACGGCATCGACCTGCTCGATCCCAAAACGGACATCAACCATGCGCGCCAGCGCATCGGCATGGTGTTCCAGTCGTTCAACCTCTATCCGCACATGACGGCGCTGGGCAACGTCACGCTAGCCTTGCGCAAGGTGGCCGGCAAGTCGCGCGCCGAGGCTGATGCCATTGGCCGCAAGGCGCTCGAACGCGTCGGGCTGGCGGATCGCGCCGACCACACGCCGGGCCAGCTTTCGGGCGGCCAGCAGCAGCGTGTCGCCATCGCCCGCGCCATCGCGCTGGAACCGCGCGTGATGCTGTTCGACGAGCCGACCAGCGCGCTCGATCCTGAATTGGTCGGCTCGGTGCTGGGCGTGATGCGCGATCTGCGCGCCGACGGCATGACCATGGTGGTGGTGAGCCACGAGATGGGCTTCGCGCGCGCTGCGGCCGATCGCGTGCTGTTCATGGATCACGGCGTGGTCGTGGAGGAGGGGCCGCCGGCGGCGATCTTCGAGAACCCCACCCAGGACCGCACGCGCGCCTTCATCAGCCAGATCCAGCGGCATTGACCATGTCGACCTGGGAGCGGTTTCTCGACACCTTCTTCAACGCCAAGGTGATGGCGCGTTATCTGCCGGACATCCTCTCCGGCGTGGTGGTGACCATCGAGCTGGCGGTGCTGATCGTGATCTCCGGTCTGGCCGCCGGCCTCGCGCTGGCCTTGCTGCGCAGCCTGGGTGTGCGGCCGTTAAACTGGCTGATCGTCTTCGTCGTCGACCTGTTCCGTTCGCTGCCGCCGCTCGTCATCATCGTGCTGATGTATTTCGGCCTGCCCGCGGCCGGCCTCTCGCCATCGGGCTTCGTCTCGACCTGGCTGTCGCTGGCTTTCGTGCTGATGGCGTTCTCCGAGGAGATCTTCTGGGCCGGCATCACCTCCATTCCCAAGGGCCAGTGGGAGGCGTCGCGCTCGACCGGCCTGTCCTATGGCCAGACCCTGATGAACGTGGTCCTGCCGCAGGCACTCAGGCTCACCATCCCGCCGCTCACCAACCGCACCATCGCCATCACCAAGGGCACGGCCTTGGGCACGGTGGTGGCGGTCACCGAGATCCTCGGCCAGGCGTCGTCGGCGGTGTCCAACAGCTACAACCCGTCGCCGCTCATGATGGGCGCCGCCGCCTATATCGTGCTGTTCTTCCCGGTCGTGGTGGCGGGGCGCTGGATCGAGACCAAATTCGCGTGGAAGCGATGATCCAGAGCTTCTTCAACGCCGAGATCGCCGCCGCCGCCATGCCCATCGTGCTTGATGGTCTGCTCAACACGATCTTGTTGTCGCTGCTGGTGGTGCCGCTGGGCCTGCTCGGTGGCCTGATCCTGGCGCTGCTCGCCAGCGTTCGACATCCGCTGGTGCGTTGGCCGCTGATGGCCTGGGTCGATTTCTTTCGCGCCTTCCCGCCGCTCGTGCTGCTGGTGTTGCTGTTCGCCGGCCTGCCCTTCGCCGGGCTGGAGCTGGGCGGTTTCGCCTGCGTCGCTATCGCCTTCTTCCTCAATACCGGCGCCTATTACGGCGAGATCCTGCGCGCCGGCATCGACTCGGTGCCGTCAGGGCAGATCGAGGCCGCGCGCTCGACCGGCCTCTCCCGCCTGCAGTCCATGGCCTATGTCGTGCTGCCCCAGGCCGTGCGCAACGTGCTGCCCGACCTGATGTCCAACACGCTGGAGGTGGTGAAGCTCACCTCGCTGGGCAGCGTCGTCGCCGTGCCCGAGCTGCTGTTCCAGGCCCGCCAGGCGCAGAGCGTCACCTACAACCCGACGCCGATCGTCATGGCCGCGGTGATCTACTTCCTCATCCTGTGGCCGCTGGTGCGGCTGCTGAGCCGGCTGGAAAACCGGGCGCTGGCCGCGCGGCGCTAGAAATTCACCGGCGTCCGGGCCACGATGCGCGCTGCCGCGCAGGAGTTGCCCGTGACCGATCCCGACCGTTTCCGCTATTCGCCGATCATCGAGCGTCCGAAATGGAAACTGCCCAACGACGCGCGGGTCGCGGTCTGGGTGGTGCCCAATATCGAGCACTACGAGTACCTGCCGGCCGAGGTGCGGGTGCGCGATCCGTGGCCGCGCAGCCCGCATCCGGACATCCTCGGCTATGGCGGGCGCGACTACGGCAACCGCGTCGGCCTGTGGCGCATGTTCGAGGTCACCGACCGTTACGACATACGCTGTACCGTCTCGCTGTCGCTGTCGGTGATCGAGATGTATCCGGAGATCCTCGAGGCGATGGAGGCCAGGCGCTGGGAGTATATGAGCCACGGCCTGCTCAACACGCGCTACCACTGGGGCTACAGCGAGGAGGAGGAGCGCGCTACCATCGCTCATTGCCAGGAGATCCACGAGCGCTGCACCGGGCGAAAGCTGCGCGGATGGTTCTCTCCGGCGGTGTCGTTCACGGAGCGCACGCCCGACCTGATCGCCGAGGCGGGCATCACCTACTATTGCGATTTCTATCACGACGATCAGCCGACGCCGATCAAGGTGCGCAAGGGCAAGCTGATCTCGATCCCGTACTCGATGGACATCAACGACGCGATGATCTACCGGCAGCCCTTCGAGGCGGCGGAGTTCGCGCGCATGATCGTCGACCAGTTCGACACGCTCTACCGCGAGGGCGCGACGCAGCCCCGGGTGATGTGTATCGCGCTGCATCCCTACATGATGGGCGCACCGCATCGCGTGAAGCATCTCGACCGCGCGCTGGCCTACATCCGCTCGCACAGCGACGCCTGGATCACCACCGGCGAGGAGATCGCCGACTGGTACATCGCCCATGGCATGGCGGCCTATCAGCAACACATCGGCGCGGAGGCCTGATCATGCCGGCACCGATCCCCGCGGGCATGGACAACCCGCACTACAATTACTCGCCGATCGATCGCCGCAAGCCGATAAGCTGGCCCGGCGGCAAGCGCATCGCCTATTGGGTGATGCTGCACCTGGAGCACTGGGAACTGTCGCCGCCGAAGGACGCAAGACGCGATCCACGCCATGTCGGTGAGTTCGGGTCCTACGATCCCGACTATCGCACCTGGACGCAGCGCGAATACGGCAACCGCGTCGGCATCTTCCGCGTGCTCGATCGGCTCGACCACTACGGTATCCGCGCCACGGTGGCGATCAACGCGCATGTCGCGGAGACCAACTGGTATCTTGTCGAGCAGTGCGCTAGACGCGGCTATGAATTCATCGCCCATGGCAGCCACGCCACGCGCATGATGACCTCGAAGATGACCGAGGAGGAGCAGAGGGCGGAGATCGTCGGCGCGATCGGCGCCGTCGAGCGCGCCACCGGCAAGCGGCCGCGCGGCTGGCACGGGCAGGATTACGGCGAGTCGGCGCGCACGCCGGTGCTCTTGGCTGACGCCGGCCTCGACTATGTCGCGGACTGGCCTAACGACGACGAGCCCTATGCGATGAAGGTGGGCAAGCCGCCGCTGGTCTCGCTGCCGACGCAGCCCGAGTGGGACGACGTGCAGCAGCTGTGGCTGCGGCGTGTGCCGAGCTGGCGCTATCCTGACATCGTCTCGGAAGCCTTCGAGACCTTGCACGCCGAGGGCGGCCGCACCTTCTGTCTCGCGGTGCACCCCTGGCTGATGGGTATGGCGCAGCGCATCCGCTACCTCGACGAGGCGCTGGCGCGCCTGTCGAAGTTTAACGATGTCTGGCAGGCCACCGGCAGCGAGATCGTCGACGCCTTCCGTGCCCAGTAGGGTGCAACTGCGGTTGACGCCGTCCCGCTAGGGTCATTGAGGTTCGCGCCCGACCTTGCCATAGTGCGCCTCTTCGCGGCCGCCACGTGCGGCCGTAACTCTTTGAAGTATCAGGACTTGTGATGACCCCCGCGCGGACCATCCTGCCCGGCACCAAGGCCTCGGTCAGCGGCTACGTCGCGGCCATGCCGACCTCGCGTATCGGCGACGTCGCGGCCTTGGGTCGTGGCGATCCCGACGTGATCCCGCTGTGGTTCGGCGAGGGCGATCTGGTGACGCCCTCGTTCATCATGGACGCCGCCGAGAAAGCGATGCGCGCCGGTCGCACCTTCTACACCTGGCAGCGCGGCATCCCCGAGCTGCGCGCGGCCATCGCGAAGTACCAGAGCGCGCTCTACGGCATTTCCTGCGCGGCTGACCGCATCACCGTGACCAGCTCGGGCATGCAGACCATCGCGCTCGCCAGCCAGCTGATTTTCGACGCCGGCGACAACATCGTCGTGGTCTCGCCGGTGTGGCCCAACATCACGGCGGCGGTGAACATCACCCGCGCCATCGCCAAGCCGGTGACGCTCGACCGCGCCGAGGATGGCCGCTTCTCGCTCGACCTGCAGAAGGTGTTCGACGCGGTCGACGATCGCACACGCGCGGTCTTCGTGAACTCGCCGGGCAATCCGACCGGCTGGATGATGCCCAGCGAGCAGCAGAAGGCGCTGCTCGACTTCGCGCGCGAGCGCGGCATCTGGATCATGGCCGACGAGGTCTATACGCGGCTGGTCTACAATCGGCCGTACGCACCGTCCTTTCTCCAGCACGCCGGCCCGGAAGACCCGGTGATCTCACTGCAGAGCTTCTCCAAGCCCTGGGCGATGACCGGCTGGCGGCTGGGCTGGATGACCTCGCCGCACGGCTTCGGCGAGGAGCTCGCCAAGCTGGTGCAGTTCAACATTTCAGGCACGGCCGAGTTCATCCAGTGCGGCGGGCTGGCGGCGATCGAGCAGGGCGAGCCTTTCGTGAAGGAGATGCTCGAACGCTGCCGGGCCGGCGGCGAGCTGGTCTACCAGCGGCTCAAGGCGCTGCCGCGCGTGCGCGTGGCGCGGCCCGAGGCGGCGTTCTACGCCTTCTTCTCGGTCGACGGCATCGACGACAGCCTGAAGTTCGCCTCCAAGCTGGTGACCGACTACAAGGTCGGCATCGCGCCCGGCGTGGCGTTCGGCGCTGGCGGTGAAGGCAATTTCCGGCTGTGCTTCGCCTCGGGCGCCGAGCGCCTCAGCCGCGCCATGGACCGCATCGAGGCGGGCATCAAGGCGAACTGATGCGTAACCGTCTTCAACCTTCTCCCCGCGAAGGCGGGGAGAAGGTGCCGAGCGCAGCGAGGCGGATGAGGGGCTTCGGGCCTTTCAACGCGCGCACCGTTCGTTGCGAGTCCGCGCAGCCCCTCATCCGCCCTTCGGGCACCTTCTCCCCGCCTTCGCGGGGAGAAGGAGTGTCACCATGACTCCCGCCATCGAGGTCGCGGATCTGCGCAAGGAGTACGGCAAGATCGTTGCCGTCGACGATCTGTCGTTCGTCGTGCCGGGCGGGGCGGTGCTTGGGCTGCTGGGCGGCAACGGCGCGGGCAAGACGACGACGATCTCGATGTTGCTGGGCCTGCTCGAGCCGACCTCGGGTGCCGTGAAAGTGCTCGGCATCGACATGCTGACGCAGCGCTTCAAGGCCCTGCCGCGCATGAACTTCTCCTCGCCCTATGTCGACCTGCCGCATCGCCTGACGGTGCGGCAGAATCTCGACTTTTATGGCCGCCTCTATGGCGTGCCCGACGTGAAGAAGCGCCTGGCCGAGATCTCCGACACCTTGCAGATCGGCGACATGCTGGAGCGCCCGGCCGGCGCGCTGTCGGCCGGCCAGAAGACCCGCGTGGCGCTGGCCAAGGCCTTGATCAACAAGCCCGACGTGCTGCTGCTCGACGAGCCGACGGCCTCGCTCGATCCCGACACCGCCGACTGGGTGCGCACACTCCTGAAGGATTACCAGCGCCAAACCGGCGCCACGATCCTGCTGGCCTCGCACAACATGAGCGAGGTTGAGCGGCTCTGCGACGACGTGATCATGATGCAGCAGGGCAAGGTCTTCGAGCGCGGCGCGCCCGGCGAGCTGATCGCGCGCTTCGGCCGCAACGACATGGAGGAGGTCTTCCTCGACATGGCGCGCGGCCGCCAGCGCGGGCTCGACGACCTCAAGAAGGTGGCGGAGTAGGCGATGGGCGCTTCGCTTCGACGCATCGGCGCGGTGGTGCTGCGCCACGTTTATCTCTTCCGCACCTCATGGCTGCGCATCCTCGATTCGATCTACTGGCCCGCCGTGCAGATGGTGATGTGGGGCTTCCTCACCCAGTTCCTGTCGAACCAGACCAGCTACGTGGCGCAGGCCTTCGGCGTGCTGCTCTCGGGCCTGCTGCTGTGGGAGGTGCTGATCCGCGGCAACCTCTCGCTGTCGATCGCCTTCCTCGAGGAAATGTGGTCGCGCAATCTCGGCCATCTCTTCGTCAGCCCACTGCGGCCGATCGAGATGGCCGCCGGCATTGTCACGGTCTCGCTTTTGCGCACTTTGCTCGGCATGATTCCGGTGTCGCTGCTGGCCTGGGCGTTTTTCGGATACTCGGTTTACGACCTCGGCCTGCCGCTGGTCGCGTTCTTCCTCATCCTGCAGATGTTTGGCTGGTCGGTCGGCCTGTCGATGTCGGGCATGATCATGCGCATGGGGCTCAGCGCCGAAACCTTCGCATGGGCCGGCATCTTCATCCTGCTGCCGGTCAGCGGCGTCTACTACCCGATCGCGGCGTTACCGACCTGGCTGCAATACATCGCCTGGTGCATTCCCACGGCCTATGTCTTCGAGGGCATGCGCACGATTCTGACGCAGCAGGTGGTGCGCTGGGACTTCATGCTGATCGCCTTCAGCCTGGCGGCGCTCTACCTGGCCATCGGCTTCCGGGTCTTCCTGCTGTTCTTCAACTCGTCGCGGCGCAAGGGCACGCTGCTGCAGCAGGGTGAATAATCTCGAGGGGAGAAAACGAATGGGGTGGGGCACGGTTTCCTGAGACAGCGCACTGCGCTACCGATCGTAAAGACGGAGGTAGAGCATGGACGGAAATAATGGGCTGGAACCGGGTG
>VGCZ01000037.1 GCA_016869975.1 Alphaproteobacteria bacterium
ACGATCTCTTCAGGCTTGTGCCTCTTCTTCGGCATTGCAGTCCTCCTTCATGTCAAAAGACACAGTTCAGGGCGGACCACTTTTCAGGGGGAGGACCAGACCTGCTGGGGCGCCACGAGGAGGCGCGCACGAACTATCGCACCGCCAGCGCGCAGGCGCCGCAATTCGTGCCGGCGCGCAACAATCTCGGGCTCTCGCTGATCGTCGGCGGCTTCTACGACGAGGCGATCGCCACGCTCACGCCGATCGCCAACGTCTCGCCGCGCGTGCGCGCGAATCTGGCGCTGGCGCACGGCATCGCCGGCGACATGGGTCAGGCCACCCGATTGCTGCGTGCCGACTACGACGACGAGGGCACGTCCCGCCAGCTGGTCTACTTCGGTCAGCTGCGCACCCTGTCGATCGCCGAGCGCGCCGCCAGCCTGCGCAACAACTCGCATTACTTCCCCCGGCCGTCGGCGCCGCGTCGTCCGGCGCCGTAAGGGCTCAGCCGAGCACGGCGTAGCCGCCGTCGACCGGGATCGAAGCACCGGTGACGAAGTCCGAGGCCGGGCTGGCGAGGAATACCGCGATGCCCGCCATGTCCTGCGGCGTGCCCCAGCGTCCTGCCGGCGTGCGCGACAGCACGCGATCGTGCAGCCCCGGCACCTCGCGGCGCGCGTTGCTGGTCAGTTCGGTGTCGATCCAGCCCGGCAGCACGGCGTTGACCTGGATGTTGTCCTTGGCCCAGGCGGTGGCGCAGACCTTGGTGAACTGCACGATGCCGCCCTTGCTGGCGGCGTAGGCCGGCGTGTAGGCGGCGCCGAAGATCGACATCATCGAGCCGATGTTGATCACCTTGCCACCGCCCCGCTTCTTCATCTCGGGATAGGCGATCTGGCTGCACACCATGGCGCTGGTCAGGTTGGTGTTGAGCACCAGCGTCCATTCCGCCACCGAGATCTCATGTGGCGGCTTGCGCACGTTGATGCCGGCGTTGTTGACCAGGATGTCGAGCCCGCCATGCCGCTGCACGGCGTGCGCCACCATGGCCGCGCATTGCTTCTCGTCGTTGACGTCGACGATCACCGACGACGCCGTGGCGCCGCCGCCCTTCAACGTCGCCACTGCGGCTTCGTTCTTCTGCGCGTTGCGGCCGGCGACGACGATCGCGGCGCCCGCCTCGGCCATGCCGCGCGCCATGCCCAGGCCGATGCCGCCGTTGCCGCCGGTCACGACGGCGACCTTACCCTTCAGATCGAACGCGCGGGTCATCCTCAAGCTCTCCTCGAATGAACCATCATGTCTCATGCTATGGTCAGGTTCTCGCCAATCGTCCAGTCGAGACTTGTCGACGCTTCCCCTGGGTCAAGTTCGATGTATCGGCTTTTCGTTGCCGCGGCCATCTGCTCGCGCTCCGCGTTGCGACCTTAGTGACCTCCTGCGCCTCCAACGCGCTCGTCGGTTTGCACCCCGCCTGACTACCGTGCCGCCGCGGCTGATGCCGCGAGCACCGGCCGCCGCTCGCGCCAGCGCGTAGCGCGCTCGTAGGCATGGCCCGCGCCCAGCACGCGCGCCTCGTCGAACGGCCGGCCGACAAGCTGCAACGCGAGCGGCAGGCCGCCTTGGCCATAGCCGCAGCACAGGCTGAGCGCAGGATGGCCGGTGATGTTGAACGGTACGGTGATCGGTGCGGCGCGGCGCAGCGGCGAGGTGTCGACATCCTCCAGCCGCGGCGCCGGGGTCAGGATCGCGGCGCTGGCCAGCAGATCGACGTCGCGCAGCGCGCCATCGACCGCGGCCGTGAGCTCACGGCGCAGGCGTTGGCCCTGCACGTAATCCTCGCCGGTGACGAAGGCGCCGACCATCAGCCGCTCGCGCGTCACACGCGCGTAGAGATGCGGGCGACTGCGCAGATCGTGCGCGTGCACAGCGAAGCCCTCGGCGCTGCAGATCGCGCGAAAGGCCGCTTGGAACAGCGACATGGCGGGCAGCTTGACCTCGACGATACGCGCGCCCAGCCGCGACAGCTCGGCCAGCGCCGCCTCGATGCCGGCGGCCATGTCGTCGCTGGCGCCCTCGCTGAAGGCGCGCACGTAACCGATGGTCTTGCCCGAGACCCCGAAGTCGAGCGCGGCGGCGTAGTCGGGGACGGGCAGGTCGGCCGAGCCGGGATCAGCCACGTCGAAGCCGGCCAGCACGCCCATCGACAGCGCGCAATCCTCGACGGTCCAGCACAGCGGGCCGATATGATCGAGGCTGAAGGACAACGGCGCTACGCCGCGCCGGCTGACGCGTCCGTAGGTCGGCTTGATGCCGGCGACGCCGCAATAGGCGGCCGGCAGGCGGATCGACCCGCCGGTGTCGGTGCCCAAGGCCAGCGGCAGCATGCCCGAGGCGACCGCGGCGCCCGAGCCGCTCGAGGAGCCGCCGGTGAAGCGGGCGGGATCCCAGGGATTGCGCGCTGGCGGGAAGGGCAGATCGAAGGCCGGCCCGCCGGTAGCGAATTCGTGCGTCGCCAGCTTGCCCATCAGCACGCCGCCGGCGTCGCGCAACAGCGTGGCCACATGGGCGTCGCGCGCCGGCACGTTGTCGATCAGCAGCCGCGAATGGCAGGTCGTACGAATGCCCTCGGTGTCGATGATGTCCTTCAGCCCGTAGGGCACGCCATGCAGCGGCCCACGCCATTTGCCGGCGGCAATATCGCGATGGGCGCGCTCGGCGTCGGCGCGGGCGCGCGCTTCGCTGAGCAGCACGAAGGCGTTGAGCGCCGGATCCCAGCGACGGACACGCTCGATCGTGGCCTCCAGCAATTCGACCGGCGAGAGCGTACCGGCCTTCAGCGCGCGGGCGGCGCCCGCGAGGGTGAGGCTGGCGGGATCGGCGCTCATCGGCCGCTTCCGTCGGGCGCCACTGGCCGTTGGATGTGGGCGGGCTCCTCGTCGTAGCGCCATGGCCGATGCAACGCGCCTATCATCTCGCGCACCATCTTGAAGGCATCGAACATCGCCTGGTCGCGATCGGCGGGTACGACGATGCCGGCTATGCGCAACGACGCCTGGTAGTCGGCGCGCAGATCCTCGTCGCTGGCGTCCGGCATCGAGACCCCCTGCGTTACGCCGCCTTCAGGATATCGGCCGCCTTCTCGCCGACCATGATGCTGGGCGCGTTGGTGTTGCCCGAGGGCATGGTCGGGAAGATCGAGGCGTCGGCGACGCGCAGGCCTTCCAGCCCGTGCACCTTGAGCCTGTCGTCGACGACGCAGTTCGGTCCCGGTCCCATGCGGCAGGTGCCGATCGGGTGATAGGCGGTCTGCGAGTTGTTACGGATCCAGCCCAAGATCTGATCGTCGGTCTCGACTTCCTTGCCGGGCGAGTACTCGTCGCCGCGATAGGTGTCCATCGGCGCCGCCTCGACGATCTTGCGCATCATGCGGAAGCCATCGACTATCGTGCGCTGGTCGATCGGATCGCCGAGGAAGTTGAAGCGGATCGCCGGCTGCGCCCGCGGATCGGACGAGCGGAT
The DNA here is from genome assembly GCA_016869975.1 of Alphaproteobacteria bacterium. Taxonomy (GTDB): domain Bacteria; phylum Pseudomonadota; class Alphaproteobacteria; order Reyranellales; family Reyranellaceae; genus JAFAZJ01. The sequence continues at coordinate 3,505 of VGCZ01000037.1, forward strand.
GTGGATCGAGCCCAGGCTCTCCGGTCTGAGCTGGTAGCAGGCCACGGTCATCGACGGGAAGTCCTGCAGCTTGCGCTGCTTGGGATCCTTGATCGAGTAGGGCACCAGGTGCATCTGCACGTCGGGCGATGCGAGCTCGGGACGGGTGCGCAGGAAGGCCAGCACCGGAGCTGAGGGCAGGCTGAAGAAGCCACCGCCCGACGTCAGGTACTTCAGCGCCTGGCCGACTGCGCCAATGCCGCGCGCCATGTGGTTGTACGACACCGCCGGCACCTTCACGCGCCAGACGATGCGCGCGTTGAGGTGGTCGCGGAAATTCTCGCCGACGGCGGGCAGCGCGTGCGTCACAGCGACGCCGTGCTTCTTCAGGATCTCGGGATTGCCGATACCCGAGAGCTCGAGGATCTGCGGCGAGGCGACGCCGCCGGCGCAGACGACGACGTCGCGGCCGGCGCGCGCCTTGTGCACCTGACCGCCGCGCTCGTACTCGACGCCGACGCAGCGTTTGCCGTCGAGCAGCACCTTGTTTATGTGCGCCTCGGTGATCACCGTGAGGTTCGGCCGCTTCATCGCCGGCTCGATGTAGCAATGGGCCACGCTCATGCGTTTGCCCTTGAAGATGCTGGCCTGGGTCTTGACGATGCCTTCCTGGTCTTCGCTGTTGTAGTCGGGGTTCAGCTTGTAGCCGGCGGCGACGGCGGCCTTGAACAGCGCGTCGTAGAGCGGGTTCTGGTCGGGCACCTCCGAGACCCTCAACGGGCCCGACGTGCCGCGACCGTTCTTGCCGCCTTTCTCGTAGTTCTCCATGCGGGTGAAGAGCGGCGCCACGTCCTGCCAGCTCCAGCCACGATTGCCCATCTGCGCCCAGGTGTCGTAGTCGAGCGGCTGGCCGCGCACCCAGACCAGCCCGTTGATCGAGCTCGAGCCGCCGAGCACCTTGCCGCGCGGCACCGGGATCTCGCGGTTGGCGGTGCCCGGCTCGGGGTCCGACTGATAGAGCCAGTTGGCCTCGGGCGAGTTGATCAGCAGGCCGAAGCTGATCGGGTACTTCGAGTACTTGTGGTTTGCCTTGCCGGCTTCAAGCAGCAGCACGCGCGAGCGGCCGTCCTCGGTCAGCCGCGCCGCGAGCGTGCCGCCGGCGGAACCGGCACCGACGATGATGTAGTCGTACTGGATGTCGGCGCTGGCGTTCATGGCGTTCGATCCCGTTGCTTTCATGCTGTTCGTTGCGGTCAGCCTAATGGCCTTCCCGTTGGCGGGGAAGGGATTGGCCCCGCCGACGCCTCGAAATGTCCGCGCAGCCGCTCTCGCGCGGTGGTCCCGGCGGCGCGGTCCCAGCAGTTCACAATCGCCACGCGAAATCCTCCCGGCGGCATGGCGTGCAGATGCGCGGCGCGACCTTCGTGGAAAGTGATCTGGACGCTGGAAATGCCGTCGGCTCGCGTGAGCTCGTCGATCATGGGGGCCGGCGGATGGCGATAGCGCCCGCCGTGCGGCAGGAAGAGCACGACGCTGTAGCCGGTGCGCCGGTCGCGGTCCGCGAAGCGCCACTGCTTCTTCTCGTAGAGTCGCACCACCGCCTCGACCCAGCCCGGGCCGTACAGATCGGGCCACTGGTCGGCGAAGCGCAGATGCACTTCGATGATGCGTCCGCCGATGGTCTCAAGATTGACCATGCCGCTATAGCCGCGGAGGTGCTTGCGGCACCACGCACCGCACCGATCCTCGACCACGGCGTTGGTTTCGGCATGTACCGCCCAATGATCGAAGGTGCCGTCGCCGCTCGCCTCGCCGGTGGCGTGGCGCCACCACAAGGGTTCGCCATCGAGTACCGCGACATCGCTGCTGACGTGGTCTCCCGTCAGCAAGGTCGTCCAGAAATGACCGGCGGTCTGCGCCTCCTTGTAGTCCTCGGCCGAGGCAATGACGCGGCTGCCCACGCCCATGCCCTTGAGGTTGTAGATCGGTTTGGAGAAGACCGGGAACGAGGGTGGATCGACGCCGTGCGGCGCGGCGTCGAGGCCCTGGCTGCGCGCCACCGCCAGCTTGTCGTAGACCCAGCGGTGCTCGGGGTTCCACATCCAGGCGTCGCTGTCCTCGGTGGGGATCAGCACGTCGTCGGGGCAGGGCACACCGACGAAGTACTGCATGCGCCACGGGTCGATCTCGGCGATAGGCATCACCATATTTGTGTCGCTTGTGTCGTTCGGCGCAAGCGCAGGCTAACAGAAACCTGACACGACGCGATCGCATCGGAGTGGGACCGGGGCATCGGAACCCGCTATCGTACGCCCCGTTATCGTCGTTGCTGCGCCAGCGGAGGCGATGTGTTGAACCGATTCCTGGCGATTCGCGCCTTCAGTGAAGCGTTGGCCGCGCCGCTCTCTGCCGAAGACCAGACCGTCCAGTCGATGCCCGACGTCAGCCCGACGAAGTGGCATCTCGCGCACACGACGTGGTTCTTCGAGACCTTCGCGCTCAGGCCGTTCGTCGCCGGTTATCGCGTCTTCGATCCGGCCTATCACTACCTCTTCAATTCCTATTACGAGGCTGAGGGTCCGCGTCATCCGCGTCCGCAGCGCGGCTTGCTGTCGCGTCCCGGCGTGGCGGAGATTCTCGCCTATCGCCGCCATGTCACCGAGGCGATGGCGCGCGCACTCGATCGACCGGAGTCGATCAACACGCCGCTCGGCCCGATCGTCGAGCTTGGCCTGCATCACGAGCAGCAGCATCAGGAGCTGCTGCTCATGGACATCAAGCACGTGCTGTCGGTGAACCCGCTGCGTCCGGCCTATCGCGCCGACCTGCCGCGCGGTCTTGGCAAGGCGCCCGCGCTCGACTGGCACGGATTCGCGGGCGGGCTGGTCGAGATCGGCCATCAGGGCGACGGTTTCGCCTTCGACAACGAGGGCCCGCGCCATCGCGTCTGGCTCGAGCCGTTCCGTCTCGCCTCCCGCTTGTCGACTTGTGGCGAGTACGCTGCCTTCATCGAGGACGGTGGCTATCGACGCCCCGAGTTCTGGCTCTCGGCCGGCTGGGCGACCGCGCAGGAGCGCGACTGGCGGGCGCCGCTGTACTGGGAGAAGCGCGATGGCGCCGGGCACGTCTTCACGCTGGGTGGCCTGCGGGCGATGAACGCCGACGAGCCGGTGTGCCATGTCAGCTTCTACGAGGCGGCGGCGTTCGCGAAATGGGCCGGCAAGCGCCTGCCGCGCGAGGCGGAATGGGAACACGCCGCCGGCTCGGCCGCGATCGACGGCAACACCGCCGGGCGCGGCGCGCTGCATCCGCTGGCGGCCGATGGCGCGGGGCTGACGCAGTTGTTCGGCGATGTGTGGGAATGGACCGCCAGTCCTTATGTCGCCTATCCGGGCTTCCGCGAGCCGCCGGGCGCGATCGGCGAATACAATGGGAAGTTCATGTCCAACCAGATGGTGCTGCGCGGCGGCTGCGCCGTGACGCCGCCGGGCCATCTGCGCCCTACCTATCGCAACTTCTTCCCCTCGGATGCGCGCTGGATGTTCGGCGGTGTCCGTCTCGCCGAGGATGCGTGATGACCAGCAGACCGCTCGCCAACCCGGCGCCCGCCGCCCTCGCCGATCGCGCGGAGTTCGAACGCGCCGCGCTCGAGGGCCTGTCGCGCGCGCCGCGCGCGATTCCCGCGAAATTCCTCTATGACGCGCGCGGCTCGCAGCTCTTCGACCAGATCTGCGAGCTTCCCGAGTACTATCTCACGCGCACCGAGACCAGGATCCTGCACGATTGCGCGCCGAGGATCGCCGAGCTCACCGGACCGGGCCGCGCGCTGGTCGAGTTTGGCAGCGGCTCCAGCGTGAAGTCGCGTCTCCTGCTCGACGCGATGACGGACCTCGCGGTCTACGCGCCGATCGACATCTCTCGCGAGCATCTCGATGCGACGGCCGACAAACTGCGCCGCGACTATCCGGGTCTGCGAGTCGAGCCGGTGTGCGGCGACTACATGGCCATCGACACGCTACCCGACTCGGTGCCGGATGCCCGCCGACTGGGGTTCTTCCCCGGCTCGACGATCGGCAATCTGACGCCCGACGAGGCCAAGGCCTTCTTGCTCCGCGCTCGCAGGCTACTGGGCGACGATGGCGCGCTGGTGCTGGGCGTCGATCTGCGCAAGGATCCGGCGCTGCTGCACGCCGCCTACAACGACAGCGCCGGGATCACGGCGGCGTTCACGCTCAATCTGCTGCGGCGCATGAACCGCGAACTCGACGCCACGTTCGACCTGTCGGGCTTCGCGCACGAGGCCTTCTACAACGAGGAAGAAGGGCGCATCGAGATTTACTTCCGGAGCTTGCGGTCGCAGACGGCGATGGTCGCCGGCTGGCGCTTCATGTTCGCTCAAGGCGAACGCGTGCACACCGAGTATTCCTACAAGTACGACATCAGGACATTCGCCGCGCTTGTCGATGGCGCGGGATTCCGCGTCGGTCACACCTGGATAGATGATGAAAGTCTCTTTGCGGTGCATTACCTGGTTGCCGAGTCGAAGGTGGACTGATCACATGCGGCACCCGAGCCTGGGAGTGATCGTCCAATGTCCAAGCGCAAGAATGTCCTGCTGATCGTCGTCGACCAGTGGCGCGGCGAGCTGCTGCCCAAGCTCGGCGCGAGATTCCTGCGCACGCCCAACATCGACAGGCTCTGCGCCGAAGGCGTGACCTTTCGCCATCACTACACGCAGGCGGTGCCGTGCGGGCCCGGTCGCGCCAGCCTGCTCACCGGCCAATACATGATGAACCATCGCGCGGTGCAGAACACTATCCCGCTCGACGCGCGCTTCACGAACCTCGCGCACGAGCTGCGCAAGGGCGGCTACGACGCGGCGCTGGTCGGCTACACCACGACCACGCCCGATCCACGCACGACGGGGCGCGACGATCCGCGATTCCTGGTGCTGGGCGACATCATGGATGGGTTCCGGCCCGTGGGCGCCTTTGAACCCTATCGCGACGCCTATTTCGGTTGGGTCGACAGTCAGGGCTACAAGCTGCCGGAGAATCGTGACGAGATCTGGCTGCCCGAAGGCTCGGCGACCGGCGAGACCGGCGCCACGGCGCGGCCGTCCCGCATCCCGAAGGAGCTCTCCGACACCGCCTGGTTCACCGAACGCGCGCTCTCCTATCTGCGCGGGCGCGCCGGCAAGCCGTGGTTCCTGCATCTCGGCTACTACCGTCCGCATCCGCCTTTCATCGCCCCGGCGCCGTATCACGCGATGTACGATCCCCGGGACATGCCGCTGCCGGTACGCGCGGCGAGCGCCGCGGAGGAGGCCAAGCAGCATCCGCTGCTGCGCTACTACGTCGAGAACATCAAGCAGTCGAGCTTCTTCCAGGATGGCCAGAGCGTGGGCAGCGCGATGAGCGAGGCCCAGGTGCGCCAGATGCGTGCCACCTACTACGGCCTGATGAGCGAGATCGACGATCAGCTTGGCCGTGTCTTCGACTTCCTGAAGCAGACCGGGCAGTGGGAGGATACGCTGATCGTCTTCACCTGCGATCACGGCGAGCAGCTGGGCGACCATCACTTGCTGGGCAAGATCGGCTACTTCGACGAATCCTATCGCATCCCACTGATCGTGCGCGATCCGGCGGCCGAAGCGAACGGCACGCGCGGCGGCGTCGTCGAGCGGCACTTCACCGAGACCATCGACACCATGCCGACGATCCTCGAATGGCTCGAGCTGGGCGTGCCGCGCCAGTGCGATGGCCGCTCGGTGCTGCCGTTCTGCCACGGCGCACCGCCGAAGGATTGGCGCACCGAGGCGCATTACGAGTTCGACTTCCGCGACCTGCATTACAGCCAGCCGGAGTCGGCGCTGGGCGTGCCGATGGATCGCTGCGGGCTGGCGGTGGTGCAAGACCACGACTACAAGTACGTGCACTTCGCCGCCCTGCCGCCGCTGTTCTTCGACCTCAAGGCCGATCCCGGTCAATTCATCAACCGCGCCGAGGATCCGGCCTACGCCGCCAAGGTGCGGCACTACGCCCAGAAGATGCTCGACTGGCGCCTGAGCTTCGCCGAGCGGACGCTGACCGGCTATCGCGCCACGCCGGGGGGACTGGATATCCGCGCCGCCTGACTCTTTCCTCAGGGCGCTGGGGGCGCGCCACTCGCGTGGCGCGGGCGGCGATCGAGAAGACGCGCCACGCGAGTGGCGCGCCCCGACCATGCCGCGGGGCTCAAAGCGTCTTCAGGTACTCGATCAGGTCTCGCCGTTGCTCGTCGCTGAAGGCGGGGCCGATCACGCCCGAGGGCAGCTTGGTCACGTCGCGCTCGGTGCCTTCGAAGGAATGGCCGCGGTTGCTGTTGGCGAGGCCGCGCGTGTCGAAGTCCGTCAGCCCCGAAGGGCAGCGATCGCCGGGCTCGGCTTTCAGGCCGACTTTCTGCGGATCGAATTGACGGCTGCCGACGCAGAAGCGCGCCGGCCGCTGGTCCTGCGGCTTGAGCAGGTCGTCGAGTGTCGGAACCGACCCGTTGTGCAGGTAAGGCGCCGTCGCCCACACGCCATCAAGCGGTCGTGCGCGGTAGTGCGGCACCGTCGTAATGCTCGGCCGGCCATCGACGCGCGCCACTCGGAAGGTTTGTGGGTTGGGGCAGTTGCGGCGCGGTCCACGCATTTGCTTCTCTAGCTCGGGCGGGATCGGCTTTCCGGCGAGCCGCTGGTCTTCGAACCACTGATCGATCGTGCGGTCGACCACGGCCATCAGGGCCAGGGCGAAGTTCGCGTTCGGTCCGGCGGAGGCGGGCAGAGCGCAACCGCTCTTCGCGTTCAGCGCCGCGATTGGATCGAGTCCCAGCTCGGGCGGCAGGCGCACCTGCCGGCTGGTCAGCACGAGCGCCTGCTGCGGATCCGTACCCATGTCAGCCACCGGCTTTTCGACGACCCGGTAGTACTGGCGGTCGCCGACCGTGACCCAGTTCGCGGCGTCCCAGAACGAGCCGGTCGGCCACGTCTTCGCGAGGTCGCCGTCGCGCACCGGGCCGCGATGGCACTCCGCGCAGTGGGCGCGGTACAGCTCGCGCCCGCGGTCCACCATATCGGCCTTGATCGACCACGCGGCGTCGCCCTTGAACTTGTCGGCGACGTCGGACCACTTAGGTGCGGCCAATCCCTCGAACTGACGCTTGGCGTGAACGCCCTCCATCGGGCCGCGTAGCATCTCCTCGAAGCGATAGATGTTCATCATGTCGACGGAGGAGCGGAAGAGTGGGCTCTTGCTCTTGCCGTTCATGTTGATCTTGGCGTTGACGCCCAACGCCTCGCCGGCATTGCGCACGAGCTCGTTGAAGATCGAGGCGTCATACTGGGCCCAGCTGAACCATGGCGTGTCCCAGATCGGCGGAAAGCTCACGGGCGCATCGAGGCGCGCGAAGTTGGGCGCGAGGCTATCGGGCACAACGCCGACGCGCGGCCCTCCCGCCAGCGCCTCCGACGGCAGGAGATTCTCGAAGAAGACCTGGTTGCCGATGCGGTTGAGCGCGTCGAGTCGGCCGAAGCCTTCATCGAGGCTCTTCCAGTCGGCGCGCCGCAGCACCTGCGTCGACCATTCGAGATTGAGCCGGATGCGGGCCAGCGACGCGCGCAGCTCCTGCTCGATCTGCTCGTCCGTCTTGTTCTTCCATTCGCCGCCGCGGGCGCGCACGGCATCGGTGAAGCGGCCCAATCGAAACGGAATCTCGAGCGTGTAGAGGATGGCCAGCCCGGTCGCCTTCTCCAGCCTGCCGAGGTCGATCATCGCCGGCCCGCCGTCGAAGCGGATGCTGACGTTCTTGTACTCGATGTGGCCGGTGTGGCAGGCGGCGCAGGTGAAGCCGAGCTGCGCCGGATAGGGGCGGCCGGTTTCCGGATCGATGCCGCCGGCCAGACGCGCGAACCCAACCGGCAGGCCGTCCTCGTTGAGCGGCGCGTCGCCGGGCCACCGGGTATCGGCGAGGCCACGCGTGGAATAGCCGTACCGCGCCGCTCCGCTGGTGAAGTCGCGCGATGTCGGGCTGTCGATGAAGCCGAAGCGCCTGAGATAGTCTATGTCGGCAAGACGGCCACGATTGAATAGCGATACCCGCGGCTGCTCCAGGCTGACGAAGAAGTCGTAGGGCACCGGGAAGGTCGCGGTACCCTGCGAGGCGTGATGGAACCAGTAGCGCTGCCGGCCCGTCCAGTTCTGCTCCAGCCAGTGGCGTTCGGTGATCGTGGTGTTGTCCGGGAGAGGCGGCGGCAAGCCTTCCGCGGCGACGCCCAGCGCCGCGAGCTTCGTGCGCACGGACTCCGGCGCGTAGGACGCCGCCGCGAGGAGCGCGAGCACGAGGCAGACGAGCGGCAGGACCCACCATTTCAGGGCCCGGACCACGAAGCCGATCAATGCCCGCATGAGCTCCCCCGGTAAGCGCTTCTGTCCGACAGGCTATACAACCGGAAGGAAAGTGGAAGCGCCATGACGTGTCCCCGTTGCCGGCAACGTGCTGGAATTCGATGGTCCACAGATGCGATGGTCCCGTCGACGAATTCGTGACGAGGCGTGCGAAATGGCTGGCATCACACTGGCGGATCTGCGGGCGGCGGTGCCCGACATGACGAGTGAGGTCGCCATCAAGGGCCTCGCCGGCCCGGTCGACGTGATGCGCGACGCCTATGGGGTGCCGCATATCCGCGCGCGCAGCGCCGACGATGCCTTCATCGCGCTGGGTTTCGTGCACGCACAGGACCGGCTGTGGCAGATGGATGCCACGCGCCGGCGCGGGCTGGGTCGCTGGTCCGAGTGGGTCGGACCGTCGGGCGTCGCCGCCGACCGGTTGGCGCGCCAGCTCGACGGCGAGGGCGCGGCGAAGCGCGACTACGACGCCTTGCCGGCCGAGACGCGCGGGATGCTCGAAGCCTATGCGACGGGCGTGAATGCCTTCGTCGCCCGTGGCGTGTTTCCGGTCGAATACAAGCTGCTGGACGAGGCGCCGGAGCCGTGGCGGCCGCACGACGCCATCGCCGCGATGCGCCAGCGCGGATTCCTGATGGGCTCGCTGTGGTTCAAACTGTGGCGCGCGGCGGCGCTGCGCCGCATCGGACCGGACCACATCTCGAAGCTGCGCTACGACGATGGCGGTCGCGATCTTCTGTGCGTTCCGCCCGGCGCCGAAGCGCGGCGTTGGATCGCCACCTTGCGGGACCTGGCGCCGGCGATCGAGGCGGTGGCGGCGCTGGGCTCGGTGGACTCGACAGGCGGCGGCAGCAACAACTGGGCACTGGCGCCCGCGCGCACCGCCGCCGGGCGGCCGCTGCTGGCCGGCGATCCGCATCGCCAGTTCGAGCTGCCCAGCATGTATGCGCAGATGCATATCGCCTGCGATGCCTTCGATGCGCTGGGCTTTACCGTGCCCGGCGTGCCGAGCTTCCCGCATTTCGGCCATAACGGCCACGTCGCGTGGTGCGTGACCCACGCCTTCGCCGACATCCACGATCTCTTCGTCGAGCGCTTTCGGGATAACGCCGGTCTCTATGAGTTCAAGGGTGAGTGGCGGCCGACGACGCGGCGCGGCGAGACGATCAAGGTCCGCGGCGGCGCCTCGGTGACGGTCGAGGTCGTCTCGACACATCATGGCCCGGTGATCGTCGGCGATCCGACGCGGGACGCGGCGCTGAGCCTGCGCTCGGTGCAATACGCCGAGACCGACCGGTCGTTGGCCTGCCTGCTGCCGATGCTACGGGCGAAGGACGTCGACAGCCTCTTCGACGCCGCGCGCGGGTGGGGCCTGATCGACCACAATGTCGTCGCCGCCGACACAAAGGGCCGCATCGGCCATCTCGTGCGCGCCATCGTGCCGGTGCGCCCGCGTATCAACGGCTGGCTGCCGGTGCCGGGCTGGACCGGCGCGCATGAGTGGCGGGGCAACGTGCCGTTCGAGCGCATGCCGCGCGTCGTCGACCCCAAGGGCGGCGCGATCGTCACCGCCAATAATCGCTTCGTCGCCGACGAGCACCCCGACTATCTCGTCACCGACTGCCATCCGCCGTATCGCGCGCGGCGCATCATGGATCGCCTGGACGCGCTGCCGGTGGCGAGCCTGCCGGACATGGTTTCGATCCATCTCGACGACCTCAGCTTGCCGGGTCTGGAGATTCGCGACCGCATCGCGGCGGCTGCACCGAAGACGTCGGCCGGCGCGGCGCTGCGCGACGAGATCGCGGCCTGGGACGGGCATATGGCGCCGCGCTCGTTGGCGGCCGCGCGCTATGTCGATGTGCGCCGCGCGCTGACGCGCCTGCTGGCCGAGCGCTCCGGCCTGTCACGCGCATCGGCCGATGCGCTGACCAAGGTGCCGCCCGGCGTCGTACCGCTGATCCAGCTCTGGTGGACTTTGCCGGCGCTGCTGCGCGCCGACGACACCGCGCTGCTCGGTGGCGCGACGTGGCCCGAATTGATCGCGGCGGCGACCGACGAAGTGGCCGCGACCGGTCAACCGACGGAGTGGGGCAAGCGGCATCGTCCGAGGTTCTCGCATCCGCTGTCGCAGAGTTTCCCCGAAGCGACCACGCTGCTCGATCCGCCGTCCGTCGATGTCGGCGGCGATGGCGACACGGTGTGGGCCAATGGCGCGCTGGCCTCGGCCGGCGTCGACGCCGCTTACGGCGCGGTCGCGCGCTACGCCTACGACGTCGGTGCCTGGGACACCGGCGCGTGGCTGGTATTCCACGGCGCCTCGGGCCATCCGGGCAGCCCGCACTACGCCGACCAGGTGCCGCTCTGGGGCAAGGGCGCGCTGATCCCCGCGCTCTACGCCTGGCCGCGTATCGAGGCGCTCGCCAGGACCAAGCAGCGTCTCTCCCCCTAGGTGTAGGTCATCGTCACGCCGCCGAACGGCCCGAAATCGGCGGTGTAGGTCTCGCCAGCCTTGGGCGCCAGCATGCCGGTGAGCGTGCCGGTGCTGATTATCTGCCCGGCCTTCATACCGACGCCGGTACGCGACAGCTCGTTGGCGAGCCAGGTAAGCGGCACCAAGGGATGATCGAGGGCCGCGCCCGCCGTGCCGCGCCGGCGCGGCACGCCGTTGCACAGCAGCACCGCTTCCTGGCCTGCGATGTCGCGGCGGCGCCAATCCTCGATCGGTGGACCATAGAGGATCGTGCCGCTGCCCGAGCCGTCGGCCAGCACCGCCGGCAGGGGCGGGAATTGCGCGTCGTGCACGAACCGGCACTCGGCCAGCTCCAGGCCGGGATGCAGCGAGGCCACGGCGTCGCCGACCTCCTCGACGCTGTAGGGCCTCTCGCGCGGCGGCAGGTCGATGCCGAGCACCGCCTGGTACTCGACTTCGGGGATCGGGCTGCACTGCCTGGCGCGTTCGACGGAGAGCGGCGGAGTCGCGGTCGCGTAGACGCGACCGTAGATCGGCGAGTCGGTGCGCAGCTGCCGTTGCATCTCCTCCTTGGGCGCCGCGATCTTCCAGCCGAGAACAGGCCAGCCCAGCTCCTCCTCGACCATGCGCGCGACGCGGTAGGCTGTCGCCTTGTCGGGCGGCACGAGAGACGCGTCGAGGCCGCTTTGCTGCCGCCCCTCGCGACGCAAGGTCGCGAGCAGGCGGGCGAGACCAAGTTGGGCGGACTGATCCATCATACGCTCCTCGGCGCTACGTCGAGCCGAACAATCACGCCCTCGAGCGTCGCCGACACCGGCGGATAGTAGCGCATCATCAGCGGGTCGCCGCCGATGAAGTGATCAGCCCACCGGGCGTAGCGGATGGCGTAGTTCTCGGAGGTCGGTGGCGACCCGGCCATGGATCACCCGTTGCCCCGCAGCTGCGCCATGCGCTCGGGCGGTACCTTGACGTCGATGCCGGCGCGCTCCTGCTGCAGCATCAGGATGCTGCGCGAGTCGAGGTGAGCCCAGCCACGACCCAGGGCCTCGGTCATCTCCTCCAGGGTGAGATTGGACAGCCGCATCGGGACGCCGACCTCGCGCGCGAGCTGCGTGGCCAGCGAGACGTCCTTGTGCGCGTGGCGCAACTGGAAGGCCGGCGGGTCGTAGGTGCCCGGCAGGAACTGATCGAGCAGGCCGTCGAAGGTGCGCCGCCGGCCCAGCGCGCCCTGGCGCACCGCCTCGAACAGGTCGGCCGGATCGACGCCGGCCTTGATGCCCATGGTGAACACCTCGCCCAGCGCCACGGTGAGCGCGTAGCCGGCGCAGTTGTGCACCAGCTTGGCTACGGTGGCCTGGCCGATCGTGCCGACATAGCGCACCTGGTCGCCCATGGCGTCGAGCACCGCGCGGTCACGCTCGAAGATCGCCTTCTCGCCGCCGACCCAGATGGCGAGCTTGCCGGTGAAGGCGCCCTTCGGGCCGCCGCTGACCGGCGCGTCGAACATATGCGCGCCCTTCTCGGCGAAGGCAGCGTTGATCTTGCGCACCGTGGCGCGCGAGTTGGTCGACAGGTCGAAATAGGACGCGCCGGCCTTCATACCCGCGAGCAGCCCGTTCTCGCCCAGCGCGACGGCCTCGACCTCGGGCGGACCGGGTAGGGAGGTGAGTACGACATCGGACGCGGCGGCGACCGTCTTGGGCGAGTCGGCCCAGGCCGCGCCGTTGGCGATGTGCTTGGCCGCCGCCTCGCGGCGCACGTCGTGCACGGTCAGCGTGTGGCCGGCCTTCTGCACGTTGGCCGCAAGGCTGGCTCCCATGATTCCCAGTCCAACAAACCCGACGCGCATGCTGTGATCCTCCCCGCGGGATCGTGCCTCTGTTCGGCTGTGGCGGACAAGCGCGCACCCATGCATGCTGCGCGCGGGAGGAAACCTCATTGCTGAAGCAAGCTATCGATCTACGGGCCGAGGCCGACGAGTTGCATCGCCTGCTATCGCCCCTCGAGGACGCCGATTGGAATCGCGCCACGCGCTTCAAGGGCTGGACCATCAACGACATCGTCGGTCACCTGCATATGGGCGACCTGATGGGCTACGCCTCGGCCACCGACGAGACGGCGTTCTACGCGTTGCAGGCCGACATCCGCGCCAAGCGCGAGAGCGGGCTCAGTCGGCTCGAGGATCAACGCCAGCGTCTCGGCAACCTCGAGGGCCGTGCGTTGCTGGCGCGCTGGCGCGAGACGCTGGCCAAGCTCACCGACACCCTGGGCGCGCGCGCGCCCGACGATCGCCTGAAATGGGCCGGGCCCGACATGGGCGTGCGCATGTTTACGACCGCGCGGCAGATGGAGATCTGGTCGCACGGCCAGGCGATCTACGACATGCTCGGCATGATCCGCCCGCGCTCGGACCGGCTGGAGAACATCGCCGTGATCGGCGTCCGGACCTTCGGCTGGACCTTCGCCAATCGCGGCGAGAAGCCGCCAGGGCCGGCGCCCTATGTGCGCCTCGACGCGCCCTCGGGCGCGGTCTGGGAATGGAACACACCGTCGGCCGACAACGCGGTCGAAGGTGATGCGGAAGAGTTCTGTCAAGTCGTGGCGCAGACGCGCAACGTCGCCGACACCAGGCTCAAGGTGAGCGGCGAGGTCGCGCGCGCCTGGATGGCGATCGCGCAATGCTTCGCCGGCCCGCCGGAGACCCCACCCGCGCCGGGCACGCGGCGGCGCGAAGTAAAGGGCCGATCATGAACGATGTGGTTCTCAAGGGCGGCCGGGTGATCGATCCGTCGCAGGGCATAGACAGGGTCACCGACATCGCCTTCGCTGGCGGCAAGGTCGCGGCAATCGGCGATAGTCTCTCGGGCGCGGACTCGCGCGATGTCTCGGGCAAGCTCGTCTGTCCCGGGCTGATCGACCTGCACACGCACGTCTATTGGGGCGGCACATCGCTGGGCGTCGCCGCGGAGTCGCTGGCGCGCAGCGGCGGCGTAACCACCTTCATCGATGCCGGCAGCGCCGGACCGGGCAATTTCCACGGTTTCCGCGCGCACGTCATCGAGCGCTCGCCGGTGCGCATCCTGCCGTATCTCAACCTGTCCTTCCCCGGCATCTTCGCCTTCTCCAAGAGCGTGATGGTGGGCGAGGCAGCCGACCTGCGCCTGCTCGATCTGCGCGAATGCGCCCGCGTGGCGCGCGAGAACGCCGATCTGGTGCTGGGCATCAAGGTGCGCGTCGGCAAGACGGCTGGTGGCGACAACGGTGTCATGCCGCTGGACATGGCGCTCGAGGTCGCCGAGGAGTGCGGCCTGCCCGTCATGGCCCATCTCGACAACCCGCCGCCCTCGCGGCTGGAGGTGATCAACCGGCTGCGCCGCGGCGACATCCTCACCCATTGCTTCCGCCCGTTCCCCAACGCGCCGGTGAGGAGCGACGGCCGGGTCCGCGAGGAGGTGCTGGCGGCGCGCGAGCGTGGCGTGCTGTTCGATATCGGCCACGGCGGGGGCTCGTTCGGCTTCGCCACGACGCGTGGCATGTTGGCCGCCGGCTTCCTGCCCGACGCGATCTCCTCGGATGTGCATACGGTCTCGATCGAAGGGCCGGCCTACGACCTGCTGACGACGATGTCGAAGTTCCTGTGCCTCGGCGTCGATCTCGCCACGGTGATCAAGCTCTCGACAATCGGCCCCGCCGCCGCGATCCGCCGCCCCGATCTCGGCACGCTCAAGCCCGGCGGCGTCGGCGAAGCCAGCGTCCTCGAGCTGAAGCGGGGCAGCTTCGACTACGTGGACTGCATCGGCGAGCACCTCAAAGGCGATCGGCGGCTGCTGTCGGCGGGCGTGGTGCTCGGTGGAAAGTGGTGGCATCCGACCTGACGGATCCAGGTCACGCCTTGCCATCGGCGAAGGCGTCGATTCCGATCTCGGCCCGTACCTTCTCGCTGGCCGCCGCTTTGGCATCCTCCAGCGGGATGCCGGTGGCGTCGGCGACGCGCACGACGGCGTTGAAGATCGCCGCCACGCCCGCGGCGTCGGCCAGCGCCTCCTCGCCCAAGGCGCGCCGCACCCCGTCGCGGCAGGCGGCGAGGCTGTCGGCATCGCCGCCAACCACGGCCGCGCCGAAATCCATCAACAGCTTGCCCCGCGGCACGCCTCCGTCGCCGCTACCATCCATGACGACGGAGAAATCGTAACCGTGTCCCGTAAACTCGCCGCTCCCCCGGAGCAGGACCACATGGCTGGTGGTTCAATAGACGCATCGGTTGAGCGCCGACAGGCGCGCCGCCAACAGCTCGATCTGCGCGTGCGTCAATGCCCGGTATTCGGTGCCGTAATCGCGCAACTGCCGGTCCGGCAGGTACATCGCGGCGTCGAGGTCGAAGAAGCCGATGACTTCGGCCGGCACCAGGCTGAGCGCACGGTGGATGTTCATGCCGGCGAGGCCGGCGTAGAGCGGTGGATCGTCGGGCCCGACATCCTCGGGCGCCAGCGTGGGCACCCAGGCCCGGTCGTTGCGCGCGCCAACAGGACGACGCTGCGATGGCACCCCTGGTTGCGGTCGGGGCAGGGCACGCGGCGGTCGACCCAGCGCTAGCGCGAACGTATCGATGGCGATGACCGTGGCGATCACGCCGACCAGCTCGACATAGCACTCCACGGCCAAGCCCTGGCCCAGCAGATCGTCGAGCCAGCGGCGCGACAGACGACCGGAATCGGTGCGGATGCGGTGGACGGCTTCGACAACGACCGGGTCCAGGACACCCAGGCTATCGTGCGTGCCGCTGACGGCGTTTGCTGTCAGCGCCTGCGCGCGCTCGGCGCACAGTCGGCAAAGCAACGCCTGACGCGCCTCGGCAGCGATCGCCACGCGCTCGGCGCCGGTCCACCACGTGCCGGGCGCGGCGAGGCGTGCCCAGGCGCGGTCCTGGGCTTCGGTCAGTTCGGTGCGCATGGCTTGTATAGCGACATGGGACAAACTATTCCGACGCGAGCCACCAACGCAATGACGTCGCGGTGACACGCGGCGAACAAATCGATTCGACGTAGGCCAGTCATATGGTTCATTGGGGTATGTCGGTGGCGATGTTTCTGTCCGGCCGCGATACGGCGCGGTCCTCCGCTGCGATCGGGGTGATGGCGTAGATGGCCATCCGTCCGATCATCCGTTTTCCCGATCCCAGGCTCCGCCAGAGAACGGTCGAGGTCGCGGCTTTCGACGTCGCGCTGAAGGCGCTCGCCGCCGACTTGCTCGACACCATGCGCGCGGCGCCGGGTGTCGGCATCGCGGGACCGCATATCGGCGTCATGTTGCGCGTCGTGGTGATCGAGCTGGGCGGCGATGTGCGCACCTACGTCAATCCGGTGGTCGAATGGAGCTCGCCCGAGACGACGCGCATCGCCGAGGGCAGCATCTCCATGCCGGGCGTCAACGACGAGGTCGAGCGGCCGGCCAGGGTGCGCGTGCGCTTCCGCGATCTCGGTGGCGCTGAGAAGGTCGAGGAGGCCGACGGCTTCCGCGCCACCTGCCTGCAGCACGAGATCGACCAGCTCGACGGCGTCTTCTGGATCGACCGGCTGTCGCGGCTCAAGCGCGACCGTCTCACCAAGCGGTTCGCCAAGCTCGGCCGGGCTTGAGCCATCCCGCCCCCCGGTGCTTTGCTGGCGCCACGACCACCCGAGGAGGACCTTCAGATGATCAAGCGCAAGCAGCGCGTCGCCATGCGCGACCTGTCGACCATGCCGGCGGCCGATCGCGAGATCGTCGAGAGGAACGCCATGAACGGCCAGATCTTCAACATCTTCAAGGTGCTGGCCAACCACCCCGCACTGGTGAAGCGCTGGACGCCGTTCGCTGGCCATATCCTGAGCAAGCAGACCCTGCCGTTCCGCGATCGCGAGATGCTGATCCTGCGCATTGGCTGGCTGAACCAGGCCGAGTACGAATTCGCCCAGCACGAGCTGATCGCCAAGCGCGGCGGGCTAAGCGACGCCGATATCGAGTGGATCAAGACCGGTCCGGGCGCCGGCTGGAACGAGAAGGAGCGCGCGCTCCTGCAGGCGGCCGACGACCTGTTCGAAAATTCCGTCGTCTCCGACGCTACCTGGGCGACCTTGTCGAAGAGCTACTCGACCGAGCAGATGATGGACATCGTCTTCACCATCGGTCAGTACAATCTCGTTTCGTGGGCGCTCAACAGCTTCGGCGTGCCGCTCGACGACTTCCTGCCGGCCGCGAAGAGGGGCTGAGCCATGAAGTTCGGCGTCACCATCGCGCCCCGCATCTCCGACTGGCGCCTCATCGTCGATCTGGAGAACATGGGCTACGACGCCGCCTGGGCGGCCGATTCCCAGATGCTCTACTCCGACTGCTACGCGACGCTCTCGCTGGCGGCGGTCAACACGTCGCGTATCCGGCTGGGCACGGGCGTCTCGGTCGCCGGCACGCGGCTGGCGCCGGTCACGGCGCATTCGATCGCCTCGATCAACCAGCTGGCGCCGGGCCGCGTCTTCATCGGCATGGGCACCGGCCACACCGCGATGCGGGTGATGGGCAAGGATCCGGTCAAGGCCAAGGAGTTCCGGGAATACCTGCGGGTCTTGCGCGCGTTGCTGCACGGCGAGGAGGTCGACTACCCGCTGCTGGGTGAGACCAACGACATCCGCTTCCTCCACCCCAAGATGGGCTTCGTCAACGTCGAGCAGCCGGTGCCGATCTATGTCGCCGCCGACGGCCCGCTGGCGCTGAAATCGGCCGGCGCCTACGGCGATGGCCGCGTCTGCTCGCACAACCAGACCAAGGCGCGCCTGCTGCAAAGCCTGGAGACGATGAAGGAGGGCGCCAAGGCTGTAGGCCGCGAGTTGCCGAAGGACTTCCACACCGCGGCGCTGGGCTATGCCTGCGTGCTGCAGCCGGGCGAGAAGATCAACTCCGACCGGGTGATCGACGAGATCGGGCCGATGGCGATCGCCTCGTTGCATTACTGGTGGGAGGCCTACATGAAGGACGGCGACACCAGCACGGTGGCGCATCGCTGCCGCAACCTGTGGGACGAATATCTCGCCTTCACCGAGAAGATGGATGTGCCGGCGGCCAAGCGCTACCAGCAGGTCCATCTCGGCCACTGCGCCTTCGTGCCGCCGGAGGAACGGCGGTTCGTCACGGAGGAGCTGATCCGCTCGACTGGCGGGCTTGTCGGCACGCCGGAGGAAATCATCATCGCGCTACGCGAGCGCGAGGCTATGGGACTGAACGAGATCACGCTGTTGCCGGCGATGGAGACCGCGCGACGCAACCTCAAGGACTTCGCTGAGAAGGTGATCGCGAAGTACTGAGGCGAGCGAGAGCACCCCTACTTCATGTGGTTCTGACCTTCCCCCGGAGGGGGAAGTTGGCGCGAAGCGCCGGATGGAGGATGCCTCAACGCACGCGGTGTCTGGCTTCGACATCCCCCATCGGCCCTTCGGGCACCTTCTCCCTGCCTTCGCGGGGAGAAGGGAAGACTGCGATAGGCAATGCTCTGCCTATCGAGGTGCCAGGTGTGCCGGCTACTTCTTCGCCGCCGCTTTCGCCCGCGCCGCGTCTAGGTCTGGCACGTTCGAGCTCGACGCGCTGAGCATCGGCGACTTGGTGACGGCGAGCGCGGCGGCGGCGGCTTCGTTGCCCATGATCTTGCTCATCACCGCCTCGCGCGCGCGCATGAACACGTCGCGATTCTCGATGACGAATTTCTGCGAAGTGCGCAGGCCCTTCAGATAGCCGTTGATCTCCGGCACGACGTAGCGCGCGACCATGTCATAGCTGCGCATCGTGTTCTCCGGGTTGGCCCAGTCGTGCACGAAGCCGACCACGGTGCCGAAGCCGCCGCTGACCTCGAGCACCGACTTGATCTTGGCCACGAGATCATCGGGCGTGCCGATGGTCGCCGCCGTGCCCTCGGAGAAGGCCATCTTGTCGACCGCCTCGTCCGGCGACTTGAAGGGCCGCGCGCCGGGCCGCTGCAAGGTGGCGGTGATGTATTCGTTGTGGTGCCGCAGCAGGCCGTCGCGCGCCTGCTCGCGGGCCTTCTCGCGCGTCTCGGCGATGTGCCAGCTCAAGAGCACGCGCCAGTTCTTGCGGTCGACGACCTGGCCATGCTTCTTCGCTGCGTCCTCGGCGAAGGCCCATTGCTGCGGCAGCGACTGCAGGCCCTCGTCGGACATCGAGCCGATCGAGATGATTCCGATACCGTGCTTGCCCGCCAGCGTCATACCCGAGGGGCTGATCTGCGAGGCGACGACGAAGGGCATGTCCTCCTGCAACGGCAGGAGCTGCAGGGCGGCGTCCTGCATGGTGAACCACTCGGACTTCGCCGTGACCCGCTCGCCGCGCATCAGCCGGCGGATAACGCTGATCGCCTCGTCCTGGCGATCGCGCAGCACCATCGGATCGACGCCCAGGGTGTGCGCATCCGAGGCCAGCGCGCCGGGCCCCGAGCCGAAGATGGCGCGGCCGCCGGTCATGTGGTCGAGCTGCACCATGCGCTGGGCGACGTTGAAGGGGTGGTGGTAGGGCAGCGAGACCACGCCGGTGCCCAGCATGATGCGCTTGGAGCGCTCACCGGCCGCGGCAAGGAACATCTCCGGCGAGGCGATCATCTCCCAGCCGGAGGAGTGGTGCTCGCCGCACCAGAACTCGTCGTAGCCCAGCTTGTCGAGGTGCTCGACGAGATCGAGGTCTCGCCGGAACTGCAGCATCGGATGCTCGCCGATGGGGTGGTGCGGCGCGAGGAAGGCGCCAAACTTGAGCCGGGCCATACGGGAAGCTCCTGAGGATCGCGGGGTCCAATCGAAAACTACCACGGGAGGCGGGTGGCCGGTTCGCTCCGCGACATCGCGTCCGGCCTCGGGAGGCATGTCACCGTTGCAGAAACCTCGCAGCCATGACGGATATACTGATGTTACCCCATCGGAGTGAAGCAATGACCGAACCGCAGGATTTCGACGTCATCGTCATCGGCGCCGGAATCTCGGGCCTCTATCAGCTGTACCGCCTGCGCGAACTGGGCCTGAAGGTGCGGGTGCTGGAGGCCGGCACCGGCGTCGGTGGCACCTGGTACTGGAACCGCTACCCCGGCGCGCGCTTCGACTCGGAGAGCTGGTCCTACGGCTACTCGTTCTCGAAGGAGCTCCTGGACGAGTGGGACTGGACGGAGCATTTCTCGCCCCAGCCCGAGACCCTGCGTTACCTCAACTTCGTCGCCGACAAGTTCGACCTACGCCGCGATATCCAGTTCCGCAGCCGCGTGAAGGCCGCCCACTACGACGAGAAGCGCCGCGGCTGGGACATCGCGCTGGAGAATGGCGATCGGTTTCACAGCCGCTTCATGGTCACCGCCATCGGTCCGCTGTCGGCGCCGACCATGCCGCGCATCGAGGGCATTCCCAGCTTCAAGGGTCGCTCCTTCCACACCGGCACCTGGCCGCACGAGGAGGTGAAGTTCGAGGGCAAGCGCGTGGCGGTGATCGGCACCGGCGCCACCGGCGTGCAGACCATCCAGGAGGTCGCCAAGACCGCCGGCACCTTGACCATTTTCCAGCGCACGCCCAATTGGTGCGCGCCGCTGCACAACGCCAAGATCGGCAAGGAGGAGATGGCCAAGATCCGGGCCGACTATCCGGCGATCTTCAAGCGCTGCCAGGAAACCTTCAGCTGCTTCGTGCACACGCCCGATCCGCGCGGCGTCTTCGAGGTGAGCGACGTGGAGCGCGAGGCGTTCTTCGAGAAGCTCTACGCCGAACCCGGCTTCGGCATCTGGCAGGGCAACTTCAAGGACATACTGACGGATCGTAAGGCCAACGCGCTGATCTCCGATTTCGTCGCGCGCAAGATCCGCCAGCGTGTCAAGGATCAGGCTGTCGCCGAGAAGCTGATTCCGAAGAACCACGGCTTCGGCACGCGCCGCGTGCCGCTCGAGACCAAGTACTACGAGGTCTATAACCAGCCCAACGTGAAGCTGGTCGATATCAACGAGACGCCGATCGAGCGCATCACCGAGAAGGGCATCAAGACCAGCGATCGCGAGTACGAATTCGACATCATCATCTACGCCACCGGCTTCGACGCCATCACCGGCAGCTTCGACCGCATCGACATCCAGGGCGAGGGTGGACTGAAGCTGAAGACGCGCTGGAAGGAAGGCCCGCAGACCTATCTCGGCGTGATGGTCGAGAGTTTCCCCAACATGATGATGCTGATGGGGCCGCACACCGCGCTGGGCAACATCCCCCGCAGCATCGAGTACAACGTCGAGTGGGTCACCGGCCTGATCCGCCACGCCCGTGATCACCAGGTTTCGCGCATTGCGCCGACACCTGATGGCGTGAAGTCGTGGACCGATCACGTCAAGGCGCTGGGCGTCGGCCTGCTGTCCAACGAGATCGACTCGTGGATGACCGGCATCAACCGCAACGTCGAAGGCAAGACTACGCGCATCATCGCCCGCTACAGCGGCAGCGCCCCTGCCTATCGCGAGCGCTGCGACGCGGTCGCCGCCGACGGCTACAAGGAATTGGCGCTGGCGTGAACACGCACCCGTCGTCCTTTTCTACGCTCAGGACGACGGGGTTTTTAGGGCGCGGTCATCTTGTAGACGCGCGCGGCGGTGCCGCTGTAGAGCGCCGTCTTCTCGGCCGCCGAGTAGTTCGCGGTGGTGCGCTTGAAGGCATTCCACAGCTCGGTGTAGCCGCAGGACTGCTTGTCGGGCGGGAAGTTGCTCTCGAACATGCAGCGGTTCACGCCGAACGCTTCGATGCACGGCTCGATGTAGGGTTTCCACGTCGCCGCCAGTTCCTCGGAGGAGGGCGGCGTGTCGCGCTCGTGGAAGCCGAAGCCGAACGAGGTCATGCCCAGCCCGCCCAGCTTGATGTTGACGTTGGGGCAGGTGGCGAGTTCGGCGATGCTCTTGCGCCAGATCGGCATGATCTCCGCGTTCTTGCCGGCGTATTGCCCGACACCCAGCACGCCGCCGACATGGTCGACGATGATCGTCTGGCCAGGAAAGGCGCGCGCGAGGTCGACCAGGTCCGGCAGCTGCGGATGGAAGTGCCAGGAGTCGAAGGTCAGGCCGAGCTTGCCGAGCTCCGCGAAGCCCTCGCGGAACCTCGGGTCGAGCAGGCGGTGTTCAGGGATACGGCGCGAGACGTACTTGCCGGCGACGCCCTCGTCGTAGGACGTGCCGTAGCGCGTGCCGCGGAAGCGGCCATTGCCGGCCTTGATCAGCGCCTCCAGCACCTCCCGCACGCGGGTGCCCAGCATCAGATCGGCCCAGCCGACGATCGCTTCGCAGACGCGATTCTTGCCGTAACCGCCCGATGCCGCCATGGCCGCCACGCCATTGACGAACTCGACCTCGCCGACCGGCTTCATCTCGTCCGGGCCATCGGCGCGGAACATCGACTGGCATTCGAGGAACACGGACGAGACGATATTGTGGCCACCGGCGGCGTCGGCCAGGAATTCCGGCAGCAGGTACTCGCCACGTTGCGGCGTGTCCCACAGATGGTGGTGCGGGTCGATGATCGGTAGCGCGGGTTCGAGCGCCTTTTCCGTCGGCCGCTTCGCCAGCCAGGCCGCGAGGTCGGCGTTGTTGCGGTGGATCAGCCCGCGATACTCGCCCTTGCTCGTCATGGTCAGGCCGCCAGTTCGAGGATTTCGCGGATCTGCGCCGGGGTCGGGATCGGCCGCGGGTTGCGCGGCACCCAGGGCGTGTTCATGGCGCCCTGGGCGATCTTGTCGAAATGCTCCGGCCCGATCTTCACGGCGCTCAGGCTGCGCGGCATGCCCAGGCCGGCGATGAACTCGTGCAGCACGTCGGCCGCCTCGGCGCCCGGTCGGCCCATGGCGGCGGAGATCATCGCCTGACGATCGGCGTTGGCCGGTTTGTTCCAGCGCATCACCGAGGGCAGCATGATGCAGGAGGTGTGGCCGTGCGGCACGTCGAAGGCGGCGCCCAGGATGTAGCCGATGCCGTGGCTCGCGCCCATCGGCACGCCGCTGGCCAGCGGTCCCATCGACAGCCACGAGCCGAGCTGGCAATCCAGCCGCGCCTCGAGATTGGACGGATCGGCTTTCACCGCCTTCAGGCCTTGCGTCAGCAAGGTCAGCCCGCGCAGCCCCTGCGCGTCGGCGTAGGGATGGGCCTCCCTCGAGCAGACGCCCTCGACGCAATGGTCGACGGCGCGAATGCCGGTCGACAGCCAAAGCCATTCGGGCGTGTGCACGGTGACGGCGGGATCGAGGATCACCACCTGCGGGATCGCCATAGGGTGGCGGAACAGCTCCTTCACCTTGCGGCGCTCGTCGGTGACGCCCGAAATGGCGCTGAACTCGCCGGCCGACAAGGTGGTGGGCACGCTCACCTGGCGGATGCCCAACACTGCGCCCGGCGCGCTGTCCCTGGTCGCGTTGGCGCGGCACGCATCCATGCCCTCGGGCGTGTCGATGCCCAGCGCCAGGCAGAGCTGCACCGCCTTTGCGCCGTCGGTGATCGAGCCGCCGCCGACGGTGACGATGAGGTCGGCCTTGGCGGCGCGCGCCTGGTTGGCGGCGGCGATCACCGCGGCGCGCGGCGTGTGCGGCGGCATGGCGTCGAAGGTGCCGACGCAGTAATTGCCCAGCGCGCGGCGGACCTTCTCGATCTCGTCGGTTTCGCGGTTGAGCGTTCCACTGACCATCAGGAACACGCGCTGCGCGCCCAGGCGCTGGACCGTCTCGGCCACGGCCTCCGCCGCCGGCTTGCCGAAGATCACTTCCTCCATGCGGCCCAGCGCGACACGTCCGGTCTTGAGCATCGTTCGTTTCCTCCGTCATTCTAGGGGCGCTAGTCTAGTCCGACACGAGGGGAGACGTCCCATGAAAGCCAAGGCAGCCGTCATGCACCGGCCGCACGAGCCGTTGACGATCGAGATGATCGATCTCGACCAGCCGGCCCGTAACGAGGTGCTGATCAAGACGGCCTTCGCCGGCGTCTGCCACAGCGACCTGCACTATATGGAAGGCCTCTATCCGCGCGCCTGTCCCTGCGTGCTGGGCCATGAATCCTCCGGCGTGGTGCTCGCCGTCGGTTCGGACGTCACCTATGTGAAGCCGGGCGACCACGTCATCACCTGCGTCTCGGTGTTCTGCGGCGAGTGCGAGTACTGCCTGAGCGGGCGCATGTCGCTGTGCGTCAGCCCGGCGACGCGGCGCGCCGAGACCGCGCCGCCGCGCATGAGCCTGAACGGCGTGGCCATGCCGCAGCCCGGCAATCTCTCGTCCTTCGCCGACCACATGCTGGTGCACGAGCACGCGGTGGTGAAGATCCGCCCGGACATGCCGTTGGACAAGGCGGCGCTGATCGGCTGCGCGGTCACCACGGGCGTCGGCGCGGTGTTCCGCACCGCCAAGGTCGAGCCGGGCTCGACGGTGGCGGTAACCGGCATGGGCGGCATCGGCCTGTCGGCGATCAATGGCGCGGCGATCGCCGGCGCCGGCCGCATCATCGCCATCGACCGCGTGGCCTCGAAATCGAACCTCGCCAAGGAATTCGGCGCCACCGACTTCGTCGACGCCTCCGCCGTCGATCCGGTGAAGGAGATCCGCGCCATGACCGATGGCGGCGTCGACTACTCCTTCGAATGCGTCGGCCTCAAGCAGACGGTCGAGCAGTCCTTTCGCATGATCAAGCGCGGCGGCTGCGCCACGGTGATCGGCATGATGCCGGTGGGCATGCGCTTCGAGCTGTCGGGCGCGGAGATCCTGGGCGAGAAGCGCATCCAGGGCTGCGCCATGGGCTCGAACCGCTTCCGCACCGACATGCCGCGCTTCGTCGCTTTCTACATGCGCGGCCTGCTGAAGCTCGACCTGATGATCTCCGGCCGCGTCACGCTGGAGCAGATCAACGAGGCCTATGCCGAGCTGAAGAAGGGCGAGGTCGCGCGTCAGGTGATCGCCTTCTGATGCCCTACCTCGTCGAATCCGACCTGCCCCGCGAGCCCGCCGGCCAGCGCTTCCGCCAGTTGCTGGCGCGGCCCGGCATCGTCGGCATGCCGGGCACGCACAATGGGCTGGCGGCGTTGCAGGCCAAGGCCGCCGGCTTCGAGGCGGTCTATCTCTCGGGCGCGGCGATGTCGGCATCGATGGGGCTGCCCGATCTCGGCATCATCACGGTCGACGAGGTGTGCTTCTTTATCCGTCAGGTGGCGCGCAGCGGCCTGCCGGTGCTGGTTGATGGCGACACCGGCTATGGCGAGGCGCTCAACGTCATGCACATGGTGCGCGCCTTCGAGGAAGCCGGCGCGGCGGCGGTGCATGTCGAGGACCAGCTACTGCCGAAGAAGTGCGGCCATCTCAACGACAAGAAGCTGGCCGATGCGCACGACATGGCGGCCAAGGTTGCCGCCGCGGCCAAGGCCCGGCGGCACCTGTTCGTGATCGCCCGAACCGACGCGGCGGCGAGCGAGGGCATCGAGGGCGCCGTGGCGCGGGCGAAGCTCTATCTGCAGGCGGGCGCCGACGCGATCTTCCCGGAGGCGCTGACCAGCGCCGAGATGTTCCGCGCGTTCGCGCGGGCCATGCCCGGCGTCAAGTTGCTCGCCAACATGACCGAGTTCGGCCGCACGCCGTTTTTCACCGCGTCCGAGTTCGAGGCGATGGGCTATCGCATGATGATCTGGCCGGTCTCCTCGTTGCGCGTGGCCAACAAGGCGCAGGATGAACTGTACGCGGCGATCCGGCGCGACGGCGGCACGCACAAGATGGTGTCGCGCATGCAGACGCGCGCCGAGCTCTATGCCACCATCGGTTATCACGACTACGAGGCGCTCGACGCCTCGATCGTGCGGACGGTCTTGCCGAACGGGCCGGCGGATCGCACGGAGTGAGCGGCCAGGCCAGAGGGATCAGACCAATGAAAGCGATCAGGATTGTCGGCGCGGCGCTCGCCCTGGCGCTCGCGGGATGCGGGTTCGGGATAAACACCGAGATCCATGTCGTCGACAAGCCGATCCCGGCCGCGGTACAGCCCGCCGGCGTCTACCAGATCGAGGCGTTCATCAATCAAGCCATCACGACCAAAGGCTGGAAGGCCGACAAGATCCGGCCTGGCGAGCTGCGCGCGACGCAGGAGTGGGACAACAAGGCGGCCGTGGTGACGATCTTCTACAGCCAGCAGCGCTACAGCATCCGCCTGCACAGCTCGCTCAATCTCGACGAGCGCGATGGCAGGATCGACAACCAGTACAACATCCGGGTCAGGGCTCTCGAATCGGAGATCGACCGGCGCATGAAGCCGGCGACGTGATCCGGCCCTGGACCAATCACGGCGCCAGCGCTCGCGGTCAACCCGACACGATCAGCTTCGTCAGCTCGTCCGGCGTGCTCAGCATCGGGTAGTGGCCGGTGTCGATCACGTGCCAGCGCGCCTTGAGCTTCTCGGCGCAGCGGCGTTGATGCGCTTCCCCCGGGTTCTGCGCCTGCGGGCAGTAGATCACGCTGGCGTTCCAATTCTGCTGCCAGAAGCTCGACAGCTTCACCGGCTGGGTGAAGACCTTGATCGGATGCAGGGTGATGCGGTCGGCCGCCCATGCAGCCAGGGTGGGATCCATGCCGGCGAACATGCGGCCCATCGCGTCCTCGCGCGAGGGGCCCAGCGAGTGCTCGTTGTTGATGGTGGCGGGGCGGCTGACGATGTCGCGCAGCTTCTCGCCGTCGAACAGCGCCAGCGCGTCGACATAGACCAGGCGGGCGATGCGATCGCGCGCCCGCTCCGCGGCGGCGGCCAATGCCATGCCGCCTGAGGATGTGCCGACGAGGACCACGTCCCTGAGGTCTTCGTAGTGCATCAGCCGTGCGATCTCCTCGCCATGCGATTCGGTGTCGATGCCCGGCCGCAGCTGGGGCGCACGCTCGCCGCAGCCATCGAGCGACGGGGCGTACACGACGTGGCCGGTGGCGCGCAGGCGCTCGGCGACCAGCTTCCAGATCCAGCCACCCTGATATGCGCCGTGTATCAGCACGAAATTCGTCATGGCCTTCCCTCCCGTTGTCCCGACCACTAGCATGCGAAGAGGGAGGAGCGGCCATGGAAATCGGCATGTTCCACGAATTCCAGTGCCCGCCCGGCCATAGCGAGGAGCGGGCCTTCGCCGAATCGTTCGAGCAGGTCGACGCGGCGGAGCGCTGGGGACTGGACTGCATGTGGCTGGCCGAGCTGCATGTCGCGCCGACGCGCTCGGTGGCCTCCGCGCCACTGGCGATCGCCAGCGCTATCGCCGCGCGCACCTCGCGCATGAAGATCGGCATCGCGGTGCAGGTGCTGCCGCTCTGCCACCCGCTGCGCGTGGCGGAGGAGGCGGCCACGGTCGACCACATCAGCCACGGCAGGCTGATCTTCGGCGTCGGTCGCTCGGGCTTTCCGCGCACCTACCAGGCCTATGGCGTGCCCTACGCCGAGAGCCAGGAGCGTTTCGCCGAGGTGCTCGAGATCATCCGCCGCGCCTGGACCCAGCCGAAATTCTCCTTCGTGGGCAAGTACCACCGGTTCAGCGACGTGCATCTCGTGCCCAAGCCGTGGCAGAAGCCGCACCCGCCGATCCGCATCGCCGCGACCAGCCCCGATAGCTACGCCCGCATCGGCGCGTTGGGCTTTCCGATCTTCGTCGCGGTGCGCCTGGGCGTGCTGTCGGAGCTGGCGCCGCTGATCGCCCAGTACCACGCCGCTTGGCGCGAGGCCGGCCATCCAGGCAAGGGCGAGATCTATCTGCGCGTGCCGGTCTATGTCGCGCAGACCGAAGAGCGCGCCTACGATGAGCCGCGCGCCAGCATCATGCGGTTCTACCAGGAGATGGCCTCGATCCTCGCGGCCAGCGCCAACGCCGAGGGTACGCGCGCCCTCGAGGATCGCGCCGGCCGCGCCGCGCAGCTTGGCAGCGTCAGCTACGACGAGGCGCTGCGCGAGAAGATCATCGTCGGCACGCCGGAGCAGGTCGTGGCGCGGCTGAAGGCGCTGCGGGCCGAGCTCGGCCTCGACGGTATCCTTGCCGAGATGAATTGCGGCGATCAGATCCCGCACGCGCAGGTGATGCGCTCGCTCGAGCTGCTGTGCAAGGAAGTCATGCCGCATGTGCGCAACTGAGGCGCGGCGCGGCGGCGGAACAGGGCTAGCGTCCCGACAACGGACGGATGGAGCAGGCGCTATGGCTGACGTCTTCGAGATCATGCACACGACGCGGGCGATGCGGCGATTGAAGCCGGATCCCGTTCCCGACGATCTGATCCGCAAGATCCTCGAAGCCGGCATCTGCGCCGCCAATGGCGGCAATGCGCAGAAGTGGAAGTTCCTTGTGCTCAAGAAGCCGGAGATCAAGAAGGCGGTCGCGGTCTGGTACAAGAAGGCCTTCGACGAAGTGATCGGCCCGCGCTACGCCAGCTCGCCGCCGCCGCCGGGCTCCGATCCAGCGAAGTTCAAGCGCCAGCACGCCGCCGTCGAATACCTCACCGAGCACTACCACGAGGCGCCGGTGTGGATCGTCTGCTGTCTGGAGGATGGCCCCAACCCCAGCCGCATGTCCGGCGCGTCGATCTATCCGGCGGTGCAGAACATGCTGCTGGCCGCGCGCGCGCTGGGCCTCGGTTCGACGCTGACGACGCGTCATATGCTCTTTGAGAAAGAAGCGGACGCCGCGCTCGGTCTGCCGCCGGGCGTGCGGTCCTATGCGATCCTGCCGATCGGCTACCCGATGGGAAAGTTCGGACCGGTCGGGCGCGGCAAGCTGTCGGAGTTCGTGTATTCGGAGACGTGGGGCCAGCCTTACGCGGAGGTGTGACGATGGATGGGCAACCAACCGGCTATATGGAGCGCACGCGGCACTACTACCGTGCCCTGGGCTACAAGAGCGACTACGTCTGGGCGATATTCCCCGACGTGCCCTTTGTGCGACTGAAGAAGCCGTTGTCGCAGGCGCGAGTCGGGCTCGTCACCACCGCCGGTCCGCCTGGCGACACCAACCGGGACGCCAACGGCGTGCGGCATGTCTGGTCGGGCGCGGTATCGTCGCCGCCGGAGCGGCCCACGACCGATCTCGCTTGGGACAAGGAGTCGACGCACACCGACGATCGCGAGAGCTATCTACCGATCGCGGCGGTCCAGACGCTGGTCGCGGAGGGCGTGGTCGGCGACATCGCGGCGCGCTTTTATGGCGTGCCGACCGAGTATAGCCAGAAGAAGACGATCGAGACGGACGCGCCCGAGGTGCTGGCCCGAATACGCGAAGATGGAGCCGACGCCGCGCTCTTATGCGCGCTTTGACCCGTCTGTCACCAAACCGTGAGTTTGGTCGCCCGACATCTCGAAGCCAACGGCGTGCCGACGGTTGTGCTCGGCTCGGCCCTGGACATCGTCGAATACTGCGGCGTGCCGCGTTTCCTGTTCAGCGATTTCCCGCTGGGCAATCCTTGTGGCCATCCCTGGCGGCCCGACATGCAGCGCGCCATCGTCGAGCAGGGCCTTCGCCTGCTCGACTCGGCGCCGGGGCCACGCACCACGGTGCGTGCGCCGTTCGAGTGGAAGGACGATCCCGGCTGGCGCGCGCGCTACAACCATATCGATCCGGCCGAGCGCGAAGCGCTGCTGGCGCGCGGCGAGGAACGTCGCCGCCAGCGCGCGAAGCCTGGCACGGCATAGCGCAACGTTCGGCGAGGAACAGCCCCGTATGACCATCGCCTTCACCGTCAACGGCGTGGCGCAGCGCGTCGATGCGCCCGAGACCACGACCTTGCTCGATGTCCTGCGCAATCGGCTGGGCCTGATGGGCACGCGTTATGGCTGCGGGCTGGAGCAGTGTGGCAGCTGCATGGTGCTGGTCGACGGTCAGCCGGTCCATTCCTGTACGCGCGAGATCGGCACCGTGGCGAAACGCGCGGTGACCACCGTCGAGGGCTTGGGCACCGCGGACAAGCCGCATCCCATCCAGCAGGCCTTCCTCGACGAGCAGGCGGGGCAGTGCGGCTACTGCCTGTCCGGCATCGTGATGTCGACGAAGGCGCTGCTCGATCGCAACCCCAACCCGTCACGCGCCGACATCGTCGCCGCGCTCGACAAGCATCTCTGCCGCTGCGGTACGCATCAGCGCATCCTGCGAGCAGTCGAACGCGCTGCCGCCACGCTGCGGGGGGCCGCATGAACGCGCCCGTCTTGCCGACCAGCCTGGTCGAGAATCCGCGTCTGGATCGCTGGATCGCCTTCCTGCCCGATCGCACCGTGCGCATCGCCACCGGCAAGGTCGAGATCGGCCAGGGCGTTGTGACCGCCATCGGACAGATCGCCGCCGACGAGCTCGACGTGCCGCTCGATCGGATCGTCGTGCTGTCGGGTGACACCGATGCCGGGCCGGACGAGATGTACACGACGTCGTCGCTGTCGATCGAGGTGTCGGGCGGCTCGGTGCGGCTGGTCTGCGCCGAGGTGCGGGCCAAGGCGATCGAGCGCGCAGCGCTGCGGCTCAACTGCAGCCCCGGCGATCTGAGCATCGAGGGCGGCCGGTTCGTCCAGAACGGCGCGGCGACGGGCCAGGACTACTGGAGCGTCGCGGCCGAGATCGACCTCAGCCAGGACGTCACCGGTACCGCGCCGGTGAAGCCGGCCTCATCATACACGGTGGTTGGCCAGAGCGTGCCGCGTGCTGACCTGCCGGCGAAGCTCAGCGGCGCCGCCTTCGTGCACGACGTGTTGCCGCCAGATGTGCTGCATGCGCGCATGCTGCGTCAGCCCTCGCGCGGCGCGACGCTCACGGCACTCGACGAGACCGCGATCCGCCGCGCCGCCAAGGGCGAGCTGCAGATCGTGCGCGAGGCGAACTTCGTCGCCTTCGTCAGCCCTGATGAGAGCGTGGCGCAGGCGGCGGCGGTCGCGGCCGAGCGGTATGCGACCTGGAGCAATGTGCGGCCCATCGCGCCGGCCGAGCAGGAAGCCACCTGGTTGAAGGATCAGCCGGCCGAGGACCGCCATATCGGCGCGCCGCGCCCGACATCGCCGCCAAAGAACCTGGCCCGGATCACCGTCTCGCGGCCCTACGTGGCGCACGCCTCGTTGGCGCCTTCCTGCGCGCTCGTCCAATACCGCGACGGCCATCTCACTGTGCGCTCGCACGGGCAGGGCATGCATCCGTTGCGGAAGAACCTGGCGGCGGCGCTGAACCTGCCGATCGAGGCGATCACCGCGCAGCATCTGCACGGCGCCGGCTGCTACGGTCACAACGGGGCGGACGACGCGGCGCTCGATGCCGCGCTGGTCGCGCTGCGCGTTCCCGGTCGATGGATCCGCCTGCAATGGCGACGCGAGGAGGAATTCGCCTTCGAGCCGGTCGGGCCAGCGATGCTGGTCACCCTGCATGTCGATCTCGACGACAAGGGCCGGCCGACCGACTGGACGACCGAGATCTGGAGCGCCACGCATGTGCAGCGGCCGGGTAGTGGCAGCGGCTATCTGCTGGCCACGGAGGCATTCGCCGATCCGCCGCCCGAGGTGAAGCCGACCGATCCGCCGGAGGCACGCGGCGGCGGTGGCACGCGCAACGCCGTGCCGATCTACGACGTTCAGGCGCATCGCATCCTGCATCACCTGGTGCTGCGACCGCCGGTTCGCACCTCGGCGCTGCGCGGTCTCGGCGCACTGCCCAATGTCTATGCCATCGAGATGCTGATGGACGAGCTGGCGGCCAAAGCCGGCGAGGATCCCGTCGCCTACCGCCTGTCCATACTGTCCGAGAAGCGAGCGCGGCGCATCGTCGAGCTCGTTGCCGAGCGCGCGAACTGGAAGGCGCGCGGGGCAGGTGGCTCCGGCAGGGGACTGGGCCTGGCGATGGCGCGCTACAAGAACCGCGCCGCCTATGCCGCCGTGGTCGCGTCGGTCACGGTGCAGGAGACCGTGAAGGTCGATCGCGTGTGGTGCGTCGCCGATGCCGGCCTTGTGGTCAATCCCGACGGCGCGCGCAACCAGCTTGAGGGCGGCATCATCCAGGCGGTGAGCTGGACCTTGAAAGAGCAGGTCAGGCTGGACGCGCAGGGCATCGCCTCGCGCGATTGGGACAGCTACCCGATCCTGCGCTTCAGCGAGGTTCCCGAGATGGACGTCGCGTTCGTCGATGCTGCCGGCAACCCGCCGCTCGGCGTCGGCGAATGCACCGTCGGCCCGACGGCGGCGGCGATCGGCAACGCCGTCGCCCACGCCCTGGGCGTGCGTATCCATGACATGCCGCTGACGCGCGAGCGCGTCATGGCGGCGCTTCTCAAGACGTGAGGCGACCATGACGACCTATGACCGCGGCGCCGAGGATGTCGGCAACATCGTAGGCCTCGAGCATGTCAACGTCACCGTCCCCGATCAGGGGCTGGCGACGCTGTACTACGTCAGCGGCCTGGGCCTGACGCGCGATCCCTACATGATGACCAGCATCGACAACATGTGGATCAATGTCGGGCCGCGCAGCCAGTTCCATCTGCCCACCGGCTCGCCGCAGGTGCTGCGCGGTCAGGTCGGCCTGGTGATTCCCGACCGCGCCCAGCTGCTGACACGGCTCGGCCGCGTCAAGGACCTGCTGCGCAACACGAGGTTCAGCTTCACCGAGCACGAGGACTACGTCGAGACGACGTGCCCGTGGGGCAACACCATGCGCTGCCACGAGCCATCGGCGCGCTTCGGTCGCACGACATTGGCGATGCCCTATGTCGCCTTCGACGTGCCGATGGGAGCCGCCAAGGGCATCGCAGCCTTCTATCGCGACGTCATGGGCACGGCCGCGCGCGTCGAGGACGAGAAGGGCACGCAGGCGGCGCATGTCTCGGTCGGCCGCGCGCAGGAGCTGGTGTTTCGCGAGACCGACGCCGAGCAGAAGCCCTACGACAACCACCACATCCAAGTCTATGTCGCGAGCTTCTCCGGTCCGCACAAGGCGCTGTCGAAGCTCGGCCTGGTGAGCGAAGAGAGCAACCAGTACCAGTATCGCTTCAACACCATCGCCGATCCGTCGACGGGCAAGGCGCTATTCAAGATCGAGCACGAGGTGCGCAGCCTGACGCATCCGATGTACGCGCGCCCGCTGGTCAACCGCGATCCGCAGCAGACCAACCGCAACTACGCCGAAGGTCACGACGGCTGGGTCGTCGGCATCCGCGAGGCGATGGACAAACCGCGCGACCTGACGCGTCGTCGGTTATGAGGTTCCCCCTACTCGCTCGAAGCCCTCGCTGTCATCCCGAGCGCAGCAAGGGATCTAGGCGGCATTTCTAGATCCCTCGCTACGCTCGGGATGACAGGTCGGAGGCCCGCATGAAAATCGCTAGCTACGAGGCCACGATCCTGCGTGTGCCCGAGGACGATCCGCTGGCCGACATGCCGGAGGAGGCGGGCCGTTTGCGGCCCATCGTCATCCTGCGCCTGCGCACCGACAGCGGCATCGAGGGTATCGGCGTGACGCTCTATGGCGGCCTCATGACGCGTTCGCTACAGGCGGCTATCGAGGATCTTTGTGCTGCGATCGTCGGCGAGGATCCGATGCGTATCGAGCGCATCGTCGCCAAGCTGCGGGCTGGCACGGGTGATTCGTGCGGGCCGGGCGGCATCTTCACCCTGGCGCTGTCGGCGATCGACACCGCGCTGTGGGACATCAAGGGCAAGGCGCTCGACCAGCCGCTGTGGAAGCTGCTCGGCGGCCATCGCGATCGCGTCGCGACCTACGCCTCGGGCTCGCTGCGCCGCGGGCTCACCGATGCGCAGGCCCAGCAGGCGGCGCAGACCCTGGTGCGCAAGGGCTTCAAGGCGATGAAGACGCAGATGGCGCTGCCCGGCGATCCGACGCCAGCCGAGGAGGAGCGCCGCGTGCGCGTCGTGCGCGAGGCCATCGGACCCGACATCACCCTGATGTGCGACATCAACCAACGCTGGCGGCCGGAACAGGCGATCGATATCGGCAGCCGGATCGAAGATGTCGGCCTGTTCTGGCTCGAGGACGTTACGGCGCATGACGACTATGCCGGCCTGGCGCGAGTCACGGCGGCACTGAACACGCCGATCGCCGGCGGCGAGTATGTCTGGGGCGTCGTGCCGTTCCGTCACATGATCGAGGCGCGCTCGGTCGACATCGTGATGATCGACCTTGCGCGTGTCGGCGGTCCCTCGCAATGGATGAAGGTCGCCGGCATGGCCGAGGCCTTCAACCTGCCGGTGGTCAGCCACGTCATGCCGGAGATCCTGTTGCATATGGTGGCCGCCTGCCCCAATGGTCTGACCGTCGAGTACATGCCCTGGATGCTGGCGCTCTACGAGGAGACGCCAACGCTTGAGGACGGCATGCTCGTGCTTCCGAAGACGCCAGGTCTGGGCCTGAAGTTCGATGAGAAGGCGATCGGGCGGTTCAAGGCATGACGTTCCTGCACCTTCCGCCGCAAGGCGGGGGAAGGTAGGAGTTGAGTTCGGAGGCCTGACCAATTTCCCCGCTTACGATCGCCCTGGTGGCGATGCTGCTGCAGCAGACCTGCGCCACCCTGGGGCGCGCGGTGATCCCGTTGATCGCGCCGGCGATCGTCGCCGATCTCGCGATCAACCCGGCGCTGGTCGGCGTGTTCCTCAGCGTGTCGTCGGCCGCGGGCTTCCTGTCGACCCTGATCTGCGGCGGATTCATCCTGCGCTACGGCGCGCTGCGCATGACGCAGGTCGGCATGCTGTCGCTGGGCGGCGGACTGGCGCTAAGCGCCACGGGCTGGGTCGGCAGCTTCCTGCCGGGCGGATTCGCCAGCGGCCTGGGCCAGGCTGTGTCGACGCCGTCGAGTTCGCATCTGCTGGGCCGTTTCTCGCCGCCGCATCTGGCGCCGCTGATCTTCTCGCTCAAGCAGACCGGCGTGCCGGCCGGCCTGATGCTCGCCGGCGTGCTGGCGCCGGCGCTGGTCGAGGCTTATGGCTGGCGAGCGGCGATTCTGGTCTGCGCCGCGATCTGCGCCGGCACGGCGTTGGCGCTGCAGCCGCTACGGGCGCGCTTCGACACGGATCGCAATCCGGCGCAGCCGCTCACGCCGGCGGCGATCCGCGGCAACATCGTCTCGGTGCTGCGCGAGCCCGCGCTGCGCCTGCTGTGCTTCAGCATGTTCAGCTTCGTGGGCCTGCAATCGCTGTTTACCGGCTTCTTCGTGCTCTACCTCGTGCGCGGCCTGGACAACGACCTGGCGCGAGCCGGGCTGGTGTTCTCGATCGCCGTGGCCGTCGCGGTGCCGGCGCGCATCGGCTGGGGCTGGGTCGG
The DNA here is from genome assembly GCA_016869975.1 of Alphaproteobacteria bacterium. Lineage (GTDB taxonomy): Bacteria > Pseudomonadota > Alphaproteobacteria > Reyranellales > Reyranellaceae > JAFAZJ01. The sequence continues at coordinate 38,685 of VGCZ01000037.1, forward strand.
CTCACGTCTGATCCGGCCGGACCGGCTGCTCGCGTTGCTCGGTGTCGCGATGGCCGGGGCGGCGGCGTTGACCGCGTCGCTGCAGGGCGATTGGCCGATGTGGCTGCTGGTGCTGTCGGCGGCCCTGTTCAGCGCCACCGCCGTCAGCTGGCACGGCGTGCTGCTGGCCGAGGTGGCGCGTCTGTCGCCGCCCGGCCGGATCGGCGCCACAACGGGTGTCGTGCTGTCCTTCGGCGACGCCGGCTCGCTGGTGATGCCGCTGCTGTTCAGCGCCGCGCTGGCGTTCGGCGACAGCTACCGCATCGGCTTCCTGATCGGCGGCCTGCCGACGTTGGTCGTGGGGCTCTATGGGCTGCGCGCCAGCACACGCGGTGGCTAGGCGAACGTCACGACGTGGCGGATCTGGAAGCCGCCCAGCAGTTCGGTGCAGCGGCGGGCGATCGCCTCCCTGGACGCGCCGCCGGCCGACGTGACGCGCACCGTGGCGAGCGTGCCGTGCGTGGCGTCATTGCCCACACTCACCATCGCGGTCACGCCCTCGGCGCGCAGCGGGGTGAGCGCTGCGTCGAAGGCGCGTTGCGCCGCGTCGAGCCTGAGCGCCGGCTTGAAGATCTTGCCGACGCCGGTCACCGGCATGACCGGGATCGGCACGACCTGCACCGGCACCGCGGCGCGCTCCGGGATTTCCTTGCGGCAGAACTCCCGCAGCTCCTCCGAGGTGGCGGTCGCGCCGGGCCTGAGCTGCACATAGACCATCGGCACTTCGCCGGCGTAGGTGTCGGGCAGGCCAACGGCGGCGGCGGTCTCGACCGCGGGATGGCGGTTGAGCGCTTCTTCGATCACGACGGGATCGATGTTGTGGCCGCCGCGGATGATCAGGTCTTTCGAGCGGCCGGTGAGCCAGACATAGCCGTCGGCGTCGACCCGGCCGAGATCGCCCGAATCGAGCCAGCCCTCGGCCAGCATCGCCCCCCGGTCGTGGCGCGGATCGAGATAGCCCGGTGTCACCTGCGGCCCGCGCATCAGCACGTGGCCGATCTCGCCGATGGCGCAGTTGCGGCGGATCGTGCCGTCGGCGCCGACGTCGGCGATGCGCACCTGGGTGTACGGCAAGCGCAGACCGACCGAGCCCGAACGGCGCTCACCGTGCAGCGGGTTCATGGTCGAGTAGCAATGCACCTCGGTCATGCCGTAGCCCTCGATCACCGGTGCGCCGATCTCGCGCTCGATGCGGCGGATCAGCTCGACCGGCACGGTCGAGCCACCGGTGACGAAGGCCTTGAGGGAGGAGATGTCGTGGCCCTCGCGCGGCACGTTCATGATCGCCGCCAGCGAGGTCGGCACCGCGCCACCCACGGTGACCTTGTTGCGTTCGACGAGGCCCCAGTAGTCGCGCACCACGTTGGGGTTGCGCGCGCCCAGCGGCGTGGGAATCACCACCGTCCAACCCTGCGCGATGGGGGCGAGCGCGCCGAACAGCGAGCCGCCGACATGGAACTGGGGCAGGGGATTGAGCAGCACCGTGCCCGGTTCCAGGTCGAACATCAGCGTGTTGGTCCACGCCATCAGCGCCAGCGCGCCATGCGTATGGCGCGCGAGCTTGGGCAGGCCGGTCGTACCGCCGGTGTGGAACAAAGCCGCCAGCGTGTCGGGACGCAGCGGCTTCCTCGACAGCAGCCAGTCGCCGGCCTGCGCCGCACGTTCGCTGTCGAAGTCGATGACACCAGGGACATTGCCGGCGCCGCCGACGCGAAAGACCTTGAGATCGGGGATCGCGGCGCGGATCGCTTCGACCTTGGGCCAAATGTCGGGGAAGATCGAAGGATCGGCGGCGATCAGCGCCTTGGCGCCGGCCTCCTTCATGATGCCGGCGATCTGCGAGGCCTCCAGGAAGTAGTTCACCGGATTGGCCACCGCCACGATCTGGGCGCCCCATAGCGCGTAGAAGGTCTGTGGCACGCTGGGCATCAGCAGGGTCACGACGTCGTCGTGACCGATGCCGTGGCTGCGCAGCAGGTTGGCGGTCTGGATCGTGCGCCGCAGCAGCTGATAGAAATTGACGTCCTCGACCTCTGCATCAGGTCCCGTGCCGGCGAGGTAGCGGATGGCGACGCCGCGGCTGTACTTGCGCGCCGCCTCCTGCAGCAGTTCCAGCACGTTCTGCTGCTGAATGCGCTCGCCCAGCGGCACGCGCTCCAGCGCCTCGATATCGGCCAGCGTGCGGACCTTCATGGCTCGATTCCCTTGTCGTTCGGCGCCGAATGCGTCATACTATCTGTCCTGTTCCGACAACCGAAAGGAGGTGATCCAGTGTCTCATTGTCACGTTCGGCCCCGTATGGCCAAGGCCTGGATCGTCGTCGCCTCCGTTTCGGGGGACACCGACTGATTTAGCCGTCTTGGCCTCGGAAATGAGGCCGTGGCAATGGAAGGGCCGCCCTTTGGGGCGGCCCTTCTTCTTTGGCCGCGCCGCCTCTACGATGCCGGTCCAGGAGAGTCGCCCGCATGCTGAACAACGCGCCCGACGCCGCGCATTATCCCGTCGATCCCACCCGCAGCGATCTCGTCGAGGAGTTCCGTCGCAGCCCCAAGGGGCCGCATAGCCGTGAGCTGCAGATGTTGCTGCACCGCATGCGCTGGGAATCGCCCGGCGGTCGCTACGTGCTGTACGCGGTCGAGCCGGGCAAGCGTTGGATGCTGGGCAAGCTGCCCGGCAAGTGCAACGCGCCAGTCGAGCTGATGCACAACCGCGTCTACGACTCACCGGCCGCCGCCGAGTGGGACGTCTTCAAGCTGCGCTGGGAAGCGCTGACTGGCCAAGCTCTGACAGAACCGGCGATCGGGAACTGACATGCGCTTGGGCGGCATCGATACGACCTCCGTCCTGGGCTACGCCTGGCCGCCGGTGGTCGAACCGGGCGGGCGGGTCGCCTTCCACCTCTCGAGCGCGACGCTGAAGCAGGTCGATCTGTCGCTGGTGCGGGTGCGCTGCGGCGATCCCGACGCGGCCGGCCCAGGTCTGAAGGCCGTGCCGATCGCCAGCGCGATCGACGGCAAGCGCGCCGTGCGCCATCAGCCATTGCGGCCTGGCTCCTGCGCGGTGATCGCCGACCGGCCAGTGCTACGTGGCATCGACAGCTTCAGCGTTGGCGCCTTCATTTGGCCGACCCTGCCGGGCGTGGCGGCGCAGACCATCCTCGCGCGTTGGCGCGACGGCGCCGGCTGGCGTTTCGGCCTCGATGCCGGGGGTCATCTCGAGCTCGCCATCTGTGATGGTAAGGCCGTGGTCGTGGCGCGTACCAGCCAACCCGCACTTGGGCGCGAGTGGCTCTTTGTTTGCGGTAGCTACGACGCACGCACCGGCACGCTGTCCGTCCGGCAGGTCAGCCTTGACCCGCAGGCCGGCCGTGACCGCACGGCCTCAGGCACGGCGAGCGCGGCCCCAGGATTGCGCTGGATCGCCGACGCGCCGCTGATGATCGCCGCACAGGCGATCGGCGAGGCGAATTTCGACGGCAAGATCGACCGGCCGCGCCTCTGTCGCGGCGCGATCGACGCCGCCGCGATGCGTGCGCTGTGCGAGGCGATCAACCCACCGGCGGGTGACGCCGATCTGATCGCGGCCTGGGACTTCTCCATCGACATCCCCGGCCAGACCGTGCGCGACCGTTCGGCCAATCGCCTGCACGGCGAGCTGGTGCAGATCCCGGCGCGCGGCGTCACCGGCGCGAACTGGGACGGCACGGCCAACGACTGGCGCGCGCTGCCCGCGCATTACGGCGCGATCCATTTCTGCTCCGACGACATGCAGGACGCGGGATGGTCGCCGGATTTCACGCTCGACATCCCCGCCGATCTGCGCGGCGGCTACTACGCGCTGCGCATGACCGCGCAGCCGGCCGACGGTGATCCGGTCGACAGCTACGTCGGCTTCTTCGTGCGCACACCGCGCACGGCGCCGAAGGCCAAGCTCGCCATTATCGTGCCGCTGGCGACGTACCTGGCCTACGCCAACGGCGCGCTGCGCATGGACCAGGTGCACGCCGAGTCGATGCTCGAGGGCCTGCTGGTGCTGTCGCGCGACGATCTCTACCTGCAGGTACATCGCGAGGTCGGCCTGTCGACCTACGACACCCACGCCGACGGCAGCGGTTGGCGGGTGAGCAGCGCCAAGCGGCCGATCCTCAACATGCGGCCGCGCTGCAACACCTTCAACTACGGCAACGACACCCACCTGATCGACTGGCTGGAAGAGAAGGGAATCGACTACGACGTGGTTAGCGACGAGGACCTGCATCGCGATGGTCTGGCGGCGCTGAGCCCTTATCGCTGCGTCATGACGCTCTCGCACCCCGAATACTATTCACGGGAGATGTGGGACGCGATCGACGCCTATCAGCGCTCGGGCGGCCGCCACATGTATCTCGGCGGCAACGGCTTCTACTGGCGCATCGCCTTCCACCGCGATCTGCCCGGCGTGATCGAGGTACGCCGCGACGTCACGGGCGTGCGCACCTGGGAAGGCGAAGCCGGCGAGGCTCACCTTGCCTTCACGGGCGAGTCCGCGGGCCTGTGGCGCAGCAACGGCCGCGCGCCGCAGCGCCTGGTGGGCGTCGGCTTCGACGCCCAGGTCTTCGATCGCTCGGCCGGCTATCGCCGTATGCCCGACGGCGAGAACCCGCGCGTCGCCTGGATGTTCGCGGGCATCGCGCCGGGTGAGATGATCGGCGATTTCGGCGCGCGCAACGGCGGCGCGGCGGGGCTGGAGATCGACCGGGCCGATCCCGAGCTGGGTTCGCCGCCTGCGATGCTGCTGGTCGCCAGCGCCGATCGCATCGGCTATGGCGGCATGCCCGCGCCGGAGGAATTCCGCACCTTCCACCGCGGCCTCGATGGCGAGCAGAATGCCCGCGTGCGCGCCGACCTTGTCTATTTCCCAACCGCCAAAGGCGGCGGCGTGTTCTCGACTGGCTCGATCGCCTGGGTCACGGCACTCTCGCACAACAGGTACGACAACAATGTCTCGCGGTTGATGGAGAACGTGGTCAAGCGGTTCATCGATCCGGCGCCTTTGGATTAGGCCAGCAGCGGCGTCATGTCGGGATCACCCTTGGCCATGGCGCGCTGATAGGCCGGGCGTGCGCCGATCCGTTGCAAATAAGCGAGGATGGCTGGGTAGGGCTTCCGGTCATAGGCGTAGAACAACCGCATCGTCGTCAGCGTGAAGACGACCATGATGTCGGCCGTCGTGAATGTCGCGCCCGCGAGGAACTGATTGGCGCTCAGGCGTTCCTCCAGAGAGCCAAGCGCCAGCGCCAGTCGGCCTTTCATCGCCACCAGCACGGGGTTGTCGGCCGGCAGGTCGAGCCGGCTCAGGATCATGTTGCGGCCGGTCGCCGGCTGGAACGTACCGTTGGCGAAATGCGACCAGTAGAGGAACTGCGCGAAGTCGGGATGCTCCGGCTTGAGGACCAGCCGGCCGTCGCCATACTTCGCGACGATATAGTCGACGATCGCGCCGGACTCGGCGATGCGGACGTCGCCATCGTCGATCACCGGCGCCGCGCCGATCGGATGCAGCTTCTTGTACTCGGGCGGCGCAAGTCGCGTGACCTTGTCGCGGTCATAGACCTTCAGCTCGTAGGCAATGCCGAGTTCCTCGCAGAGCCAGACGATCCGCTCGCTCTGCGACTTGCCGAGATGGTGCACCACCAGCATGGTCAAAGCCTCTGCTTATCGCGTCAGCGTGGCGGCTTCGGGCGGCGGATCGGGCAGGCGCCAGCGGTGCGGTCGCCGGCTTCGGCCTCGGCGGTGGTCGCGGCGTCGAGGTCGGTCTGGAACGTCGCGTGGAAGCGGTTGACCATGTTGCTCATGCCCACGGTCAACGTGATGTCGATGATCTGCTCCGTCGTGAAGTGTCTCGCGAGCGCGCCGTAGGTGTCGTCGTCGATCGGCTCCAGCCGGGTCGACTTCTGGGCGTAGCGCACGATGGCCGCTTCAGCCGGCTCGTAGATCGACGCGGGCAGGGGATCGTCGGCGAGATGCGCCATCTGCTGTTCTGTCAGGCCCACGGCTCGACCGAGCACGGTGTGGGTCGGAATTCAATAGTAGCAATCGTTGACGACCGTGGCCGTCAGATAGGCGAGTTCCGCCTGCTTGGGCGGCAGGCTCGATCCGGAGCGGTAGACGGTGCGGATCATGTCCGAGAACGCCTGGCCCGCCGCGGGGCGGTTGGCCATGGCGCGGTAGATGTTGATCAGCCGCCCGCGCGATCGCGCGGCGTTCGCAAGGAACGCGCGCGCGTCGTCGGGCAGGCCGGGATCGTCCTCGTGCAGGATCGGGATGCGCGCCATGGTTTCGCTCCGCCTTGATCGACCCTGTCATGTCGAGCGCAGCGAGACATCCAGTGTCGGCCTGGATCCCTCGCTCCGCTCGGGATGACGGGAGGTGCTACTTGTCGAGCGCCGCCAGCACTTTCGGTGGCGACATCGGCAGGCTGTCGAAGCGATGCCCCGCCGCGGCGGTGAGCGCGTTGGCGACGGCGGCCAGCGCGGGCACGAGGCAAACCTCGCCGACGCCGCGCACGCCCTGCGGATGCTTCGGGTTCGGGACCTCGATCATGATCGAGTCGAGCATCGGCAGATCCGAGGCTACCGGCATGCGGTAGTCGAGGAAGCTGGCGTTATCGACGCGCCCGTTCTTGTCGTAGATGTATTCCTCGTTCAGCGCCCAGCCGATGCCCTGGGCCACGCCGCCCTGCATCTGGCCCTCGACATAGGCCGGGTGGATGGCGCGGCCGACATCCTGGAACGAGGTGTAGCGCAGCACCTTGGATTGGCCGGTCGCCGGATCGAGCTCGACGTCGCAGATATGGGTGGCGAAGCCGCCTTCCGCGCCGGTCGTGTTGATCGACACACCGCCGCCGATCGGGCCACCGGTCTCGCTCGCCTTCGCCGCGATCTGCGCCAGCGACAGCGGGTCGAACTTGCCGGCGTTGTCGCCAGCCGGCCGCGCCTCACCGTTCTCCCAGACCACAGCGTCCGGATCGATCTTCCAGATCTTCGCCGCGCGCTCCTTCAGGGTGGTGATCACCTTCTCGGTGGACTGCGTGACCACCATGGCCGAGGCGAAAGTGACGCGGCTGCCGCCGGTGAGGTTGCTGAAGCCGATGGAGGCGGTATCGCCGATCAGCACGTTGACCTTGCGGTAGTCGATGCCCAGCAGCTCGGCGGCGATGTTCGCCGTCGACGCGCGCGAGCCGCCGACATCGGGATGGCCGGTGATCACGACGACGGTGCCGTCCTCGTTGATGTTGACCTGCGCGCTCGACTCGCCGCCGGCGTTGAACCAGAAGCCGCTGGCCACGCCGCGGCCCTGATTGGGACCCAGCTTCGTCTTGTAGTGCGGATGCTCCATCGCCGCCTTGATCGTCTCGATGTAGCCGATCACCGGAAAGACCGGGCCATGCGCGGCCTTGGTGCCCTGCTTGGCGGCGTTCTTCAGGCGGAACTCGAGCGGATCGATCTTCAGCTTCTGGCACAGCTCGTCGATGACGCTCTCCACGGCGAAGGCGCCGATCGGCGCGCCGGGCGCGCGATAGGCCGCGACCTTCGAGCGGTTCGACACCACGTCGAAGCCTTGCGACAGCACGTTGGGGATGTTGTAGGGCGCGAAAGAGCAGCCGGCGGCGCCGCGGATCGGCGAGCCAGGCAGCGCGCCCGCCTGCAGATAGAAGATGCCGTGGGCGGCGACCAGAGTGCCGTCCTTCTTGGCGCCGAGCTTCACCGTGCAGACCGAGCCCGAGGTCGGGCCGGAGGCGCGGAAGACCTCCTCACGGGTCATCTGCATCTTCACCGGCTTGCCGGACTTGCGCGACAGGATCAGCGCCACCGGCTCGAGATAGACGATGGTCTTGCCGCCGAAGCCGCCGCCGATCTCTGCCGGGATGGCGCGGATGTCGCTTTGCGGCAGGCCCGTGAGATACGAGCACATCGCGCGCACCATGAACTGGCCCTGGCTCGAGCTCCAGATGGTGGCCTTGCCGTCGGGCTGCACGCTCACCAGGCAGGCGTGCGGCTCGATATAGCCCTGATGCACCGGCTCGGTCGTGAACTTGCGCTCGACGATGACCTCGGCCTCCTTGAACCCGGCCTCGATGTCGCCGAGCTTGTGCTCGAGCTTGCCGGCGATGTTGGAGGGCTTGCCCTCCCACTGGATGTGATCGTGCAGGATCGGCGCGCCGGGCTTGATCGCGTCCTCGATGTCGATGACGAAGGGCAGCACCTCGTACTCGACCTTGATCAGCTCGCAGGCCTGGGCGGCGATCGCCTGCGTCGTGGCGGCGACGGCGGCGACGGGATGGCCGGGAAACAGCACCTTGTCGCGCGCCATGATGTTGCGCGACATCCAGCGCATGTCCTGGATGCCCAGCATCACCGATTTCTCGACCGGGAAATGGACCACGTCCTTCGACGTCATCACGGCCTTCACGCCCGGCAGCTTCTCGGCCGCCGAGGTGTCGATCGACTTGATGCGGGCATGCGCGTGCGGGCTGCGCAGCACCTTGCCCCAGATCATGCCGGGCATGGTGGTGTCGGCGGCGTAGGCGGCCCGGCCGGTGACCTTGTCGAGGCCGTCCGGCCGCAGGGTGCGCTGGCCGATCCATTTGTTGGTGGCGGGGCTTTCGGCGTTCATGGCGGGGTACCCTTGCAGTTCGCGTTCCGGCGGGGAGAGTAGCAGGGGCCGGATTGATTGTGCAGCAACGGTCTTATGCCTCCCGCGCGGCCCTGAAGCGTCACGTCCGCGGCAGCTGATGCTTGAGGATCTTGCCCGTGGCGTTGTGCGGCAGCTCGCCGATGAAGCGGACTTCCTTGGGCACCTTGTAGCGCGCGAGCTGGGTGCCGCAGTGGTCGAGCACGGCGGCCTCGTCGAGGTTGGCGCCGGGCTTGAGCACCACATAGGCGCGGCCGACCTCGCCCCATTTCTCGTGCGGCACGCCGACCACCGCGTTCTCCAGCACGCCGTCGAGCTGGTAGATCACGTTCTCGACCTCGACCGGATAGACGTTCTCGCCGCCGGAGATGAACATGTCCTTCCAGCGGTCGACGATATAGTAGTAACCGTCCTCGTCCTGCCGCGCGGCGTCGCCGGTGTGGAACCAGCCGTCCCTGGTGAACGAGGTTTTGTTGGCCTCCGGCCGGTTCCAGTAGCCGGGCGTGACGTTGGGGCCCTTGATCATCAGCTCGCCGGTCGTGCCGCGTTCGACCTCGTTGCCCTCGGGATCGCAGATCTTGAGGTGGACGTAGAGCGGCGGCAGGCCCGACGAGCCGATCTTGCCGAGCGCCTTGTCCGATGTCAGCAGCAGGCCGAGCGGCCCGGTCTCGGTCATGCCCCAGAATTGCTGCAGCATCACGCCCTTGCGGCCGAACGCCTCGATCAGCGCCAGCGGCGCCGCCGCGCCGCCGATGCCGAGATGCTCGAGGTGCGAGAAATCCGCCGCGGCGAATCCCGGTTGCTGCGTCAGCATCAGGAAGTTGGTCGGCACGCCCAGCGCATGGGTGATGCGCAGCGTCTTGTCGGAGAGCAGCGCCAGGAACTGCGCCGGATCGAAGGCGCGCATGACGACATTGAAGCCGCCGGTGTGGAAGATCGGGTTGCCGTAGACGTTGAGCCCGCCGGTGTGGAAGGTCGGCAGGAACACCAGGTTGCGACTGCGCGACGTCAGCCCGACGCCGACCGAGCAATGCACGCTGTTGAAGAACGCCATGCCATAGGTGATGCGCGCGCCCTTGGGTCGGCCCGTGGTGCCCGAGGTGTACATGATGGTCCAGGTATCGCCGAGATCCATCGTCTGACGATCGAGCGTGCCGCTCGCCGCGGCGATCCCCGCCTCGTAGTCGCTCGGCGCGCCATGCGCGAGGCTGGCGACATGCGGGATCGACGCCAGCTTCCGCACCTCTCGTGCCGCGTCGGCAAACTCCGTGCCGTGGACCAGCACGACCGGCGTGGAGTCCTTGGCGATGAACTCCAGCTCGGGCACCGCCAGCCGCCAGTTCAACGGCATGAAGATCGCGCCCAGGCGCTGGCAGGCGAATTGCAGCTCGAAGACATCGGTGTCGTTCATCGACAGCACCGCGACGCGATCGCCGCGCTTGACGCCGAACGCGTCCCGCATCCACAGCGCCGCGCGCGTGATGCGCTGATCGTACTGCGCATAGGTGAACCGCCGCCCCGACGCCAGATCGAGCGCCGCCGGCGCGTTCGGCGTCATCAGCGTGTGATGCGCGATCCAGTCCTCTGTCGTGATGCCCGTTGTCATAAACTCCGCTCCACCCAACTGACTTCCCGAGCGCCGCGAGGGACCTCTTTGGCAGCGCCAGCGGGACGCCGACGCTCCCAGGAAGATATCCTGGATTCCTCCCTGCGCTCGGAATGACAGATTTCTACGTCGACTGCGAGCGGACAATCTTCTTGTGGTGCTCGAGTATCGCGGCCGCGGCCTTCCTCCCCAGTGTGCGCTGCTTGGCTGTCAGGGTTGGCCTCTTCTTCTCAGCCATACGCTCATCCTATCGGCTGCCGGGTCGCTACGGCTTGCCGACCACAAACGACCGGCTCGCGAGCAGGCGCTCGTTGTGCCAGATCTCGAGGACCCATTCGCCCTCGACGATCTCCCAGGGCTGGTCGAAGCCGTAGCCGTGGATCTGCGTGTCGCCGATCAGCGCGGTAAAATCGCGCGCGCTCTGGCGGTAGATGTTGCCGCTGACTGGGTTGGTGATGCCGGGCGCGGGGATGTGCCAGACGCCGCGCAGCCGCGCCTCGCGGCCCTGGGGCGATCCGATCAGCCGGTACTGGAAGCCGAAGCGCACGCCCAGCTGCGCCGGCACGCGGGACTCGTCCGAGTAGAAGCTCGGCTTGTCGACGATCGAGGCCTTGCCGGTGGGCGTGCCGGGCGAGCTGTCGCGGCGCGCGACGTTGGCGCTGTACAGGCCCGACTGGATGACCTCGAGTCGGTCCAGCTTGCCCACCTGCGCCGACGCGCCGCCGGCCACGAACACCATCGCCAGCGCCGCCAGCGCGGCGAGGGCGCCGAACAACCATCTCCTGGAACGCATCGTTGGTCCCCCATCACCCCGCGACAGTGTCAGAGCGCTGCGTCGCTGAACAGTCCGTAACCCACCGGGCTGTCAGATACATCGCGTGGCCTTGCCGGAGCGCACGCTCATGCGTGCGTCGTTGATCACCGGTAATCAGCGTGATTAGCTGACCCATCGACCGGCCGAGCGAAGCCGGCTTTATGAGGAAACGACCATGGGGTGTTTGGCGCGCGCCGTCGCCGAGGCCGTCGGTCGATCGGGCCGGCGCGATTTCATCGTCCTCGCCGCTGGTGCGATGGCGGCGATCGGCCCGGCTCGCGCGCAGGCCCTGCCGGTGATCGGCTATCTCGGCTCCGAAACGCCGGCGCGCTACCGCAGCCGCCTCGTCGCCTTTCGTGAAGGACTGACGGCGGCCGGTTACGTCGAGGGTCGCACGGTCGCGGTTGAGTACCGATGGGCGGAAGGCCAATACAACCGCCTGCCGGCGCTGGCGACGGAACTCGCCGCGCGCAACGTGGCTGTGATCGTGGCGCCCGGTGGCGCCGAGGTCGCGCTGGCGGCGAAATCTGCGACCTCGACCATCCCGATCGTTTTCGAGATGGGCGGCGATCCGGTCGCTCTCGGCGTGGTCAGCAGCCTGTCGCAGCCCGGCGGCAATCTCACCGGCGTGTCGAGCCTCAGCGTTGAGGTCTCGCGCAAGCGCGTCGAGTTCATGCGCGAGGTGCGCCCGGACGCCAGGAAGCTCGCCGTCGCAATCAATCCGAGAAGCCCGACCGCCGCCTCGCAATTGAGGAATCTCCAGGCCGCGGCCGATGCGCTCGGCCTGGAGCTCGCCGTCTTGAACGCCAGCAGCGAGGAAGAGTTCGCCGCCCTGTTCGCCAGCACGCGCGATGCGCGCGCGAGCGGGCTGGTCTTCAGCTCGGATCCCTATTTCGCTTATCGCAGCGAGCATCTCGCCGAGCTCGCGATCCGCCACGCCGTGCCGACGATGATGCAGTCGCGCGACTTCGCCCTGGCCGGCGGCCTCATGAGCTATGGCGGCGACTTCATCCAGACCCACCGCCACTCCGGCGTCTATGCCGGCCGCATCCTCAAGGGTGAGAAGCCGGCCGAGCTGCCGGTGCAGCGCGTCACCAAAGTCGAGCTGTTCATCAACCTGAAGGCCGCCGCGGCGCTGGGCCTCAGCTTCCCGCCCTCGCTGCTGAACGGCGCCAACCGGGTGATCGAATGACGCCGCCTGGCGGCCGACGCGCTGCGTGAGCCCATGGCCGATCCCCGCGCCACGCCGCGCCGCTCGCTGTTTGGGCGATACTTCCGCGCGCTGTTCGCCGTCGTCGTCGTCCCGCTGCTGATCGCCGGCGGCAGCGAGGCGTGGTTCGGCTACCGCGACCAGCGCGCGCAGCTGAACGACCTGCTCGACGCCGAAGCGCGATTGGCGTCGGCGAAGATCCAGGACTTCCTCGAGATCATCCAGGGCCAGATGAGCTGGGTCGTGCAGCTGCCCCTCGAAGAGCGCATCGACGAGCGGCGCCGGCTCGACGCGCTGCGCGTACTGCGCCAGGCCCCGGCGATCGAGAGCCTCTCCCTGGTCGATGCCGTCGGCAAGGAACGCCTCTATGTCTCGCGCATCGGCCTGAACCGGATCGAGGGCGGCGCCGACCATGCCGAGGAGCCGGCGGTGGTGGGCGCGCGGTCGGAGCGCGTCTGGTACGGCCCGGTGGTCTTCCAGGGCGGCTCGGAGCCCTACATGACCATCGCCGTCGCCGGCAACCGCGCGGCCGTTGGCGTCGCCGTCGCCCAGGTCAACCTCAAGTTCATCTGGGAGGTGATCGCCGCGATCCGCGTCGGCCAGACCGGCCAGGCCTTCGTGCTCGACCGGCCGGGTCGCCTGATCGCGCATCCCGATCTCAGCCTGGTGCTGCGCGCCGACGCATCGGCGCAGCGGTCGCTGCAGGCGATGCGCGAGGCCATCCGCGCGCGGCCGCCGGGCGAGGCGGCCGCCGGCAAGGACACGTCCGGCAAGACGGTGATGGCGGCGATGGCGCAGATCCAGGGCGTCGATTGGAGCGTCATCGTCAAGCAGCCGCGCAGCGAAGCCTTCGGGCCGATCTACGCCGCGCTGTGGCGCACGCTCGCGCTGCTCGTCGTCGGCGCGGCGCTGGCGGTGGCGCTCGCCTATTGGCTGACGCGACGCATGGTCGAGCCCATCCGCGTGCTGGAGGACGGCGTCGCGCGCATCGGCGCGGGCCAGCTTGATCACCGCATCAACCTCGCTACGGGCGACGAGTTCGAGTGGTTCGCCAACCGCGCCAACGCGATGGCCAACGAGCTGTCGATCTCGCAGGAGCGCGCCGCACGCATCGACCGGCTCAAGCGCTTCCTGGCGCCGCAGGTCGCCGAGCTGGTCGACCGCGGCGGCGACGATGGCGTGCTCGACGGCCGGCGCGTCGAGGTCGTGGTGGTGTTCTGCGATCTCAGGGACTTCACCGCCTTTTCGGGCCAGGCCGGGCCCGACGCCATCATCGGCGTGCTGCGCGAGTACTATGATGCGCTCGAGAAGGTGGCGACCGATCATGGCGCGACCCTGGTGAACTTCTTCGGTGACGGCGTGATGGTGCTGCTCAACGCGCCGGTCGCTACGCCGGATCCGGCCTTGCGCGCGATCACCATGGCACGCGACATGCAGGCGAGTGTGCAGGCGCTGCTGGTTGGCTGGCGCTCGCTGCACCCCAGGCTCGGCTTCGGCATCGGCCTGGCGATGGGCCCGGCCACGGTCGGCCGTATCGGCTCCGAGGGCCGCCTCAACTACACCGCCATCGGCACCGTCGTGAACCTCGCCTCGCGCCTGTGCTCGAGCGCGGAGGATGGCGAGATCCTGCTCGACAGTGCGGCCGCCGATGCGATCGGCACGAGCGTGCCGCTCGTCGAGCTGGCGCCACGGACGTTGAAGGGCTTCGATCGGCCGGTTCCGGTGTTCGCGCCGCGTCCGGATCCAAACAACGCAACAACGCAAGCCTGACATGGCCGTGACTCCCTCTCCCCGCAAGCGGGGAGAGGGAGAAAGACCCATGGTCTCACTGCTCGGTGCGCAGCCGGCCGCGCTGCACCAGCGCGACCGCCACGAGCGGCACCGCGACGCCGATGATGGCGACCGAGATCAGGATCCAGCCGAGCTCGCCGTAGTCGGCAGCGGTCTTGATGGCGCCGGTTGCGGGATCCTTGACCTCGCGCGTCACGTGGAAGACCTGGTTGAGGTACTTGGTGAGCAGGGCGGACGCCGACAAAGCGAGATTGGTGAACGAGGCCATCACGGCGAAGAAGGTCGCCTTGAGGTTGGCCGGCGCGTTGCGCGCGATCCAGGCCAGCATCGGGATCATCGCCACCTGGCCGAGCGGCGATTCGAGCGCGGTGTTCATGATCGCGATGAAGCGCGCGTCGACAACGCCGCCGGTCGACGCCGCCGTCCAGTGGTGCAGGCCATAGAACAGGCCGATGCCGGGCAGCGCGAGCAGCCCGCCGGCGATCGTCAGCAGCACGACGATATAGGCGATGGAATTGCGCGCCATGAGTGGGCGCAGCGCCACCAGGCCGACCAAGGTCAGGACCGCGGTGATCAGCGACAGCACCGAGACGAATTGCTGGTCGAACTTCAGCACGTCGATCTGGAACCAGGTGGCGCCGTCGCCGGGCAGCGGCACGGCGCGGAACACGAAGATGATGAGGGCGGTGCCGATCAGCGGGCCGCGCATGTCGGGGGCGATCTCGAGCAGGAGCCGGCGGATCAGGAAGAGGACGATCGCCATCGAGCCGAGAAAGATGATCTCCTGCGCGTAGGGCACCGCCGCCAGCCCGGTGGCCAGGCTGAAGACGACGAAGGCGGCGCTGCCGCCGAGGATCAGCCAGTTGGGCTTGACCGTCTCTGACGGGGCCAGCAGCGCCGCCTCGATCGCGCTCTCGGGCACGCCCCGTGCGCGCAGCCGCCGGGCGCGCCGACGCAGCGTCACCCAGCCCAAGGTCACGCCGGCGACCGAGACCACGGGAATGATCAGCGCCATCAGGTAGATGTCGGCGTAGATGGCCGCCTTTTGCGCCGCGCCCAGCGTCTCGACGCCGGCGAACATCACGATGTTGACGAGCGCCACCGCCACCGTGCCGCCGATGATGGCGATGCGGCCCAGCGTCTGCATGGTGGTGTGCATGGCCTTGATGTCGGCCTCGGCGAAACGCTGTCCGTCCGCGTCGAGGACGGGCACGGCCTCGACCGTCATCGCGTCCGCGACCACGTCCTGCACGACGTAGCCGCTGGGCGCCAGCAGCGCGGCCAGGACGTACCAGGTGTCGGCGGGCATGATCGCGGTCATCGCCGCGGTCTGCGCGATCAGGCCATACATGATGGCGATGCTGGCCGCGATCAGCCCCGCGCCGAACCACACCAGCAGCGCCTTCCAGCGCCAGATGAGATCGACCAGATGGCCCAGCGGCATCTTGAGCGCCCAGGGGATGCCGGCCCAGAACGCGAGGCCGGCGAGGAAGGCCGCCGACAGGCCGAGATGGTCCTTGACGAAGAAGATGCCGACGATCGCCGTCAGGCTGGAGATGCCGGCCGCGACATAGACCATCAGCGGCGGCAGGTAGGACCAGCGCATGTGGCGGCCGAGATCGATGAAGGTTGCGCGGAACCAGGCGCCGACGATGGCGCCGGCGCGGTGAACGGTGTGCTTGGTTGGGAGTGCGAGCATCGCTGTGGTCTTCGTCGCCTCTACGAGGAACTGCCTTGTCATACTGGAAGTTCCCAGGGTATCCGAGTCGCCATCGACGGGCGGCGCGTCGAGATCGATGTAGTGATTTACACCCCTAGAGATTTCACCGTCTTCTCGGCCCAAGCCGGGCCCGGCGCCATCATCGGCGTGCAGCGCGTACCACGACGCGTCAGCGGCGTCGTGCTGCTAATGCTCAACGCGCTGATAGCCACGCCCGGTCCGGCGGCGCGCGCGATCAACATGACGCGCGACATGCAGCGCGACATGCAGAGCCTGCTGGTCGGCAGGTGCGCCCTGCACCCCAGGCTCGGCCTCGGCATCGGATTGGCCATGGGGCCCGCCACGGTCGGCCGCCTCCGCTCCGAAGGCCGCCTCAACTACACCGCGATCGGCGTCGTTGAGAAGCCCACCTCGCGCCTGTGCTCAAGCGCGGGGGGATCGCGAGATCCGGGTTGATTGCGTGGCCGAAGAGGCGATTGTTGCGAGTACGACGTTTGTTGAGTTGGAGCCGCGGGTGTTGAGGGAGTTCGATAAGCTTGTTTCGGTCTCTGCGCCAGTCGCGGCTAGCAGATCATGACAGTCGCAAACGCGAGGTGGGACTCGCCTGGGAACCATCTCTCTCCGCGACGAACCGCACTTCACCCACGCTGCATTCCGCCTAGTGCCGCTGTAGCGGCCGGGACTGACGAAGGTCGGGGTGACTGCAGATTCATGATATCATGAGCGGTATCAACTTGGCGTGCACCACACCATACAGGCTTCACCATGTCGCAACGACAGTATTGGCTTGACCTATTTACGTATCAAACTTGGCAAGAGTTTAAGGCCGCAGGTGCAAAGGTAACGGGCTTCCGCGAGAATCGATTGTACCGGGGCACGGTTATGAGACAGTTCGCTGCGCCGGTTACGCTGCCAATTTGAACTCCGTGGCGGCTTCGGATGCAAGAGCCTTATGTTCGG
>VGCZ01000038.1 GCA_016869975.1 Alphaproteobacteria bacterium
CGGAACAAACTTAAAATCCGTTGGGCTTTGCCCGTGCGGGTTCGAGTCCCGCAGCCCCGACCAGATTTTTGGGCATCCGGCAAGCAGGCTGGCGCGTGCCCTTGGATTGCGCTGTCAACACGCATCACGGCCTCGTGTTGTCGTCTCGCCAGACTGTTACTTCCAAGTGATCGAGTAAGGGCGCCATGCTGCGTGGCGTGCCGGGAGAACCGGCACGGCATTCATCATCCTAGGGAGCTCCATCAATGACCATCAAGACCGCTACCGTGATCGCCGCCGCCGCCGCCGCTATGTTCGCCGCCGGCACGATCGCGAGCGTCTCGCACGCCCAGGCGGGTGTGAAGTGCACCGGCATCAACTCGTGCAAGGGCACCAGCGCCTGCAAGACCGCGACGTCGGCCTGCAAGGGCATGAACGCCTGCAAGGGCCAGGGCTGGGTTTCGGCCAAGGACCAGGCCGAGTGCACCAGCAAGGGCGGCAAGATCGCCGGCTGATCGCCGGCGCATCGCGCCATATGTGGACGGGCGCCCCGGGAGACCGGCGGCGCCCGCTCCGTCTTCGCGCTACACTCGACCGATGACGAAGGTCGCCGACATGCAATTCGGTCTCGGGCTGCGCCACCAGCACTACCAGGAGATCGCCGATCAGCCCGGCCAGGTCGACTGGTTCGAGGCGCTCAGCGAGAACTATATGGTCGCCGGCGGCCGGCCGCTGGTCTGGCTCGACCGTATCCGGCGCGACTATCCGATGGTTCTGCACGGCGTCTCGTTATCGATCGGCGCCAGCGATCCGCTCGATCTCGACTATCTGGCCCAGCTCAAGGCGCTGGCCGCGCGCGTCGAGCCGCGCGTCGTCTCCGACCATCTCTGCTTCACCGGCCACGCCGGCATCAACCTGCACGACCTGCTGCCGCTGCCCTACACCGAGGAGGCGTTGGCCCATGTGGCGACCAGGGTCGCGCGCGTGCAGGACTTTCTGGGCCGTCGCATCCTGCTGGAGAACGTCTCGAGCTACGTCCGCTACGCCGAGTCGCAGCTCAGCGAGTGGGAGTTCCTCGCCGCGCTCAGTGAACGCGCCGATTGCGACATCCTGCTCGACGTCAACAACATCTACGTCTCGGCCTTCAACCACGAGTTCGATCCGCGCGCCTATATCGCCGCGATCCCGCCGGCGCGGGTAAAACAGATCCATCTCGCCGGCCACAGCCACATGGGCACACACATCATCGACACCCACGACCATCCGGTGATCGACGACGTGTGGACGCTCTACGCCGAGGCGCTACGCCGCTTCGGCCCCGTGCCGACCATGATCGAGCGCGACGACGATATCCCGCCCTACGCCGATCTGGTGGCCGAGCTGGAGCGGGCGCGCCGGATCGCGGCGGCCACGCTGATGACGCCGGAGAAGGCTGCGTGAACGCGCTTGTCACCCTGCAGGCCGAATTCTCGGCATGGATGCGCGGCTCGGCGGACACGCTGCGCGCGCGCGTGCTCGACACCGAAAAGGCCGACCGCGACACGCTGCTGCGGGTCTATCGCGACGCCTATGCGCTGCGCCTGATCGAGGCGTTGACCACGGATTATCCCGGCCTGCTGGCGATGGCGGGGCCGGCGGAATTCGACATGATGGCGCGCGCCTATATCGCCGCGCACCCCTCCCGGCATCCCTCGGTGCGCTGGTTCGGCCGCGACCTTGCCGATTTCCTTGCCGTCACGCCACCCTTCGCCGGGACCCCGGACGCCGCCGATATGGCGCGCTTCGAATGGGCGCTGGGCGAGGCGTTCGACGCGGCCGACACCGAGCCGCTGACCTTCGAGCAGCTCGCCGGCGCCCCGCCCGAGGCGTGGGCGACGTTACGCCTGTCCTTCGTGCCCGCGCTGCGCCGCCTGTCCTTGTCGTACCAGGCGCCGCAGGCCTGGCAACGACGCGACACGGTTCCGCCGGGCGAGCTCGACGTGTCGGCCGAGGATGGCGCCGTCGACTGGCTGATCTGGCGACCGGCCGCCGATGGCGACGCGCAATTCCGCTCGATGGCGCCCGACGAGGCCGCCGCGCTCGACGCGGCGCTGGGCGGCGCGCCGTTCCCCGAGATCTGCGCCGTGCTGTCGGCCTACGCCGATTCGGCAGAAGCGGCCGCCGAGCGCGCCGCCGGGCTGCTACGCGCCTGGCTCGACGCGGGCGTGGTCGACGACGCGGCGTGGGGCTGAGGCCGGCGCTATCTGCGCAGTGGGTCGAGGTGATCCTTGACGAAGCCAAGGTCGAGCATCTTGGCCATATCGGCGTCGCGCCCGACCATGCCCTGCGCCTGATACCAGGCGAGCTGGTCGTGCAGGTTCTTGACCAGCAGCCGGCCCTTGGGATCGATGTACGAGGCGCTCGCCCGGACCTGGTCGGCCGTCGGCTTGGGCTCGACGTATTTCTGGATGATCGGGATCAACGCATCGGCCTTGCCGTCAAACACGCGCTTGCCCTGGGCGTCGCGTTGCAGGAAGGCCTCGGCGTAGTCGTTGCAGGCTTTCACGTAGGCGGCGACGAACTTCTCGACCACGGCGCGGCGCTTCTCGATCACCGGCGTGCCGGCGAACAGCGCACCTAGCTGCCAGGGCGTCTCCTGGTGGACCCAGCCGACGATCTTGGCGAAGCCTTCCTTCTCGGCGGCGTAGGCGTTGTTGGCCGGTAGCAGCGCACCGTCGACCTGCTCGCCCTTCAGGGCCGCGGTGATGTTGGGAATCGACTGCAACGGCCGCAGCGTCACGTCGGTAAGCTTGAAGCCGCGCTTTTCCGCCAGCATGCCCAGCATGTAGTGGAAGGTCGAACCCGTTGTCGTGATGGCGATCGACTTGCCGGGGAACTTGCCGGCGTCGGTGAAGCCGGCCGCGTGCGCCTTGTTGGTGGCGAGATAGGCGACGAAGTCGTAACCCGGCTCCTCGCGCGATTGCGCTGCGATGATCTTCATCGCGCCCTTGCCGGCGAGATTGAAGAAGCCGCCGGTCAGCCCGGTGATGCCGAGATCGGCGTCGCCGCCGGCCACCGCGACGGCGATCGGCTGCGCCGCCTGGAAGAACTTGAACTCGACCTCGAGCCCGGCCTCCTTGAAGTAGCCTTTCTCCTGGGCGATGAAGATCGGCGCCGACGACACGAAGCGCAGCGCTGCGATCGATATCTTCTCCTGCGCCGAGGCGGCGGCTGATAGCACGAGCATCGCCAGCGCGGCGAGAATCGTCTTTATCATGATGGCGTGTCCCCAACGATCGATCGTTACCCTGACGCTATCACTGCCGGCAGGTTCTTACACCCGGCTTCGTGGCGTCCTCGGCACGCACGAAGTCGCGCACGCAGGCGCCGTAGTCGCGCGCCATCTTGATGGTGGTGCCCGCCGAATGGCCTTTGTGGGCTTGCGGCCGGTCGATCAGCAGCAGCGGCATGCCAGGCCGCCCGGCGGCCGCGCGCAGCAGGCGCACGCGGGCCTCGGGATCGGGGTCGTAGTCGTCGTCGGCGAACAGGGCGACCACCACCCGCGTCGCCGGATCGCGCCGCGCCTGGAGCAGTGCTTCGAACTCGGTGAGCGCCAGGTCGCGCCGGCTGGTGCGCACGGTGCGATTGCCGTGCGAGGCCGGCGCCAGCGCGATCACCGCGTGCAGGCCTTCGACCTTGCCCATGGCGGTGAGCGCCAGCCAGCCGCCCGCCGACTGGCCGGCCAGCACGACGCGCCCATAGCCCATGGCGCGCAGGCGTTCGATGCCCTCGAGGGTCAGCGCCAGGCCGTCGGTGTTGTTGTCCTTTTCCGGCGCACGCTCGGCGCGGAACAGATCCCAGCCGGCGAAGGCCAGCGCGCGCATCAGCGGCGCAGTGGGCGCCGTGCGTCTATCCTCGCGCACGCCGTTGACCAGGGCCGCCCGGCCATGACCCCAGATGATCGCGCCCGTCGCCTCCTTGGGCCCGCGGAAGGGGAAGCTGGGATCGCGCAGCAGCGGTGCCGCCTCTGGAGGGGTCGCCGTGCGCTTGTCGGGTGTGACCTGGTTGACGGCGATGACGGTGCACGAGGCCGGTGCCGATTGGGAGCAGAAGGATCGCGCACTCTCGCGGGCCTCGGCCGACGTGCGCGCGCCCGTCGAGTAGCCGCAACCACCGCTCGGGCCGACCGCGAAGGCCCGGTTGTAGCCACCCAGCAGATAGGTCTCGTAAAGCGTCAGGCAGCGTGGCCCGAGTCGGCCGCTGGCGCGCATCTCGTCGAGTGTGGGCTCTACGGCGCGGGCGCCCGGCGCGAATAGAAGCAAGGCGGCGACGAGGCTGAGGAGGCGCCGCGCTCGCGCCATTCAGCCACCCGCCGCCGGCGCCAGCGTCACAAGGATGGCGCGACCTGAAACCTGCTCGCCCTCGCGCACCGAGACCGTCGCGACGGTGCCGGCCGAGGCGGCTCGGATCTGGTGCTGCATCTTCATGGCTTCGAGGACGACCAGCGTCTGCCCCTTTTCGACGGCGTCTCCCGCGCCCACTCGAATGGACACGATGCGGCCATCCATCGGCGCGCGCAACACGCCATCCGCCGCACCATCGCGCGCCTGCGCCGGTTCGTGGGTGACGTCGGCAAAGGCCAAGGACAGGCCATCAAGGTCGAGCAGCAGGCGGTCGCCCGACCACAGCGCCTGTACGCGTCGCTGCGCGCCATCGACGCCCACGCGCACCCAGGCGCCATCCTCGGCGCCGATCTCGATCGTCGGGGCGTATTCGTCGATCCGGACCGTGACGCGGTGGCCGTCGCCCTCGACCAGGGCCTCCTGCCGCGCCTCGCCGGCCGACAGCCGCACCGTCGTCGACACCGGATTGGAGTTGCGCCAGCCCGCCAGTAGAGGCGTTACGCCAGCGGCGCTGCGGCGGAAGACCAGGGCGGCCGCCAACGCCCAATGAAGGTCGCTCGGTACCGGCGGCGCGAGCGCGTCGCCATCGAAGTGTTGACCGATGAACGCGGTGGTCGCCTCGCCGGCGGCAAAGACCGGATGGCGCAGCATGCGCAGCAGGAAATGACGGTTGGTGGTCGGCCCGAGCACCACGGTCTGCTCCAACGCCCGGGCCAGCTTGCGCACGGCCTCGGCGCGCGTGGCGCCGTGGGCGATCACCTTGGCGATCATCGGGTCGTAGAAGGCCGAGATCGCCTGGCCGTCGCGCATGCCGTGATCGGTACGCAGGCCCGGCCCCTCGGCCGGCCGCCAGGCCGCCACTGTGCCGGTCTGCGGCAGGAACCCGGCATAGGGATCCTCGGCGTAGAGCCTGACCTCGATGGCGTGGCCGTCGAGCGTCACGTCTTGCTGCGCCAGCGGCAGCGGCTCGCCCGCCGCGACGCGCAGCTGCCAGGCGACGAGGTCCTGCGCCGTGATCATCTCGGTCACCGGATGCTCGACCTGCAGGCGAGTGTTCATCTCCAGGAAGTAGAACGCGCCATCGGCGCCGAGCAGAAATTCGACCGTGCCGGCGCCGCGGTAACCGATGGCGCGCGCCGCGGCGACGGCGGCCGCGCCCATGCGCTGGCGCAGCGCGCCATAGACGGCGGGCGAGGGGGCTTCCTCGATCACCTTCTGGTGGCGGCGCTGCACCGAGCAGTCCCGCTCGCCGAGATGGATCACGTTGCCGTGCGAATCGGCGAAGACCTGGATCTCGACATGGCGCGCGTCGACGACCGCTTTCTCGAGAATCAGTTCCCCTGATGCGAAAGCGTTCTGCGCCTCATTGCGCGCGCCGACGATCGCCTCGGCGAGCTCCGCCGAGTCGGTAACCAGCCGCATGCCACGTCCACCGCCGCCGGCCGCGGCCTTCACCATCACCGGCAGGCCGATCTTCGTGGCTTCGGCGATCAGGGTGGCGTCGCTCTGGTCCGCGCCCTGATAGCCCGGCACGCAGGGCACGCCAGCGTCGATCATGCGCCGCTTGGCCGCCGCCTTGTTGCCCATGGCGTCGATCGCCTGGGGCGGCGGCCCGATGAAGACCAGCCCGGCATCGGCGCAAGCCTGCGCGAAACCCGCGTTCTCGGACAGGAAGCCGTAGCCGGGATGCACCGCGTCGGCCCCTGACACGCGCGCGGCGGCCAACAGCTTCTCGACGTTGAGATAGCTCTCGCCGACCAAGGTGCCGCCCAGCGCCGCCGCCTCGTCGCAGGCCAGCACATGCGGTGCACCGGCATCGGCGTCGGAGAACACCGCGACGGTTCGATAGCCCAGGGCATGCGCGGTGCGCGCGACGCGGCAGGCGATCTCGCCGCGATTGGCGATCAGGATCTTGGTGAAGCTCATTGCGCCCACTTCGCCGGACGCTTCTCGGCGAAAGCGCGCAGGCCTTCGGCCGCCTCCGGGCTACGGCGCGCCTTGGCGAAGCAGTCCGAGGCGAAGTCCAGCGTCTTCGACAGCGGCTCGGAGCCGACGCGCATCACGATCTGCTTGGTGAGCGCGTTGGCCAGCGGCGCGCAACGGTCGATCTGCTTCAGTACCTCCTCGAGCTTGGCGTCGAGCGCGGCGCTGTCCTTCACCAGGTAGTGGCCGATGCCCAGCCGCACGGCCTCCGGTCCCTTGAAGCGCGCGGCTGTGAGCGTGAGATGGCGGGTCTGCGAGATGCCGATGCGGGCGGCGACGAAGGGTGCGATCTGCGCCGGCACGATGCCGATCGCAGTCTCGCTCATGGCGAAGCCGGCGTCCTCGGTGACGATGGCGATGTCCGACGTGCAGACGATGCCGAAGCCACCGGCGATGGCGTAGCCCTCGACCGCGGCGACCACAGCCTGCGGCAGGTTACCGAGCGCCTCGAGGAAGGTGCCGTACTGCCGGTTACCCGTGGCGATGGGATCCTTCTCGCCAGCCTTGGGCGCGTCGCCCATGGCCGATTCCATGTTCTTCAGGTCGGCCCCGGCGCAAAACGTGCCGCCGGCCCCGCGCAGAATCACGGCCTTGATGTCGTCGCGTCCCTTGAGGATGTCGACGACCTCGCGCAGCTCCGCCAGCAGGGTCGGGTTGAGCGCGTTCTTCACCTCCGGCCGGTTGAGCGTCACGTAGAGGCGCATGCGCTCGCGGCGCAGGATCAGTGTCTCATAGGATGCGCGAAAATCGGCCATCGGCGTCGGGCTCCAGGACTAACGATTGGCCAGCCGGGGCAGGGTGCCCATCAGCTTGGCGATGATCTGCAGCATGACCTCGTCAGCGCCGCCGCCGATCGAGGCCAGGCGCGTGTCGCGGAAAGCGCGCGCGGTCGGACTCTCCCAGAGGTAACCGGCGCCGCCCCAGTATTGCAGGCAGCCATCGGCCACCAGGCGCACCATGCGGCCGGCCTTGAGCTTGGCCATCGAAGCCAGCATCACCACGTCCTTGCCGTCGATATACTCCTCGCAGGCGCGGTAGCACAGCGAGCGCACCAGCTCGACCTCGGTCTGCAATTCGGCGAGCTTGAAGTGGATCACCTGGTTATCGAGCAGCGGCTTGCCGAAGACCTTGCGATTGCGCGTGTACTCGATGGTCTGCTGGATCAGGCGTTCCATCCCCACCACGGCGCTGATCGCCCCCCACATGCGTTCCTCCTGGAACTGCTGCATCTGGTAGGTGAAGCCCATGCCTTCGCCGCCGATCAGGTAGCGCGCCGGCACCTTCACATTGTCGAAGAAGATCTGCGCTGTGTCCGAGCTGCGCATGCCCATCTTGTCGAGCTTCTTCACCACTTGCACGCCGGGCGTCTTCATCGGCACGCAGATCAGCGACTTGTTGCGGTGGACCTGCTCGCCGCCGGTATTGGCCAGCAGGCAGATCCAGTCCGCCTGCGTGCCGTTGGTGGTCCACATCTTGCCGCCGTCGATGACGTAGTCGCCGCCGACCCGCCGCGCCGTGGTCTTGATTGAGGCGACATCGGAGCCGGCGCCGACCTCCGACACGCCGAGGCAGGCGACGTAGTCGCCGGCGACCGAAGGCGCGAGGAATTCCTTGCGCAGCTCGTCGCTGCCGTAGCGCGCCAGCGCCGGTGTCGCCATGTCGGTCTGTACGCCGATCGCCATCGGCACCGAGCCGCAATTGATGTGGCCCAGCTCCTCGGCCATCACCAGGGCGTAGGAGTAGTCGAGGCCCATGCCGCCGTACTCGATCGGCTTGTGGATACCCAGCAGACCGGCGTCGCCCAGCTTCTTGAACACCTCGTGCGCCGGGAAGATGCCGTCCTCTTCCCACTTGTCGACATGAGGGTTGATGTCGCGATCGATGATCGTGCGCAGGGTGCGGCGGATCTGCTCGTGCTCTGCCGTGAACTGCATCGCCGCCTCCTAGTTCTTCGCCGGCCGGGGCAGTGTGCCCATGGTCTTGGCGATGATCTGCAGCATGACCTCGTCGGCGCCGCCGCCGATCGAGCCCAGTCGGCCGTCACGGAAGGAGCGCCCCACCGGATTGTCCCAGAGATAGCCGGCGCCGCCCCAGTACTGGATGCAGGCGTCCGACACCTCGCGGCGCAGGCGGCCGGCTTTCAGCTTGGCCATCGAGGCCAGCAGGGTGACGTCCTCGCCGGCGAGGTGCTGCTCGCAGGCACGATAGACCAGCGAACGCAGCGCCTCGACTTCGGTCAAGAGCTCGCCCATGCGGAAGTGGATCACCTGGTTGTCGAGCAATGGCCGGCCGAACACCTTGCGTTCGCGTGTGTACTCGATGGTCGCGTTGATGATGCGCTCGCAGCCGGCCAAGGTGCCGGCGCCGGCCCACAGGCGTTCCTCCTGGAACTGGCGCATCTGGTAGACGAAGCCCATGCCGACCTGGCCGATGGTGTTGCGCACTGGGACCTTGACCTCGTCGAAGAAGATCTGCGCCGTGTCCGAGGCGCGCATGCCGAGCTTGTCGAGCTTCTTCACGACCTGCACACCCTTGGCCTTCATCGGCACGCAGATCAGCGACTTGTTCTGGTGTATCGCGCCGTCGCTGGTGTTGGCCAGCAGGCACATCCAATCGGCCTGCGTGCCGTTGGTCGTCCACATCTTGCCGCCGTTGATCACCCAATCGTCGCCGACGCGGCGCGCCGTGGTCTTGATCGAGGCGACGTCGGAGCCGGCGCCGGTCTCGGAGACGCCGAGGCAGGCGACGTAATCGCCGCTGATCGAGGGCGCGAGGAATTCCTTACGCAGTTCGTCGCTGCCGAAGCGCGCCAAAGCCGGTGTCGCCATCGAGATCTGCACGCCCACGGCCATGGGCACGGAGCCGCCCTGCACCCAGCCCAGCGATTCCGAGCAGATCATGGCGTAGGAGAAATCGAGACCCGCGCCGCCGAACTCAACCGGCTTGTCGACACCCAGCAATCCAGCGTCGCCCAGCTTCTTGAACAGCGCATGCGCTGGGAAGATGCCAGCCGCCTCCCACTCGTCGACATGGGGATTGATGTCGCGCTCGATGATGGTGCGCCAGGTGCGGCGCAGCTGCTCATGCTCCGGTGTGAACTTCATCTCGATACCCTTACATCCGTGCCACGCCAAAGGTCGTGGCCCTGAGCTTACGCACCATGGATTCGCGCGCGATGGACAAGGCGTAGGCGAGCACCCGGCGCGTGTCGCGCGGATCGATCAGGCCGTCGTCCCACAGATGCGCCGTTGAGAACAGCGCTGTCGACTCGCGATCGAACTGATCGACGATGCCCTTGAACATCTTGTCGATCTGCGCGGTGGGCACCTCGGTGCCCTCGCGGATGTGTTTCTGCTCGGTGACGATCTTCATCACGGTGGCGGCCTGCTCGCCGCCCATCACGGCCGTGCGGCTGTTGGGCCAGCCGAAAATAAAGCGCGGATCGTAGGCGCGGCCGCACATGCCGTAATTGCCGGCGCCGAAGCTGCCGCCGATGACGATGGTGATTTGCGGCACCGAGGCGTTGGCGACGGCCTGGATCATCTTCGAGCCGTGCTTGACGATGCCGCCCTTCTCCGACTCGGTGCCCACCATGTAGCCGGTGGTGTTCTGCAGGTAGACGATCGGCGTGCCCGACTGGCAGCAGAGCTGGATGAACTGCGCCGCCTTGGTTGCGCCCTTCACGGTGATTGGCCCGTTGTTGCCGATGAAGGCGACCGGCTCGCCCTCGATCTCGGCCCAGCCGCAGATCGTTTGCTGGTCGTAGAGCGCCTTGAACTCGAGGAAGTCAGAGCCATCGACGATGCGGGCGATGACTTCGCGCACGTCATAGGGCTGGCGATAGTCCGGCGGCACGACACCGCAGAGTTCCTCGATATCGTAGAGCGGCTCGCGGAAGGTGCGCGCGCGCGGCGCCGGGATGTTGTCGTTCCAGTGCCACTTGCGCACAACCTCGCGCGCCAGGCGGATGCCGTCGGCGTCGTTCTCGGCCATCCATTCCGACACGCCGGAGATCGTGCTGTGCATCTCAGCGCCGCCGAGATCCTCGTCGGTGGCGATCTCGCCGGTGGCGGCCTTCAGGAGCGGCGGGCCGGCGAGGAAGACCTTGGCCTGGTTGCGCACCATGATGACGTAGTCGGAAAGGCCGGGCAGGTAGGCGCCGCCGGCGGTCGAGCTGCCGTGCACCACGGTGACCTGCGGGATGCCCATCGCCGACATGCGCGCCTGGTTGGCGAAGCCGCGGCCGCCGGGCACGAAGATCTCGGACTGATAGAGCAGGTTGGCGCCACCGGACTCCACGAGATTGATCACCGGCAGCTTGTTTTCCATGATGATCTGCTGCGTGCGCTGGCCCTTGCGCTGCCCGGCCGGGGCGATAGTGCCGCCCTTGACCGCGCTGTTGGTGGCCGAGATCACGCAGCGCACGCCTTCGACGTAGCCTATGCCGACGATGTTGCCGCCACCCGCGCCGGCGCCGTCCTTGTCGTCGTGCATGCGATAGCCAGCGAGGCTCATCAGCTCAAGATAGGGCGCACCGCGATCGAGCAACAACGCCACGCGCTCGCGCGGCATCAGCTGCTTGCGTTGTTTGAAGCGCCCTCGTGCTTTCTCGGCCACGGCCTGCACGACCTTCTCGGCGGCGCGGAATTCCTCGATGGCCGCGAGCATGCCCGCGCGATTGCGCTTGAACTCGTCGGAGCGGGGATCGATCTGGGACTCGATGACGGGCATGGCTCAGCGACCGGTGCGTTGTGGGACCGCCGGCGTCCCGCCGGCTTCTTGGGCCTTTGTTGGAGCGATGAGCCGGCGGGACACCGGCGGTCCCAGGAGTCTCATCCGCCCAACACCTTCGGTACCACGGTGCGATGGAAGCCGTTGAACGCCGTCGTGCCGCGGCCATCGGGCAGGGGGATGTTGCGCGTGCCCAACGGCACCCCGCCGTCGATACGGACGTTCAGGCCGGTGATGAAAGCCGCCGCCTCGCTCAGCAGGAAGCACACCGCGGCCGAGACCTCGCTCTCGGTGCCCAGCCGACGCACCGGCACATGGTTTTTCAGCAGTGGAATGTTGGCCTTGAATTCGCCCTCGTAGGTGTCCATGCCACTGGACGCGATCCAGCCCGGCGATACCGTGTTCACGCGCACGCCGGCGTAGCCCCATTCGAAGGCGAGCGTCATGGCCAGATTCTCGGTGCCGGAGCGCGCGGCGCCGGAATGCGCCATGGTCGGCATGCCGTTACGCATATCCGCCGCCATGAACACGATCGCGCCGCCATGGTCCTTCATCGACTGATTGAAGGCCTCGCGCGACACCAGGAAACCGCCAGTGAGGTTGTTGCGTACCACGGCGTCGAAGCCGCGTTGGCTGATCGCCGCGGCGTCGGCCGGGAACTGGCCGCCGGCGTTGTTGAACAGGCCGTCGATCCGGCCATTCTTCGCGACGATGGCGGCGATCGCGTCCTTGACCGGTTGTTCCTCGCGGATGTCAAAGGCGTACGTCTCGCACGAGCCGCCATCCTCTTCGATCTCCGCTTTCACCGCGGCGAGTTTCTCGGTCTTGCGCCCGGTGATCACGACATGGGCGCCCAGGGCGGCGATCTCGTGTGCCGCGCACCGGCCCAGTCCGCTGCCACCGCCGGTCACGACGATGGTCTGGCCCTCGAACAATCCCGGGCGCAGCACGGACCGATAGCGCATGGCGTCTCCTCGCGATGGCGCCGACGTTACGGCGCGGCTTCTTACGCGTAAATCGGCGTTCACGCGCGGCGGCGTCTTGGTATTTGACGTTTACGTAAAGGTCAATCACTCTGCGCGCCACCATTGCCGGCCCGCGAAACCTCGGGCACGGTCGAGACAGGGAACCGGGAGATCGCGATGACGCTTCAGGAACTGACCGAGAAGATGAAGGCCGGCGCCGGCAGCAAGAGCGCTTTCGGCAACACGGTGAAGTTCGCCACGCCGGAAGGCGCGATCTTCATCGACGGCAAGAGCACGCCGGTGGCCGTCAGCAACGACGACAATGCCGCCGACTGCACCATCAAGATGGCGTTGTCCGACCTGGTCGACCTGGTCGGCGGCAAGCTCGACGGCATGTCCGCGTTCATGACCGGCAAGCTGAAGATCGAGGGCGACATGGGCGTCGCCATGAAGCTGCAGAGCATCCTGCGCTAGTCGACGGCGCATACGGACACGAAAGGCCGGCTCGCATGCCGGCCTTTTTTTCGGCTAGACCCCGGCGCTCTTCTTTCGTGCGTAGTGGCGGTGCGCCTTGGCGCGGTTGCCGCAGCTGCTCATGGTGCACCAGCGGCGCGTGCCGCCGCGGCTGTCGTCGAGGAACAGCCACTGGCACTTGTCGTTGGCGCAGCGGCGCACACGATCGAGCTTCCCGCTCATCATCAGGTCGCCAGCCGACCATAGCACTGAAGCGAGTAGCGCCGGCACGCTGGCCTGCATGCGCGGCAGGGTCCACGCCATACCGCGGTCGCTCGGTCGCAGCGACGTGCGGCCCGGCGCCTGCGCCAGCGCCTGATTGAGCGGCGCGAGCACCGTCGCGTCGGGCTGGCGCCCGCTCGCCACCTGGGCGAAGGCGTCGTGGATCGCCTCGCGAATCGCCACCGATTGACGCAGCGCCTGCTCGGCCTGCTTGGGGTGGGCGCGCCAATGCGCCGCCACTTCGGCCACCGCATCGGGCAGATGCGCCCTATTGGCCTCGCACCACGCGAGCAGATCCTCGGGCGCGTTGAGCGTTTCGGTCGAAGGATGGCTGCCGCGCCAGTACCGCGTGTTCACGAACTCCAGGCAGAGATCGGGTTTTGCCGCCGGGACCAGGGCTTCGCTCATGCCATCCACATACTAACCATCTATATGGTTGACAAGGAGGGCGCCGTAAAATACAAACCTAACTGTCAAGACGGTTAGGAGAGAACCGATGCTGGACCACGTATCGATCGGGGTGAAGGACATCGCCCGCACCAAGAAGTTCTACGATTCGGTGATGAAGCCGCTGGGCTACAAGTGCCTGAGCGCCGGCGAGGGTTCGTTGGGCTACGGCAAGGACAGCGTGGTGTTCTGGATCAGCGCCAGCGAGGCGCCGGTGCCAGCGGACATGCGCTCCGGCCTGCATTTCTGCTTCACGGCGCCAGACCGCAAGGCGGTCGACGCCTTCCACGCCGCCGGCCTGAAGAATGGCGGTAAGGACAACGGCAAGCCGGGTGTGCGCGCCGATTACAGCCCGACCTACTACGCGAGCTTCGTCATCGACCCTGATGGCTATCGGGTCGAGGCGTACTACGGCTCGGCGGTGTAGCGAGGGCGCGATGTCGGCGGCGATCAACCCGTTCCTCGACGCGCTCTCGGCGAGCGGGCCCGCGGCCGACCGCGCCGACAAGATGGCTTTGTACGGCTGGCTGGTCGGCTCGTGGGATCTCGAGGTCACGGAGTTCCCCGAGAACGGCCGGCCGTTCGCCCGTCCGGGCGAGTGGCATTTCGGCTGGGCGCTGGAGGGACGCGCGATCCAGGACGTCTGGATGGTGCCGTCGCGTCGCGCCGGCCGGCACGAGGACGCGGCCGCGCACAGTGAGCGCTATGGCTCGACGCTCAGGGTCTACGACCCGTCAATCGACGCTTGGCACATCCAGTGGACCGAGCCGGTTGGCCAAGTCTATCTCAGGCAGATCGGCCGCAAGGAAGGCGCGCGTATCGTGCAGACCGGCACGTCGTCCGACGGCCGCGGGATGCGTTGGAGCTTCAACGACATCACGCCGGACTCCTTCGTCTGGCGCAGCGAGGTGTCAAACGATCGCGGCGAGACGTGGCGTGTGAACGTCGAGTTCAGCGCCCGTCGCGTCGCGTAGGCGATCAGAACCCGACGGCGGCGCCGTCGCGGCGGCTCTCGGAGGCGCCGAGATATGGACCGCCATCGGGGAAGCGCCAGATCATCTGGCTCGAGCCGAAATCGTTGCTCGGCCACTGGGTGCGCGTGACCTTGTGGCCGCGCGCCTCCAGTCCTTGCAGCGTCGCGTCGGGCATGTGCTCCTCGGTCCAGACGTTGCCGTCTTCGTGGATGCGCCAGCGCGGCGCGTCGATCGCGGCTTGCGGGTTCTGGCCGAAATCGACAATGCGCGAGAAGACCTGCATGTGGCCCTGAGGCTGCATACCGCCGCCCATCAGGCCGAAGGCCGCCACCGGCTTGCCGTCCTTGGTGATGAAGGCGGGGATGATGGTGTGGAAAGGCCGCTTGCCCGGCCCGACCATGTTGGGGTGTCCCTTCTCGAGCACGAAGCCCGAGGCGCGGTTCTGCAGCGCGATGCCGGTGCCCGGCACGACCACGCCCGAGCCGAAGCCCGAGTAGTTCGACTGGATCAGCGACACCATCATGCCGTTCTCGTCGGCGGCGCTGAGGTAGATCGTGCCACTGAGCTTGGGCACGCCGGGACCAAATTGCTGCGCTTTGCGCGGATCGATCAGCTTGGCGCGCGACTTCAGATAACCTTTGTCGAGCAGTTGCGCCGGCGTGACCGTCATGTGCGCCGGATCGGACACGTATTTAAACAGATCGGCATGGGCGAGCTTCATCGCCTCGATACGCAGATGCGCGACGTCGGGCCCGTCAGCGTCGTGGCCGGCGAGATCGAAGTTTTCGAGGATGCCCAGCGCCATGCAGGCGGCGATGCCCTGACCGTTGGGCGGGATTTCGTGCAAGGTCGTGCCATGATAGGTGAGACCGATGGGCTCGACCCAGTCGGCTTTGTGCGCGGCGAGGTCCGAGGCGCGCAAGGTGCCGCCGCACTCGACGGCCCACTTCTCCATCCTCTCGGCGAGCTCGCCGCGGTAGTACGCTTCGCCCCTGGTTTCCGCGATCAGCTTCAAGGTCCGCGCCTGATCAGGGAACTTCCACAGCTCGCCTGGTTTGGGCGCACGGCCATTGGGCAGGAAGGCAGGCGCCCAGCCCGGTTGGTCCTTGAGGCGGGCGATCTGCCGGTCCCACTGGCGCGCCACCATGTAGGACACGCGATAACCGTCATGGGCGTAGCGGATCGCCGGCTCGAACAGATCGGCGAAGGGCAGCTTGCCGTACTTGGCGTGCAGGCCGGTCCACAGCGACACGCAGCCGGGCACGCTCACCGAATCCCAGCCGACATCGGGCATCTCGTCCCTGCCCTTGAAGCGGTCCGGCGTCATCAGCGCCGGCGCGCGGCCCGAAGCGTTCATGCCAACCAGCTTCTGGCCGTCCCACAGGATGCAGAAGGCGTCGGAGCCGATGCCGTTCATCGTCGGCTCGGTGATGGTCAGCGTGATCGCCGTGGCGATCGCGGCGTCGACAGCGTTGCCGCCCTTGGCCAGCATGCGCAGGCCCGCGGTGGCCGCGAGGTGCTGCGAGGTCGCCACGACATTGCCGGCGAAGACCGGGAGCTTCTTGGAGCTATAGGGAAAATCGTAGGAGAAAGACGGCACGGAGCGACCTCTGGGAAACTAGGCGGGCGCACCCTAGCGCCCGTTTTCGCACGGTGAAAGAGCCGTGCTCGCATCGCAGCCCGTCTATACTGTCGCTGCTGCGGACGCGGGAGGTGTCGGTGTCGGCTGAGATCATGTGGATCGTGGGTTGCGCCGTGGTCGGCGCGATCGGCCTGTGGCTGGTGCTGCGCGGCCGCCGCGCCGAGGTGGTCGGCGGCGACCAGAAACCTACGGTGCCGCGTCCGGCGACGGCGCCACGACCGACGACCACGACGCTCTCGCCGCTCGATCACCACGTGCGCAAGCTGGCTGCCGAAGGCAACAAGATCGAAGCGATCAAGGCGGTGCGTGATCACACCGGACTTGGCCTGAAGGAGGCCAAGGACTATGTCGAGGCGATCCCCCATGTCGCGCCGCTGGCGAATTTCGGCCACGGCGCGTCGGCCGCCCAGGACCTGAAGGACGAGGCGACAATGCGTGAGGCGGCCTGGCAGCTCGTGGCGCAGGGCCAGAAGATCGAGGCGATCAAGCTGATCCGCGAGAACACCGGCTGGGACCTCAAGCGCTCCAAGGAATACGCCGATGCGCTGGAGGGCACGCCGACGCCGCAACCTACCGGCACGCAGGGGCTGTTCGTCGGCACCGATCTCAGTGAACTGGCCGATTCGCCGACGGTACGCCGTGCGATCGAGCACGCTTATCAGAAAGGCATGTCGACGCAGGACATCACGGCGATGATCGTGAAGCTCACCGGCAAAGGCGAGGCCGAGGTCTCGGCGTTTGTCCATCATATGAAGCCTAGCCAATCGCCGATTGTGTGAGAGCAGGGGAGGGACGTATGTCGGACTGGCTTGGTCTCAAGGATAAGGTTGTGGCGATCACCGGCGCCGGCGGCGGGCTGGGCGCCGAGATGGCGCGCGCCTTCGCGGGCGAAGGCGCGCGCACCGTGTTGCTCGAACGCGATCTGCCGCGCGCCGAGGCGGTGGCGAGTGAATTGCGCAAGGGCGGCGGCACGTCGTTGGCCATCGGCTGCGACACGGCGGACGCTGGCAGTGTCGCGGCGGCGGCGGAGCGCGCGACCAAGGAGATCGGCCCGGCCGACGCGCTGATCAACACCGCGGCGATCTTGCGTCCGGGTGCGCTCGACACGCTCTCGACGAACGACTGGAGTGCGCAGATCGCGATCAACCTCACCGGCTATTTGCTGTGCGCCCAGGCGTTCGGCCGCGCGATGCTGGCGCGCGGCAGCGGCGCGCTGGTGCATGTCACCTCGATCGCCGGCAGCGAGCCGCAGCCTTTCAGCGGCGCTTACAGCGTCACCAAGGCCGGCGTCACCATGCTGTCGCGCCAGCTCGCCTACGAGTGGGGTCCCAGAGGGGTGCGCAGCAACGCGCTGGCGCCGGGCCTGGTGCGCACGCCGCTGTCGGAGGCCTTCTACCAGGCTCCGGGCGTCGCCGAGCGCCGCGCCGCCATGGTGCCGCTACGCCGCATCGCGG
This sequence comes from Alphaproteobacteria bacterium, assembly GCA_016869975.1. GTDB lineage: Bacteria > Pseudomonadota > Alphaproteobacteria > Reyranellales > Reyranellaceae > JAFAZJ01. The sequence goes on from VGCZ01000038.1 coordinate 17,293, forward strand.
CGCCCAAGGACATGGCTGACGTCGCGCTGTGGCTGTGCAGCGCGCGCAGTTCCTATGTCACCGGCCAGGAGATCGTGGTCGATGGCGGCCTCGCCCAGACCATTATGGGCTCGGTGCCACGGCCAGGCTTCGGCTCCTAGTCAACTACGACCGCCCGCGGTTCCAGACCTCACTCCGCCGCCATCGCCGGCGGCTGCGCCGGGCTGCGGAAGAGGGCGAGCAGGTTGGCCTCGCGCTCCTTCGCCTTCTTCAGGTTCTTGTCCTTCACATGGCCGAAGCCGCGGATCGTCTCGGGCAGGCCTGCGATCTGCGCCGCCAGCGCATGGTTGGACTGGTCGAGCTTGCCGATAATCTCGGACAGGGTCTCCATGTACTCGTCGATCAGGCGCCGCTCGGTGCGCCGCTCCTCGGTGTAGCCGAAGATGTCGAAGGCGGTACCGCGCAGGCTCTTGAGCTTGGCCAGCACGCGGAACACCGAGAACACCCAGGGCCCGTACTCGCCCTTCTTCAATTCGCCGGTGACCGGATCGCGGTCGGCCAGCAGCGGCGGCGCGAGATTGAACTTCAGCTTGAAGTCGCCTTCGAACTGCGTGCGCAGCTTCTTCTCGAAGTCGCCATCGGTGTAGAGGCGGGCGACCTCGTACTCGTCCTTGTAGGCCATCAGCTTGTACAACGAGCGCGCAACCGCCTCGGCCAGTCCCGTGCGACCCTTGGCGCGCGCCTTCTCGGCCGACGCGACCTTCTCGACGAAGGCGCGGTAACGCTCGGCGTAGGTGGCGTTCTGGTAGGCCGTCAGCAGCGACACGCGCTTGCTCACCAGCTCATCGAGCGACTGCGGCGGTAGTTTTTCCTCGCGGATCTGCGGGCGTGCCACGGCCTCGACGGCGGCCGGATCGTGCGCCGCCAGTCGGCCCCAGTCGAAGGTGCGCAGGCTGGTGTCGACGGCGACGCCGTTGAGCTCGATGGCGCGGCGCAGCGCCTGCAGCGACAGCGGGATCAGGCCCTTCTGCCAGGCGTAGCCGACCATGAATAGGTTGGTGGCGATCGAGTCGCCGAGGATCGCCGTGGCGATACCGGTGGCGTCGACGAATTCGGCGCCAGCCCCGCCCGTCGCCTCGCGGATCGAGCGCATCATCGCCTGCTGCTCGAAGTTGATGTCGTTGTCGATGACGAACGAGGCCGTCGGCGCGACGTAGCCGTTGATCACCGCGCGGGTCACGCCCTGCTCGATGCGCGACAGCGCCGCCGGCGCCGCGGCCACGACCATGTCGCAACCCAGCACCAGGTTCGCGCCACCGGCGGCGATGCGCACGGCGTGCAGATCGCCGGGCGTCGGCGCCAAACGCACGTGGCTCATCACCGCGCCGTTCTTCTGCGCCAGGCCGGTGAAGTCGAGCGACGTGCAGCCGCGGCCTTCGAGATGGGCGGCCATGGCAATCAACTGGCCGACGGTGATCACGCCGGTGCCGCCGATACCGGTGACGAGGATGCCGTAGGCCTCGTTGAGCGGCCGCACGGTGGGCATCGGCAGGTTGGCGAAAGGATCGTCCTGCACCGCGTCGGCCGCGGCCTTGCGGTTACGCTTCAGGCGGCCGCCATGGACGGTGACGAAGCTCGGGCAGAAGCCGTTGACGCAGGAGAAGTCCTTGTTGCAGTTGCTCTGGTCGATCTGGCGCTTGCGGCCGAGCTCGGTTTCCAGCGGCCGCACCGAGACGCAATTGCTCTTCTCCGAGCAGTCGCCGCAACCCTCGCACACCGAATCGTTGATGAAGGCGCGCTTCTGCGGATCGGGGAAGGTACCGCGCTTGCGCCGGCGTCGCTTTTCCGCCGCGCAAGTCTGGTCGTAGACCAGCACGGTGAGACCTGGAGTCTCGCGCAGCTCCTTCTGCACCGCATCGAGCTCGTCACGGTGGTGAATGGTGACGCCGGGCGCGAAGTCGCTGCCCATCGGATACTTGTCGGGCTCGTCGGTGACGACGACAACGCGCTGCGCGCCCTCGGCCGAGACCTGCCGCGTGATCTGCGGCACGGTCAGCGGGCCATCATGCGGCTGGCCGCCAGTCATGGCGACGGCGTCATTGAACAGAATCTTATAGGTAATGTTGACGCCGGCGGCACCGGCGGCGCGGATCGCCATCAGACCGGAGTGGTGATAGGTGCCATCGCCCAGGTTCTGGAAGATGTGCTTTTCCGATGTGAACGGCGCCGAGCCGATCCACGGCACGCCCTCGCCACCCATATGCGTGATCAGCGATGTGCGGCGATGCGGCATCAGCATCGCCATGCCATGGCAGCCAATACCAGCCATGGCGCGGCTGCCGTCGGGAACGCGGGTCGAGGTGTTGTGCGGGCAGCCCGAGCAGAAGAACGGCGTGCGCACGGTCTTGGGCGGCGGCGCCTGCAGCAGCTTCTCCTTGGCCTCCACACGCGCGAGGCGCTGGATGATCTCCGGCCCACCCTCGCCACGCTGCTTCAGCCGCTCGGCGATCACTCGGGCCACGCCGGTCGGCGACAGCTCGCCCTCGGTCGGCTGGATGCGCCGGCCGGTGTCGTCGTACTTGCCGATGATCTTGGGCCGGCGCTCGGCCGGCGTGTTGTAGAGCAGCTTGGTGAGCTGGTCCTCGAGGATCTCGCGCTTCTCCTCGACGACGATGACCTCCTCGAGACCCTCGGCGAAGGCGCGCGCGCGCACCGGCTCGAGCGGCCAGGTCATGCCGACCTTGTAGAGCCGGATGCCGAGTTGCAGCGCCTTGTCCTCGGTGATGCCGAGATCCTCGAGCGCCTGGCGCGTATCGAGATAGGCCTTGCCCGTGGTCATGATGCCGATGCGCGCCTTGGGCGGATCGAACACCAGCTTGTCGATGGCGTTGGCGCGCGCGAAGGCCTTCACCGCCTCGAGCTTGAAGAGATGCAGGCGCTTTTCCTGCTCCATCGGCGGGTCGGGATTGCGGATGTTCAAGCCACCCGGCGGAATCTCGAAATCGGCGGGGATCACGACCTTGAGATTGTCGGGATCGATGTTGACCGAGGCGCCGCTCTCGACCGTCTCGGAGATCGCCTTGAAGCCGATCCAGCAGCCGGAATAGCGCGACATCGCGAAACCGAGCAGGCCGAAATCGATATACTCCTGCACCGTCGCCGGGTTGAGCACCGGCACCAGCGCTGCCTGGAAGACCTGCTCGGACTGATGCGGCAGGGTCGAGGACTGGCAGCCATGGTCGTCGCCGGCCAGCACCAGCACACCGCCGTTGGGTGAGGAGCCGGCGGCGTTGCCGTGCTTGATCGGGTCCATCGAGCGGTCGACGCCGGGTCCCTTGCCGTACCAGATCGCGAAGACGCCATCGACCGTCGCGCCCTGGAAGAGATTGACCTGCTGCGTACCCCAGACGGCTGTGGCGGCGAGATCCTCGTTGAGGCCGGGCTTGAAGTGGATGTTGTTGGTGGCGAGGAACTTCTTCGCGCTCCACAACGCGTTATCATACATGCCCAATGGCGAGCCGCGGTAGCCCGAGATGAAGCCGCCAGTGTTCAGGCCGGCCGCCTGGTCGCGCTGGCGCTGCATCATCGGCAGACGCACCAGCGCCTGGATGCCGGTGAGGTACACGCGCCCGCGCTCGCGGACATAGCGGTCCTCCAGCGTGTAGTTGTCGAGCGTCAGGTCGGCGATCTTCGCTGGCGCGTTCATGCGAGCGTTTCCTTACGCGGGTGTTCTTTGCTGAACGGCAGTTTATAGTAACGAGAACCCGCCGCTAGGGTGATCCGAACGCCTTCACCAGGCCTGCCAACAGGTCGTCGACCACGGCGTCGATCACGCGCTCGCCCTTGTAGGCGGTGGCGCGACTGGCGTCGCCGGTCGCGCCGCTGGGCGCGAACTCGTCGGCGTCGCCGACCGAGGCGTCGGGCGACAGCCGCACCGGCCGCGCGAAGCCCGCCGGCAGGGCGCCGCCGGCCATGCCGCGTTCGCCGTTCGCCGTCGCGTCGGGCAGCTTGTCCATGCGCACGTTGCGGCCGTCGATCGCCAGCATGACCGAGGTCTCGCGTTCGTCAGCATGGCCGCCCTCGCGCACCTCGATCCATTTGTCGGCGTCGCGCCCGAGGAAGCGCAGATGCGCGGCGATCACTCGCACCGACGAGGTCTGGTGCATCTCGCCCAGCAGCGTGTTGATCGGCGCCTCGGTGGAGACGCCGGTATTGAGCAACAGCAGGCGGTTCGCGCCCTGGTCGACGAAGCCCTCCAGCAGCTCGCGCAACAGCGCCATGAACGTCGCGGCCGAAAGGTGTTGGCTACCGGCGTAGCGGGTAAAGGCCGGGTAGTAGCCGAAGGGCACGAGCGGCGCGATCAGGGTCGGCATGCCGGCCTGTCGGGCGCGGCGGGCGAGGCGTTCGGCGTAGGCCCGGGCGGTCGTCGCGTCCGTGCGCAGAGGCAGGTGAGGGCCGTGCTCCTTGGCAGCGGCGCCGATCGGCAGGATCAGCACATCGCCGGCGTCGAACCGGTTACGCGCTTCGATCCAGGTCAGGTCTTCAAGCCACAAAGGCAGGTCCATATCCCCAGCCTAGCATGTTGGCCGACGCGTATCGCGCTGACTTCACACGGAGGAATGCTCGATAGGGCGCGTTTCGAAGAGCGGGCAATCCGCTCGGCGCTTGTTTCGGACGCTTCAAGATGGCCATTGCACGGAGTCCTCGGCATGTGGCGTGGGTTTGCTGAGGTTGGATGCGATTCCCCATTTCTGGCACGCGGGCCATTGCGCTGGTTCGTCCCCTGTGAGATCACGGCACTCATCATGGGGCCGGGGGCGCGATCCAGAATGCTGCTGGTGTGGTTCATACCATCGCGAACGCGGCCGCTGCCGAGCCGCCTCTGACGCCGCGCATGGCCCAGTCCGAACGGTCTTCCCTGGCGCGCGGACTGATTCGCGTGTCGCTTGTCATCAGCGCCCTGATATTCCTGGCGTGGCTGCCTGCCAACCTCGCTATGCCACTGGCGCGCGACCAGGGAATCTTTGCCTTCGTTGGCCAGGCGATCCTCGATGGCGGGCTGCCGTACATCGATGCTTGGGAGCACAAGGGACCGGCGACGCACGCTCTCTATGCGATCGGCATGGGCCTGTTTGGATCGACCGCGCTGGGCATCCGGCTGTTTGATGTCGCGCTGACGATCGCCATGGCCACCGGTACTTGGGCGCTGGGCCGGGCAAGCGGCCGGCCGCTCTGGGGTTTGCTCACCGGGTTCTTCGTGTGGATCGCCGTCGGCGGCAAATTCTGGCACACCGCACAGGTCGAGAACTGGCTGGCATATGCCTATCTGCTGTCGATGCTGGCGCTCTGGCTCGAGCCGACCCGAACTTCGCGCGTCGCGCTGGCCGCTGTCGGTGCCGTGCTTGCCATCGGCACACTGATCAAACCGAATTTCGTGCTAATGGCGCCGATGGTACTGGTCGCCTGCGGCTGGCGATGGCGGGATCTGGCGTGGGTCGCCGGCGGCGGGGCGGCGGTGATCGGTGCCACATTCGCGGTGTTCGCGGCGGCCGGCGGCCTTGGCGCGCTCTGGGATGCTGTCGTCGTGTTCAACCTCGGGAGCCACGTGACGCGCGGCACGTGGAGCGTCTCGCGGGTGCTGAATCTGCTGATCGAGCCTTTTGCTTGGCCGGACGAGAACGTGCCGGCGATCTGGGTGCTGGAAGCGCTGGCGCTGATCGGCGCGAGTCTCATGTGGCGCAGCGATCGGCGCGGCTTCTGGATCCTGACCAGTGGGGCAATCTGCGGCTGGCTGACCGGTATCTCGCAGGTCAAGGGCTTTTACTATCACTCCATGACGATGTACGCGGTGTTCGCCGCATTCGCCGCCGAGGCGGTAAGCCGGGCGCTGCGCGACGACGGGCGAGACTTGCGGACGCTTCTGCGCGAGGGCTTTGTTGCCTTCGTGCTAGTGGTCTTGCTCGTCGTAATGCAGCCGCTCTACAGCGCCGTCAATTGGTGGCAGCACACCCTGGGCCGGAAGTCCGCGGCCGAGTACGAACGACCGTTCTGTGAGGAGCAGCGCGAACTCGGCTTCTGTCATCGCGAACTGGCGGCGGCGGCGCGGTTCGTGCGTGACAGCACGGCGCCGCACGAGCTGATGTACCTGTGGGGCATGGATGCGCTGATGCATCTCGAGGCCAGGCGACGTTCGCCTACGCGGTTCGGCTTTCACTACGCCATCGTCGGTAGCTCCGGGTCCTACGCCGCGAGCAAGAAGGCGGAGGTCATGGCGGCTCTGGCGGCGCGGCCGCCGGCGGCGATCGTCGTGCAAGAGCTCGACCGCTCCAATATCACACCACTCACGGCACGCGAGGCGCTGGCCGATTTTCCCGCGCTGCAAGGCTTGATCGAGCGCGACTACCGCCAGGCGTTCGCCAACTCCAACTTCACTGTTTATCTGCGGCGCGGCCCATAACCAGGAGCTTGCGGATCCATGCCGACGGCGCGCTGTCGTCGACTTCGACACCGTCGGCCGCCGGCCGAACGCCGAGATCGCGCCATAGCGCCGGCAGATCGACCTCGACCGACCTGCCGAGGTGGCGCTCCACCATCATGGCCATGACAGGCGTGCCCAACGCGGTGTCGCAACGTTGCACGAATGTCGCGAGCGGCCAGCGTTCGGCCGGCGCCATGTCGCCGCCTGCGCGCAGCGCGCCGCGCAGGCAGTGCTCCAGCCTCTTGGCCCCCGATGTGGCGCGGCGGATCTCGATGTCGCTCAGCAGCATGAACAACCCGCCGCCCCAATAGGGTGAGCCGCCCGACAGGCCGATCCGCAGCGCGCTCAGGCCCCGTGGCATCTGCTCGATCCACTCGCGCCAGACCTCGGCCTCGCGCTTGAAGCCGGCGCGGGCGCGGATCACCGGCTCGACGTAGGTTGCGGCGCCCTCCATGAACCAGTTGGCGCGGCCGATAATCATCGGCATGCCGGTATGTACGAACTCGTGCGGCAGGATCCAGTCGTCCCATAGCTCCGGCAGCGTGGCGCGCGCGCCGACCTGCACCATGACCGAGACGCCGCCGCCGGGCACGACGCGGCCGAACACCACACGCGGCCTGCCAGGCGTCGGCACGACGGCGAGCAACACGCGGCTGGTGGTGAAGCCCTGCCAGTATTCGACCTGCGCCAGGGCGGTCTTGCGGATCCAGTCCATCAACTCGGCGCGTGACACCGCGAGCTCGCCATCGAGCCGCGCGACATCGAGCGTGGCCACGCCACCGCCGGCGGCCGGCAGCCGCATCCGCTCGCGGTCGAAGCGGCCGATCACGCTGTAGCCCGCGAAGCGCACCGTGGTGCCCTGCAATCGCCAGCCGCCATCGACTGGCGGCAGCGCGATCGCGGCCTGGAGACCCGGCGGCGCGGTGACGCGGATGTCGATCACCGGCACGGTACCCGAGGGCAGGCGCGGCTCGACGAGCCAGGTGGAGAGGATGGCCATTGCCGCGCCGCCGCGCTCGACCGCGGCGGTGACGCGATCGACGTCGCGAGCGTAGGCGCCGAGGTCGAAGCTGTATCGCAGCGTGGCGTTGCCGCTGCGGGACGGCACGCTCCAGGTTCCATCGCCACCCTCGACCGCCGCGTCGCTGCCATCGCGCGCATCGCGCAGATGCGCCGCTGTGGCGGCGGTGCCGGCGGCGAACAGAACCGTACCGTCAGTTCGACACATGAAGGCGACGGACAACGAAGGCGTGCGCCCAGGACCGCGATCCTCGAGGCGAACGTCGGCGATGCAATCAGCTTTCGTGGCGGCCGATGCGGTAGCTGCCGGAACAAGCCACAACGCCCCGATCAAGAAACATCGCCGTATCACTCGCATCCACCGACGCTACCGGCTCGACAGGATACATGCGACTCACGACGTTGTGACGCGCCCGCAGCCTGCTATCGTCGCGCCCGTGCTGCGTCCGCTCGTCCGTCTACTCACCCTGCTCGCTGAGCGGGCCACGGTGTTCCTGCCGATGGCGTTGCTGCTGGGCCTGCTCCTGCAGGACCTCGCCGCGACGCTCAAGCCGCTGGTGACGCCGCTGGCTATCGTGCTGCTAGGCATTGCCATGGCGCGCACCGACTGGCCGGCCTTCGCCGCCGTGCTGCGCCGGCCCTGGCTGGGCCTGGCGACTATCGTGGCGGCGATGATCGCTGTGCCGTTGCTCGCGGCGCCGCTGCTGCGTCTCATGCCGATCGCCGAAGGGCTCGCGCTGGCGCTGGCGCTGATGGCCTGCCTGCCGCCCTTGACCTCGATGGCGGCGATGGCCGGTTTCCTAGGCCTCGATCGCGCCCACGCGCTGTTCGCGGTGCTGGTCGGTACGGCGCTGGCGCCGCTGACCATCCCGCCGCTGGCGCTGGCGCTGTTCGGGCTCGATCTGAAGATGGGTTTCTGGGCCTTCATGGGCCGGCTGGCAGGGATCGTCGCGGCGGGCTTCGTGCTCGCGCTGGCACTGCGCTGGCTCAGTCGGGGACGCGAGGCGAAGGCGGCGCCGCTGATCGATGGCGCGCTGATCGTCAGCCTGTTGGTCTTCGCCATCCCGATCATGGACGGCGTGACCGCGCGGATCCTTGCCGAGCCGTGGCGCACCGGCGGCTTCGTGCTGTGGTCCTTCATCGCCACCTTCGCCTACATGGCCGTGGTGACGCTGGTCTTCTGGCCGTTGGTGGGGAAGCAACTGGCCTGTACGGCGGGCTACGCCGCCGGCAGCCGTAACAACGCGCTGCTTCTGGCAGCGTTGCCCGCGTCGGTCGATCCCGACTACTTCCTGTTCATCGCCGCCGTGCAGTTCCCGATCTACCTGATCCCGACGATCATGCAGCCGATCTATCGGCGGCTGCTGCGCCCGGCACCGGGCTGAACCTTGCGGTCGTGCCGCGCGGCGTGCCACGATCAATCAGGCTTTCTCATGGGAGACAGACAATGGGAATCGGATTGAAGCTGGCGCTGGCCGGCGCCTTCGCCGTGCTGGCGTCGACGGCTGCCGCGCAGACGAAATGGGACCTGCCGGCGGCCTATCCGGCGACCAACTTCCACACCGTGAACATGCAGAAGTTCGCCGACGCGGTGAAGGAACGCACCGGCGGGAAGCTCTTGATCACCATCCATCCCGGCGGTGCGCTGTTCAAGGCGCCCGACATCAAGCGCGCAGTGCAGACCGGCCAGGCGCAGATCGGCGAGATCCTGATCTCCAATTTCGAGAACGAGGATCCGGTCTACGGCCTCGATGTCGTGCCCTTCCTCGCCACCAGCTTTGCCGATGCCAGGAAGCTGTGGGCGGCGCAGAAACCGGTGCTCGAGAAGAAGGTGGCGGCGCAGGGCATGATCGCCTTGTTCTCGGTGCCGTGGCCACCGCAGGGCCTTTACGCCAAGAAGGAGATCACCCAGCTCTCCGACATGAAGGGCCTGAAGTTCCGCGCCTACAATCGCGGCACCTCGCGCATCGCCGAGCTGACCGGCGCGCAGCCCATCACCATCCAGGCCGCCGAGCTCAGCCAGGCGCTGGCCACCGGCAAGGCTGACTCCTTCATTTCCTCGGGCGCGACCGGCGTCGACGCCAAGGTGTGGGAGCAGCTGACGCATTTCTACGACACGCAGGCCTGGCTGCCGAAGGATCTGGTGCTGGTCAACAAGGCGGCGTTCGACAAGCTCGACGAGGCCACGCGCAAGATCGTGCTGGAGGAGGCCGTCAAGGCCGAGGCTTTGGGGTGGGCCGAGAGCGAACGGCTGGCCAAGGGCTTCCTCGAGACGCTGGCGAAGAACGGCATGAAGGTCGCGCCGCCGTCGGCCAAGCTCGCCGCCGAGTACAAGGAACTCGGCCAGAAGCTGACCCAGGAGTGGCTGGAGAAGGCCGGCGCCGAGGGCAAGGCGCTGGTCGAGGCCTATCGCAAGATGTGATCCGACGCCGCGCCGACGGCGCGACGCAGGGCCGGCCCGCGTGGCCGGCCCTTTGCGTTGTGGACATGGCGCACGCGGCGCGCGACACAGGGGCCGACAATAGGGGGAAGACGATGCGCGATATCCTGCGCAGGCTCTACGACATCACCGGCGTTCTGGGCGGGCTCTTCATGATCCTGCTGCTGGTCTTCGTGCTGTATTCGGTCTGGCCGGGCGTCGGGCTGTGGATGCAGCAGAGCCTCGGCCTGCCCAATCCGTTCAACTACGTCGCGCGCTCGGCCGACGAGCTGGCCGGTTACGCGATGTGCGCCTCGGCCTTCCTCGCCTTCGCCGCTACCTTCGGCCGCGGCGAGCACATCCGCGTCACCCTGATCCTGCAGCGCTTCGAGGGCCGCGCACGACGCCTGCTCGAGCTCTGGTGCCTGGGCGTCGGCGCGCTGCTCGCGGGCTACCTTGCCTGGTACTCGGTGAAGCTCTGCTACGTCAGTTGGCAGATCAACGACCTGTCGACCGGCCTGATCGCCATCCCTTTGTGGATCCCGCAGCTTGGCATGGCGATCGGCGCGGTGGTCTTCGCTATCGCGATCGTCGAGCAGCTGGTCGTCGTCGCGCTGGGCGGCCCGATCATGCGGGAGGTGTCCGTCGAGGACGCCCGGATCGAGCGCTGAGGCGGACATGACAGGCCTCGACGCCCAGATCGCGCTGCTCGCCGTCGCCGCGCTGTTCTTCCTCTTCGGCTCCGGCATCTGGATCGGCCTGTCGATGATCGGCGTATCGATCGCCGTGATGTGGATCTTCGCCCCCAACCGGCTGGCCGGCGACGCGATGGCGACGACGATCTTCTCCGACAGCTCGTCGTGGACGCTGACGGCGCTGCCGCTGTTCATCTGGATGGGCGAGATCCTGTTCCGCACGGCCATCTCCGAGGACATGTTCCGCGGCCTGGCGCCGTGGATGCAGCGCCTGCCGGGCCGGCTGGTGCACACCAACATCATCGGCTGCTCGATCTTCGCCGCCGTCAGCGGCTCCTCGGCGGCGACCTGCGCCACCATCGGCAAGATGACCGTGCCGGAGCTGCGCAAGCGCGGCTATCCCGACGAGATCGCCATCGGCTCGCTGTCGGGCGCCGGGACGCTGGGCCTGTTGATCCCGCCATCGCTGATCATGATCGTCTACGGCGTGCAGGCCGAAGTCTCGGTGGCCAAGCTGTTCGCCGCCGGCATCGTGCCCGGCATCATGCTGGCGTTACTGTTCATGGGCTATGTCGCCGTGTGGGCCGCGCTCAACCCCGCGCGGGTACCGCCGCGCGATCCCTCGACGTCGCTCGGCACGAAGTTGCGCGCCTCGGGTTCGCTGATCCCTGTGGTGCTGCTCATTCTGGTGGTGCTGGGATCGATCTACGCCGGCATCGCCACCGCCACCGAGTCGGCGGCCTTCGGCGTGCTCGGTTCTTTCGTCATCGCCGCCGCGCAGCGTCGGCTCAATCTCGACACGTTCTGGCAGAGCGCGATGGGCGCCACGCGGCTCACCGCGATGATCCTGCTGATCCTCGCCGGCGCCTCGTTCCTCAAGCTGGCCATGGGCTTCACCGGGCTGCCGCGCCATCTCGCCGAGACGATCGCGGCGTGGCAGCTGACGCCGGCGATGCTGATCCTGGTGTTGGCGATCCTCTACATCATCCTGGGTTGCTTCCTCGACGGCATCTCCATGGTCGTGCTGACCATCGCCATCGTCATGCCCATGGTCGAGCAGGCGGGCATCGACAAGATCTGGTTCGGCATCTTCGTCACCCTGGTGGTGGAGATGGCGCAGATCACGCCGCCCGTCGGCTTCAACCTGTTCGTGCTACAGGGCATGACCGGCAAGTCGATCTTCTGGATCGGCAAGGTCTCGTTTCCGTTCTTCGTGCTGATGTGCGTCGCCGTGGTCATCACCTACGTCTTCCCCGACCTGGTGATGTGGCTGCCCAACCAGATGACGCAGGCGGCGCGCTAGCGCAGCCGCGCGGGACTGAGCGTTGCTTCGCCCACACCGAGCGCCTTGATGTCCTCGGGCATCGCCTCGCCCAGCGCCAGCGCCGCCGACAGCCGGCCCATCGCCGGCGCGCTTTGGATGCCGTAACCGCCCTGGCCGGCGAGCCAGAAGAAGCCCTCGGCGTCGCGGTCGAAGCCGACGACGAAGTCCTTGTCCTTCACGAAACTGCGCAGCCCGGCCCATTTGTTGCGGATGCGCGGCACCGTGAGCGTCGTGTGCGTCTCGATGCGATCGACGGCGATGGCGATGTCGAGCTCCTCGGGCTGCGCGTCGCACGGTTCGCTCGGCGTCTCGTCGGCCGGCGAGCCCAGGAACTGGCCGACCTCGGGTTTGAAGTAGAAGCTCTCCGCCAGATCGATGACGATCGGCAGACGGGCGATGTCCATGCCCTTGGGCGCGTCGAAGGTGAAGGCGGTACGGCGCTTGGGGACGAGGCCGATCGGCTTGGCGCCGGCCTTCGCGCCCAGCACGTCGGCCCAGGCGCCCGAAGCGTTGATGATCGTGTCGGCGACGACCGTCTCGCTATTCGCCAACCTGACGTACCATTTGCCCGACCTGCGCTCCAAAGCCGCGACCTCGGCCTTCAGATGCAGGGTGGCGCCTGACGCACGGGCGCCCTTCAGGAAGCCGCCATGGATCGCGGCGACGTCCATGTCCTCGGCGTCCGGTTCCCACACCGCGCCCTCGACGACCTCGGGTCGCAGCAGGGGATGGCGCTTCAGCGTCTCGGCGCGATCGGTGCGGCGGACCGTATCGACCAGCGCGTGGAACTCGCGGTAGGCGGCGTCGATCTTGTCGGCCTCGCCCGGCCGGCCGAAGAGCAACGCGCCGCGTGGCGACAGCAACGGCACGTCGGCGAAACCCGCCGGCGGGTCGCGGTAGAACACGCCGCTACGTACCGTGATAGCCCGTACGGCCGGGCTGCCATAGGTCTCGGTATAGAGCGCCGCCGAGCGGCCGGTGGTGTGATAGGCCGGCACGTGCTCGCGCTCGAGAATGGCCACCCGGGCCCGCGGCGCGAGATGGTAGGCGCAGGATACACCGGCTATGCCGGCCCCGATGATGGCGAAATCGACGTCCATGGTGGTTGGACTATCGCAAGTCGCGCGCCATTGCGATAGTCGGCGCCGCGAGGAGGACGGCATGAACATCGCGTCGCTGCTGGTCAAGACGGCACAGGCGTTTCCCGACGGGATCGCGTTGGCGAAAGGGGAGGCTCCGCACGCGACCTGGCGGGCCGTGCTGCGCAAGGTCTCGGTCATGGCCACCCATCTGCGCCACCGCATGGGGCTGCAGCCAGGCGAGCGCGTGGCGCTGGCGATGACCAACGGCGTGGAGTCGCTGGAGGCGATGTACGCGATCTGGCACGCCGGGCTGTGCGCCGTGCCAATGAACGCCAAGCTGCACCCCAAGGAGTTCGCCTTCATCCTCGGGAATTCCGGCGCGCGCGCCTGTTTCGTGACGCCAGATCTGGCCGAGGCCATCGCCTCGGTGAAGGGCGAGTGCCCATCGCTGGAGCGGATCATCGATACGACGACGCGCGACTACAGCTTCATGGCGGTGGGCGATCCGATCGCGTTGCATCGGGCGCTGCCCACCGATCCGGCGTGGTTCTTCTACACGTCAGGGACGACCGGTCGACCCAAGGGCGCGGTGCTGACCAACCGCAATCTGCTGGCCATGAGCCAGAACTACTACGCCGACGTCGACCGACCCGAGCCTGGCGGCTCGATCATCCATGTTGCGCCGATCAGCCACGGCTCGGGCCTGTGGAACTTCCCGATGCTGGCGCGCGGCGTCACCCAGGTTTTCCCCGAGAGCGGCCGCTACGAGGTACCGGAGATGGTCGAGCTGCTGCACCGCTGGCCGGACGCCACCATCTTCCTCGCCCCCACCATGGTGAAGCGGCTGATCGAGAGCCCGGCCGTTGGCGAGATCCGGCCGGGCGAGATCCGTACCATCTCCTACGGTGGCGCGCCGATGTATGTTAGCGACCTGAAGAGGTCGCTCGAGCTGCTCGGCAATGTGATGGTGCAGCTCTACGGCCAGGGCGAAAGCCCGATGACCATCAGCCATCTCAGTCGCGCGGTGCACGCCGACAAGAACCATCCCCGCTGGGAGCAGCGCCTGGCCTCGGCCGGCCTGCCGGACACCTGCGTCGAGGTGCGCGTGGTCGACGAAGCGGGCCAGTCGATGCCCACGGGCGAGGTGGGCGAGATCGTCGTGCGCGGCGATACCGTCATGGACGGCTACTGGCAGAACCCCGAGGCGACCGCGAAGTCGCTGCGCGAGGGCTGGCTGTGGACCGGCGATGTCGGCTGCTTCGACGAGGAGGGCTTCCTCACCTTGAAAGACCGATCCAAGGACATGATCATATCCGGCGGCAGTAACATCTACCCGCGCGAGATCGAGGACGTGTTGAACACGCATCCCGCGGTGCTCGAATGCTCGGTGGTCGGCCGCCCGCACCCGGAATGGGGCGAGGAGACGGTGGCCTTCGTCGTGCCGCGCGAGGGCCGTGCCGTGACGCCGGCCGAGCTCGACCAGCTCTGCCTCGACAACATCGCGCGCTACAAACGACCCAAGGAGTACCGCTTCATCGACGCTCTGCCGAAGAACAACTACGGCAAGATCCTCAAGACGGACCTCAGAACGAAGCTGTGATGCGCGCCGCGGCCGCCTTGTTCCTATCGATCCTGCTGGCTGAGCCGGCGACGGCGCAGGACGGGCGGCATGGCCATGGACACGCCGAGCAGCACGATTGGTATCGCACGCTGATCCATCCCTTCACTGGTCGGCCATGCTGCGACGAGCGCGACTGCCGGCCAACGCGAGCCTATGTCGATGACGAGGGTCTGTGGCGCGCGATGCTTGACGGCCGCTGGGTGGTGGTGCCGAACGACGTGGTGCTTAGGAACGCCTCGCCCGATGGGCGTAGCCACATCTGCGCCAACGAGCGCGGCGTCATTTTTTGCTTCGTCGGCGGTGTGCCGAAGGGATGAGCCCTACGACCGCTACGTCGCCGCCTCGCTAATGTCGGGATGCTCGTTCGGCGGCGGCGCGCCTAGCGCCGGGCGCGTATCGTACTTGCATCCAGCGAATGGGCCATCCTGGCGGACGTAGAAAAACATCGCCTGCAGACGCCACTCACCGTCGAGCGGTTCGCGCCAATGGCGCCGTTCGCGACCGGCGTAGACCAGCATGTAACCAGGCGCGAGGTCGATGGATTCGATTTTGCCATCGGCTGTCTCGAGCAGGATCGGCCACGGCGTCACATCACTGCCGTCGACCGCGGCGGTGATCGCCACCTCGCAGGAATCGCGATCGGTGTGCGGCGTCAGCTTCGTGCCACGCGGATAGAGGCGGAGGTAGGAAAAGGTCGGCCACAGCGCCGCGCCGCCGGTCGCGTGTGCGATCATCGACGCGAGGAACTCCATGACCGTATCCACCGGCTTGTAGCCGTACCAGCCGCTGCTGCCGGTGGATTCGCCGTCGGGTTCGCGCCAGTCGCCGGTGCGGACGCGATCGAGCAGGGGCGCGGCGACCTGCTTGAGGCTCTCGCGCAGCGGGGCGATCAGCCCGCCGCGCAGGACGCGAAAGCCATGTCGCTGGTAGTCGCCGGCCAACCTGGCCTCAGCGGCCCTTGAACACGGGCGTGCGCTTCTCGCGGAAGGCGCGCCCGCCCTCCTGGCCATCCTCGCTCAGCCGCACCCGCTCCAGATCGACCATGGCATGGCCCATTAGTTCCGACGGCCCCTTGGGCAGCACGGTCTGGGTCACGAAGCGCTTGATGGTGCTCAGCACGAGCGGCGCGAAGGTCGCCAGCTCCTGGCCCCAGGCGACCGCCTCCTCGACCTGCTTGCCGACCGGCACCAGCTTGTTGACCAGGCCGACCTCGTAGGCGCGTTTCGCCTCCATCGGCTTGCACATCATGATGATCTCCATGGCGATCTTGTGCGGGATGCGCCCGGCGAGGCCGGAGATGATTCCGCCGGTGAAGCCCAGCTTGGCTTCGGGGTAGTAGAACTTGGTGCTCTCGCTGGAGATGCAGAGGTCGGCCATCATGGTCATCACCATGGCGCCGCCAACCACCCAGCCCGAGGTTGCCGCGATGACAGGCTTCTCGGTCTGGATGCCGACGGTAGGGATACAGCGCCACAGCTCGGGCAGGTCGGTGACGTCGGCGCCGGCCGAGAAGTTGCGGTCGCCGGCGCCGGTGATCACCGCGACGCGCTGGGCCGCGTCGGCGTCGAACTCGACGAAGGCGGCCTGCATGTCGGCCGCTACCGCGCGGCTGATGGCGTTGCCCTTGTCAGGACGGTTGATGGTGAAGACGGTGACCGCGCCGTGCCGGTCGACCTTGACGACGTCACTCATGAGACTCCTCTACGAGATCTTGATGTTGGCCCGGCGGATGATATCGCCGAACGTCTTGCTCTCGGCGGCGATGCGCTCGCGCATCTCCTCCGAATTCAGGTAGGTCGACTGCAATCCAGCATTGTGCAGCTTGGCGACGACCGCC
Source organism: Alphaproteobacteria bacterium (assembly GCA_016869975.1). Lineage (GTDB taxonomy): Bacteria > Pseudomonadota > Alphaproteobacteria > Reyranellales > Reyranellaceae > JAFAZJ01. The sequence goes on from VGCZ01000038.1 coordinate 33,748, forward strand.
GGATCCTTCACCGCCTCGCCGATCGCTTTCGCCAGCTTGTCGACGATCGGCTTGGGCGTTCCCGTCGGCGCCAGGATGCCGTACCAGCTGTCGGCCATGTCCTTGCCGTAGCCGTCTTCGCGCATGGTCGGCAGGTTGGGATGATCGGGATGGCGCGCCTCGCCCAGCATGGCGATGCCCTTGAGCTTGCCCGCCTTGATCTGCGCCAGGGTCAGCTGGTCGAACTGCAGCTGGACCTCGCCCGACATCACCGCCTGCAGCGCCTGGGCGCTGCCCTTATAGGGCACATGCACGAGGTCGATGCCGGCCTCGAATTTCAGCATCTCGCCGAACAGCTGAGTGATGGTGGCCATGCCCGAGGAGCCCCAGTGCAGCTTTCCCGGATTGGCCTTGGCGTGGGCCACCAGCTCCTTGATGTTGCTCACCGGTACCGAGGGGTGAGCCGCCAGCGCGCCCCACGAGGTCGCCATGCGCGCCACCGGCACGAAGTCGTTCACCGGGTGGTAGGGGATCGGCTGCAGGTGCGGCGTGATGCAGACCATCGCCACCGTCATGCCGAGAACGGTGTAGCCGTCGTTGGGCGCGTTCTTGACGATCTCCGCGCCGATCGCGCCGGAGGCGCCGCCGCGATTGTCGAAGATGAAGGGCTGGCCGAGCATCGACTGCACTCTGTCGAGCACGATGCGTGTCGACATGTCTGTCGGTCCGCCCGGCGGATAGGCGATCACCACCCGCACTGGCTTGTTGGGCCATTCGCCCTGTTGCGCAATCGCCGGTGTGGCGAGCGAGGCCGCGGCCGCGCCGCCCAGCACCGTGCGGCGGCCGAGCTTGATCGGTTTATCCGTCATGAATTCCTCCCGCTGCTATCCGTCGTTTCCCACATGCGTCAGGGCGGGCCGAACCGAGCCCGGACCGCTACCGCCAGCGCGCCCTGGCCGACCTCCATCACCGCCAGACGATCGACGTCCAGTGTCGCGACGAAGGGCGCCTCGTGAGCGAACCAGCTCAGATTGCTCACGGTATGGGCCAGCGCCGCTAGATCACGCCCCTCCAGGATCGCTCGGCAGCGCAGGCCGACCACCATGGCGCGAGCCCGATCCATGCCGAATGGCGCCCATACGGCGATCTTGTCGGCCGGATCATCGATCGCGCCGACGATGACCGCGGCGGCGCCGTTGGGCAGGCGATGGATCGCCATGCGGATCGACGGCGCGTCGCCGGCTTGCTCCGGCTGGGCGGTGGCGATGCCAAACATGCCCATGAATTGCTTGACGTCGCTATCACCAAGCTCGCCGACGAAGCTCGAGGCCAGTTTCATCGGCGGCAGGAATCCAGGGCGCTGCGGCAACGGACCGTCGGCGCGCGCTGCCAATCCAGCGACAAGGTCACGATCATCCACGCGCTGCGTCCTCCTGATCGTCGCGGGCTGAGAAGCTTCACATAGGACGTGCCGGAGCGCTAGGCTTCACGCTTGTGGTGACGGGAGTGGTTTCGCATGGGGATGCGACTCAAGGACAAGGTGGCAATGGTGGTGGGCGCCGGCTCGAGCGGTCCGGGCTGGGGTAACGGCAAGGCAACCGCCGTGACCTTCGCCCGCGAGGGGGCGCGGGTATTCTGTGTCGATCGCAATCTCGCCGCCGCCGAGGAGACCGTCGGCATCATCAAGGGCGAGGGCGGCGAGGCGATGGCCTTCGCCGGCGACGCCAGCAATTCCGGCGACGTGAAGGGCATGGTCCAGGCCTGCTTGGGCAAATGGGGCCGTATCGACGTGCTCGACAACAATGTCGGCATCAGCCGCGACGGCGGGCCAGTAGAGCTCGAGGAGAAGGACTGGGACCTGGTCTTCGATGTCAACGTCAAGAGCTTCTTCCTGACCTGCAAGCACGTGCTGCCGGTCATGGAGGCGCAGCGCAAGGGCGCGGTCATCAACGTCTCGTCGATCGCCTCGCTGCGCGCCCCCAAAGGCATCCGCTACATCGCCTACAACGCCAGCAAGGGCGCGGTGAACAGCTTCACCCAGGCGGTGGCGCTGATGTACGCGGAGAAGGGAATCCGCTGCAACGCCATCCTGCCCGGCCTGATGCACACGCCGATGATCGACATCCTGAAGAACCAGTATGCCGCGGGCGACTATGACAAGATGATCGCCATCCGCGACCGCGCCTCGCCCACCGGCAAGATGGGCACGGCCTGGGACACCGCCAATGCCGCGCTGTTCCTTGCCTCCGACGAGTCCGCCTACGTCAACGGCCACCTGCTGATCGTCGACGGCGGTATCACGATCAGGGCGTAGGCGGCGCGCGCAGCTTGGGCTCGACGAAGCGGCGATAGAACCAGGTGCCGACGAAGACGATGGCGAAGATGCGGAAGAGATGGTGGGTCGCCACCATGGCGATGTCGGCGTGCAGCGCCAGGCCGACCAGGCTCATCTCGGCGAAGCCGCCCGGCGCGTAGGAGAGCGCGATGTCGTCGGTCGGCAGGCCGCTCAGCCAGTGGCCGAGCTGGGCAAAGGCCACGGCGATCAGGATCAGCAGGATGGCGGCGAGGAAGCCGTAGAGCAGGTCGCGCGCCACCTCGCGGAAGACGGCGCCGACGAAGCGGCAGCCGATCGCCGAGCCGATGACCACCTGGGCGCAGGCCACCAGCTCGCCCGGCGGCTTCGACGCCGTCCAGCCCAGCAGATGTACGACGCCGCTGGCCAGCATCGGGCCGAACATCATGCCGGCGGGCATCTTGATGCGGGTGGCGATCAGCGCGCCGGCGACGCCGCAGGCGACCAGGATCGCGATGTCGCGCACGGTGAGCGACGGCGCCGCGGCGGCGTCGAAAACCGAGGACACCGTGCCGTACATCAGGCGATAGAAGAACGGGATCGTCGTGACCACAGTGAGGATGCGCACGGCGTGCATCATCGCCACGCTGCGCTCGTTGGCGCCGAAGACCGAGGCCAGCATCACCATCTCGTTCAACCCGCCCGGCATGGCGGCGAAATACGACGTACGCGCGTCATAGCCGCCGCGCTTGCGCAGCAGCCACCAGACGCCGCCGGCGCTGGCGACGCTCATCGCCACCAGCACGACCATGGTCAGCAGCCATTTCGGCATATGGTCGATCATGTCGGGCGAGAAGCCGCTGCCCAGCAGCACGCCGAGGATCACCATCATGATTTGGCGTATGCGGTTGTTGACGCCCACCGGAGCGCCGGACATCGCCGCGATGGTGCAGAACACGGCGGCGCCCATCATCCAGGCCAGCGGCATGCGCAGCAGGTGGAAACAGAAGCCGCCGACGCCGCCGATCACCATGGCGAGCGCGAAATAGCGCCAGCCGGTATGGCCGACGAAACCCTTCAGCCGCCTGGCGCGTTCCTCCGCGACGCGCTTCCTGTCGTCGTCCGCCTGACTCACGACAAGAACTGTTCCTTCAGGATGCGCTCCTCGAGATGATGCTCGGGGTCGAACAGCAGGGTGAGCGCGTGCGTCGTGTCCTCGGTCACGGTCACCGACGTGACGTTGCGCACCTCGGTCGAATCGGCCACCGCGCTGACCGGCCGCTTGGCCGCCTCGAGAACGTCGAGCGTCACCCGCGCCGTGCGCGGCAACACCGCGCCGCGCCAGCGTCGTGGCCGGAATGGGCTGATCGGCGTCAGCGCCAGCAGCCCGGCGCCCAGCGGCAGGATCGGGCCGTGGACCGACAGATTGTAGGCCGTCGAACCGGCCGGGGTGGCGATCATCACGCCGTCGCAAACCAGCTCGTCCAGGCGCTTCTGGCCGTCGATGGAGATCGAGATCTTGGCGGTCTGTCGTGTCTGGCGCAGCAACGAGACTTCGTTGATGGCGTGCGCCTGGACCATGTCGCCGCCGACCGAGCGCGCCTCCATCAACAGGGGGTTGAGCACGACGCGCTGCGCGCGCTCGAGACGCTGGTGCAGGCCGTTCTCGCGCCAGGCGTTCATCAGGAAGCCGACCGTACCGCGGTTCATGCCATAGATCGGCACATGCCGGCCCATGAATCGGTGCAGCATCTGCAGCATGAATCCGTCGCCGCCCAGCGCCACGACAACGTCGGCCTTCGCTGGCGACACTTCGTCGTAGCGTTGGCGAAGACGCTTGGCGGCGTCGCGCGCCTCGGCGCTGCGCGCGGCGACGAAAGCGATCTTGTGATTCATGCTGGGGCGGGCGTTAGAAACATCATGCTGCGGCGCAGTATAGCGAGGGACGCCCGTCGCACCAGCGCTCAGGCCCGCCCGGGACGGCGCAGGCGGAAGCCGCCGATCACCGCCAGCGCCACCAGCACCAGCGCCAATGCGATGTAGTTCAGCACCGCCCAGCCCTCCAGCTCCAGCACGACGCTCGCCATGATGCTGGCCAAGGTCGTGGTGCCGAACACCATGAAGTCGTTGAACGCCTGCGCCTTGCCGCGCTCGGCCGGGCGGTAGGTCGTGGTCAGCAAGGTGGTGGCGCCGACGAACAGGAAGTTCCAGCCGACGCCGTTCAGCCCCAGCGCGCCTCGGAAGTGCCACTCGCTGATGCCCAGTAGCGCCACCGCGACGCCGCCCACCAGCAGCGCGCTGCCGGCGATCATGACGTTGAAGATGCCGAACCGGTTGATCAGGTGGCCGGTGAAGAACGAGGGCACGAACATACCCATGACATGGACGAAGATCGTGATCGGCGCCTCGGTGCGCGACAGGCCGCATTGCACGATGGCCAGCGGCGAGGCGGCCATGACGAAGGACATCACGCCGAAGGCGATCATGCCGCCGGATGCGGCGACCATGTAGGTCGGCTGGGTGATGATCTGCAGCAGCGGCCGCTGCGGACCTTCGGTGTCGATCGCCTTGACCTCGGGATAGTCGATGAAGCCGTGGATCACGAAGACGATCGCGTGCAGGACGATGACACAGGCGAAGCTGGCCTGGAAGGTCGGCAGCCACAGATCGGGCGTAAAGCGCGCCATCGCCGGGCCGATGATGCCCGCCAGCACGCCACCGGCCGTAACGTAGGAGATCGTCTGGGCGCGGAAGATCGGCGGCGCCAGCTCGACGGCGGCGAATCGGTAGAGCTGCATGTTGGCGATGGCGTTGCCGAGGAACAGGCCGCCCACGCACATCAGGGGAAAGCTGCCGAGGCCCAGCCCGATCACCGCCAGCAGCGCGCCGGTCATGCCCATGGTCGAGCCGACGCGAAAGCCGAAGCGCCGCCCGCGGCGCATCATCAGCATCGAGGCGGGGAACACCGAGAGCATGACGCCGAGATGCTGCATGGTGACGGGCAAATTCGCCCACATGCGCGTATCGGGGGAGACGATCGTCAGCACCGCCAGCGCCGAGGAGGCGAACATCAGCGTGTTGCTGCTCTGGGTCAGCGCCTGACACATCGCCAGCAGGGCGATGTTGCGCATCGAGCGGCCAGGCATGCGGGGGGACGCCGGAGTCGCGGGGCGCTCGGCAGTCGTGTCGGAGCCGTCCATTGGGCGCGGACCATAGTGGGCCGTCCCCGTCGTCCCAACAGGCGATTGCGCGACCTCTCCCCTGCGTCAGGTGAGGGTCTATAGCTCGCGCAGCAGCTCGCTGATCGCGTTGGTGCTGGTCGGCTTGACCTCGGACCACTCCGAGCCGCCCAACGGGCGCGCCCAGGAGCGGCCCGACACGACGCTGTCGATGATCTCGAACTGCGCCGTCGAGCGGCAGGCGACGTCCTCGCCATGGCCGCCGGCCAGATGCGCGGCCCAGACCCTGTTCAATTCCTGCTGTGTCATGGACGCCTCCACCAGGAGACGCTCCATATCGATCCCCGATTGTGGCCGATTGAGGACTTCGGGGGCGCCGAAGCGGCCGCCTCTTTCTCGCTGGGGATCGCGCGCTTCTACATCAGGCAGAAGCCTGCCGACGGGCCAACCTTGCGCCCTCGACAAGCGCCACCATCTTGCGCCGCGCCAGCCCACGCGGCAGGGCGGAGAAGCCGCAATCGGCGGTGATGCGCAGGCGTTCGGCCGGCGCGTGCTCGAGGCACTGCGCGACGCGCTCGGCGACCTTCTGTGGCGACTCGATGTGGAAGTTTTTCACGTCGAGCACGCCGACGCCGACGTCGAAGCGTTTCGCCAACGCGCCCACCGTTTCGAGCTGGGCCATCTCGCGGTTGGCATACTCCAGCGACACCTCCTCGGCGTCGAGCGTCAGCAGCGCCGGCACGAGTCGGGCGATGTCGCGGTCGGCCATCGGCCGGCCGGCGTTGTTGCCGAAGCAGACGTGCACGGTACGGCGTACGGCGAAGCCCGAGGTGGCGCGGTTGATCACGGCGACGCTGTCCTCCAGCGACAGGCCGAAGGGCCGTTCCGGCAGGCCGGGCTCGTCGAGCTGGATGTAGTCGGCGCCGGCGGCGACCAGCCCCGCGAGCTCGGTGCGCACGATGCCTACCAGCTCGTCGATGATGGCGCCGGTGTCGCGGCCGCCGGCCTCCATGAAGCCGCCAAAGGTCAGCGGACCGGGCAGAGCCACCTTGAGATGGCGGCCGGGCGCCAAGCGCTTGAGTGCCTTGTACTCCTCGACCACGCCCAGGCCGTCGGGGGCGCTGACCACGCCGTCGGGTGTGAAGTGCGGGGCCATGTCGTAGCCGGGCACGCCGAGCTTGCGCAGCGGCGGCACGCGCTTGAGGCCGCGCAGCTTCGAGAAGACCTCGAAGACGAAGCGCTGCCGGCGCAGCTCGCCGTCGCTGATGATGTCCAGGCCGGCCTCGATCTGGTCGGCGATGGCGATGCGGGTGGCGTCCTCGTAGAGCTCGTCGAGGTCGCCCGGCCCGAAATCGCCCTCACGCGCGCGGCGTTGGCCCGAAATGAACCAGCCCGGCGAGGCATAGCTGCCGACGCCCATGGTCGGCAGGATCGGCAGTGGGTTCATCGGTGTCCTTCCGTGCTTTCGCGTCGCGATGATGCCATGGATGCTACAGTGGCGGGCAAGGGCGAGGAGACGTGGATATGCGGGTGGTGATCGTCGGCGCGGGTGCGATCGGCGGCTGGCTGGGCGGCGGGCTGGCACGCGCGGGCCATGACGTGGCCTTCGTGGCGCGTGGTCGCACGCTCGCGGCGTTGCGGCGCGACGGGTTGATCGTACGCGAGGGTGACAGATCGGCGGAGTTCGAGGTCGAAGCGTCCGACGATCCGGCCAAGCTCGGCGCCTGCGACTATGTCGTGCTGGCGTTGAAAGGGCAGGACGTCGCCGGCGTCGCGCCGACGCTGCGGCCGCTGTTCGACGCCGATACCGCCGTGGTCAGCACCATGAATGGCCTGCCGTGGTGGTTCCTCGACGGCTTCGGCGGCCCACTGGCCGGCCAAACGCTGGCCTCGGTCGATCCCAAGGGCGCCACCCTAGCCTCCATCGAGGGCCGCCGCGTGATCGGCGGCGTGGTCCACGGATCGACTCGGCTTGACGCGCCCGGTGTCGTGCGCATCGTCAAGATCGATCGCCTGTTGTTGGGCGAGCCGGATGGCGAGGGCAGTCCTCGGCTGGCGGCACTCGCCGAGGCCTTCGCCAAGGGCGATGTCCCGGTCGTGCAGACCGGCAATATCCGTATGGAGATCTGGGCCAAGCTATGGGGCAACATGAACCTCAATCCGCTAAGCGCGCTGGCCCGCGCCACCATGGCGCGGATGCTGGGCGATAGGATGCTGTTCGGCCTGGCGGCCGGCATGATGCGCGAGATGGATGAGGTTGGCGCGAAGATCGGGCTGAAGATGACCATGGCGGCAGAGGATCGGCTGGCGCTTGCAGCCAAGCTGGGCGATTTCAAGACCTCGATGCTGCAGGATCTTGAGGCCGACCGGCCGCTGGAGATCGAGCCGCTGCTCGGCGTCGTCGTCGAGCTGGCGGACGCGTTGAAGCTGGAATTGCCGCTGTGTCGCGGCGTGTTGGGTACGGTCCGGCAGCTCGAAGTGAGCCGAACCATGGCGAGGCAGGCCAAGGCGAGTGAGGGAGGCGCGTCGTGAGCAAGGGTATGCGCAAGGGGTTGGCGACCTACGGCGATCCCGGTTTCTCGCTCTTCCTGCGCAAGGCCTTCATCAAGGCCATGGGCTTCAGCGACGATGCGCTCGACCGGCCGATCATCGGCATTACCAACACATTCTCCGATTTCAACCCGTGCCACGGCAACGTGCCAAGACTGATCGAGGCGGTGAAGCGTGGCGTAATGCTGGCCGGCGGCCTGCCGATGGAATTCCCGACCGTGTCGATCCACGAGTCGTTCTCCAATCCTACCAGCATGTTTCTGCGTAACCTGATGGCCATGGACACGGAGGAGATGATCCGCGCTCAGCCGATGGACGCGGTGGTGCTGATCGGCGGCTGCGACAAGACCGTGCCGGCGCAGCTCATGGCCGCCGCCAGCGCCAACGTGCCGGCGATCATGCTGGTCACCGGCCCCATGCTGGTCGGCCACTACAAGGGCGAGATCCTCGGCGCCTGCACCGATTGCCGCCGCCTGTGGGGCCAGCATCGCGCTGGCGAGTTCTCCGAAGCGGAGATCGAGGAGGTCAGCGGAAGGCTCGCGCCGACGCAAGGCACCTGCATGGTGATGGGCACCGCCAGCACCATGGCCTGCGTCACCGAGGCGCTGGGCATGTCGCTGCCTGGCACTGGCTCGATCCCGGCGACGCACGCCGATCGCTTCCGCGCCGCCGAAGCCACCGGCGCGCGCGCGACGGCGATGGCCAAGGCCGGAGGCCCGACGCCGCGCCAGATCATGACCAAGGCTGCTTTCCGCAACGCGCTGGTGACCCTGCAGGCGCTGGGCGGCTCGACCAACGGCCTGGTGCATCTCACGGCGGTGGCCGGCCGCTGCGGCATCAGGATCGACCTCGACGAGGTCGACGATCTCGGCCGCAAGGTGCCGGTGCTGGCCGATCTCAAGCCGTCGGGCCAGCACTATCTCGAGCACTTCCACTGGTCCGGCGGCACCATGCGCATGCTGCGCGAGCTCAAGGAGCTGCTGGCGTTGGATGCGCCAACCATCGACGGCAGCACGCTCGGCCAGTCGATCGACGCGGCGGCGGAAATTCCCGGCCAGACCATCATCCGCAGTCGTGAAACCGCGCTTAGCGCCACCGGCGCCATGGCGGTGCTGCGAGGCAACCTCGCGCCCGGCGGCGCGATCATCAAGCAGTCGGCCGCCTCGCCCAAGCTGATGAGCCACGAGGGTCGGGCGGTGGTCTTCGAGTCGGTCGAGGATTTGACCAACCGCATCGATGATCCCAACCTCGACGTGACGGCCAACGACGTGCTGGTGATGCGCAATGGCGGCCCGCGCGGCGCGCCGGGCATGCCCGAGGCGGGCTACCTGCCGATCCCGCGCAAGCTGGCGCGGCAGGGCGTGAAGGACATGGTGCGCATCTCCGACGCGCGCATGTCGGGCACCGCCTTCGGCACCATCGTGCTGCACATCACGCCGGAGTCGGCGATTGGTGGACCGCTCGGCTTGGTGCGCAGCGGCGATCGCATCAAGCTCGACGTGCCCAATCGGCGTATCGACATGCTGGTCGACGACGCGACCCTGGCGCAGCGGCGCAAGGAGTGGCAGCCGCCCAAGGAGATCGACGACACCGTGCGCGGCTATGCCGGGTTGTTCCAGCGCAGCGTGCTGCAGGCCGACGAGGGTTGCGACTTCGACTTCCTTGTCGACGGCCCGCGCGCATCCCATGTGAAGCCGCGATGAGTGCGCTTCCTTCGATCTTCATATCGCACGGCTCGCCGATGATGGCGGTGACCGAATCACCGGCGCGTGCCTTTCTTGTCGCCCTGGGCAAGACCTTGCCGCGGCCGAAAGCGATCGTCGTCGCCTCGGCTCATTGGGAGGAGCGCGGTGCGGTTGTCGGCGGTGCCGCGCAGCCCGGCACGATCCACGATTTCTATGGCTTCCCCGAACCGCTCTACCGCATCCGCTATCCCGCGCCGGGCGACACCGCGCTGTCGCGCCGCGTGGCGGACATGCTGGAGACGACCATCGACGCCAAGCGCGGCTTCGATCACGGCGTCTGGAGCCCGCTGATCCTGATGTACCCCGATGCCGACATCCCGGTGATCCCGGTAGCGCTGGACGAGTCCGGCGACGCGGCGAGCCATCTCGAGATCGGCCGCAAGCTCGCGCCGTTGCGCGGGGAGGGCATGCTGGTGCTGGGCAGCGGCTCCTTTACCCACAATCTCGGCGCGCTGCGCTCGACCCAGCCGGGCCAGCCGACGCCGGCCTGGACGACCGACTTCATCGACTGGACGGTGAAGGCGCTCGAATCAGGTGACATCGCGTCGCTGGAGGACTGGGAAGAGACGGCACCGCACGCGCTTCAAAACCATCCGACGCCCGAACACTTCATGCCGCTCTTCGTCGCCGCTGGCGCCGGCGGCAAGGCGGAACTGCTGCACGACAGCGTGCACCACGGCATCCTCGCCATGCACGCCTTCGCGTTTCACTGATGAACGTCGTCAAGCCTCGACGATGAAATCGAAGCGCGCGGTGACGACGGCCGCCGCTTTGACCGCTCGCATCTGCAGCGACGGTTTGTAGAGCCCGTCGCGCGCATTGTCGGGATCGCCGGGGAAGTAGAGCTGGGTCGTCAGCGTGCGGCCACCCGGCGGCGTGACTTTCACGTGGTAGTGCGGCGTGCGACCGGGGTAGCGCCCCGGCGCGATGGTCTCGAAGCGCCAGGCGCCGCGCTCGTCGGTGATCTGATGGCCGCGCAGCTCGTAGCCGCGGTTGTCGTAGTCACCGGCGGAGTCGGCATGCCAGATGTCGACGATCGCGCCGCGCACCGGCTGGCAGGCTCGCGCCATCACGACACCATCGAGGTTGACGCGTTCGCCGCGGAGTTGCCCCGCGAGGTTCACGCGCAGGGGCGAGCCGCCACGGAAGAACGGACCTTCGGTCTGGCGTTCGGTGGCCGCGATACCCGGCGTGCAGGCGAGGGGCTGCGCCAGCGTTGGTCCGGTGACAGCGATCAGGCCGCCGGTGCCGAGGAGAAGGACATGCCGGCGCGACGGCATGTCAGCCGCCGGTGACGCTCATATGCCGCGCCACGGCGGGGGCGCGCCGGCGGCGGTCGATGACGAAGTCGTGGCCCTTGGGCTTGCGCGCGATCGCCTTGTGGATCGCCTCGATCAGTTGCTCGTCGCTCTCGCTGGCGCGCAGCGGCGCGCGCAGATCGGCGGCGTCCTCCTGGCCCAGGCACATGTAGAGCGTGCCGGTGCAGGTCAGCCGCACGCGATTGCAGGCTTCACAAAAATTGTGGGTCAAGGGCGTGATGAAGCCCAGCCGACCGCCGGTCTCGGCGATCTTTACATAGCGCGCAGGGCCGCCTGTCGTGAAATCGAGGTCGGTCAGAGTGAAACGCCGCGCCAGGTCGGCGCGCACCATCGACAGCGGCAGGTACTGGTCGACGCGCTGCTCGCCGATCTCGCCCATCGGCATGACCTCGATGAACACCAGGTCCATGCCGCGGCCATGACTCCAGCGGATCAGCTCGTCGAACTCCATGTCGTTGACGCCCTTGAGCGCCACGGCGTTGATCTTGATGTGCAGCCCGGCCTTCTGCGCCGCGTCGATGCCGCGCATCACCTGGTCGAGGTCGCCCCAACGGGTCAAGGTGCGGAACTTGTCGCGGTCGAGCGAATCCATGGAGACGTTCAGCCGCTTCACGCCGCAATCGGCCAGCTCCTGAGCGTACTTCGCCAGCTGGCTGCCATTGGTGGTCAAGGTCAGCTCTTCGAGCCCGTCGCCGAGACGCTTCGACAGGCCGCGCACCAGCGACATCACGTTCTTGCGCACCAGCGGCTCGCCACCGGTCAGCCGGAGCTTCTTCACGCCCAGCGTGATGAAGGCGCCGCACAGACGCTCCAGCTCCTCGAGCGACAGTAGGTCGGCCTTGGGCAGGAAGGTCATGTCCTCGGCCATGCAATAGACGCAGCGGAAATCGCAGCGATCCGTCACCGAGACGCGCAGATAGGAAATGTGCCGGCCGAAGGGGTCGATCATGGAAACAATATAGGCACGTCGAGGGCGCGGGGCGACCCCCAAACCGTCACGAATGTGTCGTGCCGCCTTAATTCACCGGCAGTAGCCGGGTCAGGGCGTCCAGCCTGTCGGCCTCGGCATGAGGCTTGTCCCAGCGGATGCGGTGGACCCGGGGAAAGCGCATGGCGACGCCGGACTTGTGGCGGGTCGAGCGCTGGACGGCGTCGAAGGCGATCTCCAGCACCAGGCCGGGCTCGACCTCACGCACCGGGCCGAAGCGGTTGGTGGTGTGGTCGCGCACCCATTTGTCGAGCCGCAGCAGTTCCTCGTCGGTGAAGCCGGAATAGGCCTTGCCCACCGGCACCAGCTCCTCGCCGCGCCAACAGCCGAATGTGTAGTCCGAGTAGTAGGACGAGCGCTTGCCGTGGCCGCGCTGGGCGTACATCAGCACGCAGTCGGCGGTGAGCGCCGCGCGCTTCCACTTGAACCACGGACCCTTGGGCCGGCCGGCGACATAGGCGCTGTCGGCGCGCTTGAGCATCAGGCCTTCGATCTCGGCCGCCCGCGCGCCGGCGCGCAGCGCGGTGAGCTCGTCCCAGGTGGCGAAGCCGATCAGCGGCGAGAGGTCGAAGGGGCCGCGTGGCCTTTCGCCAAACCAGGACTCCAGCCGGGCGCGGCGTTCATCGAAATTGAGCGCGCGCAGATCCTCGCCGCCGAGGAACAGCGCGTCGTAGAGCCGGACATGCGCCGGGAAGTCGCGCAGGATCTTGGGCGTGATGGTCTTGCGGTTGAGCCGCTGCTGCAGATCGTTGAACGGGGCGATGGCCAAAGTGCCGCTAGACGGATGCGCCACGAGCAGCTCACCGTCGAGGACCGCGTCGAACTCCATGGCCTCGACGATATCGGGAAAGGCCGCGGTGGCATCATCGCCGCCGCGCGTGAAGATGCGGCGCTGTTCGCCGCCGGCGGCGAGCTGGACGCGGATACCGTCCCATTTCCACTCCGCGCGATAGGCAAGCGGATCGAAGGTCGGCAGCTCCGCTTCGTCCAGTGGGTTGGCTAGCATCAAGGGCCGGAATACCGCCGTCGTGCCGGACACCGCGGGACGCGGCGCGCCCTTGGTCAGCCAGTCGAACAGCGACTTGTAGGGCGGTTTCAGCCCGTGCCAGACCTCCTCGACGTCATCTATGCTGACGCTGCCCAGGTCAGCCGCCGCCTGCTTGGCCAACCTTGCCGAGACGCCAACCCTCAACGCCCCCGTCACCAGCTTGATCAGCGCCCAGCGGCCGGTGGCGTCTAATTCGTCGAGCCATCGCTCGATCAGCTGAGGCGTTTCGCGCTTGGACGTCAGGCGCAGGCGGTCCACGACCTCGCCCAGCGAGGGCGGCGGGCGGTTGTGACCGGCCCGCGATCCCGCTGCCTCGCCGTCGGGGTCAACGTAGGCGTCCCAGATCAGCGACAGCGTCTCGGCGAGGTCGCCGACATAGTCGTAGGACAGCGTGAACAACGTCTCGCCCAGGCGCTGGACGCCAAATTCGCGCAGCAACGCCGGCTTGGCATTGGGCAGGTCGAGCGTGCCGGTGAGCGCCGCGAGCGCATAGCCACGATCGGGATCGGGCGTCGCGGCGAGGTACGTCGTGATCAGCCGCAGCTTGGCGTTGCGTGCGGGCTGGAAGGCCAGCGAATCGAGCAGCTCGGCAAAACGCTGCATGGCGACTACGCGCCTTCCTCTTCGCGGCCGGCGACGTGCAGCGCCTCGGCCTCGACGCCCATGCTGCGCGCCTGGTGCACCAGCGCGTCCTCGCGGCCATGCGTCACCCAGAGCTTCGGTGCCTGCACGTCGCGGACGGTGCGGCGGAGCTCGTCCCAGTCGGCGTGATCGGAGATCACCAACGGCAACTCCGCGCCGCGCTGCCGTGCGCGTGCCCGTACACGCATCCAGCCCGACGCCGCCACCGGCAGCGGATCGGGAAAGCGCCGCGACCAGCGATCAGCCAGCGCGCCAGGCGGGCAGAGCACGATCGCGCCCTTGAAAACGTCGCGGCCGAACAGGTCGTCTTTGGGATTACGGCCCATCTCGCCGACCGGCGCGATGTCGCCTAGGTCGATGCCTTCGCGCTTGTAGAGATCGCACAACGAGACCAGCGCGCCGTGCAGCCAGATGCGCCCGTCGTAGCCGGCCTCACGCAGCAGGCGGATCACGCGCTGGCACTTGCCCAGCGCGTAAACGCCGACGAGATGACAGCGTTCGGGAAAGGTCTTTATCGACTGCAACAGCCGGCCGATCTCATAGCTATCGGGCGGGTGACGAAACACCGGCAACGCGAACGTCGCCTCCGTGATGAACACGTCGCACGTCACCGGCTCGAAGGCCGGGCAGGTGGGATCGCGCCGTCGCTTGAAGTCGCCTGACACGACAATGCGCGCGCCGCGCCAGTCGAGCACTATTTGCGCGCTGCCCAGAATGTGCCCGGCCGGTACCAATCGTACGTCGACGTCGCCAATCCCGACCGTCTCGCCGTATCGCACGCCCTGGGTGACGCCCAATTCCTCACCGAAGCGCACCTTCATGATCTCGATGGTCTCGCGCGTCGCCAACGTCGCGCCGTGGCCCGCGCGCGCGTGGTCGCCATGACCGTGCGTCACCACCGCGCGCTTCACCGCCCAGGCCGGGTCAATGTGGAAGTCACCGGGCGCGCAATAGAGTCCCTGCGGCGTTGTGAACAGCCACGAACGCGGGTCGGAAGGTGTGGGATCGAAGGGCATCAATGCCAATATAGGGTTAGAGGGTGCGAAGGGGAGTGGCGAGTCGCGTGGCCAAGGCCAAGGTCCACAAGATTGGCGATGACCTGCCGCTGTTTGAGGCGGCGGAGCGGGCTGTGCTGCCGGCGACCTTCGCCGACTGGTTCGCGCGCCGCGGCTGGGAGGCGCGGCCGTACCAGATGGAGATGGTGCGGCTGGCGCAGGCCGGGAAGTCGGCGCTGCTGATCGCGCCCACAGGTGCGGGCAAGACCCTGGCGGGTTTTCTGCCTAGCCTGATCGAGCTGACGGCGCGCAAGGTGGCGACTGGCAAGCTGCACTCGCTCTACATCTCGCCGCTCAAGGCGCTGGCGACCGATGTCACGCGCAATCTGCAGGCGCCGATCGAGGAGATGGACCTGGCGGTGCGCGCGGAGACGCGCACCGGCGACACGCCGCAGAATCGCCGGCAGCGTCAGCGACTCAATCCACCGGACATCCTGCTGACTACGCCGGAATCGCTGGCGCTGCTGCTGTCCTATCCCGACGCGGCCGAGTACTTCAGTGGCCTGTCGACCGTGATCATCGACGAGCTGCACGCACTGGCGACGACCAAGCGCGGCCATCTGCTGGCGTTGGGCCTGTCGCGGCTGGCGACCATGTCGCCCGGGACGCGCTTCGTCGGGCTGTCGGCCACGGTGCACGATCCGGCGGCGCTCGCGGATTGGTTGGCGCTGGGTGGCCGGCCGGTCGAGACGGTGCGCGTCGCGGGCGGCGCGCAGCCGGCCTTGTCGATCCTCTCGCCGGAGGCGCGCGTGCCGTGGGGCGGGCACATGGCGCGCCACACCATCCCCGATGTCTACAACGCGATCCGCCAGCACCGCATGACCATCGTCTTCGTCAACACGCGCGCAACGGCGGAGATCGTGTTCGATGATCTGTGGCGTTTGAACGACGAGAACCTGCCGATCGGCCTGCATCACGGCAGCCTCGAGGTCGAGCAGCGCCGCAAGATCGAGGCGGCAATGGCGGCCGGCCGGCTGCGCGCGGTGGTCGCGACCTCCTCGCTCGATCTCGGCATCGACTGGGGCGATATCGACCTGGTGGTCCAGGTCGGCGCGCCCAAGGGGGTGAGCCGCCTGCTGCAGCGTGTCGGCCGCGCCAATCATCGCATGGACGAGCCGAGCAAGGCGATCCTCGCGCCCGGCAATCGTTTCGAAGTGCTGGAGTGCATCGCGGCCCTGGAGGCGGTTAACGCGCATGAGCTCGATGGCGATCCGCCGCGGCCGCCCAGCCTCGACGCGCTGGCGCAGCACATCCTCGGGTCGGCCTGCTCGCAGCCGATCGACCGCGACCAGATGTTCGAGGAGGCGCGGCGCACCGGCCCGTATCGCGCGCTCACGCGCAAGGATTTCGACGACACCTTCGATTTCATCGCCACCGGCGGCTACGCGCTGGGCGCCTATGAGAAATGGCGCCGGCTGTTCCGCCGCTCCGACGGGCGCTGGCAGGTGGCGCGACCGGATGCGATCCGGCAATACCGGCTCAATGTCGGCACCATCGTCGAGCTGCCGCTCTTGAAGGTGAAGCTCAGAGGCGGGCCCGTGCTGGGCGAGGTCGAGGAGGCGTTCGTCCAGGGTCTCGTTACCGGCGACACCTTTATCTTCGCCGGTCGCCTGCTGCGCTATGAAGGCATCCGCCAGCTGCACGCCGAGGTCACGGTCGCCAAGAGCGGTGAGGATCCCAAAGTGCCGGCCTATGGCGGCGGGCGCCTGCCGCTCAGCACGTATCTGGCCGAGCGCGTGCGCGGCATCATCGCCGATCCGACACGCCATCATCTGCTGCCGTCTGACGTGCGGGAATGGCTTCGCATCCAGACGCTGCGCTCGACTCTGCCGCACCCCCGCCGGCTGCTGATCGAAGGCTTCCCGCGCGGCAACAAGCAGTTCCTGGTCGCCTATTGCTTCGAGGGCCGCAACGCGCATCAAACGTTGGGCATGCTGCTGACGCGGCGCATGGAGCGCATGGGGTTGCGGCCGCTGGGTTTCGTCGCCACCGACTATGTGCTGGGCATCTGGGGGCTGCGGCCGGCGACGCCGAAGCAGATCGAGGCGCTGTTCGACGAGGACATGCTGGGCGATGATCTCGAGGCGTGGATGGACGAGTCCTCGATGCTCAGGCGCTCGTTCCGCAATGTCGCGGTGATCGCCGGCCTGATCGAGCGGCGCCATCCCGGCCAGGAGAAGACGCGGCGCCAGGTGACGTTCAGCGCCGACCTGATTTACGACGCGCTGCGCAAGCACGAGCCCGACCACATCCTCTTGCGCGCCACGCGCCAGGACGCCGCCTGGCAACTCGCCGATATCCGCCGCCTGGGCGAGCTGCTGCGCCGTGCGAAGGGAAAGATCGATTACCACAGGCTCGACCGCGTCTCGCCGCTCGCCGTGCCGGTGCTGCTGGAAATCGGTCGCGAGCGCGTGATGGGCGACGACACGGTCGACGAACTGCTCGACGAGGCGGCGCAGGACCTGATCGCGGAGGCGACGCGGCGCTGAACGTTGGGGATCAATCACTGAGTCGCCAGCGCGACAGTACGATATGTCGTCCCTGGCCGATGAGGCTGTTCACCAGCACGAACTCGCGGATCGTAAAATTGACCGGCTCGATGGGTATGTCCGCGATCCGCATCGCCCTATAGGACAACGTCATGTGCGGCTCGAAGGACGAGGGGCGGACGGAGCCGAACGTCGTCGTCAGTGCGACACCGAGCGTGTCGTGTAGCGTCCGGAGGCCGAGAACACCATCGTCGCCGCACAGTACGATCAGCGGGATGCCGCTCTTGCGGTGGAAGTTCTTCGCCATGTTCAGCGATACGGTGAAAGGGCGCATCCGGACCGTGTTCCCGCACGCCTCCACCGCGGCGACGACCGATCGAGGCACCTCGGCG
>VGCZ01000039.1 GCA_016869975.1 Alphaproteobacteria bacterium
GGAATCAAGATGATCGAGGCGCCGGTGCCGACGATGCCGCTGACCGTGCCGGCGACCAGTCCGACAGCCAGCACGAAGAGCGTCTCCAGCGTGCCGGCCACCGCTTCAGCGCCGCAAATCGATCAACTCGACCACGCCCTGATCGGTACCCACCGCCAGACTCCAGCCGCCGGGCGACCACGCCAGCGCACTGACCTGGCCGTCGCCGGCCAGCTTGATCACCGCGCTGCGCCTAGTCTTGCTGTCGCCCACCTGCACCTCGCCGGTATCGAAGCCCGCGGCGATGAAGGAATCGGCGGCATGGGCGGCGATCGCCGTCATGATGCCGGCGCCTTCGTCGCCGAACTGGATCGGCGGCTTGCCCTCCGGCCCTTTGCCGGCGAAGGGCCAGCCGGTGAACAGGCTGGTGGCGGTGCCGAACAGGAAACGCGCGTCGTGCGACCAGGCGAGCTGCTTCACCTTCACCGGATAGCCCGACATCTGCATGTCCTTGCCCGTCGCCAGGCGCCAGACATGCAGCGCGTTGTCCTGCGTGCCGGTGGCGATGAACCTGGCGTCCGGGCTGTAGCGGACGGCGACATGCGAGCCCTTCCACTCGAGGCTGCGCGGCGCGGCGTCGGCCGGCTTCAGCACATGGATGGTGACGCCGCCGTAGTGCGCCGCCACGAGGCGCGAGCCGTCGGGGCTGAAATCGATATCGGCGACGGTGCTGGGATGCGGCCCCAGCACGCGACGACCACTCGCGCCGTACACGACGATCTCCTTGCCGGCGACCGCGGCGAGGGTGGCGGTCTTCGTATGCCCGGCCAGCCGCTCGAACCAGCGTCCCTTGAAAGACTCGAGCTCGCGCGCCGCGTCGCCGTGGCGCAGCAACCGGCCGTCGTCGCCGCCGCTGATAAAGCTGTCGCCCGACGGATTCGCGATGATCGAGAGCGACACGCCCCTGTGCGCCGGCTCCGGCGGCGACGGTGGCGAGTCGTTGGTCGTATCGATACACCAGACGCGGCCGTCACCGCAGGCCACGCCCAGCGTTCGGCCGGTACGGTCGTAGGTAAGGCCGCTGACCCAGGCGCCGGTCTCGACGCGCCGGCTGGGCGGCAGTCGCTCGGCGAAGCCCGGCTCGCTCATCGTGTGGCGCAGGCCGCGAAGCCGCGCCGAAGCTGCTCCGCGTCGAGCTTGCGGCCGATGAAAACCAGCTTGCTCATGCGCGACTCGCCATCCTTCCAGAGATTGCCCCAGTCGCCGTCCATCATCATGTGCACGCCCTGGAAGACGTACTTCTTCGACGCGCCTGAGATGTCGAGGATGCCCTTGCTACGGAAGATGTCGGTGCCGAACTCGCGCAGGATGGTCGAGATCCAGCGCTGGAATTTCTGTTCGTCGATCGGCTTGTCGCTGGTCAGCGAGATGCTGCCGATGTTCTCGAGGTGTTGATGGTGGCTGTCGTGGTGATGATCATGCGTCGGATCATCGCAATGCTCATGATCATGATCGTGGAGATGGTGGTGACCCTGCTCGAGGAAATCCGGCTCGATCTCGAGGATGCGCTTCAGATCGAAAGCGTGCCGGCCGAGGATCTCGGCCAGCGCCACCGCGCTCTTCTGCGTGCGATGCAGCCGGGCGTAGGGGTTGATCTGGCGCAGCCGCGCCTCGACCCTGGCCAGCTCCTCCGGGCTCACCAGGTCGGTCTTGTTGAGCAGAATCACGTCGGCGAAGGCCGCCTGCTCGCGCGCCTCGACGCCGTCGTCGACATGCAGCAGGAAATGGCGCGCGTCGACCACGGTGACGATCGCGTCCAGCCGCGTGCGCGTGCGCACCTCGTCGTCCTGGAAGAAGGTCTGCGCAACCGGGCCGGGATCGGCCAGGCCCGTGGTCTCGACGATGATGCCGTCGAGCGTGCCCGGCCGCTTCGCCAGCCCGCCGATGACGCGGATCAGATCGCCGCGCACGGTGCAGCAGATGCAGCCGTTGTTCATCTCGAAGATTTCCTCGTCGGTGCCGACGACGATGTCGTTGTCGATGCCCAGCTCGCCGAACTCGTTGATCACGACCGCGTACTTGCGGCCATGATTCTCGGTCAGGATCCGGTTGAGCAGCGTGGTCTTGCCGGCGCCGAGATAGCCGGTGAGCACCGTCACGGGGACTTGGGACATCGGGAACTCTCCTGGAGGCCGATCACGAAATAGCGTCGGCCGGCGGCCCCGTCCAGACGCGATCCCCTTTCGCCGCCAAGGGGGATTCAGGGTAAGGTGCCCGCCGCGAGGACAGGAGTCGGCGCGACCCGGACATGGACAGCAACCTCTTCAAATATGTCTGGCGCAACAGCAGGCCCGAGCAGCTCATCATCCTGGGCCTGGTCGTGCTGGCGCAGGTGTTCTATTTCGCCTCGCTGAACATCCCCAAGACCATCGTCAACGACGGCATCGAGGGCAAGGCGTTCAAGAGCGCCCAGACGGTGCCGTTCCTGCGCATCGACCTGCCGATTCCCTCCTTCATCTCGGATGTCGGCTCGATCCGCCTGTCCGACGGCCTGTCGTTGGCGCAGTGGCCCTACCTGGTGGGCATGAGTTGCCTGTTCCTGGTGATGGTCACCATCAACGGGTTGTTCAAGAAGACCATCAACACCCAGAAGGGCCGCATGGGCGAGCGCATGCTGCGCCGCCTGCGCTATCAGCTCTACGACCGGATCCTGCTGTTCCCGCCGGCCCATTTCCGCAAGGTCAAGCAGGCCGAGCTGGCGGGCATGATCAACAACGAGATCGAGCCGCTGGGCGGCTTCATCGGCGACGCCTATGTCCAGCCCGCCTTCCTCGGCGGCCAGGCGATCACCGCGCTCTTGTTCATCATGCTGCAGAACATCTGGCTGGGCCTGATCGTGATCGCCGTGCTGGCGGTGCAGGCCTTCATCATCCCAAAGCTGCGGCGAAAAATCGTCGCGCTGGGCAAGCAACGCCAGATCACCGCCCGGCAATTCTCCGGCCGCGTCGCTGAGACGGTCGACGGTGTGCAGGAGGTGCACATCCACGCCGCTTCGAACTACGAGCGCGCCGATATCGTGGGCCGGTTGGGCCGCATCTTCCACATCCGCTTCGAGCTCTTCCAGCGCAAGTTCACCGCCAAGTTCCTCAACAACCTCTTGGCGCAGACGACGCCGTTCCTCATCTACCTGATCGGCGGTTACTTCGTGCTGTTCGGCGATATGCAGGTCGGCGCCGTGGTCGGCGTACTGCTGGCCTACAAGGACCTGCCCGGCCCGGTGAAGGAGCTGATCGACTGGGACCAGCAGCGCCAAGACATGCAGCAGCGTTACGAGCAGGTGATCGAGCAGTTCGAACCCGACGGCATGCTGGCGGCCGAGCTGCAGGCGATCCCCAACGCCGCCGCGCCGGCGCTCAGCGGCGCGGTCCAGCTCAACGGCGTGGCCCTGGCCGAGGAGGGCGGCGCACCCATGCTCGACGCCGTCACGCTCAGCTTCCCGATCGGTCGGAAGGTTGCCGTGGTCGGCGGCGCCGGCGGCGGCAAGGAAGCGCTGGCGCAGGTCGTCGCCCGGGTGGCCCACCCGACCGCCGGCGGCGTGGCGATCGGCGGCAAGGATCTCGCGGAGCTGCCCGAAGCTGCGGTCGGCGCGCGCCTGTCCTATGTCGGCCAGGACGTCTACCTGCTGCCGGTGACGATCCGCGAGAACCTGCTCTACGGCTTGAAGTTCCGACCGCGCGGGCCGGCGGCCTACGAGGGTGCCGCTCTGCGGCAACGCGAAACCGAGGAGCGCGAAGCCCGTCGCGCCGGCAACCCGGTGCTCGATGTCGCCGCCGATTGGGTCGACTACGAGGCCGCCGGCGCCAGCGGTCCGCACGACATCGACCAGCGCGTCATCGAGGCGCTGCGCGTCGTCGAACTCGAGGCCGACGTCTACCGCTACGGCCTGCGCGGCACCATCGCTCCCGCCGAGCGCCCGGCGGTGGCCGAGTCGATCCTTAAGGCGCGCGCCGAGCTGCACAGCCGGCTGGCCGACCCGGCCTTCGCCGGCCTGGTCGAGCCCTTCGACCGCGACCGCTACAACCGCAACATGTCGGTGGCCGAGAACGTGCTCTTCGGCACGCCGATGGGGCGTACCTTCGAGCCCGACAACATCACCGCCAATCCCTATATGCGGAAGGTGCTCAACGAGCTGGACCTCGCCACGCCGCTGGCCGAAATGGGCGTCGAGATCGCCCGTACCATGGTCGAGCTGTTCGCCGACCTGCCGGCCGGCCATCCCTTCTTCGAGCAGTTCAGCTTCATCACCGCCGAGGAGCTGCCGGAGTACCGCGCCTTGCTCACCCGGCTGAGCGGCCGCACCGTCGCCGACCTCTCTTCCGAGGAACGCGCACGCCTGCGGGCGCTGCCCTTCCGCTACATTGAGGCGCGTCATCGCCTGGGCCTGATCGACGAGGCGATGGAGCAGCGGTTGCTCGCGGCGCGCCAGGCCTTCGCGGCGGGCTTGCCGACGGAACTCGCGAGCGACATCGAGTTCTACGACGTCGCCCGCTACAACGGCGCTGCCACCTTGCAGGACAACATCCTGTTCGGCCGCCTCGTCTACGGCCAGGCGCAGGGCGCCGACCGGGTGGGCGACCTGATCGGCGAGGTGCTCGACGGCCTGGGCGTGCGCAACGCCGTGGTCCAGGTCGGGCTCGACTACAATGTCGGCGTCGCGGGCAAGCGGCTGTCGGCCGGCCAGCGCCAGAAGGTCGGCATCGCCCGCGCGCTGCTGAAGCGGCCCGACCTGCTGGTACTCAACGAGCCGACCGCGGTGCTCGACGCCGCCACGCAGCAGCGCCTGCTCGACAAGATCCTGGCGGCCCGCGGCGCGCTGGGCGTGCTGTGGACGCTCAGCCGCACGGCGCAGGCGGAGCGCTTCGACGAGGTGATCGTCATGCAGGGCGGGCGGATGACGGCGCGCGGCGCGCCGTCGGAGCTGTCGGGCGACAAGACATACACCGACCTATTGGCGGCCGGGTGATCGCACAGGGGACCAACCATGAGTATCCACGAGGAAGTCGAGCTGCTGAAGGGCGTGCCGCTGTTCGCCAAGCTGGAACCCAACAAGCTGAAGCTGCTGGCGTTCACCAGCGAGCGCCTGACCTTCGCGCCGGGCCAGGAACTCTGTCACCAGGGCGATATCGGCGACGCGATGTACGTCGTGCTGGGCGGCGCGGCCGACATCACGATCGACACGCCGTCCGGCCCGCTCAAGGTGGCCGAGCTGAAGAAGAACGGCTTCGTCGGCGAGATCGCCATCCTGTGCGACGTGCCGCGTACCGCCACGGTGACCGTGCGCGAGACGCTGACGGCGCTCAAGATCACCAAGGAGCTTTTCTTCCGCATGGTCACCGAGTTCCCGACCATGGCGGTCGAGATCATGCGCGAGCTCGCCCATCGCCTCGACGATACCAACCGCCAGCTCAGCGCGATGAGGGCCCGCGCCGCCTGATCCCCAGCCGATGAGCCGTCTCGACTCCTTCATTCGCCGCATGCAGGCGCAGCGCGATTGCCTGAACCACGTGGCGCCATTGGTGCGCGCGATGCCAGGTCCGATCCTCGAGGTCGGCCTGGGCAATGGCCGCACCTACGACCACCTGCGCGAGCTTTTCCCCGACCGCGCCATCCACGTCTTCGAGCGCGAGGTGCGCGCCCATCCCGATTGCGTGCCGCCCGACCGGTTCCTGTTTCTCGGCGACGCGCGCGAGACCACGGCCAAGGCCTGCGACCGGCTCGCCGGCGCCGCCGCGCTGATCCATTCCGATCTCGGTACCGGCGACCACGCCGCCAACACGGAGATCGGCCGATGGCTGGGGCCGGCGCTCGACCGGCTGCTTGCGCCCGGCGGCTATGTCGTGGCCAACCAGCCGCTCGATGTGGCGCGCTGGGTGCGGCTGCCGGAACCCGACGGCGTGCCGCGCGACCGCTATTTTCTCTACCGCGCCGGCTAGCGCCGGATAAGCCGCAGCAGCACCAGCAGCACGATGGCGCCCAGCACGGCGCCGAAGAAACCCGCCGTCTGGCCCGGCTGGTACACACCCACCGCCTGGCCGCCATAGGTGGCGATGATCGAGCCGACGACGCCCACGACCGTCGTGGCGATGAACCCGCTGACATCGCGGCCGGGCAGCAGGAACTTCGCGATCAGGCCGACGAAGAAGCCGATGACGATCGTGAGCAGAAGCGCGCCGAGATCCATAAGCTCCTCCGGTCGGACCCGCCGATGAACGACTATAGCATCCCGCGTTCCCTGCATCGCTTCCGTGACAGGATCGCCGAGCACGGCGGGCGGCAGCTTGGCTACAGTCGCCGCCCAAGGAAACGATCGCCGGGGAGAATCACGCCGTGACCGATGAAGCGCTCCCGCTGCAGGGCATCCGGGTGCTCGACGTCAGCTCCTTCATCGCCGCGCCGGCCGCCGCCGTGGTGCTGGGCGATTGGGGTGCCGACGTCGTCAAGATCGAGCCGCCGGGCGCCGGCGATCCCCATCGCCAGAGCTGGCGCAACGCCAGCTATCCGCAGGCCGGCGTCAACTTCACCTGGCAGCTCGACGCGCGCAACAAGCGCTCGCTGGCGCTCGACCTGAAGGCGCCGGAGGGCCGCGCCGCGCTGCTGCGCCTGATCGCCCAGGCCGATGTGATGATCATCAACTTCCCGCCGCCGGTGCGCGAGCGCTTGAAGCTCAGCTGGGAGGACATCGAGCCGGTCAACCCGCGGCTGATCTACTTCTCGCTCACCGGCTACGGCGAGAGCGGCCCCGACCGCGACCGGCCGGGCTTCGACGTCACCGCCTTCTTCGCCCGCTCCGGCATCCTCGATGCGGCGCGCTACGAGGGCCAGCCGCCGCATTTCTCGCTGCCGGCGCAGGGCGACCGCGCCACCGCCATGACCATCGTCTCGGCGATCATGATCGGCCTCTTCCGCCGCGAACGCACCGGCAAGGGTGGCTGGGTCGGCACCTCGCTCTACGCCAACGGCGCCTGGTCCAACGGCACGCTGACGCAGGCCGCCATGCTCGGCGCCACCCTGCCACCGCGCCCACCGCGCGAGCGCGCGCGCTCGGCGCTGGGCCAGCAATACGTGACCAGGGACGGCCGCTGGTTCCTGCTGATCGCCAACCCCGAGGAGAAGCACTGGCCCAACATCGCCCGCGCCCTTGGCCACCCGGAATGGATCGACGACCCGCGCTTCCTCGACCGCAACACGCGACGCACCCACGCCGTCGAGCTGTTGGGCCTGATCGAAGCGGAGATCGCACGGCACGACTGGGCGCACTGGTCGGATCTGCTGACCCGCATCGGCGTGCCGTTCGGCGAGATCGGCCGGGTGATCGACGTGCCCGACGACGAGCAGGCGCGGCATGCCGGCATCGTCGTGCCTTGCGACGGCGAAGGCATCTCGCGCACGCTCAACAATCCAATCCGTCTGGGCTTCGCCCAGCCGCGCCGCGCCGGCAAGCCGCCCGCCGTGGGCGAGCACAGCGAGGCGATTCTCAAGGAAGCGGGCTACGCCGATTCCGAGATCGCGGCGATGAAGGCCAAGGGCGTTGTCGGATAGCCCGGCGTCGCTCGCCAGTTGACCCGTGCCTGTCCGGCACGGGAGGGTGATGGCTGCGAGGAACCCAAGAGGACGAGATGCCCAACCTGCCAACCTACGAAGTGCACGCCTGCAAGTACGCCCATCTGCCGCGCAAGGCGCACGAGGTGCAGATCATGGCCGATCCGCACGACGGCGATCATCCGATGGACTATTTCGTCTGGGTGGCGATCCCGCTGGGCGAGGACGGCAAGCGGCTGGTCGGCGGCCAGCCCATCGTCATCGACACCGGCTTCAGCGAGACCGTGGGCGCGCAACGCGGCCGCAAGATGCTGCGCTCGCCGGCGCTCACCCTGCGCGATCTCGGCGTCGAGCCCAACGACGTGCGCGACGTGATCATCACCCACCTGCATTACGACCATGTCGGCGGCTGGGCGCTGTTTCCCAAGGCGCGCTACCACGTGCAGGACCGGGAGATGCAGTTCGCCACCTCCAGGCACATGACCAAGAAGCCGTTCCGCCACGCCTACGAGGTCGAGGAAGTGGTGGCGATGGTGCGCCATCTCTACGGCGACCGCGTCGTCTTCCACGACGGTGACGGCGAGATCGCGCCCGGGCTGACGGTGCATCACATCGGCGGCCACACCATGGGCATCCAGTCGGTGCGGGTGTGGACGCGCAACGGCTGGCTGGTGCTGGCCTCCGACGCGGCGCATTACTACTGGGGCATCGAGGACGACAAGCTGTTCGCCATCGTCTTCAACGTCGCCGACATGCTGGCCGGCTACGACAAACTCAAGAAACTCGCCGACGGCTGCCAGGACATGGTGGTGCCCGGCCACGACGCGCGGGTGATGGACCGCTACCCGCCCTCGAGCGCGGCGTTGAAGGGCTGGTCGGTCAGGCTGGATTAGCCGCCGCGCGCAACGCCGCCCAGCTCGTGAGCTTGACGCGCGGTCGGCCTTCACGCGCGCCGGCGTCGCTCTCCGCCTTATCGATGCGCTGCCAGCCGGCGGTGTCGATGGTCGCCACACCGCGTGACGCGAGCAGCGCATCGAGGCCGGCGGGGCCGGGCCTGGACGACGGCGCGAGATCGGTGACGAGGCGTTCGGCGACGGCGAAGGAATCGGCGCGGTTGGTCGGGATGGTGCCGCTGGGTCCACGCCGCGCCCAGCCGACGACGTAGACGCCGGGCAGCCCCGCGACCCGGCCCTCGTCGTTCGCGACACGGCCTTTATCGGCCGGCAGGTCGTCGGGCAGAATCGTGTCGTAGCCGATGCAGGTGATCACCAGATCGGCCGGCGTGTAGGAGCCGCCGGCGAAGTTGATGCCGACGACGCGGCCGTTCTCGCCGCTCAGGGTCAGCGGCGCGCGGTGGAAGCGGAAGGCGAGCCCGACGGGCTTGGCATGG
This sequence comes from Alphaproteobacteria bacterium, assembly GCA_016869975.1. GTDB lineage: Bacteria > Pseudomonadota > Alphaproteobacteria > Reyranellales > Reyranellaceae > JAFAZJ01. The sequence continues at coordinate 8,969 of VGCZ01000039.1, forward strand.
GGCACGTTGGACGAGAAGCCGCGCAACGCTTCGATGTTCTTCTGCTTGCGCAGGCGTTCGGGCGTCGGATCGCTGTCGGGCGCCGCGACGTTCGCGACATCGGCCGCGTCGACCAGCGCCACGGCGCGCGCCAGCCGACCCATCTCGTTGAGCTCGTTGATGGTGAAGCTGGCCTCGGCTGGTCCGCGCCGGCCGTAGAGCGACACCGTCTCGAGCCTCATCGCCACGATGGCGGCCTGGGCGCGCGGATCGATATCGGACTTCGCCATCTCCTCGGCGGTCTTGGCGAAGACGCGCGCGACATCGATGGCGACATTGCCGTTGCCAATCACCGCGACGTGACGCGCCTGCGCGATCGTCTCGGTGAGATCGACAGCGTCGGGATGCGCGTTGAACCAGTCGACGAAACGCATCGAGCCCATGACGCCATCGAGATGTTCGCCGGGAATGCCCAACCGCCGGTCGCGGCCGCAGCCGGTGGCGATCATGACGGCGTCGTAGAGATTTCTCAGCTCCGGGAGCGAGATATCGCGGCCGAGCGCGACGCCCCCGATGAACCGCACACCGGGCTTGGCCAGCAGCCGATCGAACTGCCGCGTCACGCCCTTGGTGCCCTGGTGGTCGGGCGCCACGCCGTAGCGCGCCAGGCCGAACGGTGTCGGCAGGCGATCGATGATGTCGATGCGCGCGTCGGGCCGCGCGCGACTGAGCGCGTCGACGGCGTAGAAGCCCGAGGGGCCGGCGCCGACGACGGCGATGGAGCCTGAGGATTGGGTCATGGCAATCACCGCGACCTTGGCCGAGGCATCGATTGACGGCAAGCGCTCTCGCTGTCTTGAGTGGCTGTATCATCGACAGGAGCAAGCGATGTCATTCGAACTGTGGTTGGCCTTCTGCGCGGCGGCGACGCTCGTGCTGATCATCCCAGGGCCAACCGTCGCCCTGGTGATCGGCTACGCCCTGGGCGAGGGACGCCGCGCCGCATTGGCGATCGTCGCCGGCGTGGCTCTGGGCGATCTCACCGCGATGACCTTGTCATTGCTGGGCGTCGGCGCCCTGCTCGCCACCTCGGCCGAGCTGTTCACGGCGCTGAAATGGATCGGCGCGGCCTACCTGGTGTGGCTCGGCGTCAAGCTGTGGCGTGCACCGGTGGGCGCGGAGGCCGACGCGGCGATCGAGCGGCGACCGGCCTGGACCATGCTCGCGCACGCCTATGCCGTCACCGCGCTCAATCCCAAGAGCATCCTGTTCTTCGTCGCCTTCGTGCCGCAGTTCATGGATGCCACGGCACCGATCGCGCCGCAGGCGGCGGTGCTGGTCGTCACCTTCGTGATGCTCGCCGCGCTCAACGCCGGCCTCTACGCCCTGCTCGCCGGCCGCGCGCGGGGCGCGATCCGCAAGCCGTCGGTGCGACGCGCCGTCAACCGTGTCGGCGGCAGCGTGCTGATCGGCGCTGGCGTAATGACGGCGATGCTTCGCCGCGCATGAACGAAAGGGGCGCCTCGCGGCGCCCCTGAGTTGGCCGGCTGAATCCCCGGCGCTCTCCCGCGAGACGGGAGAGGGAGTTCGTTGCGCTCAGACGCGCTCGATCACCATGGCGATGCCCTGGCCGACGCCGATGCACATGGTGCACAACGCATAGCGGCCGCCGGTGTCCTCGAGCTGGTTGAGCGCGGTCATGATCAGCCGCGCGCCGCTGGCGCCCAGCGGATGGCCGATGGCGATCGCGCCGCCGTTGGGGTTCACGTGGCAGGCGTCGTCGGGCAGGCCGAGCTGGCGCATCACCGCCAGGCCCTGGGCGGCGAAGGCCTCGTTGAGCTCGACGACATCGATGTCGGTGATCTTCAGCCCGGCGATCTGCAGCGCCTTGCGCGACGCCGGCACCGGGCCGATGCCCATCACGCGCGGCGGCACGCCGGCCGAAGCGGTGGCGAGAATGCGCCCGCGCGGCTTCAGCCCGTTCTCTTTTGCGGCCTTCTCCGAGGCGACGATGATCGCGGCGGCGGCGTCGTTGATGCCCGAGGAATTGCCGGCGGTCACCGAGCCGCCGTCGCGGAAGGCGGCCGGCAACTTGCTCAAGCCTTCCATGGTTGTATCGAAGCGCGGATGCTCGTCGGCGTCGAAGACCTTCTCCGTCTTGCCCGACTTCACCGTGACCGCGATCAGCTCCTTCTTGAAGAAGCCCTTCTCCGTCGCCTTCTTGCAGCGCTGCTGGCTGCGATAGGCGAAGGCGTCCTGGTCGACGCGGCTGATCTGGTGTTCCTGCGCGACGTTCTCGGCCGTCTGGCCCATGGCGTCGACGCCGTAGCGCTTGGCCATCGCCGGGTTGACGAAGCGCCAGCCCAGCACCGTGTCTTCCATCTTCATGCCGCGATCAAAGGCCGATTGCGGCTTGCCCATCACATAGGGCGAGCGGGTCATGCCCTCGACGCCGCCGGCGATCATCACCTGCGCCTCGCCGAGACGAATGGCGCGCGCCGCCATGCCGGTTGCTTCCATGCCCGAGCCGCACAGCCGGTTCACCGTGGCGCCCGCGACTTCGACCGGCAGCCCGGCGAGCAGGCCGGCCATGCGCGCGACATTGCGGTTGTCCTCGCCGGCCTGGTTGACGCAGCCATAGATCACGTCGTCGACGGCGCCCCAGTCGACATCCGTGTTGCGCTCCATCAACGCCTTGATCGGCAAGGCGGCGAGATCGTCGACGCGTACCGGGGACAATGTCCCGTTGTAGCGGCCGATGGGGGTGCGAACGGCGTCGCAAATGAAGGCGTCTGTCATGATCTCGCTCCCGGTGGTCCGGCTTTGTCGCGATACCGCCCCGATATCACCGGCCTCCGCTGGAGTCGAAGGCGTATTGGCGGCGGATTAGCGAGGGCCGCCATGCACCGGCGTGGCGTGATCCTTGCCAACCAGCGGCGGCCACCCACATCAATTTCTCGTCATGCGGCGGCCACAGTGCGGCGGCAGCCTCGGCCGGCTGGCGCAGGAAGGATGAACCCCATGGCTCTCACCGGCTTTGTCGACCGCGCCCTGGATCGCGTCTCGCGCACCTTCAGGGGTGTCGCGACAGGCGCGCGCGAGGCGGTGGGCGCGCCGCTGCGGCCCGATCTGCCCGACGACGACCTGCCACGGTTGAAGGCGCGCATCGGGGCCTGCCTGTCCGGCCCCGGCGGCGAGACCGCGGCGCGGGCCCGTGCCGCCGAGTTGGGCGGCGCCTATCTCGTCCTGTCGCAGGAAGGCCGCCGTCGCTTTCTGCTGACCCTGGCGCGCGACTACGCGCTCGACCGCGACGCGCTCGCCGCCACGGTGGCGCGCTGGCAGGCGGCGACGGACGACCGGGCGCGGTCCAAGGCCGAGGCCGAACTACGCGACGCTCTCGAGACGCCGGCGACAAGGCTGCTGGCGCTGTTCAACGGCCTGCCTGAGGGCGTGAAGTTCATCGTCGATCTGCGCGCTGAGCTCCTGAAACTGGGCAAGGCCGATCCCGCCGTCGCCCGGCTGGCCGACGATCTGCGCCGCCTGCTGGCGATCTGGTTCGATGTCGGCTTCCTCGATCTGCGGCGCATCGATTGGCGCACGCCGGCCGCGCTGCTGGAAAAGCTGATCGCCTACGAGGCGGTGCATGCCATCCATTCCTGGAGCGACCTGAAGAACCGCCTCGATTCCGACCGGCGCTGCTTCGCCTTCTTCCACCCCCGGATGCCCGACGAACCGCTGATCTTCGTCGAGGTGGCGCTGGTCGACGGCATGGCCGGCGACGTGCACCGCCTGCTCGACGAGACAGCGCCGACACGCGACCCGGGCGACGCCAACACGGCGATCTTCTATTCGATCTCCAACTGCCAGGAGGGCTTGGCCGGCGTCAGCTTCGGCAACTTCCTGATCAAGCGTGTCGCCGCCGAGCTCTCGCGCGATCTGCCCAAGATCAAGAACTTCGCCACGCTCTCGCCGATCCCCGGCTTCCGCGCCTGGCTGCTCAAGACCCTGGAGACTGAAGGCGATCTGACGCTGTCGGCCGAGGAGGCCGATCATCTCGCCTCGGTCTCGCCGCCACCGGCGGACGCCACCGACCAACCGCGCGGCGCCAGCGCCATCGCACGGCTGGTGAACGGCGGCGACTGGACCAAGCAGCCGGCGGCCGAGATCGCGCTGAAGCCGGTACTGATCCGCTTCTGCGCCCGCTACCTGCTGGGCAGCCATGACGGCCGCGCGCTCGATCGCGTGGCGCATTTCCATCTCAGCAACGGCGCGCGCGTAGAGCGCCTGAACTGGCTGGGCGACACCTCGCCCAATGGACTGCGCCAGAGTTGCGGCCTGATGGTGAACTACCGCTATCGCCTGGAAGACGTCGACGCCAACCACGAAGCCTACGCCGACGGCACGATCATCGCATCGGGCGAAGTGAAGAAGCTGGCCAAGGGATAATGGATCCGGGTTGAATTGCGTAGCCCCTGTGCCACCCTTCGGACAGGAAGACACCGGAAATGAATCGATTCTTCGACGATAAGCCCGACTATCGGTTTGAGCCGCCACAAGCTGTTTTCGCTCGTTTTGAACAGTCCGAGCCCGTCGATCTGCGGGACGCCGAGGATGCGGTGGTAGCGTTCGAGGCGGTCGACGCAAACTGGCTGCTCAGGTGGGAGCGATTCGACTACAAGCGACCAGGCGCTCTCGAGACACATTGGGCCGCCTACTGGAAGGATCTCGGTCGGTCTTCGCCGGTCGAGTCCGACGCCTTTGCAGATATCCCGATCTACCGGTTCGAGTTCACGACGCCGAGAGGCGGGCCCTTCTTCGATGAAGTCGAGAAATTCGAAACGGTCCCCCGCTGGTTCCTGTTCATCCGCGATGACCATGGACTGCCGATGGACGTCTTTGGGAATCTTTTCGCGGCGCCGGTCACAGCCCAGTACAATGTCAGCCTTGCCCCCGACGAGGTGGCGCCTGGGCTCGACACCGTCTTCGACATGGGCGTTTGGCCCGACGCATCGGAAGCGGATATCAGGGCGGCGGCTTCAGCCGCACGCTCTTCGGACTTTCTCGGGGTGTTCGACATCGGCCAGGGATCGGCCAGCGCGCTGCTCGACGGTTCGAGGCAACCGGAGTTGTATTTCGATCTCGGGTGCGGAGTTTATCGAAACGCCAACACCTCGCCGACCCCGCTGCGATTCTGCTGGACTAACCGCCCGCCTGTCGTTCTGTCGCATTGGGACGCGGATCATTGGGCCGGGGGCCTAAAGGACCCGAGTGCTCTCCCACGGACGTGGGTGGCTCCGCGGCAGTCGATCGGTCCTGTGCATGCCGGTTTTGCCAACAGCATAGTTCAAGCGGGCGGTCGCGTCCTGATCTGGGGCAACGCGCAGCAGTCAGTGACAACGCGCTCGGGGCCACGACAGGTTACGGTCTCGCGTTGTCTCGGCACCGGCCGCAATGGCTCGGGCTTGGTGCTGACCGCTGAAGACCAGCGTACGAATCAAAGCTGGCTGCTCACCGGCGACGCGGGCTATCACGAATTGTCGATAGCACTGCCGAGTAATCTTTCCGCCGTCGTCATCCCGCATCATGGCGCAACCATGAACCACAAGAGCGTGCCACCCGCGCCCGGCGGCAGTATCGGTAATCGGCGCCTGTTGTACTCATTCGGTTCGGGAAACAAACACGGTCGTACCGCCGTGCAGCATCCTACGGCTCAAGCTGTCGCGCTGCATCACAGCCATGGCTGGAACCAAGGAGCCTGGAGGGCCGCGACGATACCCGGAAACGTCGTGGCGGGCGGCGATGTGGTTTCGACGGCGACCCATCCCAATGGGCGCCTGGGTGGGGTGATTGTCAGCTGGATAGGACCGCCAAACCCCTCTCCGACACCGTGTGGTGCAATCCTCGGGCAGCCGCAGAGTTGCAGCATCTCGCTAGACCAGAGTTGACGGCGCCCGTGATCGCCCCTTACGCCGGCACGCCGATCACCACCCGCGTCCAGGTCGTGACGTCGAGGCGCTTCGACAGGTTGGCCTTGGCTTCAGGAGCCCCGCTATCGCCGCCGGTGTGCAGGGTGCGCAGGCGGGATTTCTCCCACACCGCCATCGACGGGTAGTTGGTCAGCAACAACATGCGCCGACGCGGCGGAGCCACCGCAGGATTGCGGAACAGTCCATAGACGCGCGCGTCGTAGGTCGGTTCGAAGGTCGGCCAGACACCCAACGACAGGTCGCGGAAGCTGGGCCAGTCGTCCTCCGCCAGCTCGAAGGTGCGGAAGGCATAGACGCCCGGGCGATCCGGTGGCGTCGACTCGGTCGGCCGCACCGTGGGTTCGAGCAGATCGAGTGTGGTCTCAACGATGTCGGCGCATCCGGCCAACGCCTTGCCAGCGTGAATCGTGGCGGCGTTGGCGTCGGGCCACGCCACCATCACCATGCCCTGCGTCGAGGCCAGGCCGAGCAAGCCCCACCACACGCCGTAGAATACGCCGCCGGCCTCGCGTACGGCGGCGGCGCCTTGGCTCTTCACCACGCGCGCCACCTCGGGCCAGCGCCGCGGTGCCGCCGTCACGGTGTGCAGCGTGTAGATCACGGCCGGTTCAGGTGCTTCAGCCCGTGGCCGGCGCGTGGCCATTCGAAGGACACCAGCTTGCCGGTCATCGACAAGGTGGCGTAGGCGGTACGCAGATCCTTGCCGCCGAAGCAGACGTTGGTGACCATCGGGTCGGCCAGCTTGTACTGATCGACGCGGCTGCCGTCGGGCCAGATGTCGGAGACGGCGCCGGTGATCAGGGTGGCGACGCAGATGTGGCCGGCGCTGTCGACCGCCAGCGAGTCGAACATCTGGTAGCCGCCCAGCCCCACGACCACGCGGCCTTTCTCGCCGCGATAGGGGCCGTTGGCCGATTCGATCTCGCCCGGCGCGGAGAGCTTGAACGACCAGCAGCGCGCTGTCGGCGTCTCGACGACGTAGAGCGTCTTGTCGTCGGGCGAGAGCCCGCAGCCATTGGGGCGCTCGAGCGGGAAGATCTTCTGCTCGATCTTCGAGCCGTCGGCCTTGGCGTAGTAGACCGCACCGCGGTCGTTGTCGTATTCGCGCGTCTTGCCGAGGTCGGTGAACCAGAAGCCGCCCGCGCTGTCGAATACGAGATCGTTGGGGCCGTTGAGCCGTCGGCCGTCGCAGGAATCGTAGAGAGTCTCGAACTTGCCGGTCTCCGGATCGACCACCTGGATCGAGCCGCCTTTGTAGTCGGCGGGCTGCGTGCCGGGAAACAGGCGGCCGTCGGGCCGCTCGATCCAGTTGAAGCCGCCGTTGTTGGTCACATAAATCTTGCCGCTCGGGCCCATCGCCGCGCCATTCGGACCGCCGCCGAGATTGGCGACGACCTGGTTCTTGCCATCGGCCGTGATGCGCGTGAGCGTCTGGCGGGCGATCTCGACCAGGATCACCGATCCATCTGCCATCGCGATCGGGCCCTCGGGGAACTTCAGGCCCGACGCGAGTTCCTTGACCTTCGGCTCGATGGTGTTGGTCTGCATGGCGTTCTCTCCCCTGCTTCACCTGTGATCAGCGGCCGGCGAATTTCGGCGCGCGCTTTTCGCGGAAGGCGGTGACGCCTTCGATGTGATCCTCGCTCGAAGCGCAGCGGCGTTGCAGGTCGCGCTCGGCGTCGAGCTGCTGGTCGAGCGAGTTGGCGGCCGATTGCTCGTAGGCGCGCTTGATCGCGGCGTAGGTGCTGGTCGGGCCGGCGGCGAGCTTCGCCGCCAGCTTGCGTGCCTCGTCCATCAGCGCCGCGTCGTCGTAGACCTTCCACACCATGCCCATGCGCTCGGCGTCCTCGGCCATGACCGGTTCGCCCAGCATCGCAAGCGCCTTGGCTTTTCCTTCGCCGACCAGGCGCGGCAGGAACCAAGTGCAGCCCATATCGGGGACCAGCGCGATGCGCACGAAAGCCTGGTCGAAGCGCGCCGAGCGCGCCGCAAGGATAATGTCGCAGGCCATCGCCAGCCCGGCGCCGCCGCCGGCGGCGACGCCGTTGATCGCGCCGATCACCGGCTTCTGCAGGCGGCGCACGGTGCGGATCAGCGGGTTGAACAGGCGATCCATGCCCGGTCCCGGATCGGGCCGCTTCGTCGCGCTGCCGGCCAGCGGGCCATCCTTGCTGGGCGCGATATCAGCGCCGGCGCAGAAGCCGCGCCCGGCGCCGGTCATGATCACCGCGCGCACATCGGGGTCGGCGCCGGCCGCGCCCAAGGCAGCGATCAGCTCCTCCACCAGTTTGGGATTGAGCGCGTTGAGCCGCTCCGGGCGGTTCAGGGTGATAGTGGCGACGCCGTCGGCGAGTGCATAGGTCAGGGTTTCGTAGGCCATGGGAATCTCCTTCGCGCGGCGGAGAGTGGCATGGTCGGCGCTGACGGTGAAACCACCGGTTCCGCGCTGCGACCGCGAAGCCCCTTGCGCCGGGCACGGGTTTTGGTTAATTCGGTATTGAGATACCGAATTAGATAACCATGTCGAATATCCTGATCCTGATCGGCACCGAGTCGGGCAACGCGCAGATGGTGGCGGAGGCGATCGAGCCCGAGCTCGCCGGCGCCGGCCATGACGTGCGCGTCACCGACAAGGCGGCGAGCGCCGCCGACTTCGCCGGGCACGACACGCTGCTCTTCGTCTGCGCCACGCACGGCTCGGGTGACATCCCCAGCAACATGTTCCCGCTGCACGAGGCGCTGGGCCGCGACAAGCCGGACCTCTCGTCGCTGCGCTACGGCGTCATCGCGCTGGGCGACATGACCTACCAGGACACGTTCTGCGGTGGCGGCAAGCAGATGGACAAGCGCCTCGCCGAGCTTGGCGCACAGCGCATCGGCGAACGGCTCGAGGTCGACGCCTCGACGCAGCCGCTGCCGGACGAGGAGGCGGTCACCTGGGTGAAGGACTGGGTGCGGCTCGTCTGATTTCTCGTCATCCCGAGCGCAGCGAGGGATCTCCTCGATACAAGGAGTCCCTTGCCAGGAGATTCCTCGCTGCGCTCGGAATGACGGGGGTCGTCATTCAAACCACTTCGTGAAATCGCCAACCGGCGCGCGTTCGGCGATCAGGTTGTTCGGCGGCTCGTTCTCGTCGGCGTAGCCCAGCGCCAGGCCGCAAAGCACGATCTGATCATCGGGGATGCTCAGCTCGCGGCGCACGACGGCCTGGTAGCGGCCGAAGGCGGCCTGCGGGCAGGTGTGCAGGCCCTTCTCACGCGCCAGCAACATCAGCTGGTCTAGGAAGATGCCGCAGTCGATCCACTGGCCATCGCCCATGTCGCGCTCGATGCACAGGATCATGCCCACCGGCGCGTCGAAGAAATCGTAGTTCTTGCGGAACTGCTTCTCCATGCCCGCGGTGTCGCCGCGCTGAACGTTGAGCAGGGTGTAGAGCTGCTTGCCCACAGTCTTTCGTCGCGCGTCGTAGACCGGGCGGAAGACCTTGGGGTAGACGTCGTACTCGCGCGTATCGGGTTCTTGGGCGTCGATCGCCTTCTGGATCGCCGCCGACAGCCGCTTGCGCGCCGCGCCCGAGGTCACGTAGAGCTTCCAGGGCTGCAGATTGCCGTTGGACGCCGCGCGGTTGGCGGTCTCGATGATCCATTCGACTGTCGCGCGCGGCACGGCGTCGGGCTTGAACACGCGCATCGACCGGCGCGAGAGAACCGCTTCGGAAACCTTCATCACGACACTCCGTTCTTCCCCCGCGACCATACACAGTGGCGCTTGCGCTTCGCCACAACGCTTGGAATCCTGAGCCATGAACGCGACGCCCGCGCAGGGCCGCCTGACGGCGGTGCTGGGCCCTACGAACACCGGCAAGACCCACCTCGCCATGGAACGCTTGCTCGGCCACGAGTCGGGCATGATCGGCTTTCCGCTGCGCCTGCTGGCGCGCGAGAATTACGACCGCGCGGTCAAGCGCGTCGGCGCGGGCAAGGTGGCGCTGATCACCGGCGAGGAGAAGATCCAGCCGCCCAACGCCCGCTACTTCATCAGCACCGTCGAATCGATGCCAGTCGAGCGGCCGGTGCAGTTCTTGGCCATCGACGAGATCCAGATGGCCGCCGACCCCGATCGCGGCCACATCTTCACCGATCGCCTGCTGCACGCGCGCGGCCTGTCGGAGACCATGGTGCTGGGCTCCGACACCATGCGCCCGCTGCTGCAGCGGCTGATCCCCTCTGTCGAGACTATCGCCCGGCCGCGCTTCTCCAAACTGTCCTACGCCGGCACCAAGAAGCTTAGCCGCATCCCGCGCCGCTCCGCCGTGGTCGGCTTCTCGATCAGCGAGGTCTACGCCATCGCCGAGACGGTGCGCCGTCAGCGCGGCGGCACCGCCGTGGTGATGGGTGCGTTGAGCCCGCGCACGCGCAACGCCCAGGTCGGCATGTTCGAAGCCGGCGAGGTCGATTATCTGGTGGCCACCGACGCCATCGGCATGGGCCTGAACCTGGATGTCGGCCATGTCTGGTTCGCGGGACTGCGCAAGTTCGACGGCCGCAACCTGCGCGTCCTGCGCACCGACGAGCTGGCGCAGATCGCCGGCCGCGCCGGCCGACATATGAGTGACGGTGGCTTCGGCACGACGGCCGAAGTCGGCCCGCTCGACGGCGAACTGGTCGAGGCGATCGAGAACCATCGCTTCGATCCGGTGCGCGTCATCAACTGGCGCAACAGCGATCTCGACTTCCGCTCGCTTCAGGCGCTCTTGTCGTCGCTCAATGCGCGGCCCGCGCATGTCGCTTTGCAACAGGCGCGCGAAGGCGAGGACCACATCGCGTTGCAGAATCTCGCCGACCGGCGCGATGTCGCTGAGGCGGCGCGCTCGACGCAGCGCGTGCGCCTGCTGTGGGAAGTCTGCCAGATCCCCGACTTCCGCAAAACGATGAGCGAGGAGCACGCCACCCTGCTGGCGCAGGTCTTCACACACCTGACCTCGCCGGGTGAGCGTCTGCCCGAAGACTGGGTCGAGAGCCATGTAAAGCGGCTGGAGCGCTACGACGGCGACATCGACACCCTGATGGCGCGCATCGCCCATACGCGAACCTGGACCTATATTTCGCATCGCGCCGGCTGGCTCGATCGCGCCCAGCATTGGCAGGAGCGCGCGGCGGCGGTCGAGGAGAGATTGTCCGACGCGCTGCACCAGCGGCTCACACAACGCTTTGTCGACCGGCGCACCGCTTTGCTGGTAAAGAGGCTGAATGTGTCGGAGGAGTTTATGACGGGCGTGTCGGAGAACGGCGAGGTTACGGTCGAGGGCGAATCGCTCGGCCGCCTCGAGGGATTCCGTTTCGCTCCCGAGGCGGCGAAGGACGCGGCCGAGCGCGACGCCGTGGCGACCACGGCGATGCGCGCGCTGCGCGACGTGATTCCGGCGCGCGTCGAGAAGTTCTCGGCCGCGCCCGATCAGGAGATCTCGATCGATCAGCAGCTGCGCCTCGTCTGGGGCGGCGGCGCGGTGGCGCGCCTGATGGCAGGCGCCGATCCGCTGTCGCCCAAGGTCGAGCCGGTCGCCAGCGATCTGCTCGACGGTCCGCAGCGCGAGGCGGTGCGGCTGCGCTGCGCCAGCTGGATGGAGGCGCGTATCCGCGCCACCCTGCCCGACCTGATGGCGGCGCGCGACGCGGAGCTGTCCGGTCCGGCGCGCGGCCTGATCTTCCAGCTCAGCGAGAAGCTCGGCGCCATGGCGCGCGAGCCGGCCGAGGAGCAGATCGCCGCCGTGAGCGAGGAGGATCGCAAGGCGCTGGCGCGCGTCGGCGTGCGCGTCGGCGTCTACACCGTCTACATCCCGACCATGCTGAAGCCGGCGGCGATCCGCATGCGCGGGCTGCTGTGGGCGATCGCCAACGGCCACGAGGCGACGCCGTCGCTGCCAGGCGAGGGCCGCACCTCGATCGTCATGACGCCTGAGATGGATCGCGGCTTCCTCGCCGCCGTCGGCTACATGCCGCTGGGCGAGCGCGCGATCCGCGCCGATATTGTCGAGCGCCTGGCCTGGGCCGCGCGCCAGGCGGTGCGCGCCTCGCGCGAGGGCCCGCGCAAGGACCGCGAGCCGCAGCAGGGCAAGCAGCAGCAGAAGCCGCGCGGCAAGCGCGACGGCGCCGGCGACGCCGCCGTGGTCACCGAATGGATGATCGCTGCCGCGGCGCTGGGGGAGGATCCCGGCATGGCCACGCCGACGCCGCCGGCGGCAGCCGCCGAGCCGCCACCCGCGCCCGCGCCAGAGCCAATCGACGATGGCTCGGCGCTGGCGTCGCGCGAGACCGACGGTTCGATCCCGGTGCCGTTGGCATGGTCGTCGACGGAGCGTCGCTGGATCGAGCACGACGAGAACGCCAAGCCGAAGGCGCCGGTTCTGCAGCCCGGTCATTTCCGCGCCAGCGCCGAGATGCTGTCGCTGGTCGGCTGCACCGAGAAGGAGATGACCGAGATCCTGCGCGACCTCGGCTATCGCGTGCACCAACCCTCAGAGCAGACCGGCCCGCAGCCGAGCTTCTCGATGAAGCCGCGCTTCGTGCGCGAGCGGGAGGAGCGGCGCGGTCCCGACAATCGCGAGGGCCGGCCGCAACATCATCGTCGGCGCGAGCGCCAGGGCGACGGCGAGCGCGGACCCAGGCCGCAGGGCGAGCGTCCACCGCGCGCCGAGGGCGAGCGGCGCGAAAATCGTCCGCCGCGACGCGACCGCGACGCGGAGGCGCCGCGCGCCGAGCAGCCGCGTCGTGATCCGCCGCGGCAGGAAGGGCCGCGCCGCGACGGCCCGCGCCACGATGGACCACGCCGTGAGGGGCCCCGCCGCGAGGGGCCACGCCGCGAGGGCGGTCGCGACCGCCGCGATTCCAGCGGTCCGGAATTCCGTCTGGTCGCCACCACCGAAAAGAAGAGCGACACGCCGGAGTCGGATTCGCCTTTCGCCAAGCTGCTCGAGCTCAAGCTCGGCAAGAAGTAGCGCCGGGTCGATGCGGCTCGACAAGTGGCTGTGGCAGGCGCGGTTCTACCGCAGCCGGGCCCTGGCCACGCGCGCCGTCGAGACCACGCCCCTGCGCATCGACGGCCGACCGACCGACAAGCCGCACGCCACGGTGGCGCCAGGCATGGTGTTGACCTTCGCGCATGGTGGCGGCGTGAAGGTCATCCGCGTGTTGGCGCTGGGCCAACGACGCGGCCCCGCCACCGAGGCCCGCACCCTCTACGAAGAGGTCGGTAGCGCGACGCTACCAACGACCGGGCAGGACGATCAGGACAAGTCCTGACCCCACCATGCCTTGCGTCGGCGCGGCCCAGACGCTAGGTAACCGGGCGCCGCCGATGCCCTCGTGGGCGGCTATTTTGCGACACCCGCGCAATTGGGAGCGCCCGATGGCCTATGTGGTCACCGAAGCCTGCATCAAGTGCAAGTATATGGATTGCGTCGAGGTCTGTCCGGTGGACTGCTTCTACGAGGGCGAGAACATGCTGGTGATCAGCCCGGAGGAGTGCATCGACTGCGGAGTGTGCGAGCCGGAGTGCCCGGTCGACGCCATCAAGCCTGACACCGACGGCGACTTGGAGCGCTGGCTGGAGCTGAACCGGGAGTACGCTGCCAAGTGGCCGAACATCACCCGCAAGGCGCCATCCCCCGAAGATGCCGATGATTTCAAGGACTTAGATGGCAAGTTCGACAAGTTCTTCAGCCCCGAGCCGGCCAAGCGCTAGCAAGCCCTCACTTTTATAGATCAGATCTGCGCCCAGCGCATAACGGCGCGCGCGGGCCGCGTTGCTATTGTGCAACATTGCCCGGGACTCGCTATCGATCTTGTGGTAAAAGTTTTCTTGCTGATGGTGGTCCTGGAAGGACCCCGCCGCCCGGTCGCCAGACCGGTTTTAGCCAAATTCCGGTGCCCTGGACGCCGCTTTCAGCGGATAGGGACGTTTTGCCTCCGACGAGGCCCCGGGACCAGGCCAAAACCGGAACCGCCCGGGACCGCGTATAAGGAGACGCGGGCGGGGAAGCCGGCAAGGGCCGCTCTGACGCGTACGGATGCGTACGAGGAACCGGAAGATGCCGACTAAGAGCAGCAAGAAGGCGGCGGCCAAGCCGAAGGCCGGCGCCCGCAAGAAAGCCGCCCCCAAGGCGACCAGGGTGGAGCGCCGGGCCAAACCGGCCGCCAGGACAATTGTGAAACTCGTCGCGTCGAAGCCCAGGCCCCCCGTGGTCGAAAAGCCCAAGGTCGAGAAGCCCAGGGTCGAGAAGCCCGCGGCCGCGAAGCCCAAGACGATCGAGGCCGTCAGGCCGAAGCCCGTCGAGGTGCCCAAGGTCGTCGACGCCAAGCCGAAAATCGAGGCCAAGCCCAAAATGGTTGAGTTCGTGTTCGAGAAGGGCGACTTCGTCGTCTACCCGACGCATGGCGTCGGCCGCGTGGTCGATATCGAGGCCAAGCAGATCGCTGGCCAGACGCTGGATCTGTTCGTGATCTCCTTCGAGCAGGACCGCATGACCCTGCGCGTCCCCGTCGCCAAGGCCCGCACCTCGGGCCTGCGCAAGCTCTCCTCGCGCAAGATCATGGACAGCGCGCTGGTGACGCTCAAGGGCCGCAGCCGCGTCAGCCGCGCGATGTGGAACCGCCGCGCCCAGGAGTACGAGGCCAAGATCAACTCCGGCGACCCGGTGTCGATCGCCGAGGTCGTGCGCGACCTGCACCGCAACGCCGGCCAGCCCGACCAGTCCTACAGCGAGCGCCAGATCTACGAGGCGGCGCTCGACCGACTGGCGCGCGAGCTGGCGGCCGTCGAGCGCATCGACAAGGACGCCGCCACGCTGAAGCTGCAGAGCGTGCTGAAGCAGGCCGCCTAGACGGCGCCGCTCGATCAGAGTAGCCCGAGGGGCGGCCGGCGGATCCCGTCGCGCCGCCCCTTCCGCGTTTGGCCCGCATGACAGACACGATCGCGCGACTGAGATCAGGCCAACGGATCTGGGCGATCGCCTCGGTCCACGGCGTGGCGTCGCGCCTCGCCGCCCTAACAGCGCGCATCGTGCCCCAGCTGCGGCCGCGCGACGCCATCGTCTTCATGGGCAACCTGATCGGCGGCCCTCCCGGCGGCGAGCCGCCCGACATCGTCGCCACCCTCGACATCTCGCTCAAGCTGCGCCGCGTCGTGCTCGCCAGGCCTGGCGCGCGCGCCTGCGACGTCGTCTTCCTGCGCGGCGCCCAGGAGGAGATGTGGAGCAAGCTTGACCAGCTGCACTTCGCGGTCAACGCGCGCGACGTGCTGCGCTGGATGCTGCATCACGGTGTCGGCGCCACCATCGAGGCCTATGGCGGCCCCGACGCCATAGCCGAAGGCCTGCGCGCCGTCGGCGCCGGCCCGATGATGACGGCGCGCTGGACCAGCGCGCTGCGCGCCGCCGTGCGCGCGCATGCCGGCCACGAGCCGCTCTACACCGCGGTAAAGCGCGCAGCGCTCACCGAGGATGGCCGCCTGCTGTTCGTCAACCACGGCATCGATCCGACACGGCCGCTGGATCGGCAGGGCGACAGCTTCTGGTGGGGCGCGACACAACCGTTCGAGGGCATCGCCGGCCCGTTCGGCGGCGTGCAACGCGCGGTGCGGGGATTCGACCGCGCGCATCCAGGCGTCGTGAGCGGCGCGGTGGGCATGACGATCGATGGCGGCTGCGGCTTCGGTGGACCTTTGCTCGCGGTGTTGCTCGATCGCGACGGCCGCGAACTCGAGCGTTTGGCGGTTTGATCGGCGGCGGCATCGACTGGCGGCGGCTTTGACCGTATCGCCGCTGCAAATTCCCTGGCCTCTCAACATGGCGGCCAAACTGGCGTAGACTTCCTGCGTGGTGGATCGCGGCGCGCTCGTGATCTTCGTCGCCGCGACCCTCGAACTTCCGTTCGAGAGGAGGCGCATATGCCCACGCAGAATCAGATTCGCAATCCAGTCGAGTGGGCTTGGGAGCAGCTCAAGCACACCGGCCACGCCATGGAGACGACGGCGCACACCGTCGAAGGCGCCTGGGAAGGACGCGACGCGGCCGCGCCGGTGGTGCGGCGTATCCACGCCGCCGATATCGGTGATGCGCTGGCGAGAGGCGTCAAGGATTTCGCGGCCTGCCGCACCGACGTTGTCTTCCTCTGCCTCATCTATCCCGTCGCCGGTCTGCTCATCTCGCGGATGGCCACCGCGTACGGCATGGTGGCGCTGATCTTCCCGCTGATCTCCGGTTTCGCCCTCGTCGGCCCGTTGTTCGGTCTCGGCCTCTACGAAATGAGCCGGCGGCGCGAGAGAGGCATCGCCACCGGTTGGGCGGACGCCTTCGCCGTGGTGCGCGCGCCGGCGATCGGCGCGATCGTGGTGCTCGGCGCGCTGCTGCTGGCGCTGCTCTGCCTGTGGCTGTTCGCGGCCCACCTCATCTACATCGCGACGCTGGGGCCCGAGCCGCCGATCTCTGCCACCGCCTTCGCCCGCGACGTGCTGACGACTCCGGCGGGCTGGACGATGATCGCGGTCGGCTGCGGCGTCGGCTTCGTGTTCGCCCTCGTGGCGATGGTGATCAGCGTGGTCTCCTTCCCGCTGCTGCTCGACCGCGACGTCGGCGTCGGCACCGCGATCGCCACCTCGATTCGCGCCGTGCGCACCAATCCCGGACCGATGGCGATGTGGGGCCTGATCGTCGCCGCCGCCCTGGTGATTGGCGCCATCCCCCTGCTGGTCGGCCTCGCCATCGTGCTGCCCGTGCTCGGCCACGCGACCTGGCACCTCTATCGCAAGGTGGTGGGTTAGAGAGGCGGCACAGCCCCGTCATCCTCGGGGCCGTCCGCGGCCTCGAGGATGACAGGTGCGCTTGAGCCGTCGCGGAAACCGACCGGAGCGATGCGCGCACGCTCCGCCCCGGTCGCCTCGTCACTGTCGCGCCCGATCAGACGTAGACCTTGGCGATTTCGCCATGTGCCCACTTGGCGGCATCCTCGGCCGACATGCCCTGGATCGCCTTGGCGTACATGTCGACGATGATGTACTTGCTCACGACCTCGGCGGCCCGCCGGTCGGGCGGCCCGGCGTGGCCGACGAGCCGGCCTTTGTTGGGCAGGTCGTGGAACGGCTTCAGCACCGGATCGACGTCCCACACCGGATGCTTCTCCCACATCCTGGTGGCGCCGCAGCTATAGCCCTGCTGCGAGGTGAACCATGGGTCGAACCCTTCCTTGGAGTGCGCCCAGCGCAGGAACTCCTTGGCCGCCGGCAGGTTCTTCGAGTAGCCCATCAGCAGGTCGGTGAAGAGGCCCGGCAGAACGTACTGGCCCGCGGGACCCTTGGGGATGGCGGCGTGCCGTGTGTCCTGGAACATCGGCGTGCCCTTCTCCGTCTTGTAGGTGTCGGGCTTGCGCTTGGCCTCGATGTAGATCGAGGCGCCGTTGTTGGTGGCGCTGATGGTTTGCGACAGGTAGGCGCGGTTGTTGTTGGTGTCGTCCCAGGCAAGTCCGCCTTCGTCCATGGTCTCCTTCCACAGCGCGACCGCGTACTTGATCGACTCGACGGTCTCCTTGCTGTTGAGCGCCACCGTCTTGCCGTCGGCCTCGACCTCCTTGCCGCCCCACGACCAGAGATAGGGATACCACCAGCCCGGTGCGTCGCCGAACGTATGGCCGGCGGTCTGGCCGATCGGCCGGCCCCTGGCCTTGAGCTTCCTGCCGGCGTCGCGGAACTGATCCCACGTCTCGGGGAAGGTCGTGTGTCCGACCTCGTCGAACCAGGATTTGCGATAGGCGATCAGCCCGCCGCCGCTGGTCCACGGCACGCCGATCCACTTGTTGCCGACCATGGCGACCTGCCTGGAGACGGGGTAGTAGCCGCCCTGCGCCTGGCCGATCTCCTCGGCCACGTCGCCGGCGTCGGCCAGGCTCTGGGCGTAGAGCTGCGGCCAGTTGCCGAAGGCCATGATGACGTCGGCTCCGGTGCCGGACTGGATCGCCGAGGTGATGCGCGCCTGCAGGTCGTTGGCGTTCACCGTCTCGACCTTCAGCGTGATGCCGGTCGCCTTCTTGCATGCCTGTGTGAACGGCCCCTTGAGCAGGGCGTCCGACGCCGGCACGAAATCGGCCCAACGCAGCCAGTGAACAGATTTCTCCTGCGCCAGCGCGGGGCCGCGCCCGCTGGCCAGGATGGCGGCCAGGCCGCCGGATGCGGAAAGCTTCAGAACGCTACGCCGCGCGATGCGAGCCATGACTTCCTCCCGTCAGTGGAAAGGTTCGGGAACGAGGCTTCGATATGCGTCGATAGACGTGCGGGACTACGCGCCGAAAAAAAGCGCACCAACTAAGCGGCGACTACGCCGACACTCCCGGGAACAATCCGGGGATAATGCCGAACGCTAGCACCTCGCCGGGCTTCGGAGAAGCCGCCGGTCGGGACGGCGGGGTTCCGAGCGGGACCACACGGTCGCCCACACCTGATTGCAGCGCGACGGACCTGATCCGGACGCCGCGCCGATCGGGAGGCTGTGGCACCGTGTCAGGCTTGCGTTATTGCATTGTTTAAAGCGACGGTCGCAATGCACTCGCCGTCATGCCTCCTGGTCAAACAACGCAATAACGCAATCCCGACACCGCCACTATGGGATCTGATCGTTGGCGGCAGTACATCGCCAGCCACTCCGCGACGGAACGCCAATAGCTGTCGAAGACTTCTGTCGCCACGCCGATGGCGGGCATCGTCGTCTTCGCCTATTGCGCCTTCAACCAGAAGGGCGAACTGGTCGCCCAGTACAAGCGCTCGTCCCTGATGAAGAACGTGCCGGCGTGAAGCGGCGCTCAGCCGTAGCGCAGCCAGCGGCCCTGAGCTTCGAGCGCGGCGATGATCGCTTGTGCGACTGGATGCGGGCCACCGTCGAATCGCACGTCCGTTTCGATGGTCTGGCCCGGCACGTCGAACCGCGCGCGGATGATGTGAGGGCCGCCCTCTTGCGAGCAGTGCAGCGCGATCGTGGTCGCGTCGATCCCCGGCCCGGCCAGCGCGGCGGCGGTCGCCGTGTTGAGATGATCGGCAAAACGCGCGGCGGCTTCGCGCAACGATCCGGAGAACAGTGGACCGGTTGCCGGGCCAAGCCTTGGCGCATGCTGCTCGATGTGCAGACGCGCCCCGGCGCTGGCCGGCGCCAATGTCGGGCCGGCGATCCAGCCCGTGAACAGGCGCAACTCGTGACCGTGACGCACCGCGATTTCCGCCAGACGAACACGCAGATCGTCATCGATCAGCGCCGCCGCGCCCACCGACCAGAGATCGCCCTGTGACAGCAGCGCCTCGCCATGCGCCCGCAAGGCCAGCGGACCGGCCGCGTCGATGGTCAGCGGCGCCGCGCGCCAGGAGCCCGTCCGACCGATGACCGATCGCAGGACATGGCTACCGGAGCTTTCGAGCCAGTCGATCACCGCGGCGCCGATCCGGCCGCGGCCGATCAGATTGACAGGCCTCTTCATCCAACGGGATCCCGCCTCCGGAGCGTTCTTCCTTCTCCCCGCGACGGCCAGGGGCCGCGGACGGCCCCGAGGCAGAAGGAAGATACGCGCGTGCTGGCGCCGATCACTTCAGCGTGGCGATGAAGGCGTTCACCTCTTCCAGCGGGATGTAGCGCTTCTCGGCGATCGCGCTCGCGGCGAAGGTCCAGATGACGGCCGGAGCGGAGACATCGCCGTTCTTGTCGAACACCAGCGCGCCGGTGGCGCCCTGGAACGACACCGGCTTGCCCTGCTTGAGCAGCGCCAGGGCCTTCTTGAAGCCCTCGACGTCGCCGACGATCTTCTCGCCATTGGGATCGGTCACCATCGGCACCTTGGCGGCGATCTGCGCGCCCGTCGCTTCCTTGCCGGCGGCGTGATAGGCGAGCAGCGCGATCGCCGCGGCGTCGAAGCTGTTGGGCAGGCCTGGCCCGGCCGGCGGCTTGCCGAACTTGGCCGTATAGGCGGCGACGAAGCCCTTGGCGCTGTCGGTGCGCGGCGTCGAGGTGTCGGTGCCGACGAAGTTCCCCAAGTGCTGCATACCGACGGTGTTCTTGAAGTCGTCGGACTTCAGCGAGTTCGCGCCGATCATCTTGTTGGTGCCGCCCAGCGACAGCCATTCGCGCACGACAGCGATGCCTTCCTTCGGGTAGAGCGCGAGGTAGACGGCGTCGGCCTTGCCGGCGAGCGCCTGGGTGACTTCGGCGCGGTAGCTGGGTTGGCCGTCGGTGATGGCGATCGAGGCGGTCACCTCGATGCCCGAGGACCGGAACGCCGCCACGGCCAGCCTGCCGAGGTCCTGACCCCAATCGTCGTTCTTGTAGAAGACCGTGACCTTCTTGTAGCCGGCGTCTTTCGCCGCCATGGCCGCGACGGAGGCCTGAACGCGCGAGGTCGCGAAGGTGCGGAACCACAGGCCCTTCAGCGCGCCCTCGCTGGCCATCGCCGTCAGCCGCGTGGTCGAGGAGCAGCAGGAAATCTGCATGGTGCCCGCCGGCACGGTAACCGAGGTCAGGATCGGGATGGTAATGCCCGAGGCGACCGTGCCGATCAGCAGCCGCGCCTTGTTGACGTCGACCAGCGCCTTGGCGGCGTCGACGCCAACCTTGGCGTCGTTCTGGTCGTCGCGCAGGATCGTCTCGACCTTGCAGCCATCGACGCCGCCGGCCTCGTTCATCATCTCGGCGACCCACAAGGCCGTGGCGGCGATCGGCTTGCCCCAGTCGATCGACGTCGGATAGACGACGCCGACATTCACCGAGCACTGCTGGGCGGCGGCGCCGCCGGCTTGCGCCAGGACGGCCAAGGCCGCAGCGGCGACAATTCCCGAAATCCCCCGTCTCATATCAGCGTCTCCCTTGACCAATTCGCTCCGGCAGAATGCCCTGCGGGCGCCACAAAAGCATCCCGACGATCACCGATCCGATCAGAATGTATTGAATCGGCCCGGTGTAAAGCTGCATCGCCTGGGGCGCGAAGGTCGCCAGCGCGAAGCCGCTCGCCGTCCATGCCGCCCAGATCAGAAACGCGCCCAGCACGGCGCCGCGGTTGTTGCCGGCGCCGCCGACGATCAGCATGGCCCAGACCTGGAAGGTGAGGATCGGTGCCAGGTCCTGCGGGCCGATGAAGGCGTAGAACGCGACGTACAGGCCACCCGCCGCGCCCATGATCATCGAGCCGATGACGAAGGACTGGAGCCGCAGGCGAACCGGGTTCTTGCCCAGTGAGCGGGCGGCTTCCTCATCCTCGCGGATGGCGCGCAGCGCCCGGCCATAGGGCGAGCGCACGAGCCGTTCGAGCCCGACATAGACGGCCGCCAGGACCGCCAGCACCAGCGCCAGAAAGAACAGGCCGTAGAGGAAATTGTCGGCGATGCTCGCCTCGAGCGGGCGGGGAAAGCCGCGCAGGCCCTTGGCGCCGCCGGTCAGCCATTCGGCGTTGCGCGCGACGCTCTCCAGCGCGACGGCCACGCCAAACGTGGCGATGGCGAGATAGTCGTGTCGCAGCTTCAAGGTCAGCGCGCCGAAGAACCAGGCGAGCAGTCCGGCGAACAGGATCCCGCCGGCGATCGCGACCGGAAAGGGCAGCAGGAAGCCGCCGAACTGTCCGGGCTCCGGACGGCCGCCCAGCAGCATCGTCACATAGGCGCCGGCGCCGAAGAAGGCCGCCACGCCGCCGTTGAACAGGCCGGTGTAGCCCCACTGCAGGTTCAGCCCGAGCACGACGATGGCCAGGATGGCCGCCATCGTGGCGAAGAAGACCAGGTAGGAGACCACACCGCTCACGCCTGGTCCTCGCCGAACAGCCCGTGCGGGCGCAGCAGCAGCACGGCGAGGATGATCAGGAACGGCATCGCCGGCACATAGCCCGACGGCAGCACCGCCAGCGAGAGCGCGGATGCGACGCCGACCAGGAAGCCGCCCAGCACGGCGCCATAGACGCTGCCGATGCCGCCGACGATGGTGGCGGCGAAGACTGGCAGCAGGAAATTGTGCCCGAGCGCCGGCGAGAGATGGTTGGTCAGGGTGTAGAAAACGCCGGCCGCCGCGGAGAACGCGCCGCCGATCAGCCAGACCGAGACGATCATCGTCGACAACCGAACGCCGGCGACCTGCGCCAGGTTGGGATTCTCCGCCACGGCGCGGAGCGCGAAGCCGAACGCGGTGCGCGTGAGCACGATGTGGAACGCGGCCATCAGCGCCAGGGCGGCGATCAGCACGAAGACCTGGTCGGCTTTGACGAGGATCAGCGGGTCGGTGCTGAGCACCGTCGCGAAGGCGATGTCCTTGGAGAAGAGCTTCGCGTCGTGGCCGAAGGCGAGCGTGATGGCGTTGCGCACGATCAGGGCGACGCCGAAGCTGGCGAACACCATCGACAGCGCGTCGGCTTTGGCACGGATGCGCCGGAAGATCAGCCAGTCCAGAAGAACGGCCGACGCGCCGGTGATCGCCATGGCCAGAAGCGTGGCCAGCGCCAGCGAGGCGGACAGCGTCAGTGGCTTGAACGCACTCGCCAGTACAGGGGCGAGCGCCGCCAGGACCTTGTCGAACACCAGTGCGGCATAGGCGCCGATCGCCAGCAGCTCCGCATAGGCGAAGTTGGCGAAGCGCAGCATGTGCATGACCATGGTCAGGCCGATCGCGCCCAGCGAGATGACCGCGCCGGTCAGCACGCCGTCGAGCACGTTCTGGATCATGCCGCGCTCATCCGCTTGCCGCCGAGATAGATCTCGCCGACCACGGGATCGGCCAGGATGGCGGCAGCCGGCCCGTCCAGCTGGTTGCGTCCCTCCGCCAGGATGTAGCAATGGTCGGCGACGCCAAGCGCCTGTTTCACGTTCTGCTCGACCAGTAGCACCGTCACGTCCTGCCGGGTCAGCGACCGGGCGAGGGCGAGGACCTCCGCCGCGATCTTGGGCGACAGGCCGGCGGAGGGCTCGTCCATCAGGACGACGCGCGGGCGCGGCGCCAGCGCCATGGCGATCGCCAGCATCTGTCGCTGCCCGCCGGACAAAGAGCCCGCGCGGTCGGCTCGCTTCTGCGCCAGCGCCGGGAACAGCACGAACAGCTCCGCCATCCGCGCCTGCTTCTCGGGCACGCGCCGCAACACGAGGGCGAGGTTCTCGCGGACGCTGAGGTGCCGGAAGATGTTGTCGGTCTGCGGCACGTAGGACAGGCCGAGCGCGCCCATCTGGTCCGGGCGGATGCCGGCGATGTCCTGGCCATCGAGCAGCACGCGCCCGCTCGTCACGGGCACGAGCCCGGCGACCGCCTTGATCAGCGTGGACTTGCCGGCGCCGTTGGGCCCGATGATCACGGTGAGCTTGGCGCGTTCGGCGACGAGGTCGACCTGCCGGAGGATCGGCAGATCGCGGACGTAGCCCGCCTCCAGCGCCTCGATCGTCAGCGCCGCCGTCATGCGGCGGTCCCGAGATAGGCGTCGAGCAGCAATGGGTCGGCCTGGGCCTCGGCGACCGTGCCCTGGAAGACGACGCGCCCCTCGGCCAGGGCGATCACTGGATCGCAATGGCGCATGACGAAATCCATGTCGTGCTCGATGATCACGAAGGTCACGCCACGCCGGTTCAGCTCTTCGATGCGCTCGACCAGGATTCGGGCGAGCGACGGGTTCACGCCGGCGGCCGGTTCGTCGAGCAGGATCACATCGGGGTCGCCCATCAGCGCGCGGGCGAGTTCCAAGAGCTTCATCTGACCGCCGGAGATCTTGCCGGCGGGATGATCGGCCAGCGCGCCCAGTGTCACGAAATCGAGAATGTCCCGCGCCTTGTCGCGGATGCGCGCTTCCTCGGCGGCCACTCGTCCGCGTCGGAACAAGGCACCGACGACGGTTTCCCCGGTCTGCTTCGGTGGCGCCAGCAGCACGTTGTCGAGCACGCTCATGCGACGGAATGGCCGCGGAATCTGGAAGGTGCGTGCCAGGCCGCGCGCGAACAGCGCGTCCGACGACAGGCCGGTGACGTCGGCGCCACTCAGCGTCACGGTCCCTTTCGTCGGCTTCAGTGCGCCGGCCACCATGTTGAACAGGGTAGTCTTGCCGGCGCCGTTGGGCCCGATCAGGCCGGTGATGCTCTTGCGCTGGATGTCGAGCGAGACGGAGTTAACCGCACGCAACGCGCCGAAATCCCGCGTCAAGCCGCGAAGCGACAGCACCACCTCGCTCACGCGACACCTGTGACCGACCCAGGGCGATCGCACGCGGGTGTCTTCCCGTCTCTCCGCCTTCGCGGGGAGAGGGAAAACTCCTCGGCATGAGGTCGGGGTGCGCCGATCACGAACCCAAGACCTTGTCGTTCGGATTGGCGTTGAGGTTGTATTTCATGATCCGTCCATGCCGTCCGGATCGATCGCCCTCCAGGCCGTAGACCGGGCCATGAGGCCCGCCCGCCTGCGCCAGGATGCCCGCGATGGCGGCCCTGTCGGCGTCGTCGAGCGCGAGCCGGAACACCTCCAGCGTCTGTGGCAGGTGGCGGGCATAGCGCGCGCCGACGATCGCGGCGGCGACTTGCGGCTGATCGAGCACCCAGCGGGTGGCGACCGACGACAGCGCCACGCCATGCTTCTCGCCGATCGACTTGAGTGTCGCGAGAAGCGACTGGAACAGCTCCCACGAGCCGAACTCATCAATGATCAGCCGGTACTTCACCAGGCTGCGGTTCGCGAAGGCGTAGCCGGGATCGGGTCGGCCGAGCCAGTGCTCGGTGAGAAAGCCGCCGGCCAAGGTGCCGTAGCAAAGGATCTGCACGCCGCGCCGGGCGCACCACCGGGCGAAAGCGCCCGCCGGGCGCCGGTCGAGTAGCGAATACTGGACCTGCGCCGAGGCCACGTCGTAGCCCGCGTCGATGAAGCGGTCCATCGCCGGCTCGGCCCAGTTGGTGACACCGAGCGTGGCGATCTTGCCCTTGCGCTGGCAGTCCTTGAGCACGGCGAGCGCGCCCACGGGATCGCCGCGGCTCATGTCCCACCAGAAGAACTGCACCAGCGGCAAGCGTTCGATCTTCAGGCGGTGCAGGGACCGATCGACGATCGCCTCGATCTCGTCGGCGCGGATGTCGTCGAGCCGGCCGAGATCCGGCACCAGCTTGGTGTGGACCACGACGCGGTCCGCGACCGCCGCGCCCCGGCGATCGCGGACATCGGCGGTGAAGGCGCCGATCATGTCCTCGACGCCCTTGTAGATGTCGGCGCAGTCGAAGGTGGTGATGCCGGCGTCGAGAAACGCCTCCATATCGGCGATCGCCTGCGCGGGGCGAACCTCGCCGTGATCGCCTGCGAGCTGCCAGCCGCCCTTGATGATCCGGGAGATGCGATGGCCGGGGCGGAGATCGGCGGTCTCGATCGTCATTTCTTCTCTTCGCGCCAATAGGGTGTGCCGCGTGATTCAGGCAGGCCGGTGGTCGCGGCGTGAGCAAACCAGCGCCGCCCCTCGCGCACGATCCGGAAGCGCCCGCCACAATGCGGATCGGCGCAGGCGACCTCGGCGTCGGTCGACATCCAGTCGTCGGGATCGGTGTCGCGCTGACGCGCCGGCAGCAGCGGCAGGACCGCGGCCAGCGCGTACATCGAGACCTTCGTTTGCCCGGCCTCGAACACCAGGTTCTCGCCGATCACCCTGAAATACTCGCCCTCGACATGCCGGCAGACCGGCGTGCGCCCATCGAGCACCGTCTCCACCCTGAGGTCATAGAGCCAAAATCCCCGTTCGCCGTCGCGTTCCATGCCCCGACTTTCCGATCCTGATGACTTCCACCGTCACTGGCTCCAGTATGACGCTTACCTGAACCCGATCATCAACGCATGTCCCCAATATCCGAACGTACCCGTCTGACCGACAATCTGGAAATTTCACGAGTCCTGACCGGCCTGTGGCAGGTGGCGGATATCGAGAAGGACGGCAGGACGATCGATCCCGACGTAGGCGCGGACTATCTCGCGGCCTATGTCGCCGAAGGTCTCGACACCTTCGACATGGCCGATCACTACGGCAGCGCCGAGCTCATCGCCGGCCGGCTGCTGTCGCGCGACGGCGCGCGTCGTCCGCTCGCTTTCACCAAGTGGTGCCCGTCGCCGGGGCCGATGACCGCCGCCATCGTGCGCGCGGGCGTTCAGGAGCGCCTCGAGCGGCTGGGCGTCGAGCGGATCGACCTGCTGCAGTTCCACTGGTGGACCTTCGAGCATCCGGCCTGGCTTGACGCCCTGCACGAGCTGGCGCGGCTGCGTCAGGAGGGCCTGATCGGCGAGCTGGGTGTCACCAACTTCGACGCCGCCCATTTCAACCTGGCGATCTGCGACGGCGTGCCGCTGCGCACCAACCAGGTGAGCTTCTCGCTGATGGACCGGCGGGCCGCCGGCGAGCTGGCCGATGTCTGCGAGCGGCACGGTGCCTGGTTGCTCGCCTACGGCACGCTCAATGGCGGCTTCCTGTCGGAGCGCTGGCTCGAACGGGCGGAGCCCGCCGACGTCACCGACTGGTCGAAGATGAAATACGGCCGCTTCATCGCGGCCGCCGGCGGCTGGCGGGCGTTCCAGACCGTGTTGCGCGCGGCCGCGGAGATCGCGCGCAAGCATCGCGTGTCGATCGCCAATGTCGCGACGCGCTGGGTGCTGGAGCAGCGCCGTGTCGCGGGCATCATCATCGGCGCGCGGCTCGGCGAGACGATGCACGCGGCCGACAACAAGCGGCTGTTCTCCTTCGCGCTGGACGCCGAGGACCGCGCGCTGCTCGAGGACGCCTTCGCCGCGACCCAGCCGATTCCCGGCGATTGCGGCGACGAATACCGCCGGCCGCCGTTCCTGACCGCCTCGGGCGATCTGTCCCATCACCTCTCCGAGGTGGACAAGCCGTTCCAGCGCCAGCCTGCCGGGCGCGGCGCCGAGCGCGTGCTGACCGGATCGTCCTGGGAGGACATCGCCGGCTATTGCCGCGCACAGCGCATCGGCGATCGCATCCTGGTGTCGGGCACTACGGCGATCGCCGGCCTGTCCCGAGCGGTGGCGCCCAAGGACGCCGGCGCGCAGACCACCTACATACTCGACCGTATCGTGGCGTCCGTCGTGTCGCTGGGCGGGCGCGTCGAGGACATCGCGCGCACGCGCATCTACATCACCGACGAGGCCGACGTGCTGGCGATCTCGCGCGCGCACGGACGCGTACTGGGCGACATCAAGCCAGCCAACACACTGATCCGCGTCGCCGGCCTCATCGGCGACCACCGCGTCGAGATCGAGGCCGAGGCGATCGTTCGGCCGCCACGAACCGGCGATAGTCGACGCTAATCCGCCACCACCGTCTTCACTCGCTGCCCGGGCCGCAACACCGCGCCGGGCTCCAGGCCGTTGAGCGTGTTGAACCAGTCGAGCGCGTTCTCGCCCAGCGGCATGCGCGCGGCCAGGCTTTGCGGCGTGTCGCCCGCCGCCACGGCGACGATCTTCAGCCTCAACGGCCGCAACTGCGCGCGTTCGCGCGGGTCGAGGCGGCGGAAGGTCTGCGCCGCGCGCACCAGCTCCTCGCCGCGATCGGGTTGGCGGAACGCCGCCGCGCTGATCAGGAAGACGCAGACGTTGGGCGTGAAGCGGACAGCCACGACGCGAAAATCCTCGTCGTCGCCGGCGCCGATCGGACGGCGGCCGATGGCGGCCTCCATGCCACCGATGGTCGTCGGGCGCGCGTCGGCGAGGCTCACCCTGGGCAGCATGCGACGCATGGTGTCAACGATCGGGCCATCCCCGGGATCGCGCCGGCAGGTGAACACCATCTCCGAATCGTCCGGCCCCAGCGCCGCGACCGCGCTCGGACTATTGAGCAGGCGGAAGCCCGGCGGCACGCTGAACGCGAAGCCCATCTCGGGATGCAGGAAGTCGCGGCCGCGCGCGTAGCCCTGGCGCGGCTCGTCGCCGAACAGCATGCCGTCGATCGCGTCGAGATGCCGGTCGCGATTGACCGCGCCGCCGCCCTTCGCGCTCGCCACGAGATCGCGCGCCGCCTTCACGCGATCGATGGTCCGCGGGTGGGTCGACAGCATGTTCGCGGCGGGATCGGCCTTGTCGGACGAGCGGCTGGCCAGCCGCGCCTCCAGCTGGCTGTGCTCGCGCAGCCGCGACAGGACGGCGATCGCGGCGTCGACGTCGTAGCCGGCGCGGCCGATCATGGCGATACCGATACGGTCGGCCTCGAATTCCTGGTCGCGCGAATAGGCGCGTTCGTCGAGCACGCCCAGCGCCGCGATCTCGCGCACCAGCCTTGGATCGCCTGTCGCGCGCCCTACCTGGACCGCGACCTCGGCGTTGCGCTGTCGCAGCGCGCGGCGTTGCTCGGCGTGGCGAGCCGTGACATGCCCCATCTCGTGGCCGACCACGGCGGCGAGCTGCGCCTCGTTGTCGAGCAACGCGAGCAGGCCGCGCGTCACGAAGACCCGCCCGTCGGGAAACGCGAAGGCGTTGACGTCGGGGATGTCGAGGATGGCGATGCTCCAGGCGCGCCGCTCCTCGCTCGTCCGCGCCAGCCGATCGAGCACGCCCTGAACATAGACCGCGGCCGCGTTGGGCGCCGGTGCGCGCGCCGCCGGGCGCTCGTCGGTCGCGGCGCAGGCGGCGAGCCCGGCGGCGAAGGCGAGCGCCAGGACAAGGCGCGACAGCGCGCGCTCCCAAAGAGGATTGGCCAACCGACCTCTTCCCTTCCCCCCGCTGTCGCGGGGAGCGGGAAGCAGGTGGGCCAAGAACTCGCGCAACCACGCCGTCATTCACGACCTCTGCCTGTTGACGCCCGCGCACCCCGGCGCGAACGCGTTGACGGCCACCGATGATCGCATAATATCGCGGCGCGTCGCGCCCGCGAAACCCCGCGCAGGCGACGTACACGGGAGCGTTATCGCGTAGAAATGCCGCGGTCGGAGAACCCCTTACGGTCGGAATTGTTCCCCGACATCGTGCCGTACGCCTCCGGCATGCTTCCGGTCGATGCGCGCCACACGCTCTACTGGGAGCAGAGCGGCAATCCCGAGGGCGTGCCGGTCGTGTTCCTGCATGGCGGGCCGGGCGCCGGCTCCGCGCCGGTGCATCGCCGCTTCTTCGATCCTGCCTTCTACCGCATCGTGATCTTCGACCAGCGCGGCTCGGGCCGCTCGCTGCCGCTGGGCGACGTGGTCGACAACACCACGCCGCACCTCATCGACGATCTCGAAACACTACGGCGACATCTGGGCATCGCGCAGTGGCTGCTGTTCGGTGGCTCCTGGGGCTCGACCTTGGCTCTGGCGTACGCCTCGCGCCACCCCGAGCGCTGCATCGGCTTCATTCTGCGCGGCATCTTCCTGGGTCGCGACAGCGAGGTGCGGTGGTTTCTGCATGGCATGCGGAACATCTTTCCCGAGGCCTGGCGAGAATTCGCCGAGCATCTGCCGCCGGGCGAGCGCGACGACCTGCTGGCCGGCTACTACACGCGCCTGATCGATCCCGACCCGGTGCGCCACCGCGCCGCGGCGCGCGCCTGGAGCCGCTACGAGGCGACCTGCTCGACGCTCTATCCCAGCGCGCGCGGCGCGCTGGAGGCCGATGGCGGCGGCTTCGCGCTGGCACTGGCGCGCATCGAGGCGCACTACTTCGTCAACCGGGTGTTCCTCGCCGAGGGATGGCCGTGGCGCGACATCAATCGCTTCCGTCATCTGCCCTGCACCATCGTGCAGGGCCGCTACGACGCGGTCTGCCCGCCGGTGACCGCCGAAGAGCTGGCGCGCGCCTGGCCGGAGGCGCGCTACGTCGTCGTGCCGGACGCCGGCCACTCCGCGCTCGAGCCCGGCATCCGCGCCGCCCTGGTCAACGCCACCGAGAACTACCGGCTGTCGCGCTACAGCAGCGATCTCTTCCTGCCGCGCTTTCCCTGGCAGGCGTGATCGCACCGTCGAGATCTGGCGGCCAGGCTGAGGCATGCGCGACGGCGCCCGGTAGCGGCCACCGAAGAGATCACCCCCTGCGCAGGATGCCGGGCAGCTTGCCGCCCCGAGCCAGGTACCGCGCGGCGAGCGCGATCAGAACGATCACGATCACGCCGATCAGCCAGACGACCGCAACGATCACCTCGCCGGCGCTACCCAGGCCGCCGAGCGCCCATGACAAGGTCTCGATGATCCCCGGGCTCGACGACACCAGATCCGCGTTGGCAGCCGCCCAGTCGCTCGCGGTATCGACCACCGAGCCCACGCCCCACGCCAGGAGGCTCCAGACGACCAGCGCCGCGACGGCGACGATCCAGACAAGCCCACGCATCATCGCCTCCTGACGGAGGCCGACGCGTCGGTCCGCTTCACTGAACCGCGCCGAAAGAAGCCAAGGGGGCCATTGGAAATACCAGCCAGCCGCGGGCCGATAACTTGATCCACTGTCGACATTGGATGCCTCCCAGATTCCGAGCGCCTGGGCGCTCGTCAGGTGGAAGGGTCCGACATCACGGCGGCATGCCGTCAGAGGGGCCCGGACCCGGGACGATTGACCACATCATGATCCACATGCCGTGCGTCAAGGGTGGGGCCGAGCAAAAAAGCCCGCGGCGGGGTCCTTGAATCTGGACGCTGCGCGATCACTTCTCGAGCACCCGTCGATCCGGGCCCCTCTGGCAAGCGCGCCCGCGGCGCGACTGCGATGTCGGATCTTACGACATCACTGACCAAGCCGGATCTGTCACGTGGATCTCTCGTCTCTATTCCTCGACTGGCTGGGCAAGCCGCTGTGGATGTGGCTGGCTTTCCTGGGCATCGTCGTGGCGCTGCTCGCGTTCGATCTTGGCGTGCTGCATCGCGAGCACCGGCGGATCGATGTGCGCGAGAGTCTGCTTCTGTCGGGCGGCTACCTCGGGATCGGCGTCCTGTTCGGCGTCTGGGTCTGGTGGAGCCTGGGCGCTGAGTCCGGCATGAACTACCTGACCGGCTTCGTCGTCGAGAAGACGCTCGCGCTCGACAATGTCTTCGTCATCGCGCTGATCTTCGCGTTCTTCGCCGTGCCGGACCGCTATCAGCACCGGGTCCTGTTCTGGGGCATCCTCGGCGTCATCGTGCTACGCGCCATCATGATCGGGCTAGGCGCGACGCTCGTGTCGCAATTCGCCTGGGTGCTTTACCTCTTCGCCGTCTTCCTGATCGCGACCGGCGTGAAGATGCTCTGGCTGGGCGACAAGCCGCCCAGCCTCGCCGACAATCCGCTGATCGGCTTCATGCGTCGGCGTTTCAATGTGACCGATGCGCATCACGGCGAACGCTTCTTCGTCCGCCTGCCCGATCCACGGAGCGGCGCGAGCCGTTTGTTCGTCACGCCGCTCTTCCTGGCGCTTGTCATGGTCGAGATCGCCGACTTGATTTTCGCCGTGGATTCGGTGCCGGCGATCTTCGCGATCACCACCGACCCGTTCATCGTCTACACCTCGAACATCTTCGCCATCCTCGGACTGCGCGCCCTCTACTTTGCGCTGGCCGCCGTGATCCAGCGTTTCCGCTACCTCAAGCCCGCCCTGGCCGTGGTGCTGATCTTCATCGGCTCGAAGATCTTCATCGCCGACGCGCTGGGGCTCGAGAAGTTCCCGGCGTGGGCGTCGCTTGGCGTCACCTTTGCCATCCTCGCCGCCGGGATCGTCTGGAGCCTGATGAAAACCCGACACGACCACGCCGACGGTCGTGTCGGGCATAGCGATAGCCGCTGATCGTCGCGCCTAGCGTCGCAACGCCTTGTAGATGTCGCGCAGGACGCGGCGAAGCGCGCTGTCGCGCCAGCCGGCGGAGACCGTCTCGCCGCGGGCGAAACGCTCGAGCATGTGGACGAGCCCGGTTTGCGACGCCCAGTCCCGCAGGATCTCGACGGCGAAGGCGCGATCGTCGGGCGCCAGCATCTTGCTGTAGCTGGCGATCAGCGAGCGCAGCCGCGCGCGCCGGGCCGTCTCGACGTGCTTCATGTCGACGCCGGACATCTGTCGCGCGACCTCCGGGATCAGGGTCAGCACGATATAGACGTCGTCGCGCAACGCTTCGATGCGCCGCTCATAGGCGATGTTGGGGCGGTAGCTGACGCGGTACTCCGCGAGTGGCTGGGCGACATGCACGAAATCGCCCAGCGGCGCCAGCCGCAGCCACAGGCCCCAGTCGCCGATCAAGGTCGCCTGCTCGGGAAAGCCGCCGACCTTCTCCCAGGATGGTCGATGGAAGGCGTTGGCCACAGGCGGCACCTTGGGCGCGGCGAGCTGGGTGTGGAAGGTTTCCGGTGGCCGGATCACCGGGCGCATCGACAGAACCTTCTCGGCGCGGATCCTGCGGCCTTCGCCGTCGATCTGGTCGTAGTCGCCGGTGACCACCACGGCGTTGGGCGTGCGTGACGCGCCCTCACGGACCAGGCGGGCGAAACCGCGCAGGGCGCGGTCGTCGGAGCCCAGCAGCGATACCCACTGGCCGGTCGCCTGGGTGGTGGCGAAATTGTAGTTGGGCATCATGCCCAGGCGCCGCGGCGGATGGACGATGCGGATGCGGTCGCGATAGCGCTCGATCACCTCCCGGGAGTTGTCGGTGCTGTGGTCGTCGCACACGACGATCTCCGACCCCGGCAGATCCTGGTCGAGCAGCGATTCGATGGTCTCGCCGATGAACCGGCCGTGGTTGTAGGACGGCACCACAAAGGAGTGGCTGAAGGCCATCAGCGCGCCGCCATCCAGTCTGGGGGCGAAACACGAGCGGCGGCGGAATCGGTGGCAAGATTGTTGAGAGTCAACACGTTAGGTCTAGTCGCTACACCGGTCGTAAGGGTATTACAGCGTTTCGCCCGCAGGCGCCATAATTTCTTGGTCAGGTTGCTGATCGCGGCCCGGCGCGATTGACTCAGTGGACAGCGGATCGTCCAATCCACGGCAGGGAGCGACACGCATGAAGTTCGGCATCTTCTATGAGCATCAGCTGCCCCGGCCGTGGACCGAGCGCAGCGAGTATCAGCTGCTGCAAGATTCGCTGAGCCAGATCGAACTCGCGGATCGCCTCGGCTACGACTACGCTTGGGAGGTCGAGCATCACTTCCTCGAGGAGTACTCGCACTCCTCCGCGCCCGAGGTCTTTCTCGGCGCCGCCAGCCAGCGCACCAAGCGCATCCGGCTCGGCCATGGCGTGATCCAGCTCACCACCAACCAGCCGCATCGCGTCGCCGAGAAGGTCGCGACGCTCGATCTGCTGAGCGGCGGGCGCGTCGATCTCGGCATGGGCGAGGCGGCGGGACCGGCCGAGCTGCACCCGTTCAACATCCGCGTGCGGGACAAGCGCGAGCGCTGGGAAGAGGCTGTGAAGGCCATCATCCCGATGTTCACCAAGGACAGTTGGGAGTTCCACGGCCAGTACTACGACTTCCCGGCGCGCAACGTCGTTCCCAAGCCCTACCAGAAGCCGCATCCGCCGCTGTGGGTGGCGTGCTCCAACATCCAGACCATCGGCAAGGCGGGTGAATGGGGTATGGGCGCGCTGGGCTTCACCTTCGTGACGCCCGAAGCGGCGCGCGCCTGGGTGCACAAGTACTACAACAACCTGCTGAACAACTCGAGGAAGCTCGCCGACTACCCGAGCAATCCCAACGTGGCGATGGTGTCGGGCTTCATGTGCGCGGCGACGGACGAGGAAGCGGAAGCCAAGGCGGCCGGCTGGACCTTCTTCATCTTCGCGCTCTCCTACTACGGCCGCAAAGGCGTCGATGGGCCGGGCCAATCCGATCTCTGGCGGGACTATCAGAGCTGGAAGGGCGGGCCGGAGGAAAAGAAGGCGCTGGAGTCCGGCTTGATCGGCTCGCCGGAGACCATCCGCAAGAAGCTGCGCCAGTTCCAGGCGAGCCGCGTCGATCAGGTGATCCTGCTCAACCAGGCGGGCAAGACCAGTCACCGGGACATCTGCGAGTCGCTGGAGCTGTTCGCCAAAGAGGTCATGCCGGAGTTCCAAGCGGCGGAGGCCGAGCACGCGGCATGGAAGGCGAAGGTGATGGCGCGCGAGATCGTGCTCGAGGATCTCGATGTGCAGAAGTACGACATCTACAGCCATCAGAACGAGCACATCGTGCGGCTGACGCCCGAGCAGCTGAAGGCCAAGATGGCGGAGAAGGAAGCGGCGACTAAGAAGACGGTGGCGGCGGGCGACGACTGACATGCCCCGTCTTCTGTATGTCGTCGGCTCGCCGCGCGGCGGCGCCTCGCGCTCCAACACGGTCGCCTCGGCCTATGTCGAGGCGTTCGCCGCGAAGCACCCGGACTTCGCGATCGACACGCTCGATCTGTGGCGCGAGGAGCTGCCGGCCTTCGACGACCAGAAGGTCGCGGCCAAGCTGGCGGTGATGCGGCAGGGCAAGCCTGACGATGCGCAGCGCGCGGCCTGGCAATCCGTGCTCGCCGTCGTCGAGCGTTTCCGGACCGCCGATCGCTACGTCTTCAGCGTGCCGATGTGGAACGGCTCGATCCCCTACCGGCTGAAGCACTACATCGATGTCATCATGCAGCCCGGCCTGCTGTTCAACCTCGATCGCGCCGCCGGCTACAGCGGACTCTTGAAGGATAAGCGCGCCACCGTGGTCTACAGCGCCGGAATCTACGCGCCGGGCAAGCCGCCGCAATTTGGCGCCGATTTCCAGGTACCGTATTTCGATTGGTGGCTTCGCGAGGCCGGCATCGCCGACATCGAGACCATCCGCCTGCCGCCGCTGGCCTCGGCGGGCGACGCCACCGAGGCTCTGGCCAGGGCATGCGGCGAGGCGCGAGTCCTCGCGGCGAGATAGGGGGATCTCTTGATGCGTATCGCGATCATCGCGGCTTCCATCGCCATCGCGGCGGCGCCTTTCACGGCGCAGGCGTCCGGCTACTACGTCTATTGCGCCAACAGCAAGATCGAGGTCGATTCGCGCGACTTCAACCAGATGAAATCGGCGCGCGGTTCGGGTATCTGCCAGATGGGCAGCTTCGGTTACCGCATGGACGCCGAGTCCTTTGCCAAGAAGAATTTCGGCGGCGTCGGCGGCAAGTGCGCCTGCCGTTAGCTTCCCTTTCCCCGCTGGCGGGGCGGGGGAGATGATCCGCGTCGCCGTCATCGGTGGCGGCATTGGCGGCTTGTCGGCGGCGCTGGCGTTGCGGCGCGCCGGGCTCGACGTTCAGGTCTACGAGCAGGCGCCACGCATCACCGAGATCGGCGCCGGCATCCAGATCAGCCCCAACGCCTCGCGTCTGCTGCATCGGCTGGGCGTACGCGACGCGATGGACAGGATCGGCGTGCTGCCCAAGGGCGTGCACCAGCGGCGCTGGGACGATGGCCGCACCTTGCAGCGCGCGCCGCTCGGGCCCGAGGTCGAGGCCGCCTTCGGCGCGCCCTACTACCACTTCCACCGCGCCGACCTCGCCAATCTGCTGGCCGACGCGATGCCGCCCGAGCGCCTGCACATCAGCCACAAGCTGGTGGGGCTGGAGCCCAGGGGCGAGCGCGTGGTCGTGATCTTCGACAACGGCCAGCGCGTCGAGGCCGACGCGGTGATCGGCGCCGACGGCATCCACAGCCGCGTGCGCGCCGCGCTCTACGGGCCGGAGAAGCCGCGCTTCACCGGCTGCGTCGCCTGGCGCGGGCTGGTGCCGGCCGAGCGCGTGCGCCATCTCGACATCGAGGTCGTGTCGCACAACTGGATGGGCCCGGCGGCGCATGTCGTGCACTACTGGGTCGCCAGCGGCCGTTTCATGAACGTGGTCTGCGTCGTCGAGCGCGGCGACTGGACCAAGGAGTCATGGACCGATCGCGGCGAGGTCGCCGACGTGCTGGCGCGCTACGAGGGCTGGCATCCCATGGTGCGCGGCCTGATCGAGGCGTTTCCCGAGACCTATATCTGGGCGCTGCACGATCGCGATCAGCTGCCGCAATGGAGCGACGGGCGCGTCACCCTGCTGGGCGACGCCTGCCATCCCATGCTGCCGATGATGGCGCAGGGCGCAGCGCAGGCGATCGAGGATGGCGCCGCGCTCGCCTCGCTGCTGGCCGCGACGCCCGACGATGTACCGGGCGCGTTGAAGCGCTACGAGGCGGTGCGCAAGCCGCGCGCCAGCCGCCTGCAGGAGCTATCGCGCGCCAACCGCGTGCGCTTCCACCTGCCCGACGGCCCGGAGCAGGCGAAGCGCGACGAGGCCATGCGCAACGTCGGCGACCGCTCGCTGGCGAATATCGCATGGCTCTATGAGCACGATTCAGCTGCGCTGACGTAGCGGCCATGCTGTCATGCCAAGCGTAAGCGAGGGATCTCGAGAGAGCCTGGATCCCTCGCTGTGCCCGGGATGACAGGCGTGGAGAAGCGACCCTCATGATCGAAGTGAATGGCCTGGCGCATGTCATTCTGACAGTGAGCCAGTGGGAGAAAGCGCACGCCTTCTATGCCGGGCTGCTGCCGTTCCTCGGCATGCGCAAGGTCTACGACGGCAACAACTTCCTCTATCACGTGGGTGGACGTACCGCGATCGGCATCCAGCGTTGCGCCGAGGAGCTGCGGGGCGAGGCCTTCAACCAGAACCGCGTCGGCCTGCACCACCTCTGCCTGCGCGCGCGCACGCGCGAGGATGTCGACAAAGTGGCCGAGCAGGTGCGTGCGCTGGGTGGCCGCATCGATCGCGGCCCGCTCGAGGGCGACTGGGCGCCGGGCTACTACTACTTCGTCTTCGAGGATCCCGACGGCATCCGGCTGGAGGTCAACTACATCCCCGGCAAGGGATTGCTCGCGGCCGATCCGCCGCTCAGCCCCAGTCGCGATCCGAACTGGAACCAGAACGTCGAGCCGCCGAAGTTTTGATCTTCACGCCCTCTCCCCGCTTGCGGGGAGAGGGAGAAAGACTATTCGGCCGCCTTGGATCGTGCGTTGAGTTCGGCCAGCACCTCCTGGGTGTGTTCGCCGAGCTTTGGCGCGGCCTTCACGGATTTCGGGCGGTGGTGGTCGAAGGAGATGGGCAGCCCCACCACCTTCAGGCCACCCGCCTCGCCGTCGCGTGGCGCGAGCTCGTGCACCAGGTCGACGGCGCCGAGCTGTTCCGTCGCGGCGAGCTCGGCGATGTCGTTGACGGCGGCGCAGGGCACGCCGGCCTTCTCCATCGCCTCGATCCACTCCACGCGCGTCTTCTTCCGCATCGCCGCGGCGATCATCGGCAGCAACACGTCCTTGTTGGCGACGCGCTGGGCGCTCTTGGAGTACTTCGGGTCGCTCGCCCAGTCGGGATGGCCCAGCACCACGGCGCAGCGCGCCCATAGCCGGTCGTTGCCGGGCGCGAGGCAGAGCGGCTTGCCGTCGGCGCAGTCGAAAGTCTGGTAGGGCACGATCACCGAGCCGCCGGTGCCGTGGCGCTTGGGCAGTGTCCCGTTGGCGAGGTAGCCGTTGAGCTGGCCCTCGACCCAGAACACGGCGGAGTCGAACAGCGACGTATCGACCAGGCAGCCCTTGCCCGTCCGGTCGCGCTGGCGCAGGCCGGCGAGCGCGCCGATGGTGCAGAACAGGCCAGTGGCCTTGTCGTTGATCGAGGCGCCGCAGAAGGTCGGCGGATCCTCGGCACGGCCCGTGACGCTCATCATGCCGCCATAGGCCTGCAGCAGCGGATCGAAGCCCGGCTTCATGCGCAGCGGCCCTTGGTAGCCGAAAGCCCAGATCGAGCAGTAGATCAGCTGGGGATGGCGCTTGAGCATCGCCTCCGGCCCGATGCCGATCTCGTCGACCACGCCGGGCCGCAAGTTCTGGATCAGCACGTCGGCTGTCTCGCAGAGCTTGTGCAGCGTGTCGACGTCGGCCGCCAGCTTCAGGTCGAGCGTCACCGACCGCTTGTTGCGGTTCTGGCCGTAGAAATACAGCGACGTCACGCCGTCCGGCCCGTAAGGCGGCCCCCAGATGCGCGCGTCGTCGCCGCCATCGGGCTTCTCGATCTTGATCACATCGGCGCCCATGTCGGCGAACAGCACGCCGGCCAGCGGACCGGCCAGCGCCTGGCCGACTTCGATGACGCGGATTCCTTCGAGCGGCAGAGACATCACGATACTCCTTCAACGGGCCGCCGAAAGAAGGCCCACGGATCGCGCATGAACTGCGCGCGCGCCGCGTCCTGGGTTTGCGGATCCCACAAGGGCGCGGCGGCGCGGCGCTGGAAGATCATATCGCGCCGCACGTCGGTCGTGTTGGCAGAGGTGCCATGCGAGAGGAAGCTATGCGCGACGACGATGTCGCCGGCCGCAAGCCTCGGCACCACCATGCGCGACTCGGGCTGCAGCAGCTTCTGGCCGGCGAGCTTGGCCTCGCCCCAGTGCACCGGACGGTCGACCGGCTGCTGCCGGAACAGCGCCGCGAGCCGCTCGTGCGAGCCCGGCCAGACGTGAAAGCCGCCCGCGGTATCCGACGCGACCGGCGTCAGCGCCACACCCAGCAGCACGTTGAAGACGCCAAGCGCCGGCCCGCCGCCGCCATCGACATGGAAGGCACGGCCGATGCGGGCGCGGGTGGCGAAGCCGGGCATGGTCGCGGCGAGCTGCACGGGTTCGAGCGGCGGCGCGCTGTCGAGGATCGCCGCCGTCAGCGGGTCGAGCGCCGCGTGCACGATCGAGCCGAACGCCGGATGCCGGCAGTGCCGGATCTCGCGCCACGACTCGTCCTTCGATCGCTCCCAGTCGCCATCGGGATGCAGCGCCGCCAGCGCGGAAGCCGCCTCCTGCGCCGCGCGCAACAGGCGCGCGTCGATCGCGCCCGACACGACCGTGTAGCCTTGGCGGACGAGCTCGGACCAGTGCCTGGGCTCGAACAGCATGCTGGACTTTATCCCACGCCGGCGCCCGGCGGAACGGTGCGCGCTCCACTGTCACCCCGAGCGCAGCGAGGGGTCTAAAGTCTTCTGGGAGCAGCGGCGCTCCCAAAGAGATCCCTCCCTGCGCTCGGGATGACAGCCTGAGTGGATGCGCTACCCCGCGTCCGCGCGCCTGACCTTCGCCGCCACGACCTGTCCGTGCTGGTAGCTGAAGCGGATGGTCTCATCGTCATCCAGCGTGCCGAGGTCGATGTGCCCGTCCGGCTTGAAGACGACGCAGCGTCTACCGATGCGCGCGCTGACCATGCCGCCCAGCGGCCCCTGGTTCTCCGCCAGCCCCTTGAGCGCGCTGTAGAACGGCTCGCTCAGCCAGGCGCCCGGCGCGCCAGGATCGACATGGACGACGACGTCGTTGCCCTGGCCGTAGAGCACGAGCTTCGACTTGCTGGGCCGCCACGCCTCCGGGAAGTCAGCGTGCAGCAGGAAGAGGCAGTTGAAGGTGCGGCACTCCCCGGGGCGCGTGTCGTAGATCTTGCAGCCCCTGGCCTTGTCGCAATGCCCGCACCAGACATCGGCCGGCTTCTTCAGCTCGGCGATACCGACGACCTTGCAGCACAGCGTGCAGGCGCCGCAGGTCTTGCCGGGGGCGGGTTGAGCGAGGTTAGTCGCAGGCGCGGTATGGTCCACAGCCAATAGCCTCATTTAGAAGAAGGCAGTTTGCTCCAGCGATCTCGATGAGATGCGGCGAGCTTGAACGGAATGCCTGGTGCCTTGCTGTCGACAACAAGAGCGTTGGCCTCCGCCTGAGTCAGAATGAAGAACTCATCTGGTGCTCGTGGCTTCTCGAGGTGCGGTTCGGGTACGAGAGCCACAAAGACATAGAAGAGACTCTTTCTGCAAGCCTTCGGCTTGCAGAACCATTCTGACCTGCCCTTTTAGCCTTTGACGTCCACCCAGGATTGTTTACCGGCTTCGGTACCGACCATGAGGTCGGCAACCAGAGCATTGTTCCCCATCGTGAACGAAACTGAGTATCCACGCCGAGCAAGTTCGGCGGCAGCCAGAAACTGCGCCGCCCATTGGGTATGAAATCTGGTCTTGCTCATGCGTGGCCTCCAAGCAGCAATTGAAGCCTGGGCACTCGCAGCTGCACAAGAGTCGTCTGGAGCATCTGCAACGTGCTACTCTTCCACCACACACCGGCTCGAACCGCCATATCGCGGAGGACATGCCATGAACGACGCAGCCCTTTCCCTGCACGCACGCGCCGACGCGATGGAGGAGCGCAAGGCGCGCGAGCTCGACTATCTGGTCGTGAAGTCGCACATCCACAGCCTGGCCGAAGCGGATTTCAGCGCGCCGCCCAATGCCGGCGCGATGCTGAAGGCCAACCCCAATCTGCGCCTGCTGATGGGCGACGATCCGCGCCTGCCCAAGATGCCGGACAAGCCGACCCTGATCGACTTCTTCAAGCTGCGCTTTGGACCCAGCGCGCATCTGCTGCAGAGCGCGCGGCACGCGGTGAAGGGCGGGCTCAGCGAGAAGATGGTGCTGGCCTGCCTGCTGCACGACATCGCCGGCGTCGGCTTCATCCGCGGCGATCACGGCTATTGGGGCGCGCAGCTCGTAGAGCCCTATGTCGACGAGGAGGTGACCTGGGCGATCCGCGCGCATCAGGTGCTGCGCTTCTACGCCGATCCGTCGGTGGGCTACGAGTATCCGCAATCCTATGTCACGCTGTTTGGCGCCGATTACGAGCCGGATGCGTATGTGGCGGAGGATTACAAGAGGATGCGGAACCACAAATGGTACATGTCGGGCCGCATGATCACGGTGCACGACATCTACTCGTTCGATCCGAACGTGCATGTCGAGCTCGAGGAGTTCACGGATATCATCGGGCGGAACTTCAAGCAGCCGGCAGAGGGACTGGGCTTCGACAACAGCCCCGTCGCGCATATGTGGCGCGCGATGATCCGGCCGGCGAAGTATCTCTGAGCCCTTCTTCCTCCCTCTCCCCGCGAGCGGGGAGAGGGCAATGAGGCGGGGGAATCGACAATGATGCGATGGATCAGCGGATTCGTTGTCGCAGCGCTGGCGCTGCTCGCCGGGTCGGCGTTCGCGCAGGCGCCGTATCCCGCCCAGCCGGTGAAGATCATCGTGCCGTTCATCGCCGGCAGCGCGCCGGATGTCGCGGCGCGCGTTGTCAGTGAGCGGCTGGCGGCGGGGCTGGGCCAGACCTTCATCGTCGACAACAAGCCCGGCGCATCGGGCAATATCGGCGCCGAGGTCGCGGTGCGCGCGCCGGCCGATGGCTACACCCTGCTGCTACTGACCGGCAGCCACGTCATCAACCCGCACCTCTACGCCCGGATCGGCTACGACCCTGTGAAGGATTTCGCGCCGATCACCATCATCACCCGCCTGCCCTCGCTGATGGTGGTGCCGCCGTCCTCGCCGGCCAAGACCGTGGCGGAGTTCATCGCGCTGGCGAAGGCGAAGCCCGGCAGACTGAACTACGGCTCAGGCGGCGTCGCCAGCCTCGCCAATCTCTCGGCGTCGGCCTTCCGGCTGGCAGCCGACATCGACTACGTGCACGTGCCCTACAAGGGCGCGCCCGACATCATCCGCGGCCTGCTCGGCGAGCAGATCGATGTCGGCTTCCCGACCATGCCGACGGCGATGAGGCTGGCGCAGCAGGGACAGTTACGCCCACTGGCGGTGACCTCGGCGAAGCGCACGGCGGCGATGCCCGACGTGCCGACGATCCTGGAGTCGATGCCCAACGGCTTCAGCCAGGATGCCTGGCTGGCGCTGGCGGCGCCGGCGGGCACGCATCAGGCGATCATCGAGCGGCTCTACGGCGTGCTGAAGGAGGCCGCCGCCGACCCCGCGTTCCGCGCAAAGCTGGACAGCGACGGCTCGGAGGTGGTGTTCAACACGCCGGCGGAATTCAAGGCTATGCTGCCTGATGAAGTCGAGAAGTACGGCCAGCTGATTAAGCGGCTCGGCATCAAGCTGGAGTGACTCCATGGCGGCGCTTTCACCCCGCATCCACGAGGTGCCCGACGACCTGCTCGCCGCCATCGACTGGTGCTACGA
>VGCZ01000040.1 GCA_016869975.1 Alphaproteobacteria bacterium
CAAGGATCATGATGGCGCCCTGCGCGGTCGGAAAATCGCTCGACACGATCGCACCCACGGCCAAGCGGCCGACGCCCGGCCAGGCGAACATGGTCTCGGTGACGACGGCGCCGCCCAGCAGGAAGGCGGCCTGCAGGCCGATCAGGGTGACGACGGGGATCAGCGCGTTGCGCAGCGCGTGGTGCACGATCACCACGGTTTCGCGCAGGCCCTTGGCGCGCGCCGTGCGCACGAAATCGGCGCCCAGCACCTCGAGCACGGCGGTGCGGGTGAGGCGCGAGATCGGCCCGATCAGCACCGCGCCCAAGGTGACGGCCGGCAGGATCAGGCTGGGCAGGCCGCCCGCCCAGACCGGCCCGGTGCGCCCGGTGAAGGGCAGCAGCGCCCATTTGAAGCCGACATACTGGATCAGGATCAGGCCGATGAAGAACACCGGCATCGACACCCCGGCGACCGAGAAGGCCATGATGATTCGATCGACGACGCTGCCACGTTTCACCGCCGCCAAGGTGCCCAGCGACATGCCGATCGGCACCGCCAGCAGCATCGCGCCCAGCATTAGTTCGACCGTCGGCCCGATGGTCTGCGACAGCTCCTCGATCACCTTCTTGTTGGAGATGATCGATCGGCCGAGATCGCCCTGCACGACGCGCACGATGTACTCGATAAACTGGATCGGAATCGGCCGGTCGAGGCCGAGATCCTTGCGGATGGCGTCGATGGTTTCCTTCTTTGCGTCTGGCCCGGCGATGATCATGGCGGGGTCCGCCGGCACCACCTGCATCAGGCAGAAGCACAGGAAGAGGACTCCGACCAACGCCGGAATCGAGATCAGCAAGCGGTGGGCAATCTGCCGTCCCATGCGTCGCTCCTGGACCGTCTGG
Organism: Alphaproteobacteria bacterium; assembly: GCA_016869975.1. Lineage (GTDB taxonomy): Bacteria > Pseudomonadota > Alphaproteobacteria > Reyranellales > Reyranellaceae > JAFAZJ01. Next base: position 885 of record VGCZ01000040.1, read on the forward strand.
TCGGGACGCGTACGCTGCCATCCGCGCTCGAGAGCGCCGTGCGTCGCCACCCCTGGCGGTCGCGAGCCCGGCCCAAGCGGCGCGACCTTGTTTGGGCCGCGAGGCCGGAAGTCATCGCTTCCCTGAACCCCTCACGACATCGCGAAGCTTGCAGCTTTGCCAATGACGGTCAAACAACGAATCGGTGCGCGCGCCGCTGAACACGATTCGCTTCTGCTGTGCGGTATGGTCGCGCGATCGGACAGCGCGTGAGGTTTTCGGGCGGGTTGGTGGAGCTGAGGGGAATCGAACCCCTGACCTCGTCATTGCGAACGACGCGCTCTCCCAACTGAGCTACAGCCCCTCGCCCTGAAAACGGCGCGGATAATGGTTACGGCACCCCCACAAGTCAAGGCGACCTTTGGCATCGAAAAATGCCGGTTCGACAGGCTTTTGGGCGGCAACTTGCCGGCCCGCGCGCGGGCGTGCGAGGGTGCGATGCGACAGCTTCCGGAGAGCGCCATGAGCAAGACGAAGATCCAGGCCGACGCCGCCCCTGCGGCCCTTGGTCCCTATTCGCAGGCGATCGCTGCCGGCGGCTTCATCTATTGCTCTGGCCAGATCCCGATCGATCCCAAGACCGGACAGTTCGTCGGCGCTTCGATCGAGGCGCAGACCCACCAGGTGCTGAAAAACCTGCAGGCGGTGCTGGCCGCCGCCGGCAGCGACCTTGGCAAGGCGGTCAAGACCACGGTATTCCTCGCCGACATGAATGACTTCGCGGCGATGAACGGCGTCTACCAGACCTATTTCGCCGACCCCGCCCCGGCGCGCAGCACCGTGCAGGTGGCGCGTCTGCCGCGCGACGCGCGGGTCGAGATCGAGGTCGTCTGTCTCGCCTGAGGAGGGCTTTCGCGATGGATGACAAGACCGCGTTCGCCTGGCTCCTGGGAGCCGGCGTGTTCGTCGTGATCCTGGGTATCATCGCCTATCTCGTCGTCATGGTGCTGGCGCTGATCATCCCGACCTGGCGCATCTGCAACCGCGCCGGCTATTCGGGCGCGATGTCTCTGCTGCACCTGATCCCGGGCGTCGGCACGCTGATCGTCTTCGCTATCCTCGCTTTCGGCACCTGGCCGGCCGGCGAGGCGACGGCCAGGCCGCCGCAGCCGGGAGCGCGCTGATGGAAGCCGTCGGTCTCGGCGCGCTGCTCGCCGGCAAGCTCTTCACGGTGATCCTGCCGATCATCTTCCTCGGGCTGACGACCTGGATGTCGTGGCGGATCATGGTGAAGGCAGGCTTCCCCGGTTATCTCGGGCTGTTCAACATCACCGGCATCATCCCCGGCGTGGGCTGGATCATCTGGACCATCCTGCTCTGGGTCTTCGCCTTCATCCAATGGCCGCGCGATGGCGCGAGCGCGCCGCGCGTCGCCTACCAGTCGCCGGCCGGCCCGTTGCCGCCCCAAGGGTTGCCGCCCCAGGGGTTGCCGCCCTTGCCGCCGGGCCCGGCCACGCCGCAGGCCCTGCCGCCTCCGCCGGCGCAACTGCCACCGCCCACCGCCATCGGCTGGGTGCTGTCCGGCGCCCTGCCCAACGGCACGCCGCTGCGCTTCGCCTTCGACGAGAGCCGGCAGGTCCTGACCATCGGCGCGCCGGCCGCGCCGGCCGACCTGACCATCATCGATGGCTCGATCGGCGCGCCGCACGCGCGTCTGCACATCCTGCCCGGCCGCCTCGGTCTGGAGGATCTCGGCACGTCGGGCGGCACCTGGATCGACGGTGCGCCCCTGCTGCCGGTCAACGGCATCCGCGAGATCACCAACTCCCGCGAGCTGCGCTTCGGCGCCGTCACGCTGACCCTGGCGCGCGCTTGAGGCCGCGCGAGCGCGTCGCCTTGCCGCCGCGCCGGGCCTCCGCTATGCGTGCGCCCCCGACAAGGAGGATGCTGTGATCAGGGCGTTGGCCGAGGTCCTCGATATCCTGCTCTCGCTGTTCATGTGGCTGCTGATCATTCAGGCCATCATGAGCTGGCTGCTGGCGTTCAACGTGCTCAATCCGCGCAATCAGGTCGTCGGCATGATCTGGCAGTTCATGCTGCGCGCGACCGAGCCGCTGCTGCGGCCGATCCGCCGCATCCTGCCGAATTTCGGCGGCATCGATCTGGCGCCTTTGGTACTGATCCTGATCATCTACTTCATTCGCCGCGCGGTCCTCCTGCCGCTCGCTTACGGACAACCGCTGTCCTGGCTGTGAGCTTCTGGTCCGTGATCGCCCTGCTCGCCACGACGCTGGGCGTCGACAAATCCACCATCATCGTCACCCAGGGCGCCGCCGCGCGCCGCAAGACGATCCATGTCGCGGGCGACAACGCGGCGCTTGCCGCGACGCTCCAATCCTGGAGGTGAAACCCGCCATGACGGCCAGCTTGATCGACGGCAAGGCCTATGCCGAGGGCCTGCGCCAGCGCATCGCCGGCGCGGTCGCCGAGCTGACGGCGGCGACGGGCGTGACGCCGGGCCTCGCCGTGGTGCTGGTAGGCGAGGATCCGGCCAGCCAGGTCTATGTCCGCAGCAAGGGCCGCCAGAGCGTCGAGGTCGGCATGGCGAGCTTCGAGCATCGCCTGCCCGAGACCACGCCGCAGGCCGAGCTCCTGAAGCTGATCGCCACGCTCAACGCCGATGCCCAGGTACACGGCATCCTCGTGCAACTGCCATTGCCCAAGCACATCGCCAGCTCGGAAGTGATCCGCGCGATTGATCCCGACAAGGACGTCGATGGCCTACACCCGATGAACGCCGGCCGCCTGTCGCAGGTCGCGGCCGGCGAGTCGCTCGACTTCCCGGTGTCGTGCACGCCGCTGGGCTGCCTGATGCTGCTGAAAGATTCGCTGGGTTCTCTGAGTGGCGCCGACGCGCTGGTGATCGGCCGCTCGGTGCTGGTCGGCAAGCCGGTAGCGCAGTTGCTGCTGCGCGAGGACTGCACCGTCACCATGGCGCACTCGCGCAGCCGCGACCTGGCCGCGATTTGCCGGCGCGCCGATATCGTCGTCGCCGCCGTGGGCCGTGCCGAGATGGTGAAGGGCGATTGGATCAAATCAGGGGCGACGGTGATCGACGTCGGCATTAACCGCGTGGCTCAGCCCGACGGCAAGTCGAAGTTGATCGGCGATGTCGATTTCGGCGCGGCCCGCGAGATCGCGCGCGCCATCACTCCCGTGCCCGGCGGCGTTGGCCCGATGACCGTGGCCTGCCTGCTGCACAACACCCTGCAAGCCGCCCGCCAGCGCACCGGCCTGCCGCCCGCCAAGCTGTACTGACAGATCGAGCCTTCAGTCCCGCCCGGTGAACAGGTCGCGGGCGATGGCGCTGATCAGGGCCTCGACGGAGGGCGTGAAGGCGTCGTCGCGCAGCGACAGCGCGAAGGGCAGGCTGCGCGCCGGCACCGCGGCGGCGAGGTCGTTGGTGAGCGGTCCGCGCTCGATCAGCGCCATCGCCGGCGACAGCGTCAGCAGCTCGGCATGAACCGAACCCGGCGCCTGCAGCGCAACCATGACGCCGAGATCGGCCAGCGCCCTGGCGTGGCGCGCGACGATCCTGAGATCGTCGATAGCCGCGCCTGACGCGCCGTCGGCCTGCTCAGCGTAGAGCAGGACGTACTGGCCCGCGGCCGGCTGCTCGCCCTGCCAGCGCGGGAGCGAGGGAGCGTAGGGCTTGGCGCTGGCGATCTCCAACCGCGCCTCGTACTCGGCCAAGCCGTTGAGCCAGTCGCCGCGGCGCAGGCGGATGGCAGCGCGACGCGCACGCAAGGCCGCGTCGTTGGGCTTCAGGGTCAGCGCGGTGTCGAGGTCGCCCAACGCCGTGATGTCGTCGCCCTCCGCCGCCGCCAGATCGGCGCGCAACGACAGCGCGGCAGGCAGGCGCGGGTCGATGCGCAGCGCCTCCTCGACCTCGTCGCGGGCTTCGATGCGTTGGCCGACGGCACGCAGAATGTGGGCGTGGTTGAAGCGGATGGTGGCGTCGGTCGGCACCAGGCCGGCGGCGTGCGCGATATGCGGCAGCGCCTCCGCCGCGCGGCCCATGCGCATCAGGCAACCCGCGAGGTTGACGCGGGCGCCGACGTCGTTGGCGCGCCGGGCGACGATGCGCTCGAACAGCGGCGCGGCCGCCGCGACGTCACCGCCACGCAGGCAAACCAGCGCCAGCCGCGCGACGATGGCGAAATTGTCGGGCTCGCGGGCCAGCGCCGCCTCCATGTCGGCGCGCGACGGCTCGGTCATGCGCAATCCTTGGCCGGCGGCGGATAGAGATGCGTGCCGCCGTTGGGATCGGTGACCTGCTCCTTCGGCAGGTCGACGTAGCACGGCCCGACCGGCACCTTGCCGTGACCGCCGGGAATGTCGAGCACGTAGGTCGGCTGACATAGGCCGGAGACGCGCCCGCGCAGCGCGCGCATCAGCGCCTGGCCCTCGGCGATCGACAGCCGGAAATGGCCAGTGCCACGCGCCAGGTCGGGATGGTGCAGGTAGTAAGGCTTGACCCGGGCCTGCACGAGGGCGCGGAACAACGCCTCGAGCGTCGCCGCGTCGTCATTGACGCCGCGCAGCAGCACGGTCTGCGACAGCAGCGGGATGCCGCTATCCGACATCAGGCGCAGCGCCGATCGCGCCTCGGCCGTCAACTCCTGCGCGTGGTTGCAGTGGAGCGCGACGTAGACGGCGGCGCGCACGCTGCGCAAGGCGGCGACGAGCTCAGCCGTGACGCGCGACGGATCGGCGACCGGCACGCGGCTGTGCAGGCGGATGACGCCGACATGCGGGATGGCGTCGAGCGCGGCGACGATCTCGACCAGCCGCCGCGGCGCCAGCATCAGCGGATCGCCGCCGGTGAGGATCACCTCCCACACCGCCTCGTGGGTGCGGATGTAGTCGAGCGCCCGGGCCAGCTCGGCGCCATCGAGCGCCTCCCCGCCTGGCCCGACCTGCTCGCGCCGGAAGCAAAAGCGGCAATAGACCGGACAGGCGTGCAAGGCCTTCAGCAGAACGCGGTCCGAGTAGCGATGCACGATGCCCTTGACCGGCGAGAAGGCGTGATCGCCGATCGGATCGCCGAGTTCCTCGGGCGCGGTCGTCGCCTCCTCGGCGGTCGGGATGTACTGCCGCGCCACCGGATCGCTGGCCGGGTCGGTGCTGCGCATGCTCGCCAGCACGGCGGGCGTCACCGCGACGGCGTAGCGCTCGCTCACCGCGCGCAGCGTCGGGCCTTCAGCCGTTGTGCGCGGCACGGCACCGACGGCGACAAGGTCGTCGAGTGAGCGGGCGGTCTTGGCCGGGGCGGACATGCGGCCGCGGATAAACGCCGAATCGTGAACGCGGTCAACCCGGTCCGCCCCTTCCCAAGGGACGGTCGGCGCGCCATCTTCGGGTCGGCAGAACGAGGAGACCCGAGATGGCGACCAAGACCGCGCCGGCCGGCACCTATCCAGTGGAGAAGACCGAAGCGGAGTGGCGCCAGCTTCTCACCGGCGATCAGTTCGCGGTGCTGCGCAAGCACGCCACCGAGCGCGCCGGCACCAGCCCGCTCGACAAGATATACGACGCCGGCACCTACTACTGCGCCGGCTGTGGCAATCCGCTGTTCGATTCGGAAACCAAGTTCAACAGCGGTACCGGCTGGCCAAGCTTCTACGACGCCAAAGAAGGCGCCATCGGCACGACCACCGACCGCAGTTTCTTCATGACGCGCACCGAGGTCCATTGCGCCAAATGCGGCGGCCATCTCGGGCACGTCTTCCCCGACGGCCCACGACCGACCGGTCAGCGCTACTGCATGAACGGCGTATCGCTGAAATTCGAGAAGAGGGGCGGCTAGGCCGCCTGCGCCTCAGGCGTTGGGCGGCGACGACGGCGGTGGCGGCGGCTGCGAGCATTCGCCAGCCGAAGCCGGCGCCGTCATCGCCAGCGCGCCAATCACCGCAAGCGCGCTCACCAAGCTCAGAAGCAGTCGACGCATCTGTGCCTCCTCAAATAGGATCGGCTTTATCCTACAGCCCTTTCAGGAACTCCACCAGCAGCCCGTTCACCGCCTCGGCGCGCTCCTGCTGGATCCAGTGGCCGGCGCCGTCGAGGATGTGCTTGCCGCGCAGCCTCGGCAGGGTCTTGGGGTACGCGTCCATCTGCGCCTTGGCGGCGGGGAAGCGCAACACGCCGTCGCGGCTGCCGGCGATGAACAGCGCCGGCACGGTGATCGGCTGGCCGCGCCACGGCCCCGACAGCGACCAGGTGCGCGTCATGTTGCGGTACCAGTTCAGCCCGCCGCGGAAGCCCGCGCGGGTGAACTCCACCGTGTAGTAGTCGAGTTCGGCCTCGCTCATCCACGGCGGCAGGGTCTCGGGGTCGACGGTATTGTCGAGCAGGCCGCCGCCGGGATTGAGCAAGCCGAAGCCCTTGGTCGGATCGCGCTGCTCGCCGCCGGCGGCGAAGTAGATGCGCCGCAGGCTCTTGCGCACGTCCTTTTCCAGCTCGGCCTCGGCGACGCCGGGCGCCTGAAAGTACTGGATGTAGAAGGTCGAGATACCGAGCTTCTTCAGCGAGTCGAGGAAGTCGACATAGCCCGGCGGGCTGTAGGGTACACTCATGCCTGATACGGCGCGGAAAACGTCGGGCCGCAGCAGCGCGCAATGCCAGGCCACCGGCGCGCCCCAGTCGTGGCCGATTACCACCGCCTGCGTCTCGCCCAGCGCCTTCACCAGCTCGACCATGTCGCCGACCATGTGGAAGATGGTGTAGCGCTCGAGTTCGGCCGGCGCGTCGGTGCCGCCATAGCCGCGCATGTCGGGGGCCACGGCACGGAAGCCAGCGGCGGCGACGGCCTGGATCTGCTGGCGCCACGAATACCAGCTCTCCGGCCAGCCATGGCAGAACAGCACTAGCGGGCCCGAGCCGGCCTCGGCGTAACGCATGGAAATTCCGTTGGCCTCGACGCGCTTGAGCGCGATGCCCGGGACCGGCGAGACGAGAAGGGGGTCGGCGGCGGACATTGGCGCGGCTCCGTCGAAGGGCAAGGCCGCGCAGTATCGGCGACGACGGCGCCCGGCGCTACTCCGCCGGCACCGCGACCGGCAACACCGCGCGCTGGCGCCGGCGCAGCGCCCAAGCGCCACCGGCGACCAGCGCGCCGAAGGCGAGGAACGAGCCCAACGACAGGGTCGACACGCCGGTCAGGCCCTGGCCGATGGTGCAGCCCGTGGCCAGCACGCCGCCGACGCCCATCATCAGGCCGCCCAGAATGTAGCGGCCGGTCGCCGCCGCGCCGTCGAAGCCCTCAAGCCGCGCCTCGCCACGCAGGAACGCCACGGCGGCGGCGCCAACGGGGATGCCCAGCACCCAGGCGATCCCGAAATCCAGCGACGCGCCGGTATAGGTCAACGCATAGACCAGCGCGCTGGCCCAAGGACCGGTCACAGTCACGCTTTCCAGCGCCATCGGCTCGAACTCGTCGGCGCCGACCACGCCGGTGGTGACGAACGCCGCAGGCACCAGCAGGCCGATCAGCGCGCCGCCCACGAGATGACGCGGCGCGACCCGCCGGCGCGCGATGAAGGCCAAGGCCGGCAGCACCAACGCCGCGACCAGCAGGCCACGCGCGACGCCTGTCGACAGGCCCAGCCATCCCGAGACCAGGGACACCAGCCCCTGATCGGCCAGACCCAGCGACTTGAGGTCGATCGCGGTGGCGCCGCCCAGCGCCGTGCGCATCGGCGCCAGCACGCCGCGCAGCGTCGCGTAGGCCGCCAACCCCATCACGAGCAAGGTCACCAGCGAACGCAGATTGCCGCCCGCCGCCAGTACCAGCAGCCGCGCGCCGCAGCCGCCGGCCAGCACCATGCCGACGCCGAACAGCAGTCCGCCGAGAACGGTGCCGCCGACCTGCAGGGGGTTGGGCAGATAGAAGGTCTTGCCGAGGTCGATCAGGCCGGCGGCGGCCAGCGCCTGCGTGCCGGCCAGCGCCAGCACCGCCGCCATCAGGTAGCCGCGCAGCCGGGGAGCGTCGGGGGTGGACAGCGCATCCTCGACCGCGCCGCGCACGCAGAACGCCGACCAGCGCCCGACGGCGCCAAAAGTCAGCCCGATCGCGAAACCCGCGATCAGGGCCCAGGTGCGGGCGTCGAATTCCACCATGGCCGGTCTCCCTGCCTCCCGACGGGAAATAGGGTGATTTCACACAGGCCTCAAACAGCGAATCCTTAAAGAACAGTTAGTTTTAGTATAATTTATCCTCGCAGCCTTTCGCGGGGGAACCGGAGCGATTAGGAATGGGACCGATCACCGCCGGAAGCGAGGGCCGACCGATGAACGCCGATGAATTGCGCGCGACCCAGGCGCCGCTGAAGGACCGGTACCGGCAGGAGCCGGGGGCGGCTGTCATCACGCTCAAGGCCGCTGGCGATCTCGATTCCGACGGCGTGGCCTGCAAGGTCGATACCGGCCGCGCGATCGTCGAGGCCGGCCTGCACCCCGCGACCGGCGGCACCGGCTTGCAGGCCTGCTCCGGCGATATGTTGCTGGAAGCGTTGGTGGCCTGCGCCGGAGTCACGCTGAAGGCGGTGTCGACGGCGTTGGCGATCCCGATCCGCAAGGGCACGGTGCGTGCCGAGGGCGACCTCGATTTTCGCGGCACCCTGGGCGTGGCCAAGGACGCGCCGGTCGGCTTCCGCGACATCAGGCTCAGCTTCGAGCTCGACACCGATGCCACACCCGAGCAGCTCGCGACGCTCTACAAGCTCACCGAGCGCTACTGCGTGATCTACCAGACCTTGAAGAACCCGCCGCCGCTGGCGCTCACCGCGGCATAGCACCCATCCAGGCGACGGTGCGCGCCACCACCTGGTCCTCTATGCCGAGGAAGCCGTGGTAGTGGTTGGGCCCGCAGGGATCGGCGTTGCCCTGCCGCGGTCCGCCACCGCTGAAGCCGATGATCTCGACCGAGCGCGCGGCGGTGAGCCGCGCCTTGAAGCGGTCGGCGTCGCCCGGCGCCGTCGCGGCGCAGCCGTCGCTGTCGTGACGCAGCAACAGAACCGGCACGCGAATGCTCCCGAGATTGCCGACGCTCGCGGCACCTTGAACGCGGCCATGATCGAGAAGGGTGCCGGAGGAGATCACCAGGCCGTCGGGTAACACCGCCGACTGCTTGGCGAACAGCGCCACGGCCGACACCGCCCCACGACTCGTGCCGATGACGAAGACCGGACCGCCCACGCCGCGCGCCGCGCTGACCACGGCGGCGAGGTCGGTCGCGTGCGGCGCGCCGAAGCGATAGCGGTCGGTGCCCTTCAGGTCCTGGGCGATGTCGGGCGCAAAGATGGCGTAGCCGGCACGGACATAGGCCTTTCGCGTGCGGATGAGATGGTTCTGCGCCATGCCGCCAATGCGGCCGTCCTCGCCGAGATCCAGCACGCCGCTGCCGCCGGCCAGCAGGATGACGCCGCCCACCGGCCGCGCCGGCCGATCGGTCAGCACGCGGAAGGTTCCGCCCGGCCTGGGCGTCAGGGTCAGCACGGTCTCGGCCGCCTGGGCCGAGGCGGCGGTCGCGAGGAGGAGGCAGGCGATCAGGAGGCGGCGCATCGGCGGATGGAAGACCCGCCGGGGCGCGAAGGCAAGCTATCGCCGGACGCGATGCGTGACCATGCGCTCGTGCAGCTCGCGGATGGCGCGGCTGCCAGTCGAGGTGAAGGTCCACGGCAGCAGGCCGTGCAGCAGGCAGGCCAGCCCGGCGCCGATCAGGCGGAAGCCGAAGCCGGAGGCGGTGGCGAGATGCTCGCCATAGGTCTCGCCGACCGAGGCGGGGTGGGTGCTGAACAGCGCGGCAAGTCGTGACATGGCGATCAGGATAACGACGCGCGCTGGAATCGGTTTGCGCAGTTTGCGTTGAATGGCGCCGTGCATGGAAAATTTTTCTTTCGAATGCTAGTATGGAGAAATGCTTTCTCTAGACGCCTTCGATATCAAAATCCTCAACCTGCTGCAGCGCGACGCCACCATGCCGCTGGCGGAGATCTCCGCCCAGGTCGGCCTGTCGAGCACGCCGTGCTGGCGGCGCATCCAGAAGCTGGAGGAGGCGGGCGTGATCCGCCGCCGCGTGGCGCTGCTCGACCGTGACGCGCTGAACACCGGCGTCACCGTTTTCGTCGCCATCCGCACCCAGCAGCACAACGCGCGCTGGCTGAAGGATTTCGCCCGCGCTGTGACTGGATTCACCGAGGTCGTCGACTGCTATCGTATGGCCGGCGACATCGACTACCTGCTGCGCCTGGTCCTGCCCGACATCGCCGCCTACGACTCGTTCTACAAGCGGCTGATCGCCAAGATGGAGCTCAGCGACGTGACCTCCATGTTCGCCATGGAACAGATCAAGTCGACCACCGAGCTACCGCTGTCCTTCGTGAAGACGTCGGCCTGATGTCCGGCTACTCGCCACCTTTGGGGCCATAGAAGACCACCCAGACGCAGAAGTCCGGCGAGCACTCCTCGAAGCGGTGCACCGCGCCGGCCGGCGCAAACAGCACGTCGCCCGGCGCGCACTCATGACGGCCATCGTTGCAAACGAAGCGGCCGGTGCCCTGATGCACGATGTAGAGCTCGTCCTGATCGTGCGGTGTCTGCGGGTCGGGCTGTGGCGGCTTGTAGAAGCGCAGTTCCATCGAGCCATGGCCGAACAGGAAGGCCGAGAGCCGTGGCCCACCCGGCGCCGGATACTTCGCCCGCGCCTCCGCCACCGTCGCCCGCGCGCCATCGCGCATTTTCACATCGCCCATCGTCGCCTCCGCCCCGTGACGAGCAGCCTATCCGACACGGCGATTGTCTCGGCCAGGAATATTGTCCTTCGGCCCTATAGCGGCAGGCCTCGGGTGAGACGCGGCTGATCGCCGACCGCGCCCATCGCGTGGCGCATGAAGAAGCGGCGCAGCGGCGCCACGCGGTTGGCGGCGGCGAGGCCGAGATCGCGCGCCAGGCGCACCGGCGGCAGGTCGTTGGAGAACAGGCGGTTGAGCGCGTCGGTGGCGGCGACCAAAGCGAGGTTGTCGACGCGGCGCCAGCGCTCGTAGGCCTCCAAGGTCGCAGTACCACCGATGTCGAGGCCCAGGCGTCGCGCGTCGACCACGACCTCGGCCAGGGCCACGACGTCGCGCAGGCCGAGATTCCAGCCCTGTCCGGCGATCGGGTGGATGGCGTGCGCGGCGTCGCCGACCAGGGCCAGGCGCTGGGCGATGTAGCGCTCGGCGTGCATCAGCGAGAGCGGGTAGTGGTAGCGCGGGCCCACCGGTCGCACGGCGCCGAGATGCGAGCCGAAGCGCTGGGCGAACTCGCGCGCGAAGGCCGCGTCGTCGAGCTTCAGCAGCGCCGGCACCAGATCGGCGCGCTCGCTCCAGACGATCGAGGAGCGATGCGCGCCGGTTCGCGGGTCATCGGTCATCGGCAGGATGGCGAAGGGTCCGCCGGGCAGGAATTTCTCGTGCGCCACGCCCCTATGTGGCTGTTCGTGCTCGGCGACGCAGACGATGGCGGTCTGCTCGTAGCGCCATTGCAAGGCGCCGATGCCGGCCTGCTCACGCAGCGCGCCGAACTTGCCCTCGGCCGACACCAGCAGCGGCGCGCGCAGCACGCGGCCATCGGCCAGGACCACCGTGGCGGCCGCGTTGTCGCGCGTGATGCGCGCGGTCTCGGCCGGCGCGAGGAAGGTCGCGGTCGGCATCGCGGCCAGCCGGGTGAACAGCGCGCGGCGGATGAAGCGATTCTCGACGATGTGGCCCATCGGCTGCGCCGGTGCGCAGGCCTCCGCCAGCTCGCGGTGATCGAAATGCAGGTGCAGCAGCGAGGTGCGCGCTTCCGTGGCGCCCGGCTCGAGGCGGCCATCGGAGATGCGGATGTCGTCGATGGCAGCGGCGTCGGGCGCCAGCATCGGCCAGACGCCGAGCGCCTCGAGCGCGCGCTGTGCGGCAGAGGCGATGGCGGTGGTGCGCCCGTCATAGGGGCCGGCGGTCATCGTGTCGACGGCCAGCCGGTCGATGATCGCCACACGCACGCCGGCCGAAGCCAGCGCGATGCCCAGGGTCGCGCCGATCATGCCGGCGCCGACGACTATCACGTCACAGCGGATCTCGCGGTCCATGGCCGGACTTCGCACCCATGGCGCGGGCGGCGCAAACGAAAAGAGCGGGCCGAGGCCCGCTCTTCAGTGTCGCAGGGCGCGTCGCTCAGAATGCCTTGGCGATCGAGAAGTACGGCCGCACCTTGCAGAAATTGGTGTTGGCGCAGTCGACGGTGCGCAGCGACGTGCCGATCACCTGGGCGGTGAAGTCCAAGGTGAAGGCGGTCACGGTGATGCCGGCGGTGAAGTCGAGATAGTCAGGCGAGCCGAAATTGGCGTTGCGCTGGATCGACTGGTGGCCGATCGAGCCGGTCAGCTTGGCCGAGATATCCTTGTGCCAGTTGCTGACGAAGGGCAGCGGCACGGTGACGAAGGCGGTCTTGTACCAGGCGCTGCCGGAGTTGGCGAAGTAGTTGGGTGAGAAGTGCACCTTGGCGCCGACCTGCATGAAGTCGAAGTCGTAGGACGCGCCCAGCGCGACCTCGTGGTAGTTGTAGCGCAGCGCGCCGCTCACCCCGGGATAGAAGTAGCCGATATAGCCGAGGTCGACGACCAGCTTGTCGTTGAGAAACTTGGCCTTGGCGCCGGCGACGATGTCGATCTCGACCGACTCGTTGACGTCGGTCGGGAAGTTCAGGTTGCTGCCCCAGAAGCCGGCGTAGAGCGAGATCGGCTTGAAGACCGGCACCTCATAGGTCAGGCCGCCCTGGATCGCCGGATTGCGCTGGGTCTGCGAGATGCCGCGGAACGAATACTCGTTGGCCAAGGTGACGATGCCGGTGATGTCGCCGCCGAACGGTCCGGTCGGCGTCTTGGCCGGGGCCTGGGCGAAGGCCGGCGCCGCTACCGACAGGGTGGCGGCGATCATGCCGGCCGAAATGCGCTTCATCATGGTCTCTCTCCAACTCGCTGAGGCCGGGCGCAGGGTTCGGTGCGCCCGATCCATTCGAGCCAGTTATCCGCAAGCCATGTGCCGCCCAGCCGGAGCGGCACGGGAACTGGTGTCATGGCCGCGACATCACGCTGTCATGTGGCGGTGCGGCAACAGCCTGCCTTCGCGGCGGGCAGATCGGTGCGCGGCCTCGCTACGAGGTCTGGCGTCTCCATCGTGTGACGCTGCCGCCCGCCGTCTCGACAGGGGCATTGAGCGCGATTTTCGGGCACGCGGCTGAGCGTTGCCCACCGACTGGGCGGTGCTCCGGGGCGGTTGGTCGGCGCGCTGGCATGGAAATTGATTAGGTAGACGGCAGGGCGCCGCATGGGGCGTCCGACCACCGGCTATGTGCGTTGCCGGCGGGCAAGACAACAAAGGGGGACAGTCGATGAAGCTGATCTTGGCGGTCATCAAGCCCTTCAAGCTCGACGAGGTCCGGGACGCCCTGACCGCGATCGGGGTGCAAGGCCTGACGGTGAGCGAGGTGAAGGGCTTCGGTCGCCAGAAGGGGCAGACCGAAATCTACCGCGGTGCGGAGTACGCGGTGAGTTTCCTGCCCAAGATCAAGATCGAGGTCGCCGTGTCGGACGCGCAGGTCGAACCGGCGGTCGAGGCGATCAAGAAGGCCGCCGCCACCGGCAAGATCGGCGATGGCAAGATCTTCGTGATGCCGATCGAGCAGGCGGTGCGCATCCGCACCGGCGAGACCGGCGGCGACGCGCTGTAAGGAGGGGAAGTCAATGAAGTCGCATCGCATGAAGGGTTTGGCGCTGGCGGCCACGGGCGCCGCGCTGACCGCCGCGTGGACCGTCTCGGCCTTGGCGCAGACGCCGGCCGCGCCACCCGCCGCTCCGGCCGCACCAGCGGCTCCCGCCGCGCCGGCGCTGAATACCGGCGATACCGCCTGGATGCTGACGGCGGTGGCGTTGGTGCTGATGATGACCATTCCCGGCCTGGCGCTGTTCTACGGCGGCATGGTGCGCAAGAAGAACGTGCTGGCCACGGCGATGCAGAGCTTCGCCGTCTGCTGCCTGGTCACCGTGCTCTGGATGGTCGTCGGCTACAGCCTCGCCTTCACCGGCGACGGCTCCTACATCGGCAGCCTGTCGCGCTTCTTCCTCAAGGGCATGGAGATCGACAAGGCGCACTCCCTGGCGGCGACGATTCCCGAGCCGCTGTTCATGATCTTCCAGATGACCTTCGCTATCATCACACCGGCGCTGATCGCCGGCGCCTTCGCCGAGCGCATGAAGTTCAGCGCCATGCTGTGGTTCATGGGCCTGTGGTCGATCGTGGTCTACGCGCCGGTCGCGCACTGGGTGTGGGGTGGCGGCTTCCTTGGCGGCGCGGGCGTGCTCGACTACGCCGGTGGCACCGTGGTGCATATCAACGCCGGTGTCGCGGGCCTCGTCTGTGCCTACGTGCTGGGCAAGCGCAAGGGCTACGGCAACGACAACATGGCTCCGCACAACCTCGTGCTGTCGCTGATCGGCGCCTCGCTGCTGTGGGTCGGCTGGTTCGGCTTCAACGCCGGCTCGGCGGTGGGCGCCAGCCCGAACGCCGCCATGGCGATGGCCGTGACGCAGATCGCGGCGGCCGGCGCAGGCCTGAGCTGGATGTTCGCGGAGTGGGCGCTGCGCGGCAAGCCCAGCGTGCTCGGCGTGATCTCGGGCGCCGTCGCCGGCCTGGTGGCGATCACCCCGGCCTCGGGCTTCGTCAACGCCTCCGGCGCGCTGATCATCGGCCTGGTCGCCGGCGTGATCTGCTTCTGGGGCGCCACGACGCTCAAGAAGATGATGGGCTACGACGACTCCCTCGATGCGTTCGGTGTGCACGGCGTGGGCGGCATCGTCGGCGCGATCCTCACCGGCGTCTTCGCCGTCGGCGCGATCGGTGGCCCGATCGATGCCTCGGACCTCTCCAAGGGTCTGAAGGCCGGCCTGATCGACGGCAACGCCAAGCAGGTGCTGATCCAGCTCGAGGGCATCGTCGCCACCGTCATCTGGTGCGCCGTCATCACCTTCGTGCTCCTCAAGATCATCGACGTGACCATCGGTCTGCGCGTCAACCAGGAGCAGGAGGTCGAAGGCCTCGACATCAATCTGCACGGCGAGACCGTGCACTAGAGTTCCCTCCGCCTTCGGGCTTCGCACACCCGTTGGCACCTGAAGGCCCGATGCTCCGGCATCGGGCCTTTTTTCGCTGCTCAAAGTTTGATCACAGGATGCCCGTGTCGCGGGCGATTCTCGGCTTTCGCGTGGAATGGCCGCCTGCTATCCGTGGTCAAACGGTCGGCGCCCTGCTTGTCGGCGAGGCGGCCTCGGAGGGAGCAGCGAATGAAGCTCATCAGCGCGATCATCAAGCCGTTCAAGATCGACGAGGTGCGCGATGCGCTGACCGGCATCGGCGTCATGGGCCTGACGGTCAGCGAGGTCAAAGGCTACGGCCGGCAGAAAGGCCAGACCGAGATCTACCGCGGCGCCGAGTATGTGATCAGCTTCCTGCCCAAGGTGAAGATCGAGGTCGTGGTCAGCGACACCGAGGTCGAGCGGGTCGTCGAGGCGATCAAGAAGGCGGCGCATACCGGCAAGATCGGCGACGGCAAGATCTTCGTCTGGCCCTGCGAGCAAGCGATCCGCATCCGCACCGGCGAATCGGGCACCGACGCCCTCTAGACAACAAGAACAACGGGGGAAACCATGAGCCCATTCGCACGTGGCCTGACGGCCGCTGCTCTGTGCGGACTGTTCGCGGGCCCGGCCTTGGCCCAGCAGGCGCCGGCCAAGATCGACAGCGGCGACACCGCCTGGATAATCGTGGCCACGGCCCTGGTGCTGCTGATGAGTCTGCCCGGCCTGGCGCTGTTCTATGCCGGCATGGTGCGCAAGAAGAACGTGCTGGCGACCACGGCGCAGACGCTGGCCACCGCTGGCCTCGTGACCGTGCTGTGGGTGATCGTGGGCTACTCGCTGACCTTCTCCGGCAGTGGCGCCTGGATCGGCGATCTCGGCCGCTTCCTGATGAGCGGGCTGACGGTCGAGGCGATCCACCCCAACGCCAAGACCATCCCCGAATCGGTCTTCGCCTTCTACCAGATGACCTTCGCCATCATCACCCCGGCGCTGGTGCTGGGCGCCGTGGCCGACCGCATGAAGTTCAGCGCCATGCTGTGGTTCATGGGGCTGTGGCTGCTCGTCGTCTACGTGCCGATAGCGCACTGGGTGTGGGGTGGCGGCTTCCTGCAGACCGACGGCGTGCTCGACTTCGCCGGCGGTATCGTCGTGCACATCAACGCCGGCATCGCCGGCCTGGTGGCGGCGATCATGCTCGGGCCGCGCCGCAACTACGGCCACGAGAACATGGCGCCCTACAACCTGGTGCTCGCCGTGATCGGCGTGTCGCTGCTGTGGGTCGGCTGGATGGGCTTCAACGGCGGCTCGGCGCTGGCAGCCGATGGCCGCGCCGGCATGGCGATGCTGGTCACCCATGTCGCGGCCGCCACGGCGGCGCTGGCCTGGATGTTCGCGGAGTGGCTGACCATGGGCAAGCCCAGCGTGCTCGGCATCATCTCCGGCGCGGTGGCCGGGCTGGGCAGCATCACGCCGGCCGCCGGCTATGTCGGCATCGGCCCGGCGCTGCTCATCGGCCTCGTCGCCGGGGTGGCGTGCTTCTACGCCTCGACGGCGCTGAAGAAGCGGCTGGGCTACGACGACTCGCTCGACGTCTTCGGCGTGCACGGCGTCGGCGGCATCATCGGCACCATCGGCGCCGGCGTCTTCGCGGCGAGCTTCATCGCCGGACCCGAGATCAAGGGCCTGTGGTTCGACGGCAACGGCAAGCAGGTGCTGACCCAGCTCAAGGGCATCGTCGTGTGCCTGCTGTGGTCGGGCGCGCTGACCTGGGTGATCCTGATGATCATCAAGGCGACAATCGGCCTGCGCGTGACCAATGAGCAGGAGATCGAGGGCCTCGACCTGCACCTGCACGGCGAGCGCGTGGAGTAGGACCGGGCGCGCGTCGCTTCGGCGATGCGCGCCGACGCCATATCGGCCACGATCGCGCCGTTTTCCCGGGCGATGTGGTAGACAATGCTGCCCCCTCGGAGTCGCGCCCAAATGATCACATCGTTATCTTCGCGCGTCGCGGTCTCGCTCGCGCTTGCCGCTATGGCGCTGGCCGCCTGCGGCGATGGTTCCTCCGGTCGCGCCTCCGGTGGCGGCTTCTATGAGGCGGTCGACCCGGTGGCCGACGGCGTATCGTCGGCCTTCCGCCGCCCGATCCGTGAGGCTGACGTACAAAGCGTGCTCGCGGCGCATGTGCGCAGCCCGCTCTATGGCGAGATGGCCCAGCAGACCCTGCGCAAGAACAACTGCGCGCCGTCGGGCACCTGCACGGTGCGCACCCTGCTGATCCGCGTCGATGGCACCGGCAAGCCGACCAGCGAGCCACCATCCTGCGGCCTGATCGTCAGCCAGATCAGCGGCCAGAGCCTGCAATCGGTGCGCTGGGAGCGCACATCGGGCCCCTGTGGACGCACCTAAGAGTCCTGTCAACAGGCCTTCATAAATCGTTTACATCCGACCGCTAGAGAACCTCCACGCCCGCGATATCGGCGAGGAGGTCCGGCATGCTTGTGCTCGAAGGTGTTTCGCGTCGCTTCGGCACCAAGCTCGCGGTCGATGCTATCAGTCTGGAGTTTGGCGGCGGTGGCTTCGTCGGCGTGATCGGCCGCTCCGGCGCCGGCAAGTCGACCTTGCTGCGCATGATCAACCGGCTGGTCGAGCCCAGCGCCGGGCGCATCCTCCACGAGGGAGTCGACGTCACCGCGCTCAAGGGCGCCGAGCTGCGCGCCTGGCGGGCGCGCTGCGCCATGATCTTCCAGCAGTTCAATCTGGTCGGCCGCCTCGACGTGCTGACCAACGTGCTGATGGGCCGGCTCAACAAGGTCTCGACAGCGCGCGCCGTGCTGAAGCTCTGGTCCGACGACGACAAGGCGCTGGCGCTCGCCGCGCTCGAGCAATTCGGCATCGCCAACATCGCCGCGCAGCGCGCCGAGTCGCTGTCGGGCGGCCAACAGCAGCGCGTCGCCATCGCGCGCGCTCTGGTCCAGGAGCCCGACCTGATCCTCGCCGACGAGCCAGTGGCCTCGCTCGATCCGCGCAACACGCGCGTGGTCATGGACGCGCTGCGACGCGTCAACAAGCACTTCGGCATCTCGGTCGTTTGCAACCTGCATTCGCTCGACCTCGCGCGCGAGTACTGCGACCGCCTTGTCGGCATCGCGCATGGCCGGCTGGTCTTCGACGACGTGCCGGCGGCGCTCACCGATTCGATCGCGCGCGAGCTCTATGGCCTGGAGGCCGACGATGTGATCGAGGCGCCCGCCGCGGCGCCCCTGCCCGCGGGCGTCGCCGTCGCCGCCGCGTGAGCACGCCTCTCTCTGTGTCGCCTGCCAAGAACGGAGAACTGACATGATCACCCGCCGTCAAGCGTTCGGCATCGCCGCTGGCGCTTTCGCGCTTGCCGCCACGCCAGCTCTCGCGCAAAGCTGGAAGGGCAGCCATCCCGAGTTGGTCTTCGCCGTCGTGCCGGCGGAGAACGCCTCGGGCGTCACCGAGCGGTTCCAACCCTTTATCGAGTATCTGTCGACGGAACTGGGCGTGAAGATCACGCTGCGCATCGCCAACGACTACGCCGCGGTGATCGAGGGCCAACGCGCCGGCAATATCCACGTCGCCGCCTATGGTCCGGCGTCCTACGCGCGCGCGGTGATGACCGGCGTGAAGGTCGAGCCGTTCGCCACCACGCGCAACGCCGACGGTTCGCTGGGCTACTATTCAGTGACCTACGTGCTGGCCAAGAGCCCGTACCAGAAGATGGCCGACCTCAAGGGCAAGACGCTCGCCCTCGTCGATCCCAACTCGGCCTCGGGCAACCAGGCACCGCGCTTCTTCCTCAACCGTGACGGCTTCGACGTCGACAGCTTCTTCGGCAGGAGCATCTACGCCGGCAGCCACGAGAACGCCGTTCTGGCGCTGGTGCAGGGCACAGTCGATGCCGCAGCGAACTGGTGGAACGCCGAAGACGATTCGAACCTTACGCGCATGCTCAGAAAGGGCATGCTGAAGAACGCCGATGGCAGCCCGATGAAGTACGAGGACTTTCGAATCGTCTACAAATCGGATCTGTTGCCCAACAGCCCCTACGCCTTCCTGGCCTCGCTGCCCGCCGACCTGAAGGCTGCCATCGTCAAGGCCTTCAACGAGGCGCCAACCAAGGCCAAGGCCGCGTTCGACAGGCTGTCGGATGGCAAGGACCGCGAGTTCGTGGCCGTGTCGCCGAAGGAGTACGATCCGATCATTCAGATGATCAGGTTCGTCGACGAGATGCGGAAGAAGCGGTCGTAGTGCGCGTCCCGGACTATCGTGACAACCGCGGTCCAGCGCCTGCCCGAATCGCAAGAGCGGGCAATGATGCGCGCCTACGCGCAGGCGGTGTCGGCGCGGCGCGCGCGCGTGATGCTGGGTGCCGCGATCCTGCTCGTTCTGATCGCGATGTCGGCACGCACCAGCGAGGTCGACCTCGCCGTGTTCTTCGCGCGCATCGGCAGCGTCGGTGACTATTTCGACCGCCTGCTGCGGCTCGACAATGGCCAGCGTGTCTGGACCGACCTCGGTGAGTGGTTCTGGGGTCTAGGCCGTTGGTCGCGGTTGCTTTTCGACACGCTGCTGATCGCCTACCTCGGCACTTTCCTTGGCGCCATCGGTGGTTTCTGCCTGTGTTTCGTCGCCGCCGAGAACCTGACGAAGTCGCGCGGATTGCGTTTCGCCGCGCGGCGCTTCCTCGAGGCGTGCCGGACGGTGCCGGAGATCGTCTTCGCCCTGATTTTCGTCGTCGCCTTCGGGTTGGGCGCCTTGCCCGGCGTGCTTGCGATCATGATCCACACCGTGGGCGCGATGGGGAAGCTGTTCGCCGAGGTGGTTGAGAATATCGACATGAACCCGGTCGAAGGCGCCACCGCGGCGGGCGCCAGCTGGACCCAGACCGTGCGCTTCGCGGCGTTGCCGCAGGTGCTGCCGAACTTCGCCTCCTACGCGCTGTTGCGTTTCGAGATCAACGTGCGCGGCGCCGCCGTGATGGGCTTCGTCGGGGCCGGTGGAATCGGCCAGGACCTGGTCGAATCGATCCGCAAGTTCCACTACGCCGACGTGAGCGCGATCCTGTTGATCATCATCGCCACGGTCATGGTCATCGATCTGCTCACCGAGCGGCTGCGTCATCGACTGATCGGAGCGGCGCGATGACGGGCCCGCTGCGCCACAGCGCGCTCGCCGATCGCGGCGGGCTCGAACGCCGCCACCCCCGGATATTCCGACCACCGCCGGGCCCGCGCGTGGCGACCGTCGCGCTGATCGTGGGTGCCGTCGGCCTGGCGATCTGCGCCATGTGGTGGCTGGAGTTCTCCTTCGACCGCATCGGCTCGGGCCTTGTCCAGCTCGGCTACTTCCTGCAGCTCATGGTGCCGCCCAGCCACGGCGGCAAGCTGTCGCACTATCTCGGCGCGCTGGCCGAAACGCTGGCGATCGCTTTCCTCGGCACCCTTCTGGCGGCGGTGCTGGCGCTGCCGGCCGGCGTGCTGGCCGCGAAGAACGTGGTAGCCAACCGCATCCTGCACTTCTTCATCCGCCGCAGCCTCGACACGGTGCGCGGTGTCGACACGTTGATCTGGGCGCTGATCTTCGTCAGCGCCGTGGGTCTGGGCCCCTTCGCCGGCATGCTGGCGATCGCCGCGGCCGATTTCGGCGCCTTCGGCAAGCTCTTCTCCGAGGCGATCGAGAACAGCGACCGCAAGCCGATCGAAGGGGTGGTCGCCAGCGGCGGCGGCGAATTGCACGCGGTACGCTTCGGCGTGCTGCCGCAGGTCTTTCCGGTGATGCTGAGCCAGGTGCTCTACTACATCGAATCCAATACGCGCTCGGCGACCATCATCGGCATCGTCGGCGCCGGCGGCATCGGCCTTCACCTCGCCGAGGAGATTCGCACCCTGGAATGGGACCGCGTCGCCTTCCTGGTGCTGATGATCCTGGTGACCGTGGCGGTGATCGACTTCATCTCCGCGCGCCTGCGCTTCGCCATCATCGGCCGACGAGTTGCCGCTCCGGCCTGAGGCCCCCGCGCCAATTGGCGCGGCTTTCTGCAAACCCCTGGAATATATATTAAAAAAGCCTCGTAAGTCGTTCTTGTAATTGACACTATCGTCCATTAGTGTGTCGCCATATGCCGTTCCCCTGCGGCACAAGGTTTGGGCAGCTCGTTGTTTCTAGTCGCGGCCGGCGCCAAGCTGGCCGGGAATCGACTGAAAGCGATAGGAAACATGATCAATCCGCGTCTTGCCCAGGATCTCAACGAGTACCCGTTCGCGCGGCTCAACGAGCTGATCTCGGATCTGCCGGCGCCCAAGAACCCCATCATCATGTCGGTCGGCGAGCCGCAGGGCCCGGTGCCGCAATTCGCCCGCGACATCGTTGCGCGCGATCTGTCGCTGTCGAACAAGTACCCACCCAACCAGGGCACGCCCGAATTGTGCCAGGCGATCGCCGGCTGGCTGACGCGGCGCTACGGCCTGCCCGAGGGCCTCGTTCAGTGGAACCGGCACGTGCTGCCGCTCGCCGGCTCGAAGGAGGGCGTCTACAACATCGCCACCGTCGCGCTGCCACCCGAGAAGAACGGGCGCAAGCCGGCCGTGCTGATCCCCAATCCGTTCTACCAGGCCTATCTCGGCGGCGCGGTGTTGGCCGGCGGCGAGACGGTGTTCCTCAACACCAACGCCGAGAACGGCTTCCTGCCGGACTTCGACGCCGTGCCGCTGGAGACCTGGAAGCGCACGGCGCTGGTCTATCTCTGCTCGCCGGGCAATCCGCAGGGCGCCTCCGCCTCGATCCCCTACATCCAGAAGCTGATCGAGCGGTGCCGTCGCCACGACGCGATCCTGGCGCTCGATGAGTGCTACGCCGAGATCTACAACGACAAGGCGCCGTCGGGCGGCCTGCAGGCGGCTGTGGCGATGGACGAGACCGGTGGCAAGGACCCCTTCGCCAACCTCGTCGTGTTTCACTCATTGTCAAAGCGGTCCAACGCGGCCGGCCTGCGCTCCGGCTTCGCCGCCGGTGATCCCAAGATCATCGCCATGCTGCTGCGCTGGAAGACCTATGGCGGGCCGCAGGTGCCGCTCGCCATCCAGAACGCCGCTGCTGCCTTGTGGGGCGAGGAGAGCCACGTCGCGGCGATTCGCGGCGAGTACCAGGCGCGCTTTCAGGCTGCGAAGTCGATCCTGCACAACAAGGGCGGCTTCTTCATGCCCGATGGCGGCTTCTTCCTGTGGCTCGACGTCGGCGACGGCGAGAAGGCCGCGCGCACGTTGTGGGCCGAGGGCGGCATCAAGGTGCTGCCGGGCGGCTATGTCTCGCGCGAAGTCGACGGCATCAATCCGGGCCAGCGCTATATCCGCGTCGCGCTGGTGCAGGATCTCGACACCACAAGGCGCGCGCTGACCCGGATGTCGGAGCTGCTGTAGGCCATGGCGCTGGCGTCGATCAGGGACACAGTAAGGCCGGCGCGCTTCCTGCCGCCGGGTGCGACGCTGTTCCTCCGTCAGCGCGCCATGGAGATACTGGGCGTCGCCACGACTGTGCTCGGCATGGCCGGCCTGATCGCGCTGATCACCTATCACGCCACCGATCCGTCGCTGAACCGCGCCACCGGCTTCGCGCCCAACAACCTGCTGGGCTTCGCCGGCGCCGCCTTCGCCGACCTGATGATGCAGGGCGTCGGCCTGGGCGCTTTCCTGCTGCCGGTCGCGGCCATCGCGTGGGGCGTGATGTTGGCGCGCCACCATGTCCTGCATCTCTTCGGCCTGCGCCTGGCGCTGCTGCTGGTCGCGGTGCTGCTTGCCGCGACCGCCGCCGGCCGCCTCTCCGACATCGGCCAGTGGACGCCGCATGCCGGTCCCGGTGGCGTCACCGGCGCGGCGCTGGTGAAATACGTCACCGAGATCGTGTTGACCTACAGCGACGGTGGCCCGCTGCACGCCGTCGCGCCGCTCGCCGCGCTGCTTGCTATCGGGCTGATGATCCCGGTCATGGGCATGCGGCGCGGCCATCTGCCCTTCGTCTTCCGCGTGCTGTTCCTGCCGCTGCAGGTCTTGCGCTGGCTGTGGCGCGCCGCCGTGGCGCTGTGGCGCGGCCGGCCCGATCGATTGGACGAACACGCACCGCTGCCCGAGCCGCCGGTGGGCTACGCCACGATCCCGGGCGAGATCGACGCCTCGCAATACGATCCCGCGCGCTTCCAGCCGATCCCCGAGGAGGAGCGGCCGCTGCCGTCGCGCGACACGCTGCTGGTCGACGCGCCGCTGTCGCCGATTTCGGAGCTGAAGCATCCCGCCGGCGAGGTCGGCACGATCCCCGAGATCGACGACGCGCCACCGCGCGCCGAGCGGAGCTGGCTGCCGGCCTGGCTGCGTCGGCGCCGCCAGCCCGCGCCGGCCGAGTACGAGGAGATCGGCGGTCCCGAGGAGCGCATCGAGCCGGTGCTGATGCGCCCGGCCGCGGTCGAGCAGGTCGCGCCGCGGCTCGAGGAGCCGCCGCCGTCCGAGGTCGCCGAGCCGCCGCCAGTCGCGCCCGTCGTACCGCTGGGCGCCAAGGTGCTGCATCTCGTGCGCAAGCCGGCACCGGCGCCGGTCGCCGAGCCCCACGACGATGAGACACCGCCGGCGGTGGCGCCGGTCTACCAGCCGAAGGTCGTGCTCAAGCCGATCAAGCCGCTGCCGGGCAAGCGCGCCCAGGCCGAGCGCCAGCACGAGCTGGCGTTGGGCGGCGAGAACTTCACCTTGCCGCCGCTGGACATCCTGACGCCGCCGCCGAAATCGCTGGTCACCGCGACCATCGACGAGGAAGCCCTGGCGCAGAACGCGCGGCTGCTCGAATCGGTGCTCGAGGACTTCGGCGTCAAGGGCGAGGTGGTGAAGGTGCGCCCCGGCCCGGTGGTGACGCTCTACGAGCTCGAGCCGGCGCCGGGCATCAAGTCGAGCCGCATCATCGGCCTGGCCGACGATATCGCCCGCTCGATGAGCGCGGTGTCGGTACGCGTCGCCACCGTGCCCGGGCGCAACGTCATCGGCATCGAGCTGCCCAATGTGAAGCGCGAGATGGTCTTCCTGCGCGAGCTGCTCTCGACCAAGGACTACGAGGATCAGCGCCTGAACCTGCCGCTGGTGCTGGGCAAGGACATCGGCGGCGGCCCGGTGGTCGCCGACCTGGCGCGCATGCCGCATCTGCTGATCGGCGGCACGACCGGCTCGGGCAAGTCGGTCGGCATCAACACGATGATCCTGTCGCTGCTCTATCGACTGGCGCCGGACACCTGCAAGTTCATCATGATCGATCCGAAGATGCTCGAGCTGAGCGTCTATCAGGACATCCCGCATCTGCTGACGCCCGTCGTCACCGATCCGCGCAAGGCCGTGGTGGCGCTGAAATGGACGGTGCGCGAGATGGAGCGGCGCTATCAGCTGATGTCGCAGCTGGGCGTGCGCAACATCGCGGGCTTCAACGAGCGCGTGCGCGAGGCACGCGACGTCGGCGAGGTGCTGACCCGGCGCATCCAGACCGGCGTCGATCCGGATACACGCGAAAAGATCTGGGAGGACGAGCCGATCGATCTGGTCTCGCTGCCCTACATCGTCGTCATCATCGACGAGATGGCAGACCTGATGCTGGTGGCCGGCAAGGACATCGAGATCGCCGTGCAGCGCCTGGCGCAGATGGCGCGCGCCGCCGGCATCCATGTCGTGATGGCGACGCAGCGCCCTTCGGTCGACGTCATCACCGGCACGATCAAGGCCAACTTCCCCACCCGCATCGCCTTCCAGGTGACGTCGAAGATCGACAGCCGTACCATTCTGGGCGAGCAGGGCGGCGAGCAGCTGCTCGGCCAGGGCGACATGCTTTACATGGCCGGCGGCGGGCGCATCGTGCGCGTGCACGGTCCCTTCGTCAGCGACGCCGAGGTCGAGAAGGTGGTCAAGCATCTGCGCAAGCAGGGCAAACCCGCGTACATCGACTCGATCACCGAGGACGCCGACGGCGGTGTCGGCGGCGGTGACGGCACTGCCGGTGGCGTCGGTGGCGAATCGGAAGAGGGGTCGGATGAGCTCTACGATCGCGCCATCGACATCGTCGCGCGCGAGCGCAAGTGCTCGACCAGCTTCATCCAGCGCCACTTGCAGATCGGCTACAACCGCGCCGCGCGTATCGTCGAGCGTATGGAGCGCGAGGGCGTGGTGACGCCGGCCAACAGCGTCGGCAAGCGCGAGGTGCTCGCGCGCGACATCGATCGCGACGATTGACCGGGAGCGTCGGCGGTCCCCGAGGCGTGTGACGCCATGTGTCCATGCCTCACGAGACCGTGGGCGGTGTCCCGGCGTCTTGATTCCGCCCGGTTTGGCGCCGATATCGCCGCCGACGGCAGACGAAGGATTTGGCGATGGTCAAATGGTTCCCCACCCCCCGCGCCGCGCTGCGCCTGATGCTCGCCGCGTCCACCGCCGTGGCCGCGTGGCTGCTGGCGCCGACGCTCGATGAGGAGCGCGAGCGGCTGATCTTTTCGGTCGAGTCGGCGCGCGCGCAGAACACCGGCGCGCCGCCGCCCGACGCCCGCAAGTCGCGCCGTGACGCCGCGCCCGACGCCGCGGCGCCGACCGCTGGCGCCCTGTCGCCGCAGCAGCAGGCGCTGGTGGCGCGTGTCGAGCAGTATCTGAATTCGATCACCACGATGAAGGCGCGCTTCCTGCAGACCACGGCCGCCGGCAGCGTCTCGTCGGGCACGTACTACGTGCGCCGGCCCGGCCGTCTGCGCTTCGAATACGACCCGCCGGTGCCGATCCTGATCGTCTCCGACGGCACCCAGGTCACCATGGTCGATTTCAAGCGGCAGGATTTCAGCCAGTGGCCGATCGGCTGGACGGCGGCGAGCTTCCTGGTCGCTGACAATCTCCGCCTGTCGGGCGACATTACCGTTACCGAGGCGCGCGTGATCAACGGCGACATCCACGTCTCGATGTTCCAGACCAAGCGCCCCAACGAGGGCCGCGCGACCATGATCGTGCAGGACAGTCCGATGCTGCTGAAGGGCTGGAGCATCACCGACGCCAAGGGCAACCAGGTCAGCGTCTCGCTCACCCGCGTCGAGAGCGGCCTCGACCTCAGCAAGGTCTCCTTCCGTTTCAACGAGGACGAGGTTCGCTCGCCGGGGCGCAACTGAGCCGCCCCCGCTTGCCGGCGGCGGCGTGCCGGTCTCTGATGGGATGATGAAAAGCGACAAGGGTGCGCCGGCGGACGGGCCGTACGCGGTCGAGCATCAGATCGGGTATCTGCTGCGCCGCGCCCATCAGCGCGCCACGGCGCTGTTCCAGGCCCATATCGGCGATCCCGGCACGACGCCCACGCAGTTCACCAGCATGGTCAAGCTGGGCGAGCGGGGCGAGCTGTCGCAGAACCATCTCGGCCGCCTGGTCGGCATGGACAAGGCGACGACGCAAGGCGTGGTGCGCCGGCTGCGCGACCGCGACCTGATCGCCGCGCGGCCCGATCCCGACGACGCCCGCCGCAATCTGCTGCGTCTGACGTCGGAAGGCGAGGCGATGCTGGCGCGACTGGTCGCCAACGGCCCGCGCGTCAGCGCCGAAACCCTCAAGCCGCTCGACGCCGCCGAGCAGCGCACACTGCTGAGCCTGCTGTCGCGGCTGATCTGAAGCTCTCGACTCGGGCGACGTCGTCAGCGCCGGCGGTCGCGAGACAGGCGCAGGCCCTGGCGGCGGGCACGCCCGCCGACATCGACAACGCGAGCGCCAGCAACGCGCCTCGGCTCGACCATGCGGTCATGATCACCTCAGTCGCCCGGCAACGATCACGCGGTGTCCACGCGATCACGACGCGCCGGCAGGCGAAGACGACCCGTTTGACTCGGGTCGGTGGCGGAATAGAATGAATCGTTCGCTTACGAACGATCTCGCCTGGACTGATGGGATGGCGGCTTATCTGCGACCGACGAGCATCGATGCGGCGTTGCGGGCGCTGGCGAGCCGGCCGCTCATCGTGCTGGCCGGCGGCACCGACTTCTATCCCGCGCGCGTCGGCTGTCCGCTCGACGAGGATGTCCTCGATATCACCGCCATCGCCGGTCTGCGCGGCGTCGCCGACGCTGGCGATCATTGGCGCATCGGCGCCACGACCACCTGGGCCGATGTCGCGGAGAGCGACACCCCGCCGCTGTTCGACGGGCTCAAGCGCGCGGCGCGAGAGGTCGGTGGCGCGCAGATCCAGAACGCCGGCACCGTCGCCGGCAATCTGTGCAACGCCTCGCCCGCCGCAGACGGCGTGCCGCCGCTGCTGAGCCTCGATGCGGCGGTCGAGCTCGCCAGCCAGGACAGGACGACCGTGGTGCCGCTCGCCGACTTCATCCTCGGCAACCGCCGCACGCGCCGTGCGCCCGGCGAACTCGTCACCGCCATCCGCGTGCCCAAGCCGCGCGCGCCGCGCGCCGCCGGCCACTTCGTCAAGCTCGGCGCACGGCGCTATCTGGTGATCTCCATCGTCATGGTCGCCGCCGCGATCGAGTGTGATCAGGCCGGTCGCGTGACGCGCGCCGGCGTCGCGGTCGGCGCCTGCTCGGAAGTCGCGCGCCGGCTGCCCGAGCTGGAAGCCGCGCTCCTCGGTCATCCGGCCGACACCACGCTGGGCGAGCGCGTGATGCCTCGACACCTCGCTGCGCTGGCGCCGATCGACGACGTGCGCGCCTCGGCCGAATACCGCGGCGACGCCGCGCTCACGGTGGTGCGACGTGCGCTCGCCGAGCTCGGCGCCACGGTGTCGTCGTGACGCCCGACGAACTCGCCATCG
The DNA here is from genome assembly GCA_016869975.1 of Alphaproteobacteria bacterium. GTDB lineage: Bacteria > Pseudomonadota > Alphaproteobacteria > Reyranellales > Reyranellaceae > JAFAZJ01. Next base: position 28,900 of record VGCZ01000040.1, read on the forward strand.
CGCCGGTGACGGTCGACGACGCGGTGCGCTGCGTGATCAATGGCCGCGCGGTGGCGTTGACATCGCCGCCGCTCACCCGGCTGGCGCACGCGCTGCGCGACGAGCTCGGTCTGACCGGCACCAAGATCGGCTGCGATGCCGGCGATTGTGGCGCCTGCACCGTGCTGCTCGACGACCGACAGGTCTGCGCCTGCCTGACGCCGGTAGCTCAGGTCGCGGGCCGCGCCGTCATCACGGTCGAGGGCCTCGACGCCACCGCCGACGCGCTCAAGCGCGCCTTCCTGGCGCATGGCGCGGCGCAGTGCGGCATCTGCACGCCGGGCATGCTGATGTCGGCGACCGACCTGCTGCGGCGCGTGAGTCGACCCTCGCGCGCCGAGGTCGAAGACGCGTTGGGCGGCACGCTTTGTCGCTGTACCGGCTATCAGAAGATCGTCGAGGCCGTGCTCGACGTGACGGCGTCGTCCGCGGCCTCGCCCGATGTCGGCCACGCGGTTGGCGCGCGCGTGCCGCGTGTCGACGGCGCCGCGCGCGTCGATGGCACGGAGATCTACGGCGCCGATGGCGTTCCCAGCGACGCGCTATGGCTGCGCGTCGTGCGCTCGCCGCACCGCAGCGCCAGCTTTGTCCTTGGCGATCTGACCGCCCTGCGGCGCAAGCTGGTGGCGGTGCTCACCGCCGCCGACGTGCCGTTCAACGGCTTCGGCATCTATCCCGACATCAAGGACCAGCCGGTCCTCGCCGATGGCGTCGTGCGCTATCGCGGCGAGGCGGTGCTGGCGCTTGTCGGCACACGCGATGCGGTGCTCGCGGTGCGTGATCAGGACCTGCCGATCGTCTGGACGACGCGCGAGCCGGTGATCGGCATCGATGCCGCGCGCGCGGCAGACGCGGCGCTGGTGCAGGCCGACAAGCCCGGCAACCTGCTGATCGAGGGCGGCGTACGGCGCGGCGATGTCGACGCCGCGTTCGCCGCGGCGGCGGCCGTAGCCGAGGGCGTCTTCGAGACGAAATTCGTCGAGCACGCCTACATCGAGCCGGAGGCGGGCTGGGCGCGTCGCGTCGGCGACCGCATCGAGGTGCATGTCACGACGCAGACCCCCTACATGGACCGCGACGAGGTCGCCAACGTGATGCGTCTGCCCCCCTCGTCGATACGCGTCGTGCCCACGGCCTGCGGCGGCGGCTTCGGCGGCAAGCTCGATCAGTCGGTGCAGCCGTTGATCGCTTTGGCGGCGTGGACGCTCGGCCGGCCGGTGGCCTGCGTCTACACGCGGCCGGAGAGCATGGCGGCCACCACCAAGCGCCATCCGGCGCGTGTCGAGGCGCGCTTCGCCTGCGACGCCGAGGGGTGCCTCACCGCCTGCGAATCGCGTGCCGATTTCGACACCGGCGCCTACGCCTCGTGGGGCCCGACCGTTGCCAATCGCGTGCCCGTGCATGCCACTGGCCCCTATCGCGTGGTCAACGCGCGCACCTGGGGAGCGGCGTGGTTCACCAACGGGCCGCCGGCCGGCGCCTTCCGAGGCTTCGGCGTGCCGCAATCGGCGATCGCACACGAGGCGATGATCGATGCGCTGGCCGACAAGCTGGGGATCGACCGGCTGGAGTTCCGCCACCGCAACGCGCTGCGGGTGGGCGACGCCACGGCGACCGGTCAGCGGCTGGAGCACTCGGCCGGGCTGGCGCAGTGCCTCGAAGCCCTGCGGCCACGCTGGACAGAGTGGAAGGCGCAAACCGCTGCCTTCAACCGCGCGGCAGGCGCGAGACGCCGAGGCGTCGGCATCGGCTGCATGTGGTACGGCATCGGCAACACCTCGATGTCGAATCCCTCGACCATGCGCATCGGCATCGGGCGTGAGGGCGCCGTCACGCTCTACAGCGGCGCGCTCGACATCGGCCAGGGCAGCAACACCATCATGGCGCAGATCGCCGCCGACGCGCTGGGACTGCCGTTTGCGCGCATCCGCCTCGTCACCGGCGATACCGACCGCACGGCCGACGCCGGCAAGACCTCGGCCTCGCGCCAGACCTTCGTATCAGGCAAGGCGGCGGAGTTGGCCGGCCGCGACCTGCGCGCGCGCATCCTGCGCATGGCCAATGCCGGCACCGGGGCCGAATTGTCGATCAGTGGCGCGACGCTGTTCGTCCACGAAGGCGAGAGCACGCGCGCGATCGATCTGCGCGGCTTGAAGCCCGACGCCAATGGCGACGTGATGCTGGGTGAAGGCAGCTTCGATCCGCCGACCTCGCCGCTCGACACCCATGGTCAGGGCGTGCCCTATGCCAGCTACGCCTTCGCCGCGCAGATCGCGCTGGTCGAGGTCGATATCGAGCTGGGCACGACCAAGGTGCTGCACATGGCCGCCGCGCACGATGTCGGCCGCGCCATCAACCCGCTGCAGGTCGAAGGCCAGATCGAGGGTGGCATCGCGCAAGGCCTCGGCCTGGCGCTGATGGAGGAATACATCCCCGGCCGCACCGAGAACCTGCACGACTATCTGATCCCCACCGTCGGCGACATGCCGCGGATCGAGGTGATGCTGATCGAGGCTCTCGATCCGCTCGGCCCTTCGGGCGCGAAAGGTGTCGGTGAGCCCGGGCTCGTTCCGACAGCGCCGGCGATCCTCGGCGCGATCCACGACGCCACGGGCGTACGCATGCGCCAGGTACCCGTGCTGCCACACCGCCTGCGCGCCGCGCTGAAGGGAGGCGCGACGTGAGCGCCGCACCAACGACCTTCCCCCGTTGGCGGGCGAAGGTATCGGAGCCGCCATGACTGAGACTGCCTCCGACGACGTCGTGCGCTGCGATGCCTGTCCGGTGCTCTGTCGCATCCGGCCGGGCAAGATCGGCGCCTGCGATCGTTACGCCAACGAGAAAGGCCATCTCGTGCGCGTCGATCCGCTGGTCGTGATCGAGCGCTCGCAGGCGCCGCTGGTGCCGTTCGCGCAAGGCGCGGAAGGCTGGAGCGGCGAGCTGCCGCGCGCCGAGGGCACGTTCGTCACCGGCATCGGCGCGACGACGACCTATCCCGACTACAAGCCGGCGCCGTTTATCGTCGCCAGCAAGCACGACGGTGTCGACATGGTCACCGTCGTCACCGAGGGCATCTTCAGCTACTGCGGCGTGAAGGTGAAGATCGATACCGACCGTTTCCTCGGGCCGGAGCAGGCGGCGGTGCGCGTGCAAGGCGAGCAGGTCGGCCACGTCACCACGGCGGAGTACGGCTCGCAGATGCTGTCGCTGGGCGGCGTGCGCCATCTCACCGGCGGCAGCAAGAAGGAGGGCGTCGTCACCTGCGACGCCATGCTGGCGCTGTGCAATCGCCAGCCGGTCGAGCTTGCCATCGATGGCGGCGCCAGCGTCGTCGTGCAGTCGGGCCAGCCGCCGGTGGTCAACGGCCAGCGCGAGGCGCGCATGCGCGTCGGCTGCGGTTCGGCCACCATCGGCATGTTCGCGCCGCAATGGCACGGCCATGTCGATGAGGTGATCGTCGTCGACGACCACATCACCGGCGTGCTGTCGGAGCACCAGGGTGGCAAGTTCCTGGACATGCCGTCGGCCGGCATCCGTGTGCGCGGCCGCCGCTCGACGCCGGGCCGCTACTTCCAGGTCGCGGAGCCCGGGCTGGGCTGGGGCGGCACCGACATCGCCGATCCGCTGGAGATCGTGGAGAAGATCGATGCCAAGACCGCGTGGCCCGGCCTGCGCCTGCTGATGGTCTCGACCACCGGCGAGCACGCGGCGTGGTTCGTGCTCGACGAGGCGTTGGCGCCGCGGCCGGCCGAGATGCCCGCGCCGGTGCGCAAGGTGGTCGAGCGCATCGCCGAGAATTGCGAGCCGGCTTTGTGCACCGTGCTGTTCATGGCCGGCGCCGGCGGCTCGTTGCGCGCCGGCGTCACCGAGAATCCGGTGCGGCTGACGCTCAGTGTGAAGGACGCGCTGACCCGCGTGACCTGCGGCGGTGCGCCGGTTTTCGTCTGGCCGGGTGGCGGTATCACCTACATGGTCGATGTCGCGCGCATGCCCGACAACGCCTTCGGCTACGTGCCGACGCCGGCGCTGGTGGCGCCGCTGGAGTTCACCATGCGGCGCGATCACTACGAGGCGCTGGGCGGCTACACCGGCCGTGTCGTGTCACTCGAGCAGGCTCTCGCCGCCAATCGCCTCGACCGCCGTCCCTCACGCGCCGACAACCCGTGGCCGGTGTCGACGCCGCAACGGACGTGAGTGGTCCCGTCTCCGCGCGCCTGCCGGATGGGCGGCTGCACCTGCAGCACGGCCCCATCGACCTGATCATCGAAGCCTTCGGCGAACGAGCCGAGATCGAGCGGGCCTATCGCCAGGCCATCGCGCGCTTCGACGGCATTCTGGCCACGCTGGCGGCCGAGCTGCCGATCCTGCGCAGCCCGGTCGGCACCACACCATCGGCACTCAATGGTCCGGTCGCGCGCCGGATGGCCGACGCCGTCTGGCCGTATCGCGACGTCTTCATCACGCCGATGGCGGCGGTGGCGGGGTCGGTGGCGGACGAGGTGCTTGCCGCGCTGGTGCGTGAGCGCGATCTGACGAAGGCCTACGTCAACAACGGTGGTGACATCGCGATCCATCTGTCATCGGGAGAATCGCTGCGCGCGGCGATCGTCGCCAATGTCGACGCGCCCACGCTCGATGGCGGGGTCGAGCTGCGCGCTGACTCGCCGGTGCGTGGGCTGGCGACCAGTGGCTGGCGCGGGCGCTCGTTCTCGTTGGGCATCGCCGACTCCGTCACCATCCTGGCGCGCTCCGCGGCGAGGGCCGATGCCGCGGCGACCATTGTCGCCAACGCCGTCGACGCCGATCACCCGAACATCGAGCGGCGCCCGGCGAACACCATCCGAGACGACACCGATCTCGGCGCATTGCTGGTGACGACCAAGGTGGGGCCATTGTCGCCCGAGAAGGTCGCGATGGCGCTTGATCGTGGGCTGGCGAAAGCCGTTGAGCTACAAACGCGCGACCTGATCGAAGGCGCGGCTCTGGCGTTGCAGGGTCAGTGGCGCCTGACGGGCGCGGCTCAGTCGATCTCGGGTCGCACGCCGGCCTGACGGCGCAGCAGCGCGCGGATCTCGGAAACGCGAAGGATGCCCAGCGCGGCGCCGACCCCGCCGTAGATGGCCGCGCCACCGACGCATAGCGCCGCGAGCGCCAGCCAGCGCGCGACCCCCGGCGTCGCGAAGACGCCGCCAGCGTAGCGCACCGCCAGCCACAGGCCCAGTCCCATCGCCAGCGCCGCGATCAGCATGCGCCACGAGCGCGCCTTCAGCCGTGCGTCGGCGATCAGATGCCGCCGCTGGACCAGCACCCAGCCGAGCAGCAGCGCGTTCAGCCAGCCGGAGATCGACGAGGCCAAGGCGACGCCGACATGCTCCAGGTCCGTGCGCCACAGGAAGACCACGTTGAGCACGATGTTGAGCGCGATACAGACGAGCGCGATATAGAGCGGCGTGCGCGTGTCCTCGCGGGCGTAGAAGCCGGTGGCCAGAGCCTTGACAAGAATGAAGGCGGGCAGGCCTGCGGCGAAGGCGACCAGCGCGGCGGCCGCCCGGGCGCTCTCGACCGGCCCGAACTTCCCGCCCTCGAACAGGGTGGCGATGATCGGCAGCGCGGCGATGCCGAGCGCCGCCGCCGCCGGCAGCGAGAACAGCAGGCCGAACTCGATGGCGCGGTTCTGGTTGGCCATCGCCGCGTCGGTCGAGCCCTCGCGCAACTGTCGCGACAGCAAGGGTAACAACGAGGTGCCGATGGCAATGCCGACCACGCCCAGCGGCAGCTGGTTGATGCGATCGGCGTAGTAGAGCACCGAGATCGCGCCATCGGGCAGGAACGAGCTCCACACCACGTCGAGCATGGCGTTGATCTGGAAGGCGCTGGCGCCGATCGCCGCCGGGACGACCAGAGTCAACATGCGGCGGATGCGCGGGCTCAGCGTGGGCCAACGCGGCATCATCGACAGGCCGGCGCGGCGGCAGGCGTCGAGCAGCCACAGCCACTGCACGATGCCGGCGACGCAGACGCCGATCGCCAGCGCGTAACCCGGGTTGGGCAGGAATGGCGAGAGCGCGAACAGCGCGAGCAGCAGGACGATGTTCAGCAGCATCTGCGTCGCCGCGGCGTGGCCGAACCGCTCCAGCCCGTTGAGCGCGCCGCCGTAGAGCGAGACCAGGGAGATGAACACCAGATAGGGAAAAGCGATGCGGCCGAAATCGATCGCCCATGCCACGGTCTGCGGCGAGTCGCGCAGGCCCGGCGCGATCAGCGCGACGACGACAGGCATGGCGAGGATGGCGAGCGCGGTAAACGGCAGCAGCACCGCCAGCAGCGCCGCCTGCGCCTCGCGCGCGAAGGCGGCGGCTTCCGCGACGCCGCCCCGGGTGCGCTCGGCCGAGAACAGCGGCACGAAGGCCGAGGCGAAGGCGCCCTCGGCGAACAGCCGGCGGAAGAAGTTCGGCAGCTTGAACGCGATGAAGAACGCGTCGGCGATCGGCCCCGCGCCCAGCACGCGCGCCATCGCCATGTCGCGCGCGAAGCCAAGCAGACGGCTCAGCATGGTGAAGCCGCCGACCACGGCGATGGCGCGACCCAAGGTCATGTGGGCTTACTTCCCTTCCCCCGCTGGCGGGGGAAGGTGGCGCGAAGCGCCGGATGGGGGTGACTGTCGAAGACGAAGGAGGTGTCTTTGAAAGACCACGTCTGGCCGCGCGAGCCACCCCCATCCGGCAGCGCTTCGCGCTGCCACCTTCCCCCGCCAGCGGGGGAAGGTAATCTCTCGGCCACAGCCATAATTCCGTCACGCGCGGACGGTACTGTGCTCATCGGTGGCGCCCGGCGATGTAATGGTCGGGAGTCAACGCCACCATCCTAGCCCTCCGTCTCATCGCCCAGGCAGATGCCCAGCCCGCGTGCCGTGCGCACCAGCGGGCCGTTCGGGTCGACGACGTGCGGCACGCCCACGACCTCCTCCAGCGGCACGTCGATAACCTCGCGGTTCGACCAGGCCACCATGCGTCCCGTGCGGCCCTCGGCGATGAGGTCGACGGCATGCACGCCCAGCAACGAGCCCAGCAGGCGGTCCTCGGCCAGCGGCGTGCCGCCGCGCTGTACATGGCCCAGCACCGTCACGCGCGTCTCGGCGCCGGTGGTGGCGCCCAGCTTCGCCGCCAGCCAATGGCCGATCCCGCCCGCCTGCTTAAGCGCATCCGCGTCGGTGCCCGTGGGATGCGCCGCTTCGGCCACCACCACGAGGGCGAAGTCGCGACCGACGACGCGCAGCTCGGTCACGTGACGCGACACCGCCTCGAGGGTCCAGGCGATCTCGGGGATCAGCACGACATCGGCGCCGCCGGCGATGCCCGCGGCGATGGCGATGTGACCGGCGTCGCGCCCCATCACCTCCAGGATCATCACGCGGTCATGGCTCGCCGCCGTGGGCTGCAGCCGATCGAGCGCCTCGGTCGCCGTCGCCACGGCGGTGGCGAAGCCCACGGCGCGCTCGGTGCGCGCCACGTCGTTGTCGATGGTCTTGGGGATGCCGACGAAGGGAATGTCGCCCTGCTGGGCGAGCCGGGCGAGGATCGCCAGGCTGCCGTCGCCGCCCACCCCGATCAACGCATCGAGGTCGAGCGCGTGGAAGCCCTCGACGATTTCGCGCGAACGGTCCTTCACCGAGCCGTCGGGCATCGGGAAGGCGAAAGGATCGCCCTTGTTCGTGGTGCCGAGGATCGTGCCGCCCAGGCGCAGCAGCGACGCATCGTCGGCGCCGGGCTTGAGCTCCTCCGCCTCCACCGGCCGCGCCAGAAGGCCATGCGTGCCCTTGCGGATGCCGATCACGTCCCAGCCATGGCCGTCGACCGCGCGGCGCACTACGGCGCGGATCACCGCGTTCAACCCGGCGCAGTCGCCGCCGCTGGTCAGCAGGCCGATGCGCCGCGTGCGCTTCTTCTTCGGCTTCATGCGCCGTTCCTCTTCCGGAGACGCCGGCGGTGCCACGATGACATCACGCCCAGCCTCCGGCATGCGCCAATGTATGGCCGGTGACGAAGCCGGCGCCGTCGGAGCACAGGAAGCAGACCGCCGAGGCCAGCTCCTCCGGCTTGCCCAGGCGGCCCATCGGGATCTGCGCCGTCATCTTCCTCATGGCCTCGGCGTTGGCCAGCAGCGCGGGCGGGAAGTAGTCGGGGTTCTCGACGTAGTTCGAGCCCACGGCGTTGACCGTGATGTTGTCGCGCCCGAGCTCCTTGGCAAGCGACTGCACGAGGCCCAACGTGCCGGCGCGCGCGGAGACGTACATCGAGTAATTGGCGATGCCGCGCAATGGCGCCGCCGACGAGACAAAGACAATGCGTCCCGCCTTCTGCCGGCGCATCACGGGCACCACCTTCTGCGCCAGCTCGAAGGGCTTGACCACCATGGTTTCGAGCGCGGCGCGGAAATCCTCCATGCGGGCTTCCGTCAGTGGCGCGCGCAACGCGGGATAGGCGTCGTTGCTGACCAGCGCGTCGATGCGCGAGGCCAGCTTCAGCGCCCCCTCAACGATCTTCGAAGGCTCTTGCGCCGCGATCGCCCGCGCACCCGGGAACTCGGCGTCGAAGGCCTTGCGCTTGGCGGCGGCCGCGAAGCTCTCGTCATGCGCGATCACCTTCGCGCCCTCGGCGAGCGCCAATCGCGTCACGCCGTGGCCGGCGAAGCGGCGCACATGCGTGACCAGCAGCACTCGATCCTTCAGCAACATCCATCACCTCCGCCGACACCATGGCAGGCTGAGGTATCGCTCCTGGCCATTCAAGGGCTGATTCGCTCCGGGATTTCAACGGGCTAGAGCTGAATTACGGCTACCCCAGGCGCATCAAGCGCTCGCCGTTGCGGCGCAGCCAGGCGCGGCAGGCGGCGACATCGCCATCCGTGAGCTTGGTGGTCAGCGCCCAGAATTGCGGGCCGTGATTGGCGTGGACGAGATGCGCCACCTCATGGGCGACGACATAGTCGACCACCATTGTTGGCGCGAAGATCAGCCGCGTCGAGAAGCTCAGACCGCCGGCGCGCGCGCAACTGCCCCACTGCGTGGCGGTGTCGCGTACGGTGATACGCGTGACCTTGCGGTCGATGCGCGCCGCCTTGGCGTGCGCCAGTGTCGAGACACGCGCGCGCAATTCGCCGGCCAGCCAGTCGTGCAACCGGCGCGACAGGTGCTCGGCGCGTCCCGCGACATGCAGCGCGCCATCCTCGATCCACACGGTGCCGCGCCGGTCCGGCCGATGACGCACGACATGCGGCGTGTCGAATAGCGGGATGACCGCGCCATCGGCGAAAGGCACCGGCGGCGATTGCCGCAGCGTGCGGCCGTGGATCCACGCCGCCTGCGCGCGCGCGAAGCCCAACGCCGTCTCGCGCGCCATACGCGGCGGTGCCACCAGCCGCACCCGGCCGCTGCGCTGATCGACACGCAAGGACACGCGGCGCGCCTTGGCGCTGCGCTCGAACATCACGACCAGCGGCACGCCGGCATGATCGACGGTGATCGCCTCTGGCGGCGGCAAGAGCGGTTTCGGCTTGGCCGCGACGGGCGTGCGCCGCTTCGGCCGGGCCGTGCCCGGCAGCAGATCGCGCAACGAGTCGAAGAGAGACATCGGACGGCTCGCTCGAGAGGGGAAAGCGAACGATGGTTGGTCTTGTTGGCGGCAAACTGCCACATCTGGATTGCGCGAGACAATGTCGCCGTGGCGCCCCGCCGACCCTAGGCGCTAGTGTCGCGGTCATGACCCTCGACATCGATCGCCTGCGCGCCGAGACGCCGGGCTGCGCCCATGTGCTGCATCTCAACAACGCCGGCTCGGCGCTGCCGACCAGGCGCACGCTCGACGCCACGCTCGATCACCTCAGGCTTGAGGCCGAGATCGGCGGTTACGAGGCGGCCGATCACGAGCGCACGCGGCTCGACGCGTTCTATCCGTCGATCGCCACGTTGATCGGCGCGCGCGAGGACGAGATCGCTTTCGTCGAGAACGCCACGCGCGCCTGGGATCTGGCTTTCTACACCCTGGCGGAGCGCTACAGGCCGGGCGAGCGCATCCTGACCTGCGTCAGCGAGTATTCGAGCAACTACATCGCCTATCTGCAAGTGGCGAGGAAGACGGGCGTCGAAGTCGTGGCCGTGCCCGACGACAACACCGGCCAGATCGATGTCGCCGCGCTGGCCAACATGATCGACAAGCGCGTGCGGCTGATCGCCATCAACCATGTGCCGACCCAGGGCGGCCTGGTGCAGCCGGCGGCGGCCGTCGGCAGGATCGCGCGCGAGGCCGGCGTGCCTTTTCTGCTCGATGCCTGCCAGTCGGTCGGCCAGATGCCGATCGATGTCGAGGCGCTGGGCTGCGACTTTCTGTCGGCCACCGGGCGCAAGTACATGCGCGGACCGCGCGGCACCGGCTTCCTCTACGCCCGGCGCGTAGCCTACGAGAAGGTCGAGCCGATCTTCCTCGACAACCACGCCGCGCGCTGGACGACATCGGGGGAATACCAGGTCGTGCCCGACGCCAAGCGCTTCGAGAACTGGGAGCGCTATTTCGCCGGCGTGCTCGGGCTCGCGGCGGCGGCCGACCAGTGCGTGGCGCTGGGCATGGAGGCGGTCTGGGCACGCATCAAGACGCTGGCCGATGGTCTGCGGGCGCGGCTGTCGACCTTGAAGGGCGTGCACCTCGCCGATCTCGGCGCGCTCAAGGGCGGCATCGTCACCTTCTCGGTCGATGGCGTGGATCACACAGACATCAAGGCGAAGCTGCGGGCGCAGAAGATCAATTGCTCGGTCTCGACCCGCTTCTCCTCGCGGCTGGACCTCGAAGGGCGCGGCCTGAAGGACGTCGTGCGCGCTTCGGTGCACATCTACAACACCGAGGCCGAGCTTGACCGCTTCGTCGCCGCCCTGGACGCGGCGCGGCGTTGACGCCTTTGCATCGGCAGGCCCGGTCCGCTAAACCCCGGGCGCGATGATCCTGTTCCCCGCCATCGATTTGAAGGACGGCCAGTGCGTGCGCCTGCTGCGCGGCGACATGGCGGCCGCCACCGTGTTCAACAGCGACCCCGCCGACCAGGCCGGGCGCTTCGTCGAGGCCGGCTGCGAGTGGCTGCACCTGGTCGACCTCAACGGCGCGGTCGAGGGACGGCCGGTCAACAAGGCCGCCGTGGTGTCGATCCTCGAGGCGGTGGGCGAAGTGCCGGTGCAGCTGGGCGGCGGCATCCGCGATCTGAAGACCATCGCGCTGTGGCTCGAGGCCGGCGTGCGTCGCGTGATCCTGGGCACGGTGGCGGTCAACGATCCGGCGATCGTCCGCGACGCCTGCAAGCAATGGCCGGGCCGCGTCGCCGTCGGCATCGACGCGCGCGACGGGCTGGTGGCGGTCGATGGCTGGACCAAGCAGTCGGCGGTCAAGGCGCTCGATCTGGCGCTGAAATTCGAGGACGCCGGCGTCGCGGCCCTGATCTACACCGACATCAACCGCGACGGCGCGATGGGCGGCGTCAACGTCGACCAGACGGTGAATCTCGCCTTCCACCTCACCACACCGGTGATCGCCTCGGGCGGTGTGTCGTCGCTCGACGATCTGCGCGAGCTCAAGCAGCACGAGAGCTCGGGCATCGTCGGCGTCGTCGCCGGACGCTCGCTCTACGACGGCCGCATTGCGCTCAGCGACGCGCTGAAGCTGCTGAAGAGCTAGGCGCCATGCTGAAGGTGCGCATCATTCCCTGCCTCGACGTGGACCGCGGCCGCGTGGTCAAGGGCGTGAACTTCGTCAATCTGGTCGACGCCGGCGATCCGGTCGAGCAGGCCAGCGTCTACGACGCCGCCGGCGCCGACGAGCTGACCTTCCTCGACATCACCGCCAGTCACGAGAACCGCGACACGATCTTCGACGTGGTCGGCCGCACGGCGGAGCGTTGCTTCATGCCGCTCACCGTGGGCGGCGGCGTGCGCAGCAACGAGAATATACGCCGCCTGCTGCTGGCCGGCGCTGACAAGGTGTCGATCAACTCAGCGGCCGTGAGCCGGCCGGAATTCGTCAGCGAGGCGGCCGAGAAGTTCGGCGATCAATGCATCGTCGTGTCGATCGACGCCAAGCAGGTCGCGCCCGGCCGATGGGAGGTCTTCACCCATGGCGGCCGCCAGGGCACCGGCCTCGACGCCGTCGAATGGGCCAAGCGCATGGCGCAAAGCGGCGCGGGCGAGATCCTGCTGACCGCGATGGATCGCGACGGCACCAAGGCCGGCTTCGACCTGGGTCTCACCCGCGCCGTCAGCGACGCGGTGTCGGTCCCGGTGGTGGCCTCGGGCGGCGTCGGTACGCTCGATCACCTGGTCGAGGGCGTCACCAAGGGCGGCGCCAGCGCGGTCCTGGCGGCCTCGATCTTCCACTTCGGGATGTTCTCGATCGCCCAGGCCAAGGCACATTTGGCCAAAGCCGGCGTTCCCATTCGACAAACTGCAAAATCCCTGTAATATTACAGCCTTGAACGACGAAATAAACAACTGACGCAAGTGTCGGTGTCTATCCCCCTAGTGGACCCCGAAAATGGCCAAGACCAAGGGCAGCAAGAAGAAAGCTGCCAAGTCCAAGAAGGCGCGCGCTCGAGAACTGGCTGAGGGTGGCGAGCCCCCTGTGCACATGCTCGATCGGCTCTACGCGACCATCGAAAGCCGTCGCGGCGCCGATCCGTCGACCTCCTACACCGCCAAGCTGATGGCCCGCGGGCGCGACAAGCTCGCCCAGAAGCTGGGCGAGGAAGCCACCGAGGCGGTCATCGAGGCGATCAAGGGCGACAAGGAGAAGCTGATCGCCGAGAGCGCCGATCTGCTCTACCACCTGCTGGCGCTGTGGGCGACGTTGCGTATCGAACCGGCCGACGTATGGGACGAGCTGGCGCGGCGCGAGGGCGTTTCCGGTCTCGCCGAAAAGGCGGCGCGCGACGGCGCCTGATCTGGCGTCTCGGGCCGGTTGGGCGTAAGCCAGCGGCGATGAAGCACCTGCCCGTCGCCATTCTCTTCGACCTCGACGACACGATCATCCGCGCCTACGCCAAGCCGGTCGAGGCCTGGGGGCGCCTGCTGTCGCGTCATCGCGACGCGCTGGAGGGTTCCGTGCCGGGCGCCGACCTCGACGCCGTCAGGGACGCGATCCTGGCTTCAGCCAACGCCTTCTGGCGCGACCCGGCCGAGGCGGCGCGCTGGCGCCTCGACATCGGTGGCGCGCGGCGGCTGGTCGTGCGCGACGGCTTCGCGCGGCTGGGCCATCGCGACGACGATCTGGCGGCGCGTATCGCCGATGCCTTCACCGAGATGCGCCATGCCGAGTACACGCTCTATCCCGACGCGCGCGACACGCTCTCGACGCTACGCCGCGCCGGGGTGAGGCTGGCGCTGGTGACCAACGGCCGCGGCGAGACCCAGCGCGCCAAGATCGAGCGCTTCGATCTCGCGGGGTTTTTCGACCACATCCAGATCGAAGGCGAGTTCGGCCGCGGCAAGCCCGAGCCTGACGTCTACCACCATGCGTTGGGCAAGCTCGGCTGCCCGGCGCGCGAGGCCTGGATGGTCGGCGACAATCTCGAATGGGAAGTCGTCACGCCCCAGCGCCTGGGCCTGCGCGGTATCTGGTACGATCCCGACGGCGATGGCCTGCCCGCCGGCAGCGGCGCGCGGCCCGATCGCATCATCGCCCGCCTGGCCGACCTGCTTATCGACGAGGCGGCGGCGAGAGCGAGCGCAACGTAGTCTGGATCTTTCTTGGGAGCGCCGGCGCGGCCAAAGAGACTCCGGCCTACCGCCTGACCAGCTCGACGCGCCGGTTGCGCTGGCGACCCTCGTCGGTGTCGTTGCCGGCGATCGGCGCCAGGTCGGCGACGCCGGCGAAGGCCAACCGTGCGCGGTCGATGCCGTGCTTGGCGATCAGCTGGTCGACGATCGCCTTGGCGCGATTCTCCGATAGCTGGCGATTGAAGCCGAAATCGCCCTGGCTGTCGGTGTGGCCGACCAGCAGGATTTTCAGCTTGGGGTCCTGGCGCAACGCTGCGGCGATCGGCTCGATCGAGGGCAGCGCGCTGGGCTTTATCACCGCGCTACCGGTGTCGAACGGCACGTACAGCGCGATGCGGCCCAACGACGTGAGCTGCTGGGCGATGTCCGCGGCGGGGACCACGGCGCCGGGCGCGGGCGCCGCCGCGGTGGCCGCTGGCGGGCAGGATGATGCCGCGGCGGCCGGCGCGGGCTCCGGCGCCGGCTTGGCTTGAGCCTTCTCGAGGTCGGCGCGGCACTGCGCGGCGTCGGCCTGGGCGGCGGCGATCTGCCGGTCGGCCTCGTTACGCGCCTGCATGAAGCGCTCGGCTGCTTCGGTGCGGACCGCCGCCAAGCGCTTCTCGAACTCAGCGTCGGCGGCGCCGACCTGGCCGGTGCGGATGCGATCGGCCTCCAACCGTGCCGACGCGAGGCGCAGCGCCAGCTCGTCGCGCGCGGCGATCGTGCTGGCCAGCTCCTTGCGCAGCGCCTCGGCTTCGGCCTGCGCGTTCGCCGCCGCCGCCGCCGCGCCGGCGGCCCGCGCCGCTGCGATCGCGCCCTCGGTGTCGACAGCGCGCGCCATCACGGCTTTCGCGTGCGCTTCGAGATCGGCCAGCTTGCGCGCTGCCTGCTCGCGTTCCGTCCCCGCCAGGCGCTCGGCCTCGGCCTTCGCCGCCGTCATCCGCTCCAGATCGGCCTTGGCCTGGAGCAACAACTTGTCCAGCGCGGCGCGCTCGCTCGCCGCCTGCGCGTTTTGAATGCGAATCTGGTCGCCGCGCGGCCAGCCCCAGGGCCTGACGAACGCCAGACCGGCGCCGATCAGCGCCAACAGCACGAATGCGAGTGCCAGACCACGGCCCATCTCGCCCATCCTCCCGTCTAGTCGGCCGCGCGGTCGGCCGGCAGCTTGTCCGTTGGACGCAGCATCAGGCGCCGCACGCGGCCGCCGCCTTTGACATGCGTCTGCAGGATTTCTTCGATGTCTTCCTTGCTGGCGATGCTGTACCAGACGCCTTCAGGATAGATCACCACTGTCGGACCGAGCTCGCAGCGATCAAGGCAGCCCGAGGCGTTGATGCGCACGTCCTTTAGCCCCAGTTCGCGGGCGCGATTCTTCATGTAGTCGCGCAGCTCCTCCGAACCGCGCGCGGCGCACGATCCACGCGGATGCGCGTCGGGGCGTCGATTGGTGCAGCAGAAGACGTGGGCGCGGTAGTAGGGTGCGGGATCGCTCATCTCGGTCACTTCTTCTGCCCGCCGGCGAGCGAGGCCAGTTGCGACCAGAACATCTGCTGCAGCTGCTGGACCTGCTCGACACCCTGCATGGTTGCCGGCAGCCAGGTCTTGAACACCGCCTCCGGCTCCATCGATGCCAACGCCGCCTTCATGCGGCCCTCGATCTCGTCGAGGATACGCCCCTGCATGGGCTGCAGGTCGGGCAGGCCGAAGAAGGCGCGGGCTTCCTGCGGCGTACAGTCGATCTCGACGTTGACCTTCATCGGCGGCACCCCTGTGGTTGGCCGAACAATAGGGGAGATAATCCAGCCACGCCAGACACTTGGCGATCATGGTACAGAGCGCGATGACCGCATCCTGGCTGCAGATCAATCCCCGTCGCCATGCCGCCGCCCCCTATGGCCCGCCGCAGCGCGATGTCGTCGCCGTCGCCGGCCTCGAGGAGGTGCGCGCGGCGCTGGCGTGCTGTCCGGCGCACAAGCCGACGCCGCTGTACCGCCTGCCCGCCCTGGCGCGCCGCCTCGGGCTGGGCGCCGTCCAGGTGAAGGACGAGAGCCAGCGCTTCGGCTTCGGCGCCTTCAAGGCGCTGGGCGGCGTCTTCGCCGTCGCCCGCGTCCTGCGCCACACCACGGACGCCAGCGGCTACGAGGCGCTGGCCGGTCGAACGCATCCAGATTTCACCTTCGCCACGGCGAGCTCGGGCAATCATGGCCGCGCCGTCGCGGCCGGCGCCAAGATCTTCGGCGCGCGAAGCGTGATCTTCCTGCCGTCCTTCACCAGCGCGGAGAAGGAGGCAGCGATCCGCGCGCGCGGCGCCGAGATCGTGCGCGTCGATGGCGACTACGAAGCGGCCGTGGCGCGATGCCGGGAGATGGCGCAGGCGCGCGGCTGGACGATCATCTCCGACACCTCGTGGCCGGGTTACGAAACCATCCCGAAATCCGTCATGCAGGGCTACACAGTGCTGGCCGACGAGGCGTTGGGCCAGGCAGGCGAGACGCCGACGCATGTGCTCGTGCAGGCCGGCGTCGGCGGTCTGGCGGCGGCGGTGCTGGGCTTCCTCTGGGAGCGTCTGGGCGAGCGTCGGCCGCTCTCTATCGTCGTCGAGCCGCAAAGCGCCGATTGCTGGTTCCAGAGCAACCGGTTGGGTCAGCCAGCGCTGGCCAGCGGCGACGCCACGACATCGATGGGCGGCCTCGCCTGCCGCGAGATCTCGCCGCTGACCTGGCCGATCCTCGGGCTCGGTGCCGACTGGTTCATGACTATCGAGGAGGACGACGTGCCGCCGGCCATGCGCGCCCTGGCGCGTCCCGAGGGTGACGATCCGACTGTCGTCGCCGGCCCCTCCGGTTGCTCCGGCATGGCGGCGCTGCTGCGGCTCTGCGCCAACGGTGATGCACGCAGGGCGCTCGGTCTCGACGCGACGAGCCGCGTTCTGCTGATCAACAGCGAAGGCGCGTTCGGCGAGCCGGCGTTGTTCGAACGCGCGACGGGGCTGAGTGTCGCGGCGGCGACGGCGCGCATGCGGTGACGCAGGGCCGCAACCGCCGCAGCGCTCTTCGATCTCTCTTGCCGCACTTCGCCATACGGGAAACTTCGTCTAGAGTTCGCGCGGCCGACACGGCATATCGACGCTGGGTCGCCAGGGGGAGACAAATGGGGATCAGTAGGGGGCTGGCGCTCTGGCCGGCGTTGGTGTCGCTTGGCGCGGTCGTATGGCTGAGTTCCTGCGCCACGGTGACATCGGGCACGACGCAGACGATCGGCATTGTGTCGGAGCCAGGCGGCGCGACCTGCGAGATGCGGCGTGATGGCGCGCTGCTTGCCTCGGTGCACCTCACGCCAGAGGTTATCCGCATCCCACGCAGCAAGAATACTATCGAGCTTACCTGTAAGCGCGATGGCTACGAGCCGACGACGGAGATGGTCGAATCGAAGTTCAGCGGCGCCACGATCGGCAACGTGCTGGCCGGTGGGCTGATCGGCATCGCTGTAGACGCCGCGTCGGGCGCCAATAACTTTTATCCGGACCAGGTTACCGTGCTGATGCAGCCCTCGGTGTTTGCCGACGAGGTGGCGCGCGAGGCGTTCTTCGGCCGGCTGCGCGAGCGCGTGCAGAAGCGGGCGCAGGACGACTTGACGATGCTGCGCTACCAGTGCGCATCCAAACCGCGGGAGTTCTGCGACGCCGACACCGCGCGCCTGACAGCTAAGCGCGACAAGGATCTAGCGGACATCGAGGCGCGCCGGCTCGCGGCCCGCGTGGCGCCGACCGCCAACCGACGGTAACACCAACTCCACTATGACGACCGACGACACGCGCTTTCGCGCGATCCGCTGCCGCGCCGGGCGACGTTCGGGTTCGTGACTTTTGGTGTCGAAGAGTAACAGCGAGCGACCTCGGTTGCGGCGCGTCCGCCCGATTGTCGATGGTGCCGCCAAGGAGCGTCGCGCC
>VGCZ01000041.1 GCA_016869975.1 Alphaproteobacteria bacterium
GTCGGTCAGCGCGTTGAACGTCAGCGTATTGGTTGTGGCGGCGACGATGTTTTCGTTGACCGTGATCGAGCCAGTGCCGGCCCCGGCGCCGCCCGCCGCGTCGACGATGACATTGGCCGTGGGCAGTAAGCCTTCGATCGTCGACGCCTTGATATTCGAGGCGTTCGCCGTGCCGGTGATCGTGTTGGGATCGCCGCCGCTCGGATCGATGTTGCTGTCGGCGCTGTTGCTGATGGTGATGTCGCTGGGGTCGAGCAGCAGCGTGCCGGTCTGGAAACCATCGGTGGCGCGCAGATCGACTACGCCGTCGAAGCTGAGATAGATCTTGCCGGAGACCTCGGCGAAGCCGCCATGGCCGCCCTGCGGCCCACCCTTGGCCGAGATCGTGCCGGCGAACACCGTGGTGTTGTCGGCCCAGATGATCACCGTGCCGCCATTGCCCTTGTACGTGGCGTCGGCGGTGATGATGGCGCCCTTGGCCACGCTGGTGTTCTTCGCGTTGGCGATCGGGCCGGCGCCCTGCTTGCCACCGCCCACCAGCACCGTGCCGCCGCCCGCGCCGCCATTGGCGTTGATCCGCGCCGTCGATTGCACCGAGACCTTCGACGCCGTGACGCTGACCGTGCCGCCCTTCTGCGTCGCGCCGGCGCCCGACACGTCGGTGGTACCGCCGACATTGACCTGCGTGCTCTCGCCGCCGCCGAAGACGATCACGCCGCCTTCGTTTGTCACCGTGCGCGCATTGATTTGGCCCTGAACGTTGACAACGCCATCGACGACCCCGCGCGCCGCCGACGCGGTGATCGCTACCACGCCGCCATTGGCGTTGATGGTTCCGGTGTTGCTGGCCAGCGCCAGCGCCTTGCCGTCGGCATCGCGCGGCGTCTGCGACACCGGCTTGCCGACCACGAAGTTCAGGAGGCCGTCGCCGTTGAGATCGACCGTGAAGGTCTCCGCACCGCCGATCGTCACTCGGCCGAGCCGGGCATTGATCACGCCGTTATTGGCCGCCGACGGGCCGAGCAGTGCCACCAGGCCGCCGTCGCGCACCGTGATCGTGCCGTCGTTGACGATGCGCGCGTTGGGGTTGGCGCCCGCCTGGTCGAAGGCGATCTTGCCGCCGGCCATGAAGGCCTGCGGGTTGGCCACGTTGGCCGTGCTGGCGATCAGCGACTCGACATTGACCTGCGCGCCGCCGGCGAACATCACGCCGGCCTGGTTGATCAGCACGATCTGGCCGTTGGCGGTCAGCCTGCCGGCGATCAAAGACGGATCCGGCCCGGTCACCCGGTTCAGGGTCACCGACGTGCTGCCGGGCTGGATGAAGTCGACCCGGTTGCCCTGGCCGATGCTGAACGAGCGCCAGTCGATCACGCCGCGATCGGTGGTCTGGTTGATCGTCAGCTGGCTCGTGCCGCTCTGCGTGATCGTCGCGCTGCCGCCCACTACCACGCCGCCGGTTGGCAGGGTCGCGCCGGCCTGCGCCAGGGCGCGATCGCTGAAGCCGAACAGCCCGCAGGCAACCAACGCCGCCAGCGCCGTGCCGCTCAGCAGCGCGCCGCGTCCGCCGAACCGGCTGGCGGGGGCCGCCCCCCGGTCGAGCACGATGGACGCGGCGGCGCGCGCGCGCCGCCGCGACCGGGCGATCACCTGTCGCTGTGACATGACCTTCGCTCTCTCGCCGCTGACGGGGGCTTCCCTCCCCCGCTCCACCGGCACACTCCCCAACGCGCGATCTAAAACCGGGTGGTCGCGCGGAAATAGGCACCCCAAGGCTTCAAGCGTGGCGCCGTCGCCCCATCGACGTTGAGATCGAGCCGCCGAACGGCCTCGGCCTCAACGGTCAGCGTGTCACCTACATTGGCTCGCACGCCGAACCCGTACGACCTCGCGACAATTACCTGGGTCTCGAAAGTCGCCAGATTCCACGCCTTGCCATAATCATAGAACGCGTAGAGCTGCAGCGGAAGGCCGCGCGCTCGTCCCGCGACGCTGGATGGCGCGGAACTCGGCTGCACGTCGGAGAACGGAACCGCGAACGACAGCTGCAACTCGATCGACGCCGCGATCGCCCTGTCGCCGGTGACCTGGCCGGCGTAGTAGCCGCGACCCAGGCGCTCGCCGCCTATGAAGTACTTCTCGCTGGGCGGCAACATGTTGTTGGTGAACTGCGCGGCGCCCGACACGAACAGGTTGAGGGTGAAATCCTCGTCGCTGTAGAGGCCCTGCAGGCGCGAGACATCGCCGTTGACCTTGAAGTAGCTCGGCTCGGCGCCCTGCCGCGGCAGCTGCTGCTCGCCCGCCTTGCTGGCGCCCAGGACGCTGATACCCTTGCTGAGGCGGGCGCTGCCATAAGTCACGCCGTTGAAAGGGTCGTGGTAACTGGCGTCGACGCCGGCGCGCAGGGAGCGCAGGTCGATCGAGCTCAGCCGGACGCCGCCGGAGACGTCGACGACCGAGTGGTAGTAGTCGAACGATCCGCTGACCGAGATGTTGAGCCGTCGCGACCGGATGATCGGGTGGAACGCCTGCAGGCCGGCGATGGCGACCTGGCCGAGATAACCGGTCTGGCTGATCGGGTCGCCCGGCTTGACCCGCCCGAAGCCGCCATAGAGCCGGAACCGGGTGCCTTCCGGGCCGATATGGCCGCTATAGGCGGCCTGGACGAAATTGTTCTCGCTGTTGAAGGTGGTGAAGTAGCTGAGCTCGATGCGATCGCCGATCGAGGTGAACGAGTTGAAGCCGGCTGATATCAGATTATGCTGCTCGCCGGTAAAGCTCGCGCCGCGATTGTCGGTCTGATTGAACAGATCCCACCACTCACGGGTCAGCTGCGCGATCAGCTCCGAGGAGCCCGGCTCGCGACCCGGCCGCATCACCGCCTTGACCTTGACGCCCGGCAGATCCTGGGTCAACAGCAGATAGCGCTCGAGATCGCTGATGTTGATCGGCTTCTTGCCGACCACGTTGTCGAGATACTCCTTTGCCTTCTCAGACACAGGGCCGACATCGCCCTCGATCAGAACGTTCGAGATGTAGCCTTCCGTCACGACGACGCGCAAACGGCCATCGGCGACGCGCTGCGCCGGCACGCTGACGGTCGCCAGGAAGTAGCCGTCGTCGCGGTACTTGCGCTGGATCGCCTCGGCGAGCTTGAAGATCTCGCTGGCGGGAATCTGCCGGCCGATCAATGGACGCACGAGCGTGTCGAGGTCGGCGCGTGAATAAACCGTGTTGCCCTCGACCTGGATATCGACCGGCGTGAGGGTCACGCTTTCCGCGCCCGGCGGGGCGCCGGGTGCGGCAGGCCCTGATGGCGCGGAGATCGTGCCCGGCTCGGGCGGACGGGTCGGCGGCGCGAGCTGAGGCGGCGCCTGGAGGACTGGCGGTTGCGGCGTCTGGGCCAAGGTATCCCGCAAGACGCCTGTCGCCGCGAGCGCAAGGGCGGTCGCGAGTGTCGTCACCGACGCGATCACGCGTCCGCAGCCCATCAAGGAGCCGCTCGATGACGACGAACGCCAGGACATTACCCCCCCAAAGATACTGAAGGGCCCTTCGACTATTATCGCCTATTCGCAGACCAATTGCCACAGCCTTCTCCAAACCCTTTTCTCGTGATTTCAAGAGGTTGCGACGTCGTGAAGTTGCTCAGTTGACGGTGTCGATGGCAACGATGGAGACAATCGCGTCGCTATGCCGGGCCAGAGCGGCGGACAGCGCCGTCAGGTAGCTTGCGGTGGCCTCCTCCTCCGGCCGCGGCGTGCCATAAAGCGGCTGGCCGGTGAAGACGGCGACCAGCACCATCTTGCCGGGTGGCGGATCGAGCGGGAAGCCACCGCCGGCCTCACGCTCGCCAAAGGGAATCGCCTCGCCGGGCCTGATCGGCATCTTCGACCAGACACCGGGTTGCGCGACGGTACCGTCGGAATTGATGATCACGACGTTGATGAAACCGCCGCGGACGGGAGGCGCCGTCACCCTGAACGACAACCGGTCGATGCCGATCTTGTAGGCCTGGTCCGGCTTGTTGGGCACCAGCCTGAACGCGGGATTGGTGGCCGCGCCGGCGACGCGGTTCAGCTCGCACATCGGCCAGGGCTGGACAGTGACGCGGGACTGAACCAGCGGGTTACCCGGCAACTGGCGCAAGCCGTTGAGCAGCGCGGTCCGATCGCTCTCGCTGCCGACATAGCCATCGACCCGCAGCGAGCCATCGGGATCGACCCGTCCGTTGAGCCCGGCGCAGGAATACCTGGCGAACTCCGCGTTCATCAACGTGCGCAGCTGCGCCGCGTCCTGCGCCGGCTTCGGCTCGACGACCGGCGGCTTGGGCTCGACCACCGGCGGCCTGGGATCGGCCACCGGCGGCTTGGGGTCGGCCACCGGCGGCTTGGTGTCGACAACGGGGGGCTTGGGATCGACGACCGGCGGTTTGGGGTCGGCCACCGGCGGCTTGGAATCGGTCGCCGCGACCTTGGGATCGCCAGCCTTTGGATCGCCGGCCGTCTTCGGATCGCCGCCCTTGGGGTCGACCGTCTTGCCACCGAAAAGCTCGGCGACGAACGGGATCTTGTCACGGAAAACGAAGGCGCCAGCACCGACGGCGACCAACAGGACCAGCACCGAGGCGATCGCGATCATGGCGCCCTTGCCACCGCCGCCCGACGTCTTGGCCTGGCTGGTGATCGGGCGACGCGCGCCGCTGGTGCCCGAAATCAGCTCGGCCATGCTGGCCGCGCGCTGCGCCGGATCGGGCTGCAGCATGCGGGTCAGGCTGGCGCGCAGATCGGCCGGCACCTTGGTCAGGTCCGGCACCTTCAGGCGCGCCGCCACGGCGGTGCCCGGCGAGTTGCCCATGTCGAGCGGTCCGCCCAGCGCCGCGGCGGCCAGCACGAGACCGAGGCTGTAGATGTCGGCGCGCGGGCCGACATCGCCGCCATGCATGCCGAGCTGCTCGGGCGCGGCGAAAGCGTATTTGCCGGCGAAGTCGGTGCCGATGATGGTCGCCTTCGACCCCTCGGTCTGCTTGGCGATGCCGAAGTCGATCAGCTTGGCGTCGTCGATGCGCCCGCCGGGCAGAATAACGTTGTCGGGCGACAGGTCGCGATGCACCACGCCCTGGGCATGCGCCGCTGCCAATCCGCCAGCGAGGCGATCGCGCAACCGGGCGAGGTCGGCCGGGGGCAACGCGCCGCTGTGCATCACCTTCGACAGAGACGGGCCGTCGACATACTCCATGGCGAGGAACAGCGAGCCGGTACCGTCGTCGAACACGCCTTCGTAGGACACGATGGCCGGGTGACGCAGGTTGCGCAGCGCCTGCGCCTCGCGCTTGAACAGCTCGGCGACTTTGGGATCGCCGGCCAGCTCGGGCCGGATGGTCTTGATGGCGATCGCGTCGCCGGTGATCCGGTGGCGTGCGCGGTAGACTTCGCCCATGCCACCGCGCGCCACCAGCTCCTCGATCTCGAAGGTGCTGCTGAGCACGGTGCCCGGCGCCAACGGCCCACCGGCGCCGGGGCCGCTGCCGAACATGTCGCCACCGGTCTGCTGCGGGCGCGGGCGCATCGACGTCGGCTGCTGCGCCGGCGCCACAGAGCGCACGACGGTGGCCGCCGAGGAGGCGCCGAACGGATCGTCTTCTTCGTTATTGCCGGCCATCATCTTCCTCCGGAAGCCACGGCGCCGTTGCCGTGACCCGCTGGGCCATCGCACTGCACGACCACGACCGTGACGTTGTCGAGCCCGCCGGCGTCCAGCGCCATCTGCATCAGGATCTGCGGGCTGCGCGACGGATCCTCCTCCGAGAGCACCGCCGCGATCTGAGCCTCCGGCACCATCTTGGTCAGGCCGTCGGTGCAGATCAGGAAGCGGTCGCCGGCCTGCAGCCTGCCGGCGACGCGGTCGAGATCGACCTCGGCCGAGATGCCCAGAGCGCGCGTGATGACGTTGGCGCGCGGATAGCGCTCGGCCTCGTCGGCCGAGAGGGCGCCGGCGTCGAGCAGCTCCTGGACCTCGCTGTGGTCGTGGGTGATCTGCTCCATCTTGCCGTCGCGCAGCAGGTAACCACGGCTGTCGCCGGCCCAGATGCAGGTGTAGTGCCAGCCATGGGCGAGCAACAGCACGACGGTGGTGGCGATCATGCCGCCACCGCGCTGCGTGGCGCGATCGAGCATGCGGGTGTTGGCCTCGTACAACCGATCGATCGCCTCGACCAGGAAGTCCGGCGCGCGCTCGGCCACGCGCATCTCGTTCAGCACGTCGACCACCTGGGCGCTGGCCCAGTCGCCGGCCGAGGCGCCGCCGACACCGTCGGCGATCATCCAGATGCCGGCCTGGTCGCGGGTCAGCATCGAATCCTCGTTGTGGCTGCGCACATTACCCTGGTGCGTGGCGCCGAAGCCGCGCAACCGGGGACGCGCTGCCGCCGCCGCCGCGAACGGATTGACCGTCGTCGGCTCGGGATCGTCGGAAGCGGGAAGCCGGGCCGTCTGATCTTCCGTCATCGCCGCGCCTCCCTCGGCGGGCTCGAGGTATCACGGCCGGCTCCCGCCGATGGATCCTCGTCGCCGAACAGATTGTCGATTGCTGGATGGTGGCCGCCGCCAAAGAGATCGTCTTCCGGCCGAGCTGGCCCGCCCTTCACCGTCGGCCGGTTCGCCGGCTGTATCGTGCCGTCGCCGTCGTCGAAGGCGCCGCCCGTCGGTACAGCGGGATCGGCCGACCGCTCGCCGAACGCGGCCTCGTCGAACAGTGTGCCGCCCGTCGCCGGCGACGCCGCGGTTGGCTCCGCGGCCGTTTCCGGCGGCACGACGCCGTCTTCGCCGTCATCGAACGCCCCGCCGCCCGGTGGTGTGGCGTCGGCCGCCGACGCGGCGAAGGCCACATCGTCGAACAGCGTGCCGCTTTGTGCCGGCGGCAGGTCGGCGGCCAGATTCTGGAACTCGTCGGCCGGAATGATCTGCGCAGCGACCGCGGCCTGCGGCAGCGCGTTGGCGATCACACCTTCGGTGTCGCCGTCCTCGATCAGCGAGGCGAAGCGACCCGGCGACGGCAGCCCGGGGAACAGAATGGACACCGGTGCCACGCGCTCGGCGCCGCGTGTCACGAACAACGCACGCCCGCCGCGCAGCGAACCGCCGGCGGCGAGCAGACTGGCGAAACCCATCGGATCGAGCGCATTCCCGAACGAACGCGCTCCATCGCCCGACGGATCGACCTGCGACGAGGGTGCCGGCAGCGCCGATACCGCGGCGGCGAAGCCATCGAAACCCGTCGCTTCGTCGAGCGCCGAGATGGCGGCGTTCTCGAGCGCGTCGATCCAGCCGCCGATCAGCAGCGACGTCGGAATCTCCACGCCCGCGACCGAGGCCACGAGCGTAAGCGGGAAATAGCGCCCCGCCGAATCGACGCTGGGCATCATCACGCCGGCCCAGGACGTCGGCCCGCACAATCCGCCACCGAGCGCGAAGCGCCACACGGGCGCGCACAGCCAGGCGTCGGTCCAATGATGGCCCAACGCGGCGCGGCTGCGCGCGATGCACTCGGTGAGCCACTCATCCCAGGTATCGACGAAGGCGTTGGGCAGGTCGCGGCGCACGAAATCGCCGCGGCCCGGCATCTTGCCGAAGAATCCCACTCGCCCGGCGTCGGCCGTGCGCAGGTCGCCGCCGGAGGCGGTACCTAGAGCGGGACACATTGGAAGTTGTTCAGCGCGGCGCGCGCGGAGAGCGGATTCTTCAAGCTCTTCCACTGGATCTCCAGCCGCGCGCCGTTGGGCAGGAACGCCTCCCAACGATCATCGGAGCGCCGTGCCAGGGTGGCGGCGTCGAACAGCTTGAGGAAGGC
This sequence comes from Alphaproteobacteria bacterium, assembly GCA_016869975.1. Taxonomy (GTDB): domain Bacteria; phylum Pseudomonadota; class Alphaproteobacteria; order Reyranellales; family Reyranellaceae; genus JAFAZJ01. The sequence goes on from VGCZ01000041.1 coordinate 7,849, forward strand.
CCAGGCGCCCGTGAACTCGTTGAGCGGCCCCTTGTCGCCCAGCACCTTGGCGCCGCCGGCACCACGCGGCCACTGCATCGCCGATGGCGACATGTTGGCGGGGTCGAGCTGCATGACCTGCCCATCGATCTCGAGGCCAGTACCCTTCGTTTCGACCTGCAAAGGCGCGACCGAGAACGCGACGCCGGGTATTGGGCCTCCGGAGAAGAATGCCTCCTTGATGTCAGCGGCCTTCTCCAGCATGGCCAGTGCCGCGGGCGATATCTGGAAAGGCCCATTTGCCTTCCAAGGCTTCTTGGAGGTGTCGATGTAGTTCTTGAGGTTGCCCTGGAAGAAGCTGTCGATCAGCTGAGTGGGCCCGAACAGCCTGCCAAAATCGCCCAACGGGATCTCGCTCCCAGCGCCTCGCACGACAGGATACCGCCCCTTCGTGGTCTGCTCGCAGAAAGTCTGGACTTCCGATCTCCAGGCCTGCTGCAACTCTTCCCAGGCCGCGCGCTGGCCGGTGACACTGACACTGTCAGTCAACCCCTTCAGAGCCCGATTGACCGGGAGCGGGAGCCTTACCAGGTAGGTCGACAGCGTGGTCGCCACTTGCGCGAGGTCGAGGCCGCGGCTTCCGGCGGCGCCGCCACCGGTCGTCGAGCCGCCGACCGGCACCGCATCGCTGGCCCTCTTGGCCAGTTGTTCGAGTTGCTTGAGAAAGGCGACAAGGGGCGTCGACGCGGCGCCTTCGGCGCCGGTCCACAGGTGCAGCGTAGCAAAACCCCTCTCGATGGTCAGAGCCGGGTCGCGTCCGTCGCCGGCCGCCCGGGACGCTTCCCTCATGATATTGTGCTGTTGCTGAACGAACCTCTCCAAAGCGGCGCCGACCATCGTAAGCGCACCCTTCGGCACTGGAAGCGCCGTGAGTCGCGTTTGAATTGAGACGCCCTGATAAATCATGCGCAGCGGCGAACTCTCATCGGAGAGGATGCCCAGGATTTCCGCCGCCTGGCGTACGTCCGTGAGCTGCGTAAACGTGACGTCGTCCAGCAGTTCATTCCACAGGTTGATGTACTTGCTGGTATAGAGCCGGATCAGGTCCGCCTTCGGCTGGCCGGTCCTGGCCTGCGCTTCGGCCTCGGGGCCAAGCACCCAGGCGTCACGGGTCCCTTCCAAGAGAATTTCAGGGATCGCTGGCAAGAACGTCTCGTAGTAGCCGCTCCGTGTGTAGAGGCCAGGGATCCCCTCCGTCAGCGCCCGACCGGAGCGACGCAAAACGACGCGTCGAGCGATCTCCAGCTGCGGTCCCACGTTGTCGATCAGCCGCCACGGCGGCAAATCCTTTACCGACTGCCTTTCCTCAAACGCGTTCAAGGCGCGTTCCGCGAAGGACAACGTGCGAACACGATCACGCGCCTCGTTGATCAGATTGCGATCCAGCGTCACCGTCGTCCAAGGCTCCTCGGAAAGCGCCTTGAGATGTCCGGTAAGCGCGGCGCGGTCGGCTTCCGACAGGCCGGCCGCGGCGTAATCCTCGTCGAGCCAACGGTCGACGTACCTGAGCTGGAAGCGCCCCGCGTCCCCCAGCATGAGATAGGCCTTCAGCGCGCCGAAGGCGTATTCCGGATCGCCAATGCGTAGCGCCAGCTGACGCTGGGTGCGCAGAAGCAGGCGCGGCAGCAGCAAATTGACCAACGCGCGGCGATAGAGCGCGTTGGTCTGCAGCGACACCTGATCCTGCACGCCCAGGCCCAGGCCCAACGCCTCGCTCTTGCCGGCCTTGGTGATTTCATAGCCGGTCGGCAGCCGTCGCAGCTCGTCGAGCAGCGGCAGAATCGGCCGCGGATCGCCTTCGCCCAGCGGCACGCGCTCGGCGGCGCGAATCTGCGGCTCGAGTCGATCGACCGCGGCGTTGACACGGCTGATCAGGCTGGTGTTGTCGAAATACGACCAGGTCCATAGGCCGAACGCCGCCAGCATCACGAACGCGATGGCACCGAAGGAGCCAAAACGAATCAATTTCAGCCGCCGCTCGACCTTCGGATCGTTACCGACCAAACCGGCCTCGTTGAAGATCACGTCGTCGAACAGGCGGCGCAGGAAGAAGCCGCGGCCCTTGCCGACCTGGGGCGGCGGCGGCGGTTGGGCGACGCCGAATTTCTGCGAGATCACGCCCATCAGGCGGTCGATCGGGCTGCCGCTCTGCGTCGCCGAGGTGAAGTAGACGCCGCGCAACGACAGGCGCTTGGCGAAGCGCGAATCGTTGAACATCTCCTTGAGCAGTTCGTCGATCGGCTGGCCGAGCGAGGCGAGCTGCGGCGGGAAGCCGAAGATCAGCGTGCGACGCGCCAAGTCGCGCTCGTCCTGCAGACGATCGAGCACGCGGGTGCGCTGTCGCTCGATCACACGATCGAACATCGCCGCGAACTGCGTCTGGGGCAGGTCGCCGCCGTCGGCGGCGGCCAGCGGGAAGGTGAGACCCAGCACCTGCTCGCGACCCTCGTTGTCGAGGTCGTCGTAGAACTCGGTGAAGCCCGCGATCATGTCGAGCTTGGTCAGCACGACGTAGATCGGCAGCGACAGGCCGAAGGTCTCCTGCAACTCGACCAGGCGCGTGCGCACGGCGCGGCCATGGGCGATGCGCTGGTCGCGCGAGGATTCGAGCAGCTCGCGCACGCCGAACACCACCAGCACGCCGTTGAGCGGCTGGCGCTCGCGCGTCTGCTTGAGCATGCCGAGGAAGTGCTTCCAGCCCGCCTGGTCGACGGCGGAGTCGCTGTCCTGCGTCGTGTAGCGGCCGGCGGTGTCGAGGATCACCGCGCGCTCGGTGAACCACCAGTCGCAGTTGCGCGTGCCGCCGACGCCCTGCAGCGCCTGCGCGCCGTGCCGCTCCGCAAGAGGGAAACGCAGGCCGGAGTTGAGCAGCGCCGTCGTCTTGCCGGCGCCCGGCGGGCCGATGATGGTGTACCAGGGCAGCTCGTAGAGCGTCATGCCGCCCTTGGCCGCCTGCATCTTGTTCATGTCGGTGATCGCCGCCTTGAGCCGCTCCTGGAGCTGCTGCTGCTGCGAGTCGATCGCTTCGGCGGTCGGATCCTTGGGGTCGGCGCCGGCGATATTGGCGGCGAGCTTCTTCTCCTTGCCGCGCCGGCGCAGCGAGCCGACCAGCAGGATGATGCCGATGATCAGCCAGATCACGCCGATGACGATCAGGCGGATCCACCACGCGTCGAGCAGGCCGAATCCCACGATCGGACCGGCGAACCACACCAAGGCCGACAGGATCAGGCCGCCCAGGGGCCACAGGAACCACCGGCTCAGGAGCACCCGTCCAATCATTGTCTCAACTCCCGTACCTTCGTGACCGGGGGCCTCGCGGCCCTACTCCGGCCGCACGAGGATGACTTCGACGCGCCGGTTGCGCGCCTTGCCTTCGACTGTCTTGTTGTCGCCGACCGGCTCCGAATCGGCCTTGCCGATCGCCGTCACCTTCGACGCGTCGCCCATCGCCGCGATCAGGATGTTGGCGGCGCTGTCGGCGCGCGCCTTCGACAGCTGGGCGTTGCTGCGGAACTGCGCCGTGAAGATCGGATCGGAATCAGTATGACCGACGATGCGTACGGAGCCGCCGGGATTTTCCTTCATCTCGGTCTTCAGCTCGGTGCCGATGCGCCGCAACAGATCCTCGAGTTCCGGCCGGATCGTCGCCGAGGCCGGCTGGAACATCTCGGCGAAGTTGATGGTGATGCGCATCTCGCGGCCGCGCTCGTCGACGAACACCTTCCGCGCCGCGATCTCCTTCTCAAGGAAGATGCGGAACTTGTCGACCGCGCTTGGCTTCTGCACGAGCGGCGGCGGTGGCGGCGGCGGCTGGCGCGCGCTGATCGGCAAGCGAATCTCGCGCTCGGGCATGAGGCCCGTGAGCTTGCTGCCGATCGGCTCGGCCCGCAACGAGAGCATGAACAGCAGACCCATAAAGATCAGGAAGGCGAACAGCGCGCCGGCGGCGGCCACCAGCCAGACCGGAATCTGCCGCTTCTGGCCCCGCGCCGGCGCGTTGGCGCCTTTCCATTCCGGCGATAGCTCGCGATCGACGGGCCCGAGCACGCCGCGCAGCGTCTGCCATACCTTCTCGCGCACGGTGGCGTGCTCGGAGTGGCCGCGCTGGCGCACGCGATAGCGGCCCTCGAAGCCCAACGACAGGCACTCGTAAAACATCAGCAGGATGCTGCGGTTGGCACCCGGCGCTTCCATCAGCTTGGCGAGATAGGCGTAGAAACGCTCGCCGCCTTCCGTGTCCTTATGGAATTCGTTGACCATGGTGCGGTTGCGCCAGTCGCTATGAGCGCCCCAGGGGGTATTCATCACCACGTCGTCGACCGCGGCCGATAGGCCATAGTGCGCCGCGCGCAGCTGTTCGGCCGGTACGCCGGCCTCTCGACCGGCCTTGGCGAAGGTATGCAGCTCGCGATAGACGCGCTCGCGCACCTGCGCGACGTTGACGTTTCCGGCGGTGTTGCGCAGGCGCGCGACCAGGCCGAGCAACGGCACCGAAGCGGCGGCCAGAGCCGAGCCCATGCCGCGCATCAGATCGTTCATGTCGATCGGCGCTGCGGCGCCGCGCTGCGCCATCGTCGCTGCCAGATTCGGCGCCGCCTGCTGCGGCTGCTGCGGCTGTTGCGGCGGCGGCGGCGGGGCGGCTGGCGTGGCCGGGGCCCGGGGCCGCGGCGTCACACCCGCGATAACCGTGCGTTCACCGGCGCCGGGCTCGGCGAACGGATCGTCGTTGTTACCCGCCGGGGTCATCCCACCCTCCGTCGACGCGGCCTAGGCCTGGGTCCTGATGGCCCACAGCTCCATCTGGAGCTTGGGCCACTGGTCACCGACATGGACCGCGATACCACCCGAATTCGCCAGACCGCGGAAATACTCGCTGGAGCGGTCGAGCTCGAAATACACCGTGTTGGCGTTGAACGGCAGCTGCGGCGGCGCCACCGGCAGCGGCGCCACCTTAATGCCGGGCAGAGCCACGTTGACCAGCTGGGCGATCTGCTCGACCGGGCCGATCTTGACGCTGGCCGGGAACATGCGGCGCATGTTGTCCGGCGAGACCTCGGCCTTCGCGGTGAGCACGAAGGCGGCGCTGCGCAGCAGCGTCTTGTCCTGGATCACGCCGACATGGACGTTGTAGCGGCGCTCCTGCAGCGGGATCTGCACCGCGCCGGTCTCGAGCACCGCCGAGAGGAACTGGCGCAGCGCGGCGATCACCGGCTCGTAGACCTTCTGCAGGTCGTCATGGCGATAGGCCGGGAACTCGGGCGGCCGCTTGCGCTGCGTGGTGAAGGTCGACAATTCGCCGGCCATGCCGATCAGAAAGGCGAACCAGTCCTGCGGATGGGGCGTCGGCGTCTGGGCGATGTGGGCGCAGATTGGCGCGTAGCGGTTGGCCATCTGCAGCAGCAGCAGATTGGCCATCTCCGCCGCGCCGCGCGCGCCGGGCTGATTGAGCCGCGCCGCCAGGGTCTCGGCGCGATTGTGCAACAAGCCCTGCAGCTCGATGGCGAAGGCAGATAGCGGCTGCACGGCGCCGATCGTCGTGCAGGGCGGGATGTACTGGTCGTCGATCACGACCTGCCTGGAATCACCCCGCACCTCGATGATGCGCGCCAACGGAATCGAGGCGAACCCGCCCAGGTCGCCGAGGCCCTCGATGGCGAAGCGCAGCCGGGGCTTGCCCACCGTGACCGGCGTGGCGATGTCGCTGCCGACATTGGCGTCCTGAGCCTCGTAGTCGGACGCGGCGTAGCGCGCCGCGACATCGTCGCGATCGCGCAGGACGGTGTCGGGCGTGCCGGCGCGCGCCAGCGGCAGCACCAGGCAGACGCGCTGGTTTCGGGTCGTCTCCGGCACGTCGATCGGTGGCGGTGGCTCGACGTCTTCGGGCATGGCGAAGGGGGTGCCGTCCTCCTGCACGCCGGTCGCCGAGGTGACGCCGAACTTGCCGATCGACAGCGCAGCGCGGTCAATCTGGTAGGAGCTCAAGCCCCAGCCGAACGAACGCATCGGCTGCACACGTTGGTGCACGATACGCTCGACGTATCGCGTCTGCTGCTGAAAATGCTGGGGGCGGAGGAACATGCCCTCCCCCCAGACGACGCGGTTATTCGTCCCCATGCGGCGGCCTCACCCGATCACCAGCCTCGACAAACGATCCCGTCTCTACCGCCGGAAAAATCGCATCTGAATTGTGCGCGATGCGGGCATGCGAGAACAAGGGAAAAGGTGAGCGCACGCTCTTTCTTCGTTCCCGGCTCAGCGCGGCCGCTGCGCATCGATCACCGCGCGGATCTGGTCCGGCTGCAGGGTGCGGCCGGCCGGTACGCAGTGATAGCCACGGATCACCCATTCCAGCCCTGTGCCGCGCGCCGGGCCGGGCTTGGCGAAACCCATGCAGCTCCGCCCGTCGACCGCCGTGAAGGTGGCGTAGTACCCGCCGGCATGGCCCACCAGTGGCGACCAACCGCGCGCGTTGTTGCGCGTGAAGTTGCTGATCTCGATGATGAAATCGTCCTCGTCATCGGCATTGAGGGCGTCGTGCGCCGAAGAGGCGTCGGCGGCCTCGATCAGCAGCACATACGTCGACAAGCCGCCGGCATGCACACCGGCCGCCGACCGCTGAAAGCGTCCGCGCCCATCGTGGCCTTCGTAAGGCGGTGTGGCGTTGCAGGACATGCCGGCAGCCGTCACAAGCCGCACGCGGCCGCAGGGCACGTCCTTCCAGTCGAGGTGCCGGGTCGCCGCCAGGCGCGCTGCGCGGCGAGCGGCGTCCTGCGCCGCCGCCTTGCGCGCCGCCTCGGTCCGAGCGGCCTCCGCCCGCGCCGCCTCCTCTCGCCGGCGCCGCTCCTCGGCCTCGGCCGCGGCGCGCTGCGCTTCCTCGGCGCGCAGCACCGCCAGCCGCGCCGTGGCCTCCTCGGCGCGAAAGCCCTTGGGGAATCTCTCGAGGAAGGCGACCACGTCGGCGCTGCGCGTCGACTGCTTGACCGCGTTCCAGGCGGCCGCTTCGGCCGGCGACTCGGTCGGCCCGCGCAGCACGAAAAGCCAGACCAACGCCGCCGCCACGACGAGCACCAAGCCGCCCACGGCGACCAGAATCACCGGCATGGCGCCACGCCCGCCGCCCGTACCCTCGGTCTTGGCCTGGCGCGAGGTGAGGCCGGCGGTCGAGGAGACCGGCGCCCGCGCGACGTCGCGCGCCGCCGCGCCGGTGACGATGCGGAATGCCTCGACGGTGCGCAGGATGTTCTTGAAGACCGACTCGCCCACCGGCGCGAAGCCAAGCTCGGGCAGCTTGGCGCGCGCCTGCGAGGCGACCTCGCCCGAGACCATGACGCCGCCGGGATCGCCGGCCGCCTGAAGACGGGCGGCGATGTTGACGCCCTCGCCGATCAGATCGCCGTTGTCCTGCACGATCACGTCGTCGAGATGCACGCCGATGCGGAAACGCATGTGCCGCTCCGGCGGCAGCTTGGCGTTCATGTCGGCGACGCCGGCCTGGATCTCGACGGCGCAACGCACCGCCTCTACCGGGCTTGAGAACTCCGCCAGGATACTGTCACCGGCTGTGTTGGCGATGCGGCCACCACGATTGCGGATGGAATTGTCGGTATAGGCCCGATGCGCGCGCAGCAGGCGCAGAGTGCCTTCCTCGTCGGCCCCCATCATCGCCGAATAGCTCACCACGTCGATCGACATGATCGCAGCGAGCCTGCGCTTGACTGGCGATGTCGACATGAATCCCGTACTCGGCGGCGCCGGCGTTTCAGTTGGCGGCTATTGTAGGCGCCGGGGTGGCGTGCTCACAAGGCGCACGCGCCCTCAGCCGCCCGGCACGATACCCGCCGGCAGCCCGGCACAATGGTCGTAGACCTCGCCCGGCCGCGTGAACCAGACGCGGTCGCGCCGCGGATGATCGGCGATGTGCTTGAGCGCCTGGCGCAGGCAGCGCAGGCGGTAGGGGTGGCCGAAGATCATGGTGTGCAGCTCGATGGCGCAGACCAGAGGCTGCTTTTCGCTCAGCCTCAACATTTCCTCGAACTGGCCGATGATGAAGTCGCGGAACTGCTCGGGCGTGTGGTGGCGCACGAGGATCTGCGGGCTGTCGTTGATCTCAAGCGAGTACGGCACCAGCATGATGCGGCCAGAACGCGTGCGCATCCAGATCGGCTGGTCGTCGGTCGGCCATTCCATGACATAGGTGAAGCCCGCTTCCTGCAGCAGGTCGGGCGTGTGTGCGCTGGACGACATCCACGGTCCCATCCAGCCACGCGGCGCCTTGCCGGTGCGCTGGGCGATGGTGTCGCGCACTGTCTCGATCAGGCGACGCTCGTCGTCCTCCCACATCTGGCCCTGGCGCTCGGCGTTGGTGCGACCGTGACCGACGAACTCATCGCCGCGCGCCATGATCGCCGGCGCGATCTGCGGCGCGTAGTCGAACACCGTGGTGTTCATCAGGTGGCAGGCCGGCAGCGCGAACTCGTCGAGCGCGTCGAGCAGGCGCCAGACTCCGACGCGGTTGCCGTAGTCCCGCCATGCGAAAGTCCTGGGATCGGGCTGCGGCAGCTCGTGCGACAGCGAATGGCCCAGGCCGCCGGCATAGGCGAAGTGCTCGATGTTGAGCGCGACGCAGACCGCCAGGCGCTTGCCGCCGGGCCAGTCGTAGGCCGGCCGCTTGACGATCGGTGAGTAGTCGTAGCGTCCGTGGTACGGCAGCTTGAGCATCGCTCCCCTCCCTATGCGAATGGCAGCGATGTTAGGCCGGGGACGGACAAAAGACGACAGCGCGCCGGCTTCTTCCGTTATGGTCGGCGCCGGCGAACGAGGGGGTGGAGACATGCGTGGACGTCAGGTGTTCATGGAGAGCCTGCTGGCGCACGGCGCCGACACGATCTTCGGCAACCCCGGCACGACCGAGAGCCCGCTGATCGACTCGCTGCTCGACTACAAGCAGATGCGCTACATCGTGGCGCTGCACGAGGGCGTCGCCACCGGCGCGGCGAGCTTCTATGCCCAGGCCACGGGCAAGACGGCGATCGTCAACCTGCATGTCGCGCCCGGACTGGGCAACGCTGTCGGCGCGATCTACGGCGGGCTCAAGGCCAACTCGCCGATGATCGTTACCGCCGGCGCGCAGGACACGCGCATGCGGCTGCGCGATCCGCTGCTCGGCCACGACCTGCCGTCGATCGCAGCACCGGTGACCAAGTGGAGCGTGCAGGTCGAGCGCGCCGACGAGATGGCGCCGATCCTGCGCCGCGCCTTCAAGATCGCCAACGACCCGCCGGCCGGCCCGGTCTTCGTCGCCCTGCCGATCAACGTGATGGAGCAGGAGACCGATGTCGGCCCGCAGGGCCCCGGCGCGCTGTTCCGCGCCCCGCGGCCGGATCCCGCCGCAGTCGAGGCGGTGGCCAGGCTGCTCCTGTCGAAGCGCAACCCGGTGATCGTCGCCGGCGACGATGTCGGCCGCGCCGGCGCGGTGCAGGAACTGGTGGCGCTGGCCGAGGCGCTGGGTGCCCAGGTGTGGGTCGAGGGCCTGCGCCACCACACCAACTTCCCCAACCGTCACCCCAACGCACGCGGCGCCGTGCCGTTCGACGCGGCGGCGGTCCGCAAGGCGTTCGACGGCGTCGACGCCGTGCTGATGGTCGGCGGCCCGTTCTTCGAGGAGGTGTGGTACGCGCCCGGCCTGCCCTTCCCCGCGGGCTGCGCCGTGGCGCATCTCGAGGCCTCGCACCAGCGGCTGGCCTACAACTACACGGCCGACGCCGGACTCATCGGCGACGTGCGCGCCGGCCTGTTGGCGATCCGCGAGGCGGTCGCGAGGGGGGCATCCGATGAATACAGAGGCGTTGCCCAGCGCCGCAACGCCGCGCTCCAGGCGCTGAAAGAGTCCGAGAGCGCCGCGCAGGCCGACCGCGTGCGCAGGAGCTGGGAGCGCACGCCGATCTCGATGGCGCGCGCCATGGCCGAGATCCGCGACGGCCTGCCGCCCGGCGCGATCGTCGTCGACGAGTCGATCACCGCCAACATCGACCTCGCGCGCACCTTCGACTTCAGCACGCCGGGCGACTACTACAGTGGCCGCGGCGGCGGCATCGGCCAGGGCCTGGCCGGCGCGCTGGGCACGCAGGTGGCCCATCCCGGCCGGCCGGTGGTCTGCATCTCCGGCGACGGCTCCTCGATGTACAGCATCCAGGCGCTGTGGACGGCCGCGCATCACGACCTGCCGATCGTCTTCGTCATCCTGGCCAACCGCGAGTACCGCGTGCTCAAGCATAATCTCGACACCTATCGCCAGCGCTTCGACGCGCTGTCGAACCAGGGCTATCCGCACATGGATCTCGGCGGCCCGCCGCTCGGCTTCCTCGACATGGCGCGCGGCATGGGCGTCGCCGGAACCCTGGTGACCAAGGGCGCCGATCTCGCCGGCGCGGTGCGCGCGGCCTTCGCGAGCAAGAAGCCGCATCTCATCGAGGTGGCGATCGAGGGCAAGCGCTAGAGCATGCGTCGCTTCACGCTCGACCTGCCCGACGGCACCATGGCGGGCATCCGCTTCGGCGCCGACGGCCCGCCCGACCTGGTGTTCCTGCACGCCACCGGCTTCAACGCGCTGACCTATCGCGCGCTACTCGAGCCGCTGGCGGAACGCTTCCGAATCGTGGCGCTGGACCAGCGCGGCCACGGCCTGTCGCGCCTGCCGGCGGTACCGGAGCAGATGCCGGGCTGGGAACTCTACGGCCGTGACATGGACGGCGTCTTCGACGCCCTGGGCGACGGCCCGCCCTTGGTGCTCGCCGGCCATTCGATGGGCGGCGCGGTGTCGATGATGACGGCCGAGCGACACGCCGATCGCGTCGCCTCGCTGGTCCTGCTCGACCCGGTGATGCCGACGGCCGACTGGATCGCCAAGCTCTACGCGCCGCAGGATCTCGAGGCGCGCATCAAGAGCCTGCCGATCGCCCTCGGCGCCAGCCGGCGGCGCGCCTGGTTCGCCAGCAAACGCGAGGCGGTCGACGCCTATCGCGGCCGCGGCGCCTTCGCGACCTGGGTCGGCCGCTTCCTGGAGGACTATGTCGAGGACGGTTTTGCGCCCATGCCCGACGGCGACGGCGTCACGCTGACCTGCGCCGCGGCTTGGGAAGCGGCGACCTTCGCCAGCTCGCGCCACAACGGCGCCGACCTGCTGGCGCGCGTGAAGGTGCCGGCGACGATCCTGATCGGCGAGAAGCACAGCGTTTCGCGCTCGGTCGACGACGCGGCCTCGCGCACGCGCGTACGCCGCACGGTCGAGGCGGTGCCCGGCACCACGCATTTCCTGCCAATGGAGCGGCCCGACATCGTGCGCCAGCGGCTGCTCGCCGCGCTGGAGGAACGCACCGGGGTCGGGGCCGGATTGGTGGGCGCACCAGGGCTCGAACCTGGGACCCGCTGATTAAGAGTCAGCTGCTCTACCAACTGAGCTATGCGCCCAATCCGAAAGACGCTGTCGGGCCTCTCCCGCCCGAAGCGGCGCGCGATATAGCAGCGGGTTCCGGGCGGCGCAAGCTTCAGGAATTTCGCGTCAGGAGTTTCGGGGAATCAACAGGTCGCGGTGGACGCTGACGCCGAGCAACAAGCCGCAGGCGAAAAGCACGGTGAGCATGGCGGTGCCGCCGTAGGAGACCAGCGGCAGCGGCACGCCGACCACCGGGATCAGCCCCATGACCATGGCGATGTTGATGAAGACATAGAGGAAGACGTTGATCGTCACGCCCATCGCCAGCACGCGACCGAAATGGTTGCGGCTGGAGCGGGCGATGACGAAGCCATAGGCCAGCAGCAGGGCGAACAGCGCCAGCACCAAAGCGCCGCCCAGCAAGCCGGTCTCCTCGGTCCACATGGTGAAGATGAAGTCGGTGTGCTTCTCGGGCAGGAAGTTTAGTGCCGATTGCGTGCCCTGACCGAAGCCCTTGCCGAACAGCCCGCCCGAACCGATCGCGATCTTCGACTGGGTGATGTGATAGCCGGCGCCCAGTGGATCGCGATCGGGATCCAGGAAGGTGAGCACCCGGCCGCGCTGGTACTGGTGCATCATGCTCCAGGCGATGGGCAGCGAGGCGACCGAGAGCACGCCGGCGAGCAGGAACTTCCACAGCTTGACGCCGGCCACGAACATCACCGCCGTGCCGGCGAAGAACAGCACCATGGCGGTGCCGAGATCGGGCTGCACCATGACCAGCGCCACCGGCACCAGCATCGCCAGCAGCGGCGGGAAGACATAGACGATGCGCTCGACCTGCTCGCGCGAGAGATGGTGATAATAGCGCGCCAGCGCCATCACCAGCGCGACCTTCATCAGCTCCGAGGGCTGGATCTGGATCACCTTGAAGTCGAGCCAGCGCTGCGCGCCCATGGCGCCCTTGCCGATCAGGTCGACCGCCACCAGCATCAGCACCGAGACGATGTAGAACGGGTAGGCCAGCCGCATCCAGATCCGGATATCGATCAGCGCCACCGCCAGCGCCATCAGCAGCGCGACGCTGAAGCGGATGGCGTGCTTGGCCGCCCACGGTTCGGGCTTCATACCGCCGGCCGAGTACAGCGCCAGGGTGCCGACACCGCCGATCAGGATCAGCAGCAGCACCACGCCCCAGCGGATGCGCCAGATCTTGTCGCCCAGCGTCAGCTCAGGGATGGCGGCGGCGGCCAGCGTCATTTGCGCTCGGCGAGGTTCGGGTCGGGCACGCCATGCACCGCGGCGTTCTTGAAGCGACCGGGCTTGCGCGAGGGATCGAGCTTCTGCGTCTGGATCATGATGTCACGGGTGATCGGCGCGGCGGTGGCCGAGCCGCCCATGCCGTGCTCGACGATCAGCGCGCAGGCGTAGCGCGGGTTGTCGAGCGGCGCGTAACCGACGAAGAGCGCGTGGTGGCGCAGGTGCCAGGGCAGCTCCGACTGGCTCATCTTGCGATCGCGCTCCGATTCGGTGATGCGCTTGACCTGCGAGGTGCCGGTCTTGCCGGCCATCGCCATCTCCCGCTCCCTGATGCGCGAGGCCCAGGCGGTGCCATGCTCGCCATTGACCACCATCACCATGCCCTGGCGGATGGCGTTGAGATTGGCCGGCTTGAAACGCAGGCTGGGCGCGTCCGGCACGGTCTGCACCGCGGGCGCGGTCAGCTTGTCGCGCGCGCGCGCGACCGACGCGACGAGGCGCGGCTTGACGTCGTAGCCGCCATTGGCGATGCGCGCGGTCATGACGGCGAGCTGCAGCGGCGTCGCCAGCATGTCGCCCTGGCCGATGCCGAGATTGTAGGTATCGCCGACGTTCCAGGCCTTGCTCTGGCTCTCCTGCTTCCAGGCCCGCGTCGGCTGCAGCGCGCCCGATTCCTCGGGCAGGCCAGCGCCTGTGGGCCGTCCGAAACCCAGCTTGAAGGCCATGTCGGCGATACGCTCGACGCCGACGCGTTTGGCGACTTCGTAGAAGTAGCAGTCGCAGGACTGGGCCAACGCGCCGTGTACGTTCAGCCAGCCGTGCCCGCCGGGGTGGATCCAGCAATATTTCTTCTGGTCCTTGCCGGGCATGTCGATCGAGCCACTGCAAGGCAGCGCCGTCCAGACGTCGATGACACCGGCCTCCAGCGCCGCCAGCGCCGTCACCATCTTGTAGGTCGAGCCGGGCGGATAGGCGCCCGACGCCGCCTTGTTGAACAGCGGCTTCATCGGATGGTTGAGCAGCTCGTTCCACTCGCTTTGGGTGACGCCGCGGGCAAAGACGTTGCTGTCGAAGCCCGGCACCGAGACCATGGCCAGGATGTCGCCGCTGATCACGTCCATGACGACCGCGGCGGCGCTCTCGTTCTTCAGCCGCTCGGCGACCCAGCGCTGCAGCTCGAGATCGATGGTCAGCAGCAGATTGGCGCCCGGCTCGCCGTCGGAGCGATCGAGCTCGCGTACCACGCGGCCCACCGCGTTGACTTCCATCCGCACCGCGCCGGCCTTGCCGCGCAGCTTGTCGTCGAAGCGTCGCTCGATGCCCTTCTTGCCGATGCGCATGCCGGGCAGCTGCAGCAACGGATCGTCGTCCTCGCCGAGATCCTTGCGATCGACGCGGCCGACATAGCCGACGATGTGGCTCATCAGCTCGGCGTGGAAATAGTCGCGCGTCTGGCCCAGCTCGATGGCGACGCCGGGCAGTTCGGGACCGTTGAACTCGATCTGCGCCACCTGCTCCCAGCTCAAATTCTCCTTCACCGTGATCGGCGCGAATCGGCGGAACTGGCTCAGCAGGCGTTTGCGTTCGGCCTCGCCCAGGCCGAGGATCTTGTCGAGGCGCTCCATCGACTCTTCGGCCTGGCGCAATTTCTCCGCCGTCATCACGACGCGGTAGTTGTTGCGGTTGGCCGCCAGCGGCTCGCCGGTGCGGTCGAAGATCAGGCCACGCGAGGGCGCCTGCAGGCGCATGCCGATGCGGTTGTCGTCAGCCAGCACCCTGTACTTGCCGCCCTCGACCATGGTCAGCCAATACTGCCGCGCGGCCAGCCCGCCCAGCAGCGCCGCCTGGCCGGCGCCCAGCAGCAAGGCGCGGCGCGTGAAGCGCGAATGCCGGTCGCTGTCGTTGCGGTCCCGCCTCACGACGAGGCCTCCGCCAACCGGTTGCGGCCGAGCAGCCAACCGAGGATCGGGTAGAGGAACAGCGAGACGACGTATTGCAGCAGCGCCGGCCACGGATCGACGAGGCTGGCCTGGAGAAGCGCGCCGAGCACCCAGGCCAGCGTCACGGCGGCGCCGACGACCAGCGCGTAGAGCAGCCAGATGAAGGCGAAGGACACCTCCAGCAGATACTTGCGGCTCGACGAGACGACGCGCCAGACCAGCAGGAACTGCAGGGCGGAGATACCCAGCGGCGCGCCCGGGCCGTATTGCAGCAGGTCGAACAGCAGGCCGAACAGCAGCAGCGCCGGCGCCGGCACCGCGGCCGGTCGGTGCAGGCTGAAATGGAACACGGCCATCAGCGGCAGCAGGGTCGCGACGGAGGGCAGGAACGGCACGCGTAGCGGGATAAGGCTGGCCAGCATCAGCAAGAGGATGACGAAGGCCGGCGCCAGCGCATAGGCCAACCTGTCGAGGCGATGCAGGAACTCCATGGTCAGCGCCCCCGCACCGGATGCAGCGGCGGCGGCGGCGGCGGCGGATTCGTCACCAGGCCGGTGACACCGTAGTCGACCACGCGCACCAGCTCGAGGCGGGACAGGTCGCCCACCGGCCGGATGCGGATGCCGTCCTCGCCGGCCGAGGTCACCACGCCCACCGGCAAGCCGACTGGAAAGCTGCCGCCGTGGCCCGACGTGATGATGCGGTCACCCTGCTGGATGCCGCCGACCGACTGCATGAAGTTCAGCTTCAGGCGGCTGGAATTGTCGCCGGCGAGGATGGCGCGCTCGCGCGTGCGTTCGATCATGACCGGCAGCCGGAAGCTGATGTCGGTGACAAGCAGGACGCGGGCGGAGTGCTCGCCGGCGTCGGTGATGCGCCCGATCATGCCCTCGGCGGTGATCACCGCCTGGCCGGGCGCCACGCCAGCGCGGCGGCCGACATTGAGCAGCATGCTGCGCATGAAGGCGCTGCCCGAATCGCCCACCACCCGCGCCGTGATGAAGCGCGCCTGCGGTCCCTCCTGGAAGTTCGCCAGGCCGCGCAGCTCGACGTTCTCGGCGTCGAGTCGGCGCGCCACGCCCTGCCAGGCCAGCAGCCGCGCGTTTTCCTCGCGCAGCCGCGCGTTCTCGGCGCGCAGGTTGGTGACGTCCTCGATCTGGGCGACGAAATCGTTGACCGCCGCCACCGGTCGGGCGACGGCGTCGAGCAACGGGGTGACGAGGTCGGAGACCACGGCACGCACACGCTCGACCAGTACGGTGTCGGCCTTGCCGATCAGCATGGCGCCGACGGCGGCGAGCACGAGCAAGCCCAGCGAAAACCGCTGCACGACGGTGCGCAGCGACACCGCCGTCTGGGTGAAGGTCTCGCCCAAGGCCATCGTGCCGATCAATCTCCCCGGGGTCGCGATCCGAAGATCGCATAGTCTACGCCATAAGCGGGCGCTCGGCAAAAAGCGCCCTCCGTGTCATCCCCAACGCAGTGACGGATCGATCCAGGGTCGCCCTGGATTCCTCGCCGCGCTCGAAATGACGGGATCAGTACATCGTCGACAGGACGCCCTTGAGCCGGTCGATGTTCTCGACGGCGTGGCCGGTGCCGAGCGCGACGCACAGCAGCGGCTCCTCGGCCACGGATACCGGCAGGCCGGTGGCCTGCTGCAGCACCTTGTCGAGGTTCGACAGCAACGCGCCGCCGCCGGTCAGCACGATGCCCTTGTCGACGATGTCGGCGGCGAGCTCGGGCGCGGTATGTTCCAGCGCCACCTTGACCGCCTCGACGATGGCGCTGACCGGCTCGGCCAGGCTCTCGGCGATCTGCCGCTCGCTGATCACCAGCTCCTTCGGCACACCGTTCATCAGATCGCGGCCCTTGATCTCCATGGTGCGGCCCTCGCCGTCCTCGGGGACCATGGCCGAGCCGATCTCCTTCTTGATGCGCTCCGACGAGCTCTCGCCGACCAGCAGGTTATGATTGCGGCGGATATAGGCGATGATCGCCTCGTCCATCTTGTCGCCGCCGACGCGCACCGAGCGCGGATAGACGATGCCACCCAGGGACAGCACGGCGACCTCGGTCGTGCCACCGCCGATATCGACCACCATCGAGCCGGTCGGCTCGGTCACCGGCAGGCCCGCCCCGATCGCCGCCGCCATCGGCTCCTCGATCAGCCATACCTTGCGGGCGCCGGCGTTCTCCGCCGATTCCTGGATGGCGCGGCGCTCGACCGCGGTCGAGCCCGAGGGCACGCAGACCACGATCTGCGGATGGGCGAAGGAGCGCCGGTTGTGCACCTTGCCGATGAAGTGCTTGATCATCTCCTCGGCGACTTCGAAGTCGGCGATGACGCCGTCGCGCAGGGGACGGATGGCCTGGATGTTGCCGGGCGTACGGCCGAGCATCAGCTTGGCTTCCTCGCCGACGGCCAGCACCGCCTTTTTGCCCGAGGAGCTGGTCAGCGCCACCACCGACGGCTCGTTGAGCACGATGCCGCGGCCATTGACGTAGACCAGCGTGTTGGCCGTGCCGAGGTCGATGCCCATGTCGGCCGAGAACAGGCCCATCAAACGCGAAAGCATGCGCGCGGTCTTCCAATCCTGCGTGGAGAAACACGAGGCCGCGACCGCCGACTGCTCTCACCCCGCCCGCGGCACGAACGGGCGTCGTCTTAGACCGCCCTCGCCGGGGCGGCAAGCGTTCCGAAGCTGACGTCCGGCCCGGCATGCGGCACGTCGGCGCAGGGGCTGACGGCCTGCCGCCGCCAGCGGGCCGGGCTATCGCGTGTGGCCCTCTTCCCCTCTCCCCGCGCCGACCAGCCGCAGGGCGAGTTCGGCGTAGCGTTCGGCGATGGTTTCGGGCCGATCCGGGCCATTGGCGCGGTACCAGCCGGCCACCGCCGTGCACATGGTCAGGATCGCGCGCACTGTCTCGGCGGCGTAAGGCTGGCTGAAGACACGCCGCCGGCAGCCCTCGGCGACGACGTCCTTGAACACCTGGCCGACCCGGTCGCGCAGGGCCACGACCTTGCGGCGGTCGACCAACGACAGGCTGCGCAGTTCGCTGTTGCCGATGAAGGATTCGTCCTGCCGCCTGGTGTGCAGCAGCACATGCGCCCGCACGATCGCCGCCAGTCGGGCCGCCGGGTCCGGGCCGGCGCCATCGCGGGCGGCCTCGAGGTCAGCGATCAGGTCCTCCGTAACGCGCACCATGATGGTGCGCAGCATGTCGGCCTTGGACGGGAAGTAGTGATAGGCGGCCGAGACGCTGACGCCGGCGCGCTGGGCGATGTCGCGCATCGAGGCGCCGTGATAGCCCTGCTCGAGGAACAGCGAGAGCGCCACGCGCAGCATGGCCTCGGCGCCGTCGGGTTCCGCCGAGGGCCGGCTCTTCAGGGCCGCCGAAGCGCCCACGCCCTACTCCGCCGCCATCGCCTGGGGCGCGCGTCGCCCGACGCCGTGGCGCAGCAGCATGCCGGAATGCGTGCCGGTCTGCTGGTCGTCGCGGATCGTCACCGCGCCGTTGACCAGCACGTAGCGATAGCCACGCGCGCGCTGGATGCGGCGCCACTCGCCGCCCGGCAGGTCGTGCACGATCTCGTCGGGCAGCACGGCGAGGTTGTCGTAGTCGTAGACCACGATGTCGGCCGGCGCGCCCTTGCGCAGCACGCCGCGGCCGGTGAAGCCCGCGACCTCCGCCGGCAGCGCCGAGAGCCGCCAATGCGCCTCCTCCAGCGAGAGCATGCCGTGCTGGCGCACCACCTTGCAGATCGTCTCGGTGGGATAGCGCCCTGCCGTAAGGAACTTGGTATGCGCGCCGCCGTCGGAGACGCCGAACAGCACGTAGGGATCGGCCACGATCTCCCGTAGATACTCGATATTGCCGTTCGGTGGTGCGGCGAAGAACTCGGTCTTGAGATCCTCCTCGACCGCCATGTCGAGCATGACGTCGACCGGATGCTTGCCCATCTTCTGGCCGGCGTAGGCCAGGGTATGGTCGAGCCACACCTTGTTCTTCTCGGCTTGCGGACCAACGATCACGATGTCCGGCAGCGGGCCGGTCGCGGTACGCGGCATCTTGTCCTTCAGCGCCGCGCGACGCGCCGGATCGGCGAGCTTGGCCTTGCGCTCTTCGAGCGTACCTGTGGTGGCGTCGCACCACGCCTGAGAGTCATCGAACAGATTCCAGTTCTCGAAGGTGAAGGTGAAGCCGGCATCCGTCGTCAGCCCCTGGCCGACGACCCGGATGCCGCGCTCGCGGCAGCTCTTGAGCCAGGCCAGCACGCGGCGATGGATATCGGGGCGGTGATCGAAGGCCTGCACAACGTTCATGATCATCGGCCGGCCGCTGAGTTCCGCCATCTCCTCGTAGAACGCGTGGTCCCGGGCGTTGTCGCCGGAGACCAGCAGCATCTGCATGAAGCCGTCGTTGCGTCGGCGCAGCACCTTGGCGAGCTCACGGCAGGTGTCGTCGTGCATCACGTCGGTGGGCATGGGCGAGCCATCGAAATCGCGCTGCACGCAGGCCGGGCCGGTGGGCAGCATGCGCTGCGCCGACCAGCCGCAACCGCCGGCGTCCATCGCCTCCTCCAGCAGCCGGCAGAGCTCGCGATGCTCGGCGTCGGTCGGCCGCTTGCCCGCCTTGGCCGCCTCGAAGCCCATGACCCAGATCAGCAGCGGGCTGATCGGCACATAGGGCAGGATGTTGATTGCCTTGGGCGTACGATCGACGCTGTCGAGGAACTCGGGGAACGTCACCCAATCCCACGGCATGCCCTGTTGCATCGAGGGCATCGGGATCGCCTCGACGCGCGTCATGGTCATCATCGAGCGCTCGCGCATCTCGGGCTTCACCGGCGCGAAGCCGAAACCGCAATTGCCGATCACGACCGACGTGATGCCGTGCCAGCCCGACAGCGTGCAGTACGGGTCCCAAAAGAGCTGCGCGTCGTAATGCGTGTGCAGATCGATGAAGCCCGGCGCCACGATCAGACCCTGGGCGTCGATCACCTCGCGCGCGTCGGCGGGGTCGATGCGGCCGATCTCGGCGATCACGCCGTCCCTGATGCCGATATCGCCGCGATAGCGCGGCGCGCGGCTGCCGTCGACGATCATGCCGTTGCGGATCACGCGGTCGAAGCGGGCCATGGCGTCCTCCCTGCGAACTTAACGAACGTTCGCATGGGATGGCGTGGCGCGCAAATCCTCAGAAAAACAGAACGCCCGGGTCTTTCGACCTGGGCGTCCGACGCGGAAGCCTCCCGTGTTCTGTTTCTTAGCGACCGCGTGAATTGCGCCAAAATCGAGCGTCACCCTGCCGCGAGAATGAACGTTCGTCCACAGGGAAATGAGACGAGACGCGCGAAGCGCCGCCTCGGGCCCAGCCCTAGTTGCGCGCCTTGTCGACCAGCGCCTTCTCCTTGATCCACGGCATCATGCCGCGCAGCTTCTCGCCGATCTCCTCGATCGGATGCTCCGCCATCTTCTTGCGCATGGCCTTGAACGAGGCCTGGTTGACCTTGTTCTCCAGCATCCAGTCGCGCGCGAAGCGGCCCGACTGGATGTCCTCCAGCACGCGCTTCATCTCGGCCTTGGTCTCGGCCGTCACGATGCGCGGGCCCGAGCGGTACTCGCCGTACTCCGCCGTGTTGGAGATCGAGTAGTTCATGTTGGCGATGCCGCCCTCGAAGATGAGGTCGACGATCAGCTTCACCTCGTGCAGGCACTCGAAGTACGCCATTTCCGGCGCATAGCCCGCCTCGACCAGGGTCTCGTAGCCGGCCTTGATCAGCTCGACCAGGCCGCCGCAGAGCACGACCTGCTCGCCGAACAGATCGGTCTCGCACTCTTCCTTGAACGAGGTCTCGATCGTGCCGGCGCGTCCGCCGCCGATCGCCGCCGAGTAGCTGAGCGCGATCTCCAGCGCGTTGCCCGAGGAATTCTGCGCCACCGCCACCAGGCAGGGCACGCCGCCGCCGCGGGCGTACTCGGAGCGCACGGTGTGGCCCGGGCCCTTGGGCGCGATCATGAACACGTCGAGGTCGGCGCGCGGGCTGAGCAGGTTGAAGTGCACGTTGAGCCCGTGCGCGAAAGCCAACGCCGTGCCCTCGCGCATGTTGGGGCCGAGATCGGCGTTGTAGATGTCGGACTGCAGCTCGTCGGGCGTCAGCACCATCACGACGTCGGCCCACTTGGCGCCGTCGGCCGGCGTCATGACCGTGAAGCCCGCGCCCTCGGCCTTCTTGACCGTGGCCGAGCCCTTCTTGAGCGCGATGCGCACGTCCTTCACGCCGCTGTCGCGCAGGTTCATCGCGTGAGCGTGCCCCTGGCTGCCATAGCCGACGACCAGGACCTTCTTGCCCTTGATCAGGTTCACATCCGCATCGCGATCGTAATAGACCCGCATTTTCCCCTCCGTTCCGGTATCTCTCAACGCATGAAGGCGGCGCTACCGGTCGAGCGCCAGCCGTAATCCGAGGATGGCGAGCACGCCGCCGGTGAGCCGTTCGATCCAGACCCGCGCGCCGCGATAGAACCGCCGCGCGCGGCCGCCGGAGAACAGCAGCGAGACGAGCGCGTACCAGACGAACTCGTTGAAGGCGACGATCATCACGACCATCGCGGCGGCCTGCGGCGACAGATCGCGTGGCAACAGCGCGGCCATGATGCCGCCGAAGAAGACGATTACCTTTGGGTTGGAGAGCTGCACCAGCAGCGCCTTCCAGAAGACGCCGCGCATGTCGGCCGCCGACCGCTCGCCGCCGGCGGGCGCCGAAAGCTCGCCTTTGCCGGCGTGGCGGATCAGCTGGTAGCCGAGCCACAGCAGGTACAGGCCGCCGCCGATGCGCAGCGCCAGGTAGAGCCAGTCGGCCTGCTTGAACAGCGTTTGCAAGCCGAACAAGGCGGCCGCCGCCCACAGCGCCGCGCCCAGAGTCAGCGCCGCCGTCGCCACCAGCGCGGCGGCGCGCGAGCGCGACGCGGCGACCTGCGCCACCAGCACGAAGCTCGGGCCGGGACTGGCCACCGCCAGCATGTGCGCGATGGCGAAGCCGATCAGGCCGTAGGTCAGGTCCATCGACAGCCTTCTCCCCCTCTCCCCGCGCGCGGGGAGAGGGTCGGGGTGAGGGGCTGAAGCAGGTGGCGCACCGCAGTCGTGCGCAACTTGAAACTCCCCCTCACCCCAACCCTCTCCCCGCAGGCGGGGAGAGGGGGGCAAATGCGGTAGATGAAGGCCCGGCTCATCACGCGCCGTTGGGACCGCGCAGCAGGGCGACGATGCCGGTGCGGCAGACGTCGACCAGGCCCAGCGGTTCCATCAGCTTGATGAAGGCGTCGACCTTCTCACTGGCGCCGGTGACCTCGAAGACGAACGACTCGCTGGTGCTGTCGACCACCTTGGCGCGGAAGATATCGGCGATGCGCAGCGACTCGACTCGCTTGTCGCCGGAGCCCTTGGTCTTGATCAGCGCCAGCTCGCGCTCGACATGCGGGCCCTCGACGGTGAGGTCGTGCACCTTGTGCACCGGCACCAGGCGGTCGAGCTGCGCCTTGATCTGCTCGATCACCATCGGCGTGCCCGTGGTGACGATGGTGATGCGCGAGAGGTTGCGCTTGCGGTCGGTCTCGGCGACCGTGAGGCTCTCGATGTTGTAGCCGCGACCCGAGAACAGGCCGACGACGCGGGCGAGGATGCCCGGCTCGTTGTCCACCAGCACCGAGATGGTGTGGCGCTCGTTGATCGATGCGGAAGCCATGATCGAATTTCCTGAAGACGCGTCGAAGGAAGGGCGACCGCGTCGGCGCGGCGCCCCGCGAGGCCGGGGCGGTCGTCAGACCAGGACCATGCCCTCTTCCGAGATCGGCTTCGCCGCCTTGTCCTCGGGCGACAGCAGCATCTCGTTGTGCGCCGCGCCCGACGGGATCATCGGGAAGCAGTTCTCGGCCTTGTCGACGCAGACATCGACGATCACCGGCCGGTCGACCGCGATCATCTCCTTGATGACGCGATCAACGTCGTCCGGCTTGGTGCAGCGCAGGCCGACGCCGCCGAAGGCCTCGGCCAGCTTGACGAAGTCGGGCAACGCCGCCGTGTAGCTCTCGGAGTAGCGGCCGCCGTGCAGCAATTCCTGCCACTGGCGCACCATGCCCATGTATTCGTTGTTGAGGATGAAGACCTTGACCGGCGCGCGGTACTGCACCGCCGTCGACATCTCCTGGATGTTCATCAGGATCGAGGCTTCGCCGGCGACGTCGATCACCAGCCTGTCGGGAAAGGCGATCTGCGCACCGATGGCGGCTGGCAGGCCGTAGCCCATGGTGCCCAGCCCGCCCGAGGTCAGCCACTGGTTGGGCTTCTCGAACTTGAGGAACTGCGCCGCCCACATCTGGTGCTGGCCGACTTCCGTGGTGATGATCGGCTCGCGATCCTTGGTCAGCGCGTAGAGACGCTCCAGCGCGTATTGCGGCTTGATGATCTCGCTCGACGAGCGATAGCGCAGGCAGTCGCGCGCGCGCCATTCGCCGATCTGCGCCCACCACGCCTTCAGCGCCTTCTGGTCGATCTTGGGCTGCTTGGCCTTCCAGACCTTGATCATGTCCTCGAGCACATGCGCGACGTCGCCGACGATGGGCACGTCGACGCGCACGTTCTTGTTGATCGACGACGGATCGATATCGACGTGGATCTTCTTGGAGTTGGGCGAGAAGGCGTTGAGGCGGCCGGTGATGCGATCGTCGAAGCGCGCGCCGATGTTGATCAGCAGGTCGCAGCCGTGCATCGCGAGGTTGGCCTCGTAGGTGCCGTGCATGCCCAGCATGCCGAGGAACAGCGGATCGGACGCCGGGTAGGCGCCCAGCCCCATCAGCGTGTTGGTGACCGGATAGCCGGTCAGGCGCACGAATTGCGTCAGCAGCTTCGAGGCGTTGGGGCCGGAATTGATCACGCCGCCGCCGGTGTAGAACACCGGCTTCTTGGCCTTGGCGATCAGCTCGACGGCCGCCTCGATCCGCTTGATGTCGCCTTTGACCTGCGGGCGGTAGCTCTTGTGCTGCGTGGTCTTCTTCAGAGGCTCGTAGGCGTGCTGCGCCATCAGCACGTCCTTGGGCAGGTCGATGACGACCGGGCCGGGACGGCCGGACTTCGCGACGTAGAACGCCTCACCGACGACGCGCTGGACGTCGGTGACGCTCTTGACCAGGTAGTTGTGCTTGGTGCAGGGCCGCGTGATACCGGTGGTGTCGGCCTCTTGGAAGGCGTCGTTGCCGATCAGATGAGTCGGCACCTGGCCGGTCATGCAGACGATCGGGATCGAATCCATCAGCGCGTCGGTCAGGCCGGTCACCGCATTGGTGGCGCCCGGACCGGAGGTCACCAGCACCACGCCGACCTTGCCGGTCGAGCGCGCGTAGCCCTCGGCAGCGTGCACGGCGGCCTGCTCGTGGCGCACCAGGATGTGGCGCAGCCGGTTCTGCTTGAAGAGCGAGTCGTAGATCGGCAGGACCGCGCCGCCGGGGTAGCCGAAGACGACCTCGACCTCCTGGTCGATCAACGTCTTGATCACCAGGTCGGCACCGGTCGTCTTGCTCTCGGCAGTCATGGCCCTCTCCACTGGAAACACGAGCCGCGAAGCGGAGGGCTTCGCGGCGGGCCGGACCATATACGAGGCCCAAGTGGGGGGTCAACCCGAAATCGCAAACAAACGCAAAGTTTCAGGCGCTCGGATTATCCAAAAATTTCAACACCTCGTCGATCTTGTCCGAATATTTCTCCTCTATAACAGTATCAGCAATAATCTGATGCCGAAGCCACGTCATTTGACGCTTTGCATACTGCCGCGTGTGATCGACGGCGATCCGCACCGCCTCGGCCAGATCGATCTCGCCGTCCAGATGCCGGAACAGCTCCGGCGCCCCATGCGCCTTCAGCCCGGGCAGGCCCGGCGACAGCGTCCCGTCGCGCACCGCCCGCCAGACCGGCCGGACCTCCTCGACCAAGCCAGCCGCCACCATCGCCTCGAACCGGGCGGCGATCTTCTCCCGCAGCACCGCGCGCGGCGGCGCCAGCACCACCGTGCGAAAGGTCCAGCCCGGCGGCCCGCCCTCTTCCGGCGCCTGTTGCCAAGCCGACAGCGGCCGGCCGGTCGCCAGCCACACCTCCCAGGCACGGACTTGGCGCTGCCGATCGTTGGGCTTCAGCCGCGCCGCCGTGCGCGGATCATGCTCGGCCAGCCGCGCCGCGAACGCCGCCGCGCCAAGGTCCCGCCACTCGGCCTCGGCCCGCGCGCGGACCGCCGGCGGCACGTCGGGCACCGGCGCCAGCCCCCGCGTCAGCACCTTGAGGTACAGGCCCGTGCCGCCGAGCAGGACCGGCACGCGCCCCTCGGCGACAGCCCGCTCCATCTCGACCAACGCCAACTGCCGCCAGCGCTGCGCGCTCAATGTCTCGGTCAGTGGCAGCACGCCATAGAGCGCATGCGGCACCGCCGCGCGCTCCGCCTCGGTCGGCTGCGCCGTGAGGATCGGAAAGGCGCCGTAAGTCTGCATCGCATCGGCGTTGATGATCACACCGCCGGCACGCGCGGCGATCTCCAGGCCGAGCGCCGATTTGCCGGAGGCTGTTGGCCCGGTGACGATCAAGGCCTGTCGCCTAGAACCCACGACTAGTCTTCCAACAGCTGAAAACGCAGCGGCGGGCTTTGCTGCATCTCCCAGTCGAAGCGATCAATACACTCGCCAATATACGTGATCGGCCAGTTTCCCAAGGCGAAGACGTGATTCTCTTCTGATAGATTGGAGCCGGCAAACACAAGCCAGTGCAAACCATCCTGCTGCACGAGCGCCAAGACTTGGTCGTGCCAAGCCAACGAGAAGGAGTCGGCGAACAAATCACGCCAGTGCTGGCTTTCTAGACGATCGAGAACTTTCCGCGCTTGTCTGGCTTTTTCTGGACCGGCCTGAAGGTCACGCTCGTAGTTGAACGGCGCACAAGAGTCGTGGTGCTCGGTAAAGAAGGTACCGAGCCGAATGGCACGCCAGTTGAACCAATAGATGTCATTGAATCGATTGGGCGATGCGGCAACGACAATGGGTTCCACACAAAAATCTGCCAGATCATTGCGCGCGACTTCAAGCAAAGCATGGAGCCGGGCATGCGCGCTTTGATCAGAGATGGCCGGCGCTGGACTAGCGCGAACGACCGCGACACCCAACCGGGAAAAGTGCTCCGGATCGCTATCCGACATGAGCCAACTCCAGGTGGGGTGTACGCAGCGTCGTAACGACAGATCGCAGGTCGGGTATGGTGCGAAAGATCGTGCAGATCATCGCCTCAGCGCACCACGCCGGATCGAAGATCACAGGCAGTCCGCGTGCGCCTGATAGTTCGCGGGCCGGGCCGAGAATCCGTCGTACAAGCGACACACCCAGCGTGTTGCCCAACACGCACCACGCAACGTCACCGAAATCGGGGGCCATTATCAGAGGCAGACGAAGGATCTCCAGGACCGAGGCCGGCCCATCGTCGTGGGCAAGCTTTTGCCTCGATCGTTCCCGCTCCACGAGGTCCTGCAGCTGGATAGGCAACGCGGATGGGTGAGCGCGCGGCAAACGCGCGACATTACAATGCCCGAGCCAATCCGGCAGCGTGCGCGGCTCGCCGATGTCCTCGATCACGTGTCGCCGTACAATATCACGCACATCGGATCGCGCCGGAAACGCCCGCGCGGCCAACTCGGCGCCAAGGTCAACGCTGTGGAGGATCATTCGATGACGCAGATCGGCAAACGCAGCCTTCGAGCTATCGAGAAATTCGTGAACCTCCAGGTCATCCCGCCAGTCGCGGCCTGATTGCGCGGCGCTTGCGCGCGCATGGTGAAATGGACGCATTGTCACGGCCCTCAGCCAAATCTCGCCAATGATGCAACGAGACGGACTTCTCTGGTACCAGTGTCCGCGTCAAAGATGAATGCGTCCTATGACCCATGTCCTGACTCTGATTACCGATCCGACCAAGCCCGTGCTTGACCGCTCCTGTTTGCAGGAAGTCGCGCGGGCGCTGGGTGTTCGAGCGGATTGCGCCGACTGGCTAGCCGAGAGCGTCGCCGTCGACCTGCCGGTCACGGACGCCGAGGCCGCGACGACGGCCCGCGCCGTGCTGGGCGATCGGCCGGTTGACGCCGTCGTTCAGCCCGTCGCCCATCGTCGCAAGCGGCTGCTGGTCGCCGACATGGAATCGACGATCATCGAGAACGAGATGCTCGACGAGCTGGCCGAGTTCCTCGGCCTGCGCGCGCATATCGCCGCCATCACCGCGCGCGCCATGAACGGCGAGATCGACTTCGCCGGCGCACTACGCGAGCGGGTCGGGCTGCTGAAGGGCTTGCCGGTGACGCGGCTGGCCGAAGCGGCGACGCGCATCCGCCATATGCCGGGCGCGCGCGAGCTGGTGGCGACGATGCGCGCCAATGGCGCCTACTGCGCCCTGGTGTCGGGCGGCTTCACCTTCTTCACCGCGATGGTGCGCGACGCGATCGGCTTCGACGAGGACCGCGCCAACCGCCTGCTCGACGATGGCTCGACGCTCACCGGCTTCGTCGGCGAACCGATCCTCGGCAAGGAGGCCAAACTCGAGTCGCTGCGAGGCCTCGCGGCGTCGCGCGGCGTGGCGATGGCGCAGACGATGTCGGTCGGCGACGGCGCCAACGACCTGCCGATGCTGCAGGCGGCGGGGCTTGGCATCGCCTTCCGCGCCAAGCCGGCGGTGGCCGCGGCCGTGCGCGCGCGTATCGACCACGGCGATCTGACCGCGCTGCTCTATCTCCAGGGCTATCGCCGGGCTGAGTTCGCGCGATAAAGCCTACTGCTTGACGATCTCGACGCGCCGGTTCTTGGCCCGACCATCCTCGGTGTCGTTGGTCGCGACCGGCGCGAACTGGCCCAGGCCGCGCGCCGTCATGCGCGCCGCGGGGATGCCGTACTGCGTCGAGAGCGCGCGGACCACCGCATCGGCGCGGCGCTGCGACAGGCCGATATTGTGCTCGATGGTCCCCTGCGTGTCGGTATGGCCGACGATGAAGACCTTCAGCGTCGGGTTGGCCCTCATCAGCGCCGCCATCTCATCGAGCTGCGGCTTGGAGTCCGGCTTTATGTCGGCCTTGTCGGTGTCGAACAGGATACCATAGATCACCTGCCGACCGTCGCGGTTGATGTTGGTGACCATCTCCTGCGCGCCGATCGTCACCATGCGCTTTTCCATCGTGCCCTTGTCGAGCACGTCGACCAGAACCTGCACGCGGTTGCCGGCGCGCGCGTCGGCGGCGTTGCCGGCGAAAGCGGCGAAGACCATGACCCAGAGCGGTCCTTCGCGGCGGTCAAGCCGGCCGACCCACAGGCGCGGCTCCTCGACGCCCATGGTGAAGGCGTACTCCATGACCTGGCTGTCGGTGATCTTGCGCTCGGACTTGTAGCCGTAGAGCGCCTCCTCGATCTGCTCGCCGCAACTATCGCCGCGGCATTCATAGGCGGTGTAGAAGCCCTTGGCCTCGAGCGCCGATCGGTAGTTGCGAATCACCTCGACCGAGGTGCGCTGCAAAGGTGCGAGGTAGAGGATACGCGTGCGCGCGCCCTCGATGGTCTCGACCTTGTCGAAGCCACGCTTGTTCTCGATTGTTCGAAAGGCCGGACCGAGCGGCATGTTGGCCTCAGCGAAGCGCTCGAACTTGTAGCCGAAGATCACCGAGCCCTCGTAGCGTGGCACCGCCGGATGGTCCTTGGCGCCCGCCAGATCGCGGCCGGGATCGAACTGCGCTCGCGCCGCCACCACCGCGCACAAGCTCAGGCAGGCCGCCAACACCACCGTGCGAAACGCCTTCATGATCCCCTCCGGTACCCTGGCCCGCGTCAGTGTGGACGGTTGGCGGCGTGCCGTCTATGCAGTCGGACTTCGAGAGGAGATCGTCCATGGCCACCAACACCCGCATCGTGCTCGCCAGCCGCCCCACGGGCGACGTGACGGCGGCTAATTTCCGCACCGAAAGCGCGACCATACCGGTGGCGAAGGACGGCGAGATCGTGGTCCGTTCGCGCTATCTGTCGCTCGATCCCTACATGCGCCCGCGCATGAGCGAGCTGCGCTCCTACGTGCCGCCCTTCGAGCTCGACAAGCCGCTGACCGGCGGCAGCGTCGGCGAGGTCGTCGACTCGAAGAACCCGAAATTCGCGCCGGGCGACACCGTCATCGGCATGCTCGACTGGGCGCACTACACAGCGCATTCGGGCGCCGGCCTGCGCAAGATCGATCCCGCCGCCGCGCCGCTACCCGCGCATCTCGGCATCCTCGGCATGCCCGGCTACACCGCCTATCACGGCATGATCCGCATGGGTCAGCCGAAGGAGGGCGAGACCGTCTTCGTCTCGGCCGCGACGGGCGCGGTGGGCCAGCTCGCCGGACAGCTCGCCAAGCTGCGCGGCGCGCGCGTCGTGGGCTGCGCCGGCGACGATGCCAAGTGCGACTGGGCGGTGAAGGAGCTGGGCTACGACGCCTGCTTCAACCATCGCCGCGAACGCGACTACGGCGCGGTGCTCGACGCGCTTTGCCCCAAGGGCATCGACGTCGACTTCGAGAACGTCGGCGGCGCCATCATGCACGCCGTCTTCGCGCGCATGAACAATTTCGGCCGCATGATCTTCTGCGGCGCGATCTCCGAGTATCAGGACGCCACGCCCAAGCCCGGCCCGGAGAAGATGTTTTCCATCGTGCAGAAGCGCCTGCGCATCGAGGGCTTCATCGTCTCCGACCATATCGCCGGCATGGGCGAGTTCGTGAGCGAGGTCGGCGGCCTCTTGAAGGCCGGCAAGATCCGCCACCGCGAGACGGTGGTTGACGGGCTGGAGAACGCGCCGGCCGCCTTCATGGGCCTGCTCAAGGGCGAGAATTTCGGCAAGCTGATCGTCAAGGTCGGCTGAAGTCTCCTGTCATTCCGAGCGAAGCCAGGAATCCAGGCGTCTTCCCTGGATTCCTCGCTCGGAATGCCAGAGTCAGTCCCGCCGCCCCGACGCCAGCCGCGCGGCGATGCCGATGAAGGCGGCGTTGGGTCGCGTGATGACCGAGGTCGCGATCGGCGAGAGCCAGTCGCGCAAGCGGCCCTTGGCCTCAAAGCGGGCGCGGAAGGGCGAGCGCCGCAGCGCCGGCAGGATCGCCGGCGCGATCCCGCCGGTGACGAATACGCCGCCACGCGCGCCGAACAGCAGCGCCAGGTCGCCAGCCAATGCGCCGAGGATGGCGCAGAACCGGTCAACGGTCTCGACGCAGCGCGGCGAGGACCCGTCGAGCGCCGCCTCGGTGATCGCGACGGACTCGCGATGCGCCTGCTCGACGCCGTCGATCGCCGCCAGCGCGGCATGCAGGTTCTCCATGCCATCGCCCGAGAGAAGGCGTTCGGCCGACACATGGCCGAACCTGCCGCGCAGCCAGGCGAGCGCCGCCGCCTCGCGATCGTCGCCGGCGGCCAGCGTGGCGTGGCCGCCCTCGGAGACGACGACCGTGCCGTTGGGCATCAGGCAGGCCATGCCCAGGCCTGTGCCCGACCCCAGCATTGCCATCGGCCGATCCAGCCGGATCGCACCACCGCCGAGCGGCGCCAGATCGCCCGCGCCGAGCGCCGGCAGCGCCCAGGCCTGGGCCTCGAAGTCGTTGACCACCGACACCCAGTCGGCCCGCAACGTGCCGCGCAGTTCGGCGGCATCGACCACCCAGCCGCTGTTGGTCAGCACGCAGCGACCCTCGTTCACGGGGCCGGCCACCGCTAGCAGGGCACCATCGACTTCGGCATGCACGCCGAGGAAGGCGCGGATCGCGGAGGGCAAATCTGGATGGTCGGCCACGGCGAGGGTCGCGACCGCGCCCATCTCGCCGCCGCGCATCAGCGCCAGGCGGGCGTTGGTGCCGCCGATATCGCCGCAGAGGATGGTGCCATCCATGCCGGCAGCCTAGCGCCGCCACCCCCGACGCGAAACGGCCGGCCCGTCGGGCCGGCCGTGTCTTTTCCAGGACAGGTACCGCTATTTCTCGAGCCGCAGCGCCACGAATCGTGGGTCGCCCTTGCTCTCGACGAGCAGCACCGCCGCCTTCTTCTTCTGCTTCACCAACTCGTCGACCTTGGCCTTCATCTCCGATGGCGTGGAGACTTCCTGCTGGGCGATCTCGAGAATCAAGTCGCCGACCTTGATGCCCTTCTGCGCCGCCGGGCTGTTGTTGGCGATGGCGATCACCACGACGCCTTTCTGGGCGTCGCCCAGGCCGTGCTTTTCGCGCAGCTGGTCGGTCAGTCGCGACACCGTCAGGCCGAACGGCTCGATCGTGCCCGGCGGATCGGGATCCCTGGGCGGCGTCTGCGGGCGGCTGGTGCCGGGCGCCGAGGCGACCTGCCTGTCCGGCTCCTCGAGCTCGCCGACCTTGATGCGCAGGGTCTGGCGCTTGCCGCCGCGCTGAACCACCACCTCGACCGTGTCGCCGACGCGGGTGTCGGCGACAATGCGGGGCAGCTTGCGGGAGTCGGGCACGTCCTTGCCGTTGAAGCTCAGCACGACATCGCGCTGCTTCAGGCCACCCTTCTCGGCCGGGCCGTTGGGCGTCAGGCCGGCGATCAGCGCGCCGCGCGCCTTGTCCAGCCCGAAGGGCTCGACCATGTCCTCGGACACGCCCTGGATCTGCACGCCGATCCAGCCGCGGCGCACCTTGCCGAACTCGCGCAGCTGGTCGGCGACCGACTTGGCGATGTTGGCGGGGATCGAGAAGCCGATGCCGAGGCTGGTGCCGGTGGGCGAGAAGATCGCCGTGTTCACGCCGATCACGTCACCGTCCATGTTGAACAGCGGGCCGCCGGAGTTGCCCTTGTTGATCGAGGCGTCGGTCTGGATGTAGTCGTCGTAGCGCCCGCCGATCTCGCGCGCGCGGGCCGAGACGATGCCGGCAGTGACCGTGCCGCCCAGGCCGAACGGGTTGCCGATCGCCACCACCCAGTCACCGATCCGCGTCTTGTCGGAATCGCCGAACTTCACGAACGGCATGGGCTTCTTGTTGGGCGGCTCGACCTTGAGCACGGCGATGTCGATCAGCGTGTCGCGGCCGATCAGCTTGGCCTTGAGCTGCGTGTCGTCGTGCAGCTGCACCGTGATCTCGTCGGCGCCTTCGATGACGTGGTTGTTGGTGATGATGTAGCCCTGCGGGTCGACGATGAAGCCAGAACCCAGCGAGGTGCCGCGGCGCGGCTGGTTCGGCCCCTGCCCCTGGCGATCGCGGAAGAACTCGCGGAACAGATCCTCGAGCGGCGAGCCCGGCGGCGCCTGCGGCATGTCGCGCGGACGCGACCGGTCGGGCGCGGCGGCCTGCGTGGTGGCGATATTCACCACGGCCGGCAGCAGCTTCTCGGCGAGATCGGCGAAGCCCGGAGGCGCGTCGCGGGCGCTGGCCGGCGACACGACGAGCAGCGCGAAGGCGCCGATGGCGGCGAGCGCGGCGCCACGCACCAGGGAGAATACGCTACGGGCCGATCTCCCTCCCCGGAGGTCGGCGGACGACAAGACGGATGTGATGCTCACGACTAGCCTCCGAGGGCTTCCGGACGATCGAAAACGGGCGCCGGAAACGCGTCGAAACCCATTGATACCAAGTCCTACATGGGGGGCCGAGGTGGCGCAAATGTGGCGCGGCTGTGCATGTGGGACGAACGCTAAAACTTCCGTGAGGGTGACATTCTTGCAACGCTCCTACCTTCCCCCGCTGGCGGGGGAAGGTAGTGCGCCGTTACTTCTTCTCGTCCGGCTTGCCGTTGATCGAGCCGAAGTAGCGGAAGAACTCGCTGTCCGGGCTCAGCACCATGGTCGTGCCAGCCCCGGCCAGCGCCTGCCGGTAGGCCTCCATCGAGCGATAGAAGGCGAAGAACTGCGGGTCTCGGCCGAAGGCGTCGGCGTAGACCTTGATTGCCGTGGCATCGCCTTCGCCGCGCGCCACCTCGGCCTTGCGGCGCGCTTCGGACAGCAGCACGGTGCGTTCGCGATCGGCGTTGGCGCGGATGCGCTGGTTCTCCTCGTCGCCCTCGGCGCGCAACTGGCGCGCCTCCTGCTGGCGCTGGGTCTTCATGCGGTTGAACACCGCCTCGGAGTTGGCCTGCGGCAGGTCCGCCCGCTTGATCCTGACGTCGACCACCTCGACGCCATAGTCCCTCAGCGCCGCCTTGTGCACCAGTTCGGTCGTCTCCTTCATCAACTGGCCACGGCGCTCCGACAGCACGGCCAGCAGCGGCACCGTACCCAACTCGCGGCGGATGTTGCCGTTGATCAGATTGCTGAGCTGGCCGCGGAAGACGGCCTCGTTGTTGCCGGTCGCCTGATAGTATTTCAGCGGATCGACGATGCGGTAGCGGGCGAACGCGTCGACCACCAGGCGCTTCTGGTCGCCGGCGATCAGCTCGAACTCCTCGGCCTCGATGTGAAGCAGCCGCTTCTCCATCCTCACCACGTCCTGCACCAGCGGGATCTTGAGGTAGATTCCCGGCTCGGTGCGCGGTTTGCCGACGATGGCACCGAACTGCGTCACCAGCGCCTGCTTGGTCGGATCGATGATGAAAAAGGACTGCTGGACCAGCAGCACCAGCACGCCGAGGACGGCGATCAGGGCGATGGAACGGGCGCTCATCGCGTGCCTCCCGGAACCGGCTGCGGCGAAGGCTCGGCGCCACCCGGTGCTCGGCGCAACTCCGGCAAAGGCAGATAGGGCACGACGCCGCCGCCGTTCTTGTCGATCAGCACCTTATTCACTTTGCGCAGGATCTGCTCCATGGTCTCGAGATAGATGCGCTGCGTCGTGATGTCCTTGGCCAGCGTGTACTGATTGTAGACCGAGATGAAGCGCTGGGCGTCGCCCTCGGCGCGGTTGAGGATCTCGAGGCGATAGGCTTCGGCCGCCTGCACGATGGCCTCCGCCTCGCCCTTGGCGCGCGGCAGGATCTCGTTGCGGTAGCCATTGGCCTCGTTGATGCGGCGATCCTTGTCGGCGCGCGCCGCCTGCACGTCGCGGAAATCGGCGATGACCTGCACCGGCGGGTCGGATTGGCGCAGCTGCAGCTGCGTGATCCGGATACCGGCGCCGTAGCTATTGAGCATCGACTGGATCTCCTCGCGGGCCTCCTGCTCGATGCGGCTGCGGCCCTCGGTCTGGGCGAACTGCAGCTGCGACCGGCCGATCACCTGCCGCATCGCCGATTCGGCCGCCGCCTTCACCGTCTCGTCCGGGTTGGGGATGTTGAACACGTACTTCACCGAGTCGGCGACCTGCCAGAACACCACGAAGCCGACGTCGAGGATGTTCTCGTCGCCGGTCAGCATGAGGTTTTCGGTGGTCGCGAGCGTGCGCTGGCCGCGCGTGGCACGGCCGTCGGGCGCTGCGCCAACGCCGATGGTCACCGAGCGCTGGTTGGTGACGTCGACCTTGATCACGCGGCCGATCGGGCCGGGCAGGTTGTACTGCAGGCCCTCGCCGGTCGGCACGTCGCGCGGCCGGCCGAACACCAGCTCGATCGCCTGCTGGTTGGTCTCGACGCGATAGAAGCCGGTCAGCAGCCAGACCACCAGAACTGCCAGGCCGATCAGCACGATACCCCGCGCCGAGCCCATCCCACCGGGCATCAAATTCTTCAGCCGGTCCTGGCCCTTGCGCAGGACCTCCTCGATATCGGGCGGCTTGGGTCCGCCGCCAAACGGACCGCGCGGCTTGTTATCCTTGCCGCCCCAGGGTCCGCCGCCTTGGCCGCCGCCGCCCCATGGGCCGCCGCCGCCACCGCCGCTATTGTTGTTCCAAGGCATTCACACCCTCGCTGGACGGCTGCCGCCAGACGGGCCCCGTCCTTCTTGCATTCGACCGGGACGCCTATATGACACGCACCGGGGCGGCGCAAGGAAGCGTCCGCGTCGATATTGGGCGCAGACGTGGCTATTCAAGCGGGCGGAGGCTGATATGGCGGAGATCGACCGCGCGGCGGTGCAGGGCGCGCTGGCCGCGGTGCGCGACCCGACGTCGGGCAAGGACGTCGTCTCGGCCGGCCTGATCGACGGTATCGCCACCCGCGGTGGCCACGTGCAGTTCGCGATCAAGGTCGACCCGGCGATGGGCGCGGGCATCGAGAAGCTGCGCCAAGCCTGCGAAGCCGCCGTGCGCGCCATTCCCGGCCTCCAGAGCGTCACCGCCGTGATGACCGCCGAAAAGCCGCCGGCGCGCGCGCCGGCGCCGCACCATCACGCCGGCCAGCGCACCGGCCGCCCCGCGCCCAGTGGCCCCGCTCAAGGCGGCGACGCCCAGGCCGCCCTGCTGGCGCCCGGCGTCAAGCACATCGTCGCCGTGGCCTCGGGCAAAGGCGGTGTCGGCAAGTCGACGACCGCCGTCAATCTCGCGCTGGGCCTCGCCGCGCTCGGCCGCAAGGTCGGGCTGCTCGACGCCGACATCTACGGCCCGTCCATGCCGCGCATGCTGAAGGTGACCGAGAAGCCGACGCCCAAGGAAGGCGGCCGCATCCTCTTGCCGATCGAGCGCCATGGGCTGAAGACCATGTCGATCGGCTACCTGGTGGCAGAGGAAACGCCGATGATCTGGCGCGGCCCGATGGTGCAGAGCGCGCTGGAGCAGATGCTGCGCGACGTCGACTGGGGTCCGCTCGATGTGATGATCGTCGACATGCCGCCGGGCACCGGCGACGCCCAGCTCACCATGGCGCAGAAGGTCAAGCTGGCCGGCGCGGTGATTGTCTCCACGCCCCAGGACATCGCTCTGATCGACGCCCGCAAGGGCCTGCAGATGTTCCGCAAAACCGCCGTGCCGGTGCTGGGCTTTGTCGAGAACATGAGCTACTTCCTATGCCCGCATTGCGGCGAGCGATCCGAGATCTTCGGTCATGGCGGCGCGCGTCAGGAAGCCGAGAAGCTTGGCGTGCCGTTCCTCGGCGAGGTGCCGCTGCATCTCGACATCCGCACCCACTCCGATTCCGGCGATCCCATCGTCGCCGCCAAGCCCGACGGCGAGCACGCCCGCATCTATCGCGACATCGCCGCCCGCGTCTGGGCCGCGCTCGATGGCGGCGAACAAAGCCGCCCGGCGCCGCGCATCGTCATTCGCTGACCTTCGGCCCGACGTCGACTCCTAACCGCGCTTGGGTTTGGCGGCCTTGCGGCGGCGTTCGAGGCGACTCCTGGCCTGCGCCTTGCGCGCCTGATCGCGCATGCGATCGCGTTTCTTCGCCGGCGGCTTCTTCGGATCGGGCTTCTTCTTCGGTGCCGGCTCGGCCTTGCCGATCATGCCATGCACGCCGATCATCGAGCCGGCGATCGTCTCGAGCGCCAGGAAGCGGCGCTCCTCGACCCAGCCGGGCAGCTGGAGGTGCAGCGCCAGATCGCGGCGGAAGCCGAACGGGATGTAGTACTCGGGATCGCCGACCAGGATGATGCGCGCGATAGCCAGCTCACGGCAGCGCGCCAGCGCATGCCACATCAGCGCCTTGCCGAAGCCCTGGCCGCGCAGTTCCGGCGACACCGCCAGAGGCCCCAGCAGCACCGCCGGCCATTGGCCGTTGATCAGGATCGGCCAGAACCTGAGGCTGGCCACCAGCCGGCCCTTGTCGTCGACCGCGACCGTGCACAGCTCGCGGATCGGTTTGACCTTCTCGCGCAGCTTGTAGACCGTCTTTTGCAGGCGATCGGGGCCGAACGAGGCGGCGACCAGCGCCTCGACGGCGGCGGCATGGCGCTTGCGCTCCGGCAGGATGCGCATGGGTCTGTGCGGCGTGTCGATCATCGGGCGCCTCCGCTGGGCCGTTCGTCTCGCGTGCGTTTATGGCAGCGCCGCCGGCGCGTCGCTATGGTGAAGCGCCGATGTTCCCGACCCTGACGCGCCCCACCCGGCTCCTGCTTTCGATCGCGTTGCTGCTCGCGTTCGCCGCCGGCATGGCCGCGGCCATCGTCGCAGTCGTCGACGCCTGCGACGGCCGGCTGATCTCCTGGCTCGACGACGCCTACATCCACATGGCGATGGCGCGGGCGCTGGCCGAGCACAGCGTCTACGGGCTGACGCCGCGCGAATTCGCCTCGGCGTCGTCCTCGCCGCTTTGGGTGCTGGCGCTCTCCATAGCCTACGCCGTGTTCGGCGCCGGCGAGGGCGTCGCCTTCGTCCTCAATATCCTGGCGGCGATCGGCCTGCTGCTGGTCGCCGCCGAGCAGCTGTCGCGGCCGGCCGACACGGCGGTGACGCTCGTCAACGCCGCGCGGGGCACGCGCTGGCAGACCGTCGGCGGCGCCTGGCGGGTCGGCTGGGCGATCACCGGGGCGGTCGCGCTCATGCTGGCGACGGCACCGATCACCCTGGTCCTGGGCGCGATGGAGCACGTGGCGCACGCCGCGCTGATGCTGATCGCCGTCGACGCCGTGGCGCGCCGCCTGTCGGACACCGACGAGCTCGTCGACGGCCTCGTGCTGTACTTCGCGCTCTTTGCGCTGCCGCTGGTGCGCTACGAGAGCCTGTGGCTGGGCGCGCTGGCGGTACTGGGCGGCCTGATCGCGCGGCAGTGGCTCTTCGCCATCGCCGCCCTGCTGGTCACGGCGGCCGGGCCCTACCTCTTCGGCGCGATCTCGATGACCGAGGGCTGGTGGATGCTGCCGACGCCGATTCTGGTGAAGACCGGCCTCGGCGATCTGCTGACGCAGGGTTCGCCCTGGGTGCTGGCGAAGTTCCTGCTCTGGTATCCGGTGAAGCGGCTGGTCGTCTACGTGCCTCTGCTGGCGGCGCTGATGGCGGTTTCGGCCATCGTGCTGCTGTGGGTCGCCGTGCGCGATCGCCAGATCATCAAGCGGGCCTGGTGGATCGCCCTGGCCTTGTCGCTCGTCGGCGCCTGGATCCACGCCACGTTCGGCCATTTCGGCTGGGGCGGCCGTTACGAGGGTTATCTGCTGGCGCTCTTCTCGGTGAATCTGGCGGTGGCGATGGCCCATCTCGAGCCACCGCCGCGCGCCATCACCGTGCGCGGCGCGATCCTCGGCCTGGTCGTCGCGACGATCGGCAGCGGCCTGCTGGCACATCGCGGCGTAGTCATGCATCGCGATCCCGGGCTCGCCGCCGCCACCGTCTGGCAGCGCGATTTCTGGCCGGCCCAATTCGTCGAGGAGACGCGCCCGGACGACTCCGTTATGGCGATGAACATCGGCGCGCTGATGTGGCGCGCTGCGCCGGCGCTGACCGACATCCTGGCGCTGGGCGACAAGGAGGTCGCGGCCCTGGTTTTGGCGCGCCGCCTCGACAACGACGCGGTACGCGATCTCGCCAAGCGGCGCGACGTCAAGCTCGCGATCCTGTTCGATGGCTACTACGCGGAATGGGTCGGCGGCCCGCCGCCCTTCACCAGGATCGCGATCGGCCGGCCCGTGGCCGAGCCCGAGGCCGCCTTCTCGATCTATGTCGTCGATCCCGCCGACG
This sequence comes from Alphaproteobacteria bacterium, assembly GCA_016869975.1. Taxonomy (GTDB): domain Bacteria; phylum Pseudomonadota; class Alphaproteobacteria; order Reyranellales; family Reyranellaceae; genus JAFAZJ01. Next base: position 46,024 of record VGCZ01000041.1, read on the forward strand.
CTGAGCGCACCGCCGCCGAGCTGCGCAAATTCGCCGCCGCCTATCCCAACCGCGTCAGGCTGGAATTCGAAGCCGGGCGCTGAGGCATCACACCGGTCGTCCCAAAGACTGCATCAATTCACGCCATTCGCGCGCCGACAGCCCGCTCGACTTCGCGTCGACCGCCTCGCCTGCCAGCATGCGCTTGACCGCCGCCAGCCCCTTTTCGGAAAGATGCGCGCCGCCCATGCGGTACTCCATGAATGCCTCGTGGCAGGCCGGCGTCCAGCGTTTCAGCGTGTCAATCATCACGTCGGCATAGGCGCGGATCTCGTACTGTGCGTGCGCGTCGGCGCGCAGCGAGAGGAAGCCCATGAGGTTGTGCAGGTCGGTCTTCCAGTACCATTGGGTATAGAAATTCAGCGACAGGTTCATGCGCGCCAGCTCGCGCGCCAGGCCGGAGCGCTCGGGATCGAGCGCCACGCCGTCCTCGCCCTCGTTGAGCATCTCCAGATAGTGCTCGTAGACCAGCTCGGAATCCTTGCGCAGCAGGTCGAA
>VGCZ01000042.1 GCA_016869975.1 Alphaproteobacteria bacterium
AGTCGCTCGACGACACGATCGGCATGGTCCACATGAAGGACGTCATGCCGTACTGGAACTCGGGCCGGAAGTTCCACCTGCGCGACGTGCTGCGCCGCGTGATCTTCGCGGCGCCGACCCTGCCGGTACTCGACCTGTTGCTCGACATGCGCCGTCAGCGCGTCCACATGGCGCTGGTCGTCGACGAGTTCGGCGGCACCGACGGCTTGGTGACCATCGAGGATCTCGTCGAAGAGATCGTCGGCGAGATCGAGGACGAGCACGACGTCCAGACCATGGACAAGCCGGTGCCCAAGGCCGACGGCGTGTTCGAGGCCACCGGCCGCACCACCATCGAGGCTTTCGAAGAAACGCTCGGCCCGGTGCTCAACGACGAGGAGCGCGGCGAGGTCGACACGCTGGGCGGCCTGATCTTCAGCCTCGCCGGCCGCATACCGTCGCGCGGCGAGGTGGTGCGCCATCCGACCGGACTGGAGTTCGAGATCCTCGATGTCGACCCCCGCCGCATCCGCCGCCTGCGCGTGCGACGTCGGGCGCCGCCCGATGGTCCCACAGCGACGGACCGCGCCAACGAATCCGGCTGATCAGCCTTGCGCCTGAGCGCCCATTGCGCGGGCGTGTTCAGGACATGTATTCGTTGCGATGAAAGTTCCGTACTCCGTGCTGGGTGTGGCCAAGACGGTGTCGGCGGAGGAGATCTGCAAGGCGTACCGACGGCTGGCCAAGCAGAACCACCCCGACCTGCATCCCGGCGACAAGGATGTGGAAGCGCGCTTCAAGGAGATCTCGGGGGCACATGCGCTGCTGTCGGACGCCGAGCAGCGCAAGCGCTACGGGTCTGGCGAGATCGACGCCAGCGGCCAGGAGAGGCTCGTGGCTTCTACCGCGACCACGCCGACCAGGCCGGCGGGCGCAAGTACGATCGCGGCTTCAATCCCGAGGACCTCAGGGGCTACAGCGATGTGTTCTCCGACCTGTTCGGTCACGGCGGCTTCAGCGCCGGCATGGGCGGGATGGGCGGCCGCGCCGGCACGGTGGTCTTCACGCTCTCGGTCCCGTTCCTGGTAGCGGCGCGTAGCGGCAAGCAAGGCATCCAGTTGCCCGACGGCCGCAAGCTAGAGCTGACCATTCCCGAAGGCGCCGAGGACGGCGAGACCTTGCTGTTGAAGGGCCAGGGCATGCCTGGCCCCGAGGGCACGCCGGCGGGCGATGCCATCGTCGAGCTAGATGTTCAGCCACACGATGTCTTCAAGCGCGATGGCTACGACATCCGCCTCGAGCTGCCGATCACGCTCACCGAGGCCGTGCTGGGCGGCTCGGTCCGCACGCCGACGATCGGCGGGCCGGTGATGCTGAAAGTCACGCCGGGCTCCAACAGCGGCCGGGTGATGCGGCTGCGTGGCCGCGGCCTGCTCGATCGCAGGACCGGCAAGCGCGGCGACCAGTTCGTCACCCTGCAGGTGACCTTGCCCGATCAGACCGACGGGACGATCCAGGCGTTCCTGCGGGACTTGGAGGAGGGCAAGAAGCATGACCCGCGCCGCCATCCGGAGGCGCTGAGATGACGACGCTCGAAGAGCTGCTGCGTCTGCACGCCGCGCTCACGACGGCGCGTGTCGAGCGCTGGATCGCCATCGGCCTGCTGCGACCCGAAGGCGACGACGAGCCGCCGCGCTTCGCCGCCATCGACGTGGCGCGTGTGCGATTGCTGATCGAGCTGCGCGAGGATCTGGCGATCGACGATGCAGCGCTGGAGACGGTCGTGCCGCTGCTCGACCCGGTGCACACCCTGCGGCACCGTCTGGCACGGCTGGCCGACGCGATCGCGCGTCAGTCGGACGACGTGCGCCGCGCGATCGCCGCGGCGCTGATCGCCCAGGAAGATAGATGACGATGTCACTTTCTTCTCCCCGCGAAGGTCAGGGGCCGCGGACGGCCCCAAGGAAGAAGGATGAATTCTACTTCTCGCCGAAGGCGCCCTTCAGCTCCTTCACCAGATCGGTACGCTCCCATGAGAAGCCGCCGTCCTTCTCCGGCTTGCGGCCGAAATGGCCGTAAGCGGCGGTGCGCTGATAGATCGGCTTGTTGAGCTGCAGGCCGCGGCGGATGTTGGTCGGGCGCAGCGGGAAGATATCCGCCAGCACCTTGTCCAGCTTGCGCTCGTCGACCCTGCCGGTGCCCTGCGTGTCGACATAGAGCGACATCGGATCGGCGACACCAATGGCGTACGCGACCTGGATCAGGCAGCGATCGGCGAGGCCCGCGGCGACCACGTTCTTGGCGAGATAGCGCGCGGCATAGGCGGCCGAGCGGTCGACCTTGGTCGGGTCCTTGCCCGAGAAGGCGCCGCCGCCGTGCGGCGCGTAGCCACCATAGGTGTCGACGATGATCTTGCGGCCGGTGAGCCCGCAATCGCCGTCAGGGCCGCCGACGACGAAATTGCCGGTGGGGTTGACGAAGAAATCGGCGTCCTTCTTGGGCATCCAGCCCTCGGGTAGCGACTTCGTCACGTGGGTGCGGATCATCTCCTTGATCATGCCGGAGTTGTACTTCTTGCCCTTGCCGTTGGCCTCGCGGTGCTGGGTCGAGACCACGACCTTGGTGGCGCCCACCGCCTTGCCGCCGGCGTAGCGCACGGTGACCTGGCTCTTGGCGTCGGGTTGCAGGTCGGGCAGCTCGCCCGAGCGACGCGCCTCGCTCAGCACCTGCAGGATCTTGTGCGAGAAGTAGATCGGCGCGGGCATGAACGAGCCCTTCTCGTAGGCCTCGCTGTCGCGGCAGGCGAAGCCGAACATCAGGCCCTGGTCGCCGGCGCCTTCCTGCTCGCCGAGATTGCCGCCCTTCTTCTTGGCGTCGACGCCCATGGCGATGTCGGGCGACTGGCCGTGCAGCAGCACCTCGACATCGGCGCCATGGAACGAGAAGCCGTCCTGGTCGTAGCCGATATCACGCACCACGCCGCGGGCGATCTCGGTCAGCGCCGCGCGGTTGACCACGGTGTGGCCGCCATACTTGCGCATGAACGGCGGCGCGGCGCGGCCTTCGCCGGCGATGACGATCTTGTTGGTGGTCGCCAGGGTCTCGCAGCCCAGGCGGGTGTTGGCGTGGCTGTCGTCGGCGATGCCGAGCTTCACGTCATTTGCGATGAAGGCGTCGAGAATGGCGTCGGAAATCTGGTCGCAGACCTTGTCGGGATGCCCCTCGGAGACGGATTCGCTGGTGAAGATGTAGTCCTGAAGCGCCACGGCTTGGCTCTCCTCGTTGTTCATTCTGGACCAGGATCGAGCCGGACCCGTGGGGGACACGGGGCGCGCCGTCGACCGCTGAGCCATTTTTATCGTGGTGGCAAGGGGCCCGAAATCCATCCACGGCCGGCCACTCATGCGGCAGGCGGTCGACGGGCCATAGAAAGACGGAGAGGGGGCCAAAAATCAAGCGCTCCCGGCCCAAATCCGTGGACCTTAAGTCGCGACCGCGCGCGCCCGCACATATTCGCGGTGCACAATGTAGAGGCCGGCGCCGACCAGCAGGACCATTCCTGCCCAGGTCAGGGCATCGGGGATATGGCCCCAGATCGCCCAACCGACGATCACCGCCCAGATCAGGCCGCTGTAGCGGAAGGCGCCGATCACCGAGGCCTCGCCGGCGCGCATCGCCAGCACCACCCAGTGATAGCCGATGGCGAGGAACAGCGAGGCCGTGCCCAGCATCGCCCATTCGCGCCAGCCCATCGGGCGCCAGTCGTCGATCACGGCCATGGCGCAGCCGAACAGCCCGACCGACAGCGCGTTGGCGAAGGTGATGACGACGGAGGGCACCCGGGGATTGATGCGCCGGGTGTAGATGTCGCGAAAGGCGTGCAGGCCGGTGGCGCCGAACGCCAGCAGAGCCCACCAGTTCAACCCCTCGGGCGACGGTCGCACGATCAGCAGCACGCCGAGGAAGCCCGCCGCCACCGCGCTCCAGCGCCGCCAGCCGACGCTCTCGCCGAGCCACAGCACGGCCATCACCGTTATGAAGATCGGCGTCGACATGTTGATCGCCGTGGCGGTGGCGATGGGCAGCGCGAACAGCGCCAGCAGATAGGTGAAGGTGCCGACGATATCGAGCGCGCAGCGGCCCAGAAGACGCGGCTCGCCGAGCCAGCGCAGCTCGCGCACCGGCGTCGTCGCCAGCAGCACCGCGCCGATCCAGATCGACGCCATCATGCCGCGTACGCCGATCACCTGGCTCGCCGGCATGGTTTCGCTGGCGATCTTGATCAGCGTGTCGTTGACCATGAACACCGACATCGCCGCCGACATGAGGACGATGCCGCGCCGATTGGCGGCCAGAACGCCGGCCGTATCGCCCGTGGCGGTGGACATGACGCGAGGCTTATTGCGCTGGCGGCAGCTTCTTGAAGACCTCGACGATCGGATCGAGCAGCGCCGCGTCGGGCTGTTGGCGGCTACCCTGGGCGTAGCGCACGTAATCGGCGCACAGCATGCGCATCAGCGGCGCGAACGGCTCGGGCGCGTGCTCGAAGAACGGCTTGAGCTTCGACACGCCTTCCTGCGCCGCCGTGCAGGCGTCGCGCATGCGCTGCGCCCCGGCGAGTAGCCGGCCTTCGGCGCCGAGCGACAGCGCGAGGTCGGGGATGTACTGCTCGGGCGTGGCGCGGGCGAGCCCGCGATAGACGATAGTGCCCTCCTGCGCCGCCATCAGCGCCTCGTCGAAACGCTCGGCCGCGCCCAGCATGGTCGCCAGCGTGTTGAGCGCCAGCGCGAGATCGGGCGTCGTGTCGGGTGCCTCGCCGGCCAGCGCCCGGCGCAGCTCGACCGCTTCTTCCGCCGGCTTCACCGCCTCGTTCACCTGGCCCACGGCGTTGAGCATGGTGGCCAACGCGTTGAGCGAGGCGGCGAGCTCGGGCCGCGCCTTGGGATCGCTCGCGGCACGACCGCGGTCCTGCTCGACCTGGTGCGTGACGGCGGCCAGCACCTCTTCGGGTGAAGGCTCCTGCTGCTCGGTGCCGCTCATGCCTTCTCTCCCGCCATTTTCATCAACAGCGCCCAATGCGCGTCGCCGACCGCGACCACCGACAGCCGGCCCTGGCGCACGAGGCCGAAATCCTTGAGCCTGGCGTCTTCCTTGATCGCCGTCAGCGTCACCGCGCTCTTCAGCGGTTTCACCGCCTCGAGATCGACCATGCCGAACTTGCCGGTCTCGTCGGTGTGATCGGGATAGTACTCCTTCGCCACGCGCACGATACCGACGATCTCCTTGCCCTCGTTGGAATGATAGAAAAGCGCCAGCTCGCCCTTCTTCATCGCCTTCATGTTGGCCGCGGCCTGATGGTTGCGCACACCGCTCCAGAAGGTGCGCTTGTCCTTGACCATCTGATCCCAGCTGTAGACCGACGGTTCGGACTTCACGAGCCAATGCGCCATGTCATTCCCCCTCGCCGCGCAGCGGACGGGCCAGCAGCGCGCGGATCGTCGCCTCGACGTTGGCGCCATGATGCAACACCTGGGCGACGGCGGTACAGATCGGCATCTCCACGCAATGGCGGCGCGCGACCTCGGCGACGACAGGCGCAGTATAGAAGCCCTCGGCGACCGAGCTGCGCGCTGACAGAAAGTCCTTGGCGTCGGCGCCCTCGCCCACCGCGATGCCCAGCGAGCGGTTGCGCGACAGCGGCCCGTTGCAGGTCAACGTCAGGTCGCCCAGGCCGGCGAGCCCGGCCATGGTCTCGATCTTCGCGCCCATCGCCACGCCCAGCCGCGCCATTTCGGCGAAGCCGCGCGTCAGCACGGCGGCGCGCGCGTTGTCGCCCAGCTTGCGGCCATCGGCGATTCCGCAGGCGATCGCCAGCACGTTCTTCACCGCGCCGCCCAGCGCCGCGCCGGTCAGGTCATCGCTCCAGTATGGCCGGAAGCTCGCCGTCGCCAGAGCGGCGGCCATCGCCCGGCCCAGCATGGCATCGGCGCAGGCCAAGGTCACCGCCGTCGGCTGACCACGGGCGACCTCCTCGGCGAAGGTCGGGCCCGACAGCATGGCGACGACGCGGCCGGGCATCGCCGCCCGCACCGCCGCCGGCATCAACGCGCCGGTATCGGTTTCGATGCCCTTGGCGCAAATGATCACCGGGACGCCCGGCGGCAGGTGACCGTGCAGCCGCGCCGCCACCGCGCGCGTCGCCTGCGCCGGCGTCACCAGCAGGACCGCGTCGGACGCGGCGAGGTCCTCGAGCGCGCCCGAGGCGCGGATCGCCGTGTCGAGCACGTGGCCGGGCAGGAACGCCGTGTTGCGGTGCGCGCCGTTGATGTCGGCCACGACCTCGGCCTCGCGCGCCCACAAGGTCACGGCGCGGCCGGCGCGGCACGCGGTCATCGCCAGCGCCGTGCCCCAGGCGCCGCCGCCGACGACGCCGACGCGCGAGATGGTCCGTCCGTCCATTCCGTCTTGTACCCGTCCCGGCCATCCACCGGCCAGAAGCTTGCGGCGGTCGAATCGCGATGTTACGTGGCGAGGATGCGGCTCGCCCCTTCCGCCGCGCCAGCCGGCCACGCATGGCCACCGCGCTGATAGCGCCTCCCGCCGCGCCCGATCTGCGCGACGCGCTGCGCCGCGTCTGGTTCGGCTCCGCGCTCTATCCGCTGTTCCTGCGCGCACGGCCGCCCGGCGCCTTCTTCGCCGTGGTGCCCGACCCGTGGCCGGGCGATCCGGCGCGCGCCGACAGCCTGCTCGCCGGCCAGTTCAACAGCCATGGCCGCGGCGGCTCGATCGAGGGCGATCCCTGGCGGCGCGCCGACGCCGACCCGCTGTGGCTGGCCGAGCTCAACAAGTTCGAATGGCTGCGCGACCTGCGCGACGTCGGCCAACCCCTGGCCGCCAATATGGCCGCCGCCAAGGTCGACGAGTGGATCGTCGCCAATCCCAGATGGTCGCCGATCGCCTGGCGCGCCGATGTGCTGTCGGCCCGGGTGGTGATGTGGATCCGCCACTACGACTTCCTCGCCTCCGGCGCCACCGAGGGCTTCGCCGCGCGGCTGGTGGCCAGCCTGGCGCAACAGCGCCGACATCTCGAGCGGCTGATCCCCGGCGGGCTGGCCGGCGCGCGCCTGCTGGCGGCGATGAAGGCCGCGGTGATCGTCGACCTCGCCTTCATCAAGGCCGGACCGGCGCACGAGCGCGCCCTGGAACGCTCGCTGGTGCGGCTCTCGCGCGCGCTGGCGCGCATCGTGCTGGACGACGGCACCATCGCCGAGCGCAGCCCGCGCCAGCAATTCGCCGCGCTGCGCGATCTCATCGACCTGCGCGCCTCCCTGCTGTCGGCCGACCGCAGCGGGCCGCCGACCATACAGGCGGCGATCGAGCGCGCCGCCGCCATGCTGCGCTTCTTCCGCCACGGCGATGGCGGGCTGGCCTGCTTCAACGGCTCGGACGAAGGCGATCCGGCGCTGATCGACCTCGTGCTGGCGCGCACGGGCGCAACCGCCAAGCCACCCAAGGAGGCGCCGCGCGGCGGCTTCCAGCGCCTCGCGGCGGGCGCCGCCCAGATCATCGCCGATACAGGCGCGCCGCCCAGGCGCGGCCTGGACCTCGACGCGCATGCCGGCACGCTGTCCTTCGAGTTCTCGCTGGGCGACGAACGCATGATCGTCAACTGTGGCGCCTATCCGGGTCTGGCCCCGGAGTGGCGCTCGACCATGCGCTACACGGCCGCCCATTCGACCGTCGTGGTCGACGACACGAATTCGTCGGAGGTGATGACCGACGGTCCGCTCGAGCATCCGCCATCCAACGTCGCGGCCAAGCGCTTCGAGCGCGATGGCGCGCTGTGGCTCGAGCTCAGCCATGACGGTTGGCGCTCTCTGTTCGGCATCGTGCACAAGCGCCGCCTGTGGCTGTCGCCCGATGGCACCGATCTGCGCGGCGAGGACACGCTGGCGGGGCCCGATGGCAAGCGGGTGAAGAAGACCGCGTCGGGCCGCAAATTCGCCGTGCGTTTCCACCTGCATCCCGACGTCAAGGCGTCGCTGGCGCAGTCCGGCGCCAGCGCGCTCTTGCGCCTGCCCTCGGGGCAGGGTTGGCGGCTGCGCGCCAGCGGCGGCACGATCGGCCTGGCGGAGAGCGTCTATCTCGGCGACGGCCGGCGCATCCGTCGCGCCGCGCAGCTGGTGCTCACCGGCGCGCTGGGGCCCGATGGCTCCAAGATCAAATGGGCCTTCACGCGGGTCGAGGGCTAGAGTTCACGATCCATGCGCGAGTTGGTCCTGTTGCCCGGCTTCATGTGCGACGTCGATCTGTGGAGCGACATGATGCCGGCGCTGGCAACGCTGGGCCGGCCGCATTTCGGCAATGTCTACGAAGACGATTCGCTCGACGCCATGGCCAGGCGCGTGCTCGCGGAGTCGCCGCGACGCTTCGTGCTGATCGGTTTCTCGATGGGTGGCTTCGTCGCGCGCATCGCCACCTTGATGGCGCCCGAACGCGTCGCAGGCGTGGCCTTCATCTGCAGCTCGGCGCGCGCGCAATCGGCCGCCGAGGACGCGCACAAGAAGACGCGCATCGCCGCGCTCGACGCGCCGGGCGCGCGCGGCGGCTCGGCCCGCAGCTTCTCGCAGGCGCTGCATCCCGATCGCGAGCGCGATCCCGTCCTGCTCGAGCGCCTGCGCGGCATGACGCGCCGGCTCGGCAAGGAGGTGATGATCCGCCAGCTCACGCCGTCGCGCGCCGACGGCTACGCCGATCTCGAGCGCATCGCCTGCCCGTCGCTGGTGATCGCCGCGCGCCAGGACCGCCTGCGCCGCTTCGAGGAGACCGAGCGCATGGCCAAGCACCTGCCCGACAGCCGCTTCGCTGTGGTCGATGAATGCGGCCACATGGCGCCGCTGGAGCGGCCGCGCGAAGTGGCGGCGCTCCTGACGCAGTGGATCGCCGACAACGATCTCTGAACCGGAGCCCGTTCGCGCGGCCGGGCCGTCACTCCGGCTGGATGCCGGCGAGCTTGGCCACGTCGCCCCAGAGCTTCAGCTCGGCTGTGATGCGCGCGGCGAAGACGTCGGGCGGCTCGCCGCCCGGCTCGCTGGCGAGATCGGCGATCTTGGCCCTCATCTCGGGCTCGGCCAGCACGGCGACACAGTCGGCGTGGATCTTGGTGACGAGCGCCGGCGGCATGCCGCTGGGCCCGAACAGCGAGAACCAGCCCGGCCGGACCATATCGGGGATGCCGAGCTCGGCCATGGTCGGAACCTCGGGGATCACCGCCAGGCGCTTCTCGGTGGTCACCGCCAGCATGCGCAAGAGGCCGCTGCGATGGTTGGCCATCGCCGTCAGCGGGCTGGTCATGCCGACGGGAATGTGGCCGCCGATCAATTCCTGAATCATCGGCGCGGCGCCCTTGTACTGGACGTTCTCGATCTGCAGCCCGCTCTTCACCCGGAACAGCTCGCCCGTCATGCGCGTGGTGTTCTCGGTGCTGCCCCACTGGACTTTGCCGGGATTGGCCTTGGCCTCCTTCATGAACTTTTCCATCGAGTCCATACCGCGCTTGGGCGAGCCGACCAGGGTGATGCCGCCCAGCACCAAGGTAGTGATGGGGGTGAAGTCCTTCTCTGTGTTGTAGGGCAGGACCTTGGTGGTGAACGGGGTGATGACGTGCGCGCTGGTCATGATCAGCAGCGTGTAACCATCGGGTGGAGCCTTGGCGACGATCTCGCTGCCGAGGATGCCGCTGGCGCCGCTCTTGTTGTCGATCACCGCGGTCTGTTTCCAGCGCTCGGCCAGCTTCGGCACGATCAGCCGCGCCACGAGATCTGTGCCGCCACCCGCCGGGAAGGGCACCACGATGCGCACGGTCTTGTTGGGGTAGTCCTGCGCGCGCAGCAACGATGGCGCCGCCAGCAGGCCCGCCATCGCCAGACCACCGCACGTCATCGCACGCCGTCCAAATCGCCGGTTTTCCGTCATGTCACACCTCCCTATCCCGCCTGTCTCGGCCGTTGGGTGCAAAATTACGCGATATCCGCCGGACCATCCACAATCCGTCGCATCCCCCTGCCATCGCCGTTTGCTATAGAGCGCGCCGATTCCCCCCCTCCGCAGCCGGAAGCCGCCATGTCCGCCCCCGCCCAGGTCCAGCCCTCGCCCACCCCAGACCTGGCGCGCATCGGCCGCGCCCTGGTCTCGGTGTCCGACAAGGAGGGGCTGGTCGAGTTCGGCCGCTTCCTTGCCCAGAGGGGCGTCGAGATCCTCTCGACCGGGGGTTCGGCCAAGGCGTTGCGCGATGCCGGCATCAAGGTGGTCGAGGTCTCCGACCACACGGGCTTCCCCGAGATCATGGACGGCCGGGTCAAGACGCTGCAGCCCTCGATCCATGGCGGCATTCTCGGCCGGCGCACCGATGCCGGTCACCAGAAGGCGATGGCCGACCACCGGATCGCGCCGATCGATCTGGTCGTGGTCAACCTCTACCCGTTCGAGGCCACGGTGGCGCGCGGCGCCGACTACGCGACCTCGGTCGAGAACATCGATATCGGCGGCCCGGCGCTGATCCGCGCCTCGGCCAAGAACCATGACTTCGTGACCATCGCCGTCGACCCCCAGGACTACGCCGCGATCCGCGCCGAGATGGAAGCCAATGGCGGCGCGACGAGCCTGGCGCTACGCCGCAAGCTCGCCGCCAAGGCCTATGCGCGCACCGCCGCCTACGATTCGGCGATCGCGCAGTGGTTCGCGCGGCAGCAGGGCGAAGCCTTTCCCGAGCGCCTGACCATGGCCGCCACCCGCGTGCAAACCTTGCGCTACGGCGAGAACCCGCATCAGCAGGCCGCCTTCTACAGCGACGGCAGCAACCGTCCCGGCGTCGCCACCGCGCGCATGGTCCAGGGCAAGGAGCTGTCCTACAACAACATCGGCGACACCGAGGCGGCCTACGAATGCGTCGCGGAGTTCAAGGAGCCGGCCGTCGTCGTCATCAAGCACGCCAATCCCTGCGGCGTGGCGATCGGCCCCGACCAGTACAGCGCCTACCTGAAGGCTTATGCCTGCGATCCGGTGTCGATCTTCGGCGGCATCGTCGCGGTCAACACCACGCTCGAAGCGCGCACGGCCGAGGATCTCTCCAAGCTCTTCCTCGAGGTCGTGATCGCGCCCGACGCGACGCCGGAGGCGCTGGAGATTCTCGCCAAGCGCAAGAACGTGCGCGTACTGCTGGCCGGCTCGTTGCCCGATCCGACCACGGCGGGCATGACGCTGAAGAGCGTCGCCGGCGGCTACCTGTTCCAGACCCGTGACAACGGCAAGGTCGGCCGCGGCGACCTCAAGGTCGTCACCAAGCGCGCGCCGACGGCCAAGGAACTCGATGACTTGTTGTTCGCTTTCACCGTCTGCAAACACGTGAAGTCCAACGCCATCGTCTACGCCAAGGACGGCGCCACGGTGGGCGTCGGCGCCGGCCAGATGAACCGCCGCGATTCCTCGCGCATCGCCGCCATCCGCGCCGCCGAGTCGGGGGAGATGGCCAAGCTGGCGCAGAGCCCGGCGGTCGGCAGCGTCGTCGCCTCCGACGCCTTCTTCCCCTTCGCCGACGGCCTGCTCGCCGCCGCCGAGGCCGGCGCCACCGCGGTCATCCAGCCCGGCGGCTCGATGCGCGACAAGGAGGTGATCGAGGCGGCTGACGAAAAGGGCCTGGCGATGGTGTTCACAGGGATGCGCCATTTCCGGCATTGATTCGCGCCCGCGATGCACCGATATCTGGCGAAAGATCAGAGCGGTGACGATGAAGCCACATCTGACACGGCGACAGACGATCGTTGGTTTGGGCGTTTGCCTGGGCGCGTCGCTCGCGACCCCTGCTTTGGCGCAGCCCGCCTTCCAGCCGCGCGACCTGACGTTTCGCGTCATCCGCAAGGGCAGCCCGATGGGCACCTTCGCGACGCGCTTCCAGTACCAGGGCGACCAGCTCGTCGCGCGCACGTCGGTGGCGCTGGAGGTCCGCGTCGCCGGCTTGCGCGTCTTCCGCTATTCGCACGAATCGACCGAGATCCGCCGCGGCGATGAGCTGCTGTCGCTACGGGCCGAGACCTACGATAACGGGCCGACCTATACGGTGAGCGCCACGCCGGTGGCGGGCGGACTCAAGCTCGAAGGGCCCGACAACAACCGCAGCATATCGACGCGCAGCCTGAGCTCGAATTGCGTCTGGCATCCGGGATTCGTCCGGCCGCAACAGCCGGTGATCGACGCCGAGCGCGCGCGTTACGAGTTGCCGCGCGTCGAGGCGCTGGGCCAGCGCATGATGACGGTGATGGGCGCGCAGCGGCTCGCCTCTGGCCACCGCATGACCGTGTCCTATGCCAATGGCGAGCTCTGGCACGACGCGGCCGGCGACTGGGTCTACGCCGTCTTCAACATCAAGGGCGAGACCCTGACCTACGAGCGCATCGCCTAGGCGGTGCTATACTCGGGGGCATGAAACGCAGATCGGTCCTGGCCGGCCTCGCGCTGACGACAGCCGCCGGCGCCAACCGCGCGGCCCTGGCGCAGTCGTATCCCAGCAGGCCGATCCGGCTGGTGGTGGGCTATTCACCGGGCGGCGGCAACGACCTGATCGCGCGCATCGTCGCGGCCAAGCTGCAGGAGCGGCTTGGCCAGCCGGTGATCGTCGAGAACAAGGCAGGCGCGCAGTCGATCATCGCCGCCGAGCTGGTCGCGCGTTCCGCACCCGACGGCTACACGCTTCTCGTGGCGCCGAGCGGACCGATGACCATCAACCCCGCCGTCTTCCGCAAGCTGCCCTACGCGCCCGCCCAGGACTTCGCGCCGATCTCGCTGATGGCCGAGTTCCCGCTGATGCTGGCGGTCGGCGCACAGCAGCCGATCAAGAGCGTCGCCGAGCTGGTGGCCAAGGCCAAGGCCGATCCCAAGACTGCGAACTACGCATCGAGCGCCACGCCCTTCCAGCTCGCTTCGGAGCTGTTCAACCAGAAGACCGGTAGCGCCTTTCAGCACATCCCCTATCGCGGCAGCGGCGAATCGGTGAACGCGGTCGTGTCGGGCACCGTGCTGATGACCATCGCCGATTCCGGCCCGATGTCGGGACCGCTGAAGGGCGGCCTGCTGCGCGCGCTGGCGATCACCGCGAGCAAGCGCCATCGTGCCTTTCCCGACGTGCCGACCATGGCCGAGGCGGGCATACCGGGCATGGAGATCACGCTGTGGACTGGGCTGGTTGCGCCCGCCGGCACACCGGTGGATGTCGTCGCGAAGCTTCAGGCGGAAATCGCCGCCATCGTCGCGCTCCCTGACGTGAAGGAGCGCTTCGAGCAGATCGCCGTCGATCCGCGCAGCGCCACGTCGGACGAGTACCGCGCGCTGATCATCAGCGACATCGCGCGCTGGAAGGCGGTAGCCGACACCGCCAACATCAAGCTCGACTAGGAGGCGCGTCATGGACGGCAACGAGGTCCAGCGCTCGACCGCCGCCTATTTCCTCGAGGGCCTCGACGAGATCGGCATCGACTATCTGTTCTGCAATTTCGGCACCGATCACGCGCCGCTGATCGAGGAGATGGCGGCGGCGCGACGCGCCGGACGCAAGCTGCCGGGCATCGTGCTCTGCCCGCACGAGAACACCGCCGTGCACATGGCCGCTGGCTACGCGCTCGCAACGGGCCGCGGCCAGGGCGTGATGGTGCATGTCGACGCCGGTACCGCCAACTCGGCGATGGCCCTGCACAATCTCTGCCGCGCGCGCATCCCCGTGATGCTTATGGCCGGCAAGGCGCCGTTCACGACGCGCGGCGAGCTGCTGGGTTCGCGCGACACCTACGTGCATTTCGTGCAGGAGCCGTTCGACCAGGCGAGCGTGGTGCGGCCCTACACCAAGTGGGAATACAACCTGCCCTCGGGCGTGATCGTTAAGGAAGCGCTGCGCCGCGCCCACACCGTGATGTCGAGCGATCCGCGCGGGCCGGTGTACCTGACCTTCCCGCGCGAAACGCTCACCGAGCTGTGGTCGGAGAGCGCCATCCGCTCCTATCCCGGCGAACGTTTCGGGCCGGTGGCGGCGAGCGGCGTCGATGCCGCGACCATCGAGACCTTGGCGAGCCGCCTGCTGACGGCCAAACGGCCGCTGCTGATCACCGCCTATTCCGGCCGCAACCACGCCACGCCGGCCATCCTCGATCGCCTGGCGCGCTTCGCCGGTATCCGCGTCGTCGAGTTCAGCCCGCTGCACATGAACATGCCGCAGGACTCGCCCTGCCATGGCGGCTTCGTCGCCGGCAAGCATGTCGCGGCGGCCGATGTCGGCCTGCTGGTCGATGTCGACGTGCCGTGGATCCCGCAGGACACGCCCGACGATCCCGGCACTTGGTGGGCGCATATCGATATCGACGCCGAGAAGCGCGCCATGCCGATGTGGACCTTCCCGGGCAATCTGCGCATCCAGGGCGACAGCCACCGCGTGCTCTCAGATCTGATGGCGGCGCTGGAAAAGCGCGCCGATGCCGCCTTCCGCGACCGCGCCGCCAAGCGCGTCGCCGCTCTGGCCGAGGAACAGGCGGCGCGCCGCACGCAGGCCGCGGCGCTCGCCGCGGATCAGGGCGCGGCGGGTCAGATCAACCCCCACTATCTCTGCGCCGCCGTGGCTCGCGCGTTGAAGCCCGAGGACATCATCCTCAACGAGGCGATCCGCAACGGCCCCGTGGTCTTCCAGCAGGTACCCCGCACGCGGCCCGGCACCCGGGTGGGTCTCGCCGGCGGCGGCCTGGGCTTCTCCGGCGGCATGGCGCTGGGCCTGAAGCTGGCGATGCCCGAACGCACCATCGTGCAGTTCGTCGGCGACGGCACCTTCTACTTCTCCAACCCGCAATCGACGGCCTCGGTCGCCAGCCAGTACGGCTTGCCGGTGCTCACCGTCGTGCTCGACAACACCGGCTGGGGCGCCGTGAAGGCCGCGACCTTGCGCGTCTATCCCGAGGGTGAAGCGAAAGCCGAAGGCGAGTTCGGCGCCACGCTCTCGCCGCACATGGACTTCGCCAAGGTCGCGGAAGCCAGCGGCGCCCATGGTGAGCTGGTGTCCGATCCCGCCCAGGTCGAGGCCGCCATCGCCCGCTGCCTCGACGCGGTACGCGGCGGCCGCTCGGCCCTGTTACACGCCAAAGTGACCAAGATCTGAGGATTAGCCATGACCGTTTCTGTCGAAGCCCTCGATCATCTCGTGATCAACGTGAAGGACGTCGAAGTCGCAGCCGCCTGGTACGAGCGCGTGCTGGGCATGAAGCGCGTGGTCAGCGAGCCCAGGCCCGGCCGCACGGTCACCTCGATGCATTTCGGGCGGCAGAAGATCAACCTGCGCCCGCACTGGGCGACGCAGAAGCAGTGGTTCACCGGCAACGCCATCGCGCCCGGCAGCGACGATCTGTGCTTCCTGACGAGCGCGACGCCGCAACAGGTGGCCGATCACTTCAGAAGCTGCGGCGTGGCCATCGAAGCGGAGCCGAGCGAGCGGCTCGGCGCCATGGGCGTCATCGTCTCGGTCTACTGCCGCGATCCCGACGGCAATTTGATCGAGGTCTCCTCGTACAAATAGTTCAGCCGATACTGCGCTCAAGAGGGGCGGCTGGCGGCGAGCTGTCGGACCGCTTCGGCGGTGGCGGCGTCGGCCGGGAAGAAGAATTCGACCTTGAGCTGCTGCAAGGTCACATCGCGCGGCATGGCGAAAGTCGTCAAGGTCGTGAAGAATGAGAGATCGCTGTCGCCGCGCCTGACCTGCATCGTCAGCAACGGTGATTCGCCGCCGACGCCGTTGGGAACACGCCAGTCCTTTGGCATGTCGGGGTAACGGAGCAACTCGTCGAGCAGTTCAGCCGCCGCGGCGTTGGTGCCCTGTAACGCCTCGCGATGCAGCACCTGCAGCAGCGAGCCCGTGAACTGTTCCCAGTTGCGGATGAACGGACGCAATCCCTTGGGATGACACACCACGTGCATGGCGTTGTCGGCGAGCGCGTCGCTTAGCGCGTAAAGCGCGCGAAACGCGCCGAAGATGTGCCGCGACGCCGCGTTGCGCATGCGGACGTTCCAATGGCCGTCGATGACGATGGCGGGAAACGGCTCCTGCTGCGTCAGCATGAACTCCAGCGCGCGCCGGACGTGCCGCAGCTCCGGCGCGTCGAGGTCGCGCTCGCCATACAGCGGCGCATAGCCGGCCGCCATCAGCATGGCGTTCTGATCGGCGAACGGGACATCGAGCGCATGGCCAAGCAGCCGGACCATTTCGCGGCTGGGCTGGCCTCGACCCGTCTCGAGAAAGCACAGATGCCGCGCCGAGATCCGCGCTTCGGTCGCCAGCGCGAGCTGGCTCAGCCGGCGCACCGAGCGCCAGTGCCGTAGCAGGTGCCCGAATCCCGGTGCCGCCTGTTGCCGGATCGATGTGTTCATCGAGCGATCCATTCCTATTTGAGCGCGAAGACCTCGGTCGACATGCCCGTGGGCGTGCGTGTGCCGACGCCAGCCGCGATGAGCCGGTTCAGCCAGAGGTATTTCTCTGTCCCGGTCTCGAAGGTCAGCATGGTGCGGAAATAATACGCCGACGCGCCGATGGTTTCGCCGTCGCGGATTCGCTGCCGTATCTCGGGCGCTATGTCGAGCATTCCCCGCGACACGACGTAGATCAAAGCGTCGTCGTCGGTGCGCAGCGTCAGACGGATGTCGAGCTGGAACACCCCGTCCTGCCGGGCCAGGATCCAGTCGCCGCCGCCCGGCAGAACGTCGCCCCGCAGCTTCGCCCCGGAGAACGCGCCGCGCTTCATGACCATGATCGATCGCGTGCCGAATGGCGTCTGCCCGATGGTTTGGGGCGCGTCGAGCTCGGCGCTCAGTCGCATCAAAGGCTCGGTATGCAGCATGGGACCCGCATCGTTTCGTGGCGAACCGGCACGATGCCTATCGCATCTCCAGCCGACAATTACGTGAAACGTAAGCGCCGCCTGGAAGCCGCGACCGCTGCTTACATCCCAGGTAATTGTCCACGCCGCATCGCCGCCTATGCTGACCGCATGTCGCACGAGGGAGATGACATGAACGAGCTCAAGGCGCTGAACGCCCGGTTCATCCACAATTTCGTCACCAACGACGTCAAGTCGCACGACGCCCTGCTGCACCCGCGGTTCATCAGCATGACGTCGCGCGGCGCGCGCGTGAGCCGGGCGGACTATCTCAAGCGCTGGGCGACCGGGTTCGATCCGGAGGTCTATGTCTACTGGGACTACCGCGACGAGCTGATCACTGTCTTCGGCGACGTCGCCCTGGTGCGCGCGACCAACAAAGCGACGATCCGACGCGATGGCGTGGAGAGCACCAACATGTCGACCTACACGGACACATACTTG
Source organism: Alphaproteobacteria bacterium (assembly GCA_016869975.1). GTDB lineage: Bacteria > Pseudomonadota > Alphaproteobacteria > Reyranellales > Reyranellaceae > JAFAZJ01. The sequence goes on from VGCZ01000042.1 coordinate 17,379, forward strand.
CGCGAAAAAGGCGAATGGAAGTGCATCCAGGCGCAGATTACGGCGGTGGCCCCCGAGCACTACCCGGGTGACGAGACAATCGTGCGCGCCTATATCAAGGGCCAGCCGCAGCCATAGGTCGCGCGTCGACCAGCAGCTCCAACGTCTCGATCACACCCGTCGCATCGGCGACATTCTTGCCGGCGATGTCGAAGGCGCAGCCATGCGCCACCGAGGCGAACAGCACCGGCACGCCGATGGTCAGCGCCGAGGCGCGCAAGGGCGAGATCAGCTTGATCGGAATGTGGCCCTGGTCGTGGAACATCGCGAGGTAGACGTCGTGCTTGCGCTGGCTCAGCAGCAGGTCGGCGCCGATTGGGCCGTCGACGGTGAGACCAAGCGCCTTCAGCCGCGCCACGGCCGGCTTGGTGACGCGCTCGTCCTCGTCGCCGAACAGCCCGTCCTCGCCGGCGTGCGGGTTAATGCCGAACACGCCCAGGCTGGGTGACTCGATGCCCAGTCGCCGCGCCGCCGCCAGCGTCGCCTCGGCCGCCAGCACGACCAGCGCCGGCGTCAGTCGCGCCAGCGCCGCGCCGATGGATTCGTGCAACGTCACATGCGCGATGCGCAGCCCCTTGGCCGTGAGCATCATGAAGGAGCGGTCGCGCGGCGTGCCGGTGAGATCGGCGATCAGCCCGGGATAACCGTTGAAGGCGATGCCGGCGCGATTCACCGCGGTCTCGGAATGCGGGCAGCCGACGATCGCGTCGATACGACCGCTCTGCGCCAGCTTCACCGCCGCCGCGGCGTAGGCGACGGTCGCCCTGCCGGCGCGCGGGTCAAGCTGGCCCGGCGCGTATCCCGCCGGATCGAGTCCCGGCGAGTCGATGAACGGTGGCACGTCGACACCCAGCCGCGATGCCGTGTCACGAATGACAAAGCCGTCGCCAATCAATATCGCCTCTGCGAAATGCGAAGCCGCCTTGATCGCGATCTCCGGCCCGATGCCGTTCGGATCGCCCAGCGTGATGCCAACGCGCATCAGAACGGGATCGCCACCAGGGTGTCGAAGCGGCCGCCGTCGCAGACCACCACGCGCTCCCGGAAGCTCAACGCACCCGCGCCGTTAGCGGCGACGAGGTCGCGGTAGCAACCGGTGGCGAAGACGCTCATCGTGCCGTCGCGCATGATGCGCACGATCAGGAACGGCGTCTCGACGCGATGGCCGTCGCCCTCGGCGCCCATCACGTACGGCAAGCCGACGATGTGGCGATAGCGCTGGCGCTCATAGATGTTGACCCGGCGCAGCGCTGAGACGCGGTCCTCCAGCATGGCCCGCGAATCGGCGTACATGACGCCGGCCTCGAGGCCGCGCGCGACGTTCTCGGCGGTGGTCACCTTGTACAGGCAGGCCTCCGCGAACAGCGCCGGCCAGCGCTCGAACTCCTCGTTGTCGAGCGCGCGCGCATAGGCCGCGTTGAGCTCGACGAGACGCGCCGTCAGATCCATCGGCTCAGTAGCCCATCGTGCGGCGATAGGCCTTCCAGAAGCCGCGGACCGAGGCCTCGGTGGCGCGCGTCGCCTGGCTCTCCGCCTCGCGCCCACCCATCTCGACCACGGAGACCTTCTCGCCTGCCGCGGCGATGCCGCGCTGCACGAAGCCGCCGACGCAGCCATCCTCCATCGACACATAGCCGGCGGGGCCGACGAGATTCTGCTGCTTCAACCGACGCCGGTTCATCTCAGGCGTGTCGTCCTCGAAGCCGAAATAGGTCCACAGCAGGTCCATGCCACCGGTGCCGCGCGGCACGACCTGGCGCACGGCGAGGCAGTTGTGCACCTGCTGCAAGATCAGCGTTGGGAAGACCGAGAGGATCTGCAGCTGGATGTTGTCGCCGAACTCGGCCACTGGATCGAGCAGCGACGGATCGGCCAGCGTGTAGTCGTCGCGCTCCGTGCGGATGCCCTGGGCGCGATAGGCGCCGCCATCGGCCACGTCGTCGCCGCCGATCGTGTAGCTGGCGTGATGGCCGCCATCCGGGCTCACCAGCACGCCGCCACCCTGCGTCAGGCGCGTGATGCGGAAGGTGGCGAAGAAGGTGTGCAGCAGGCTGGCGTGGTAGGTGTCCTTGACGTTCTCGACATAGAGCTTCCAGTTGTTGGGCAGCGGCTGGTTGAAGCGGCCCATCACCCGCAGCGGCCTCTTCAGCACGCGGCGCACGCGGCCCAGCACGTCGGCGCCGAGATACTCCTCGATCGGCGGCGTGTCCGGCGAGAGCGTCGCGAAGACCAGGCCACAGAGCCGCGCCACCCTGAGCTTGCGCGGGCTGTGCGTCTCGCGCTGGAAATCGCGCGGCATGCCGCCGACGCCCGCGATGCCACGCTCGAAGGCGATGCCCTTGAGGTTGCCGGCGAGGTCGTAGCTCCAGGAGTGGTAGATGCATTTGAAGTTGTGCTCGACGTTGCCGCCATCGTCGAAGGCGATCAGCGCGCCGCGATGGGCACAGCGATTCTCAAAGCAGTTGACCCCGCCATCGGGCGTGCGCACGACGATCACCGGCATGGCGCCGATATGGTTGGTGCGGTAGTCGCCGGCCTTGGGGATGTCGGCCTCGAGGCAGACGAAATTCCAGGTCGGCCCCTCGAAGATGCGTCGCTGCTCGCGTTGGTAGTTAGCTTCGTCCTGATAGACCCAGTACGGCACCCGCGCGACCGAGTCTTCCGGCCACGCGCCGTGCGGCATCGCCGACTCTTCCCGCTCGATCACATCCTGCCGGATGTCCATGGCGAACCTCCCTCGGTTCTTCGAGGGGACGTTGGCCTATCCATCCACAGCGCGCCAGAGGTTCGTGCCCAGCACGGCGATGCGCCCGCTACCGGTGGCGCGCCGACTGGCGGGGTCGGGCCGGCGCATCTGAAGCGCGCGCTTCATAGCGCCAGCGCGCGATGGCGCCTACCGCCGGCGCAGCCGCAGAAACGTCGGCGTATGGCCGGCTAGCATCTTGCGTTCGTAGCGCGTCGGCGGCCAGTCGTCGGGCCGCGTGCGCCAGTCGCTCGGCCGCTCTGCGAGCCACTCGAACGCAGGGTGCAAGCAAGCGTGCTCGACCATCCACGGCAGGTAGCTGGGATCGTCGGTCGCCAGCCGCAGCTCGGCGCCCGGCGCCATCAACGTCGCCAGCCGGTCGAGATTCTCGCGGCAGACGAATCGGCGCTTGTGATGGCGCGCCTTGGGCCAGGGATCGGGGAACAGGATGAAGGCGCGCGTCAGCGAGGCGGGCGCCAGCGCGGCCATGACGAAGCGCGCGTCGTTGTCGTGGATGCGCACGTTGTCGACGCCCAGCCGCTCGAGATGCGCCAGCGCCTTGGCGACGCCGTTGATGTAGGGCTCGCAGCCGATCAGCCCGACGTCACGGTTGTGCTCGGCCTGCCAGGCCAGATGCTCGCCGGCGCCGAAGCCGATTTCGAGCCAGGTGCCGCCGGGCATGGCGCGGCCGAACAGAGCGGCGAGATCGAGCGGGCTCTTGTGGTCGGCGGGATCGAGGCTATGCGTCACCGGCACGCGCAGGCGCGGCAGAAGATCGTCGAGCAGCGCCTGCTGGTGGGTGCGCAGCTTCTTGCCCTGGCGGCGGCCGTAGAGGGTGCGGACATGCGGTGCGGAGTCGGGAACCATGGCCGGCGCGACATAGGCCGCGCGGTCGCCCGCCACAAGCGGGATCGGCGATCAGGCGAAATAGTGCGTCGCGGCGACGCCCAGGGCGCCGATGGCCAGCACGCCGGCCATGACGTTGATCGCGCGGTTGACCGGATCATAGCCGTGGCGGATGAAATAGGCCTGCGCCCATTCCGCGAACCACTCCCTGATCAACGTCATCGGTTCTGACTCCGCCTCATCCAACAAGGCTTCATATGCAGAGCAGTATAGCAAACTTCTTTCTTGCTGCAATGAAAGCGTCATAACTTACTGAATCTACAAGGAGTTTACTGGCAGATGCACCGATGAATCATGTCTCGTCGTGGGCTCGCTGGCTGGGCGCCCGGACCGGCTGGCGGCGTATCGCCCTCGCCATGGCTTTCGGTGCGGGGGCCGGCTTCGCCATGCCGCCGTGGCACGCCCTGCCACTGATGCCGGTGGGCCTGGTCGCGCTGATCTGGCTGCTCGATGACGATGTCGCGGGCGCACGGCGGCGGCGGGCCTTCTTCGACGGGTTCTTCTGGGCCCTGGGTCATTTCTCGGTCGGCTGCTACTGGATCATCGAGGCGTTCTTCGTGCCGCCGGCGATCTTCGCTCCGCTGGGGCCGCCCATTGTGCTGGGCCTGGCGGCGCTCTTGTCGCTGTTCGTCGGCGCCGCCTCGGCGCTCTATGTCGTCGTCCGGCAGAAGATGCCGGGCCGCTGGGCCGGCTGGCGGCGCGTGGCGCTGTTCGCGCTCTTGTGGGTAGTGGCCGAGTGGGCCCGCGGCCACGTCATGACCGGCTTCCCGTGGAACCCCGCCGGGCATGTCTGGGCCTTCAGCGCGCCGGCGCTGCAGCCGGCCGCCTGGGTCGGCGTCTACGGCCTGTCGCTGCTCACCGTCCTGATCCTGGCAATGCCGGCGACCCTGGCCGATGCGCGGGCACGACCTTGGCTCCCCAGCGTCATCGTCGCGTCGCTGGCGCTGGCGATCGGGACGATCGGCGGCCTGTCGCTGGAAGCCCGGATGGCGGCGGCGAACGCGCGCACCACGCCGGTCGAGGCGCGGCCGCTGCTGCGCCTTGTGCAGCCCAACATCCCGCAGGGCGAGAAGTGGCGCGCCGAGCGACGCGCCGAGCATGTCGGCAAGCTGATGCGGCTGAGCACGGCCGGGCGACCGGCGGAGGTGGCGCATGTGATCTGGCCGGAGACCGCCACCGCCTTCCTGCTGGCGCAGTCGCCGACCTATCTCGAGGCCTTCCGGCCGCTGGTGCCCAAGGGCGGCTATCTGCTGGCCGGCGCGCCGCGCGGGCCGATGACGCCGGCGGAGGAGCGGCGCGCGGCGGCGCTGACCGGCGGCATCCCGATCTGGAACAGCCTGCACGCCATCGACGAGATGGGCGTGATCCGCGCCACCTACGACAAGATCCATCTCGTGCCGCTGGGCGAGTACCTGCCGCTGCGCGACATCATCCCGCTCAGCGATACGATCGGCCGCGGCTCCTTCGAGTTCGGCGAGACGCGCCAGCCGATGCGCCTGCCCGGCCTGCCGTCCTTTGCAGTGGCGATCTGCTACGAGGCGATCTTCCCCGCCGCCATCGTGCCCAGCCCGCGGCCGGCCTGGATCCTCAACGTCACCAACGATTCCTGGTTCGGCACCTCGAGCGGCCCCTACCAGCACATGGTCAGCGCCCGCCTGCGCGCGGTCGAGGAAGGCCTGCCGATGATCCGTGTCGCCAATACCGGCATCAGCGCGGTGATCGACGGCGGCGGCCGCGTGCTCGGCCAGCTCGGCATGAACGTCGAGGGCGTGATCGACGCGCGCCTGCCGCCGTACCTGTCGCCGACCCTCTACGGCAGCTATGGCGACGTCACCTTGCTGGTGCTGATGGCCTTGGTCGGGATGTCGGCTTTTTTGCGACGTTTTCGAAAACCGGAAACCGTGCGGTGACGATGCCCGTTTCGCGCTAGGCGCGATTGCGCTCTGACTGCGGCAACCTGACGTATAATAAGGTCTTAACTTTAGAACCAATTAACGATATATTAACGACAGATTAACGGTTCGGGTTGGGATTCCGAGCATTCAACCGGGGGTCGGGGACGTGCAGGGCGGTCCGCCGCGCACGGGTTTGGCATCGAGCGCAGGACAGCGTCCCGCGCGCGACGTCGTCGCAACAAGGAGCGAAGCGACCATGGCAGGTCACCCCGTCGACGTTCATGTCGGCATGCGCGTGCGGCAGCGCCGGACGCTGCTGGGCATGAGCCAGGAAAAGCTCGGCGAGGCCGTCGGCCTCACCTTCCAGCAGATCCAGAAATACGAGCGCGGCGCAAACCGCATCGGCTCGAGCCGGCTCTACGAGTTCAGCAAGGTGCTCGACGTGCCGGTGTCGTACTTCTTCGACGAGATGCCGGTGAACGTGCTGGTTGGCCGCGGCGGCCGGGGCCGCAAGGGCGGTCTGGGCGAGGAAGGCACGCCGTTCGAGGACGAGAAGGATCCGCTCGCCAAGCGCGAGACGCTCGAGCTCGTGCGCGCCTACTACAAGATCGACGAGGACAAGGTGCGCAAGCGCATCTTCGAGATGGTCAAGGCGGTCGGCGCCGCGTCCAAGGCGCACAAGCTGGCGGCCGGCAAGCGGCGCTGAGTCTATGCGCCGGCTTCGGCCGGCCTGACATAGACGTCCTTCACCGCCAACCTGCCGTCGCGGAAGGTGTAGCGCTCGACGCCGACCGACGCGAAGGGCTTGCCGGTGGCCTTGTCGGTGCCGGTCATCTTGAACGTCATGAACGAGGCGTCCGGCGCGTGGTGATAGACCACGTCGGCGAAGCGGACGTTTTCGACCTGGTCTTTGCGCTCGACAAAGAACGCCGCGACCTTCTCGCGCGTGTCGAGCGTGCGCAAGCCACCGTTGGCCAGCAACGTCCAGGTGAAGTCCGGCGTCACCACGTCGTACATCGCGTCCATGTCCTGCTTGAAGAAGGCGCGACCGAAGGCGCGGAAGATCGCGTCGCGTTGCTCGGCGTTGGGTGTCATGCGGATTTCCTCCTTGGCTCGGCTCAACTCGCGGTGAAGGCGAGATAGTCCTTGGCGACTTCCTCGACGGCGGTCTCGTAGATGCGCTTGCCGTGCGCCGCCGTCGACAGATTGGGGTTCGAGCCGATGCGCCCGTCGGGGAAGTTGCGGCGATAATCCTCGGCGTCGGCGAAGCTCCCGTTGGGCGCCACCTCGGGCGACATCGGTACCTTCTTCTCGGTGTGCGGGAACATGTGGAAGGTCAGCGACACCTCGCTCGGCGTCGCGTGGCTGCCCTCGGCGCCGCCATAGAGCTCCTTCGACAGCGCGCGGATGCCCGGCCCTTCCCACCAGTTGCGCAGCTTGCACTTCACCGAGGGCGTGTTGCCGCCGCGCACCAGCGAGCGCTCGGCGTAGATCTCGGAGAACGCCGCCGTCACCGTGGCGATGTTGCCGCCATGGCCGTTGACGAAGAAGAAGCGCGTGAAGCCGTGGCGCATCAACGACTGGATGTTGTCGCGCACCACGGCGATCAGGGTCGAGGGCCGGAGCGTCATCGAGCCCGGGAAGTCGAGATGGTGCTGCGCCATGCCGACCGAGATGGTCGGCGCCACCAGCGCGCCGAGCTTCTCGCCGACGCCCTGGGCGACGAACTCCGCCGTCAGCGCATCGGTGCCGACCAAGCCATTGGGCCCGTGCTGCTCAGTCGAGCCGATCGGGATGATGATGCCGGTGCTCTTCTTGAGGTACGCCTCGACATCGTGCCAGGTCACCAATTGCAGCCGCATCGCCCTCATCCTGTCTCGAACGCCGGCGGAGCATGGCGGTGGCGCGAGCGGACCGCAAGCGAGGGGATGCCACCACCAGATATGGTAGGTCGAATGGCCAAAATCACCAAATCTCAACCATTAGTTCTCGATTGGTCCACAACAAGCTGAATCTATTTGTGAATCGCGCACTGATAGTCACCGCCCGCCGACCGCCGGCCGCCTCAGAATGCCCATAAGCGTTTGAATCATAAGCCAGAATTTATTCACGCCCGAGTCGCGCCGAGACCGCGCAAAATTGGCTTCATAAGGTTGGGGAACTTTATACGCACCATGAACGCCATCAGGGATTTCTGGCACGACCTCGCGTGGGACGTCCGTTGCGCCCTGCGCGATATCGGTGCGCGACTGAGCGCCACCTTCCGCTGACGCGGCTATGAGCGCGTCCGACGTCGCGGCTGGCGCCCAATCGGCGCATTCCATCTCGGACGCCCCGACGGGTCGACGGCGGCGGCGTACCCCTGGTCGGTGGGTGGCGCAGGCCGTGCGCGATTTCGCCGGCACGGGCGTGTTCCTGGCGATGCTGATCACCTGCGTCGGGTTGGTCGCTCTCTCCCGTTAAGGCAAGCTGGTCAGCCACGCGCCAGCGTGGTAATTTTCTTTCATGTTCGGGATGACTCTCCCCAGGCAGCGAATTAGCCACCCGGCCCTTGTCGAGGGCCGGGCCGCGATGATGTTCGCTTTTGCCGCCAGGAGTTCCCGCCATGTTGTCCGTCACGGCCGCTGAGCCGTCCTCTTCCAGCTTCCGTTCCAACAGCGACGTGCATTGTTTCGCCGTCGCCGCCGATCCCTCGCCCGGCCTGCTGCCGCGCGTGCTCGAGCTGATCGCCAAGCGCGGCCTGGTGCCGTTGCGCGTGCACGCCGCGCTCGAAGGCACGCCGCGCACGCCCGACGCCGAGGTGATGACCGTCGATCTGCAGGTCGCCGGCCTCGACGCCGACACCGCCGCCCACGTCGCGCGCTGCCTGACGCAGCTCGTGGGCGTGTTCGACGTGACGTCCTCGGCGCGGTAGGGCGGATTCGAATCAGGTCGGTCTGGCGGGCCCCTGATCTGCTCCTGAAGGGGAAGGTGCCTGGCGGTCGGAAGCGGGATGGAGCTCCGCCCCGAACACGTGCTGTTGTCTCGGGCATAGCGGCGAAGACCGCTCTCGAAAGGACATCTTCCTCATGACGACCTGACGATGCGACAACAGCATCCCCAGGCAGATGACGGGGGAACGCATGAAGGGACTGTTGTTCCTAGCCCTGTTTGGTGCCGCGGTCTTGCTATCTGTCGGGCTGGCGACGGCCCGGCGCAAGCCGTTGCTGTCAGGCGTCACGGTGATCGGGCCGCTGCTGCCCGGCATTGCGTGGTTCTATGGCGTCTTCTTCAACTGGGGCAATGGCATCAGAGTCGAGCAGTATTTCAATGTGCGCCGGCTCGATGACTATCTGCGAAGCGGCACCGGGCTCTACGTGGGCCTGCTTTGCGCTCTTGGTTTGATCGCACTGGCCGCCGGATTCTTCTTCGCGCGACGCGCGCGAGGGGTCGTCCTGAACCCGGCGCTGGGCCTGCTGGTGCTCGCGGCCTGGTATCTCTGTGGATTCTTCATCAAAAATATACCGTTCGAGGTGCTGGGCTGGCGGACCGGCAATCCAGCCGCCTCCTTCGCGCATTGGATCGCCTGGTCGCCGGCGTCCCTCCTATCCTTCCTTGGCAGCCTGGCCTTAGCGCTGATCGCCGCCATCGCGGCGGTCGCCATCACGCGAAACTCGATCCGCAAGACCACGGCACTCGACGCCGCGTCCAACCGCGCGACACCGGCGGCTTTCACATCTGGACAGGCAACGCTCGGAACCGACCAAAACGCGGGCTCCGCCGATCCGGTCCCGGGACAGGAGCCCGGAGTCCATTCCGTGAAAGTCCTGAATGAAGACGAGAGAAAGCGGGCAACCCTCGCCTTCAGCCGCGGGATGCTTCCCGGCGTCGCGATCTGCTTTGTCGGGACCCTGCTCAACGTCTTGTTCGCTCGCGCCTCGATCGCGGTTCCCATACTGAGCCTCGTGCTCATCGCGAGCGGATTGAGCGTTGCCATCGTCATGGGCTTGAAGCGCCGGCGCGAGTTTGTCGCCACCCTGTCGTCGAGGCCGACGTCCGCCGATCCTGGAGCGCTGTAGGTCCGGACAGTCTGCCAAAGGCCGCTCGTCGCGCGCCGCCTGACCCAGCCCGTGGGCGTGTTCGAGGTGATGTCCTCGACGCGGCGGCGAAGCGACGCTCCCTTACCTTCTCCCGCAAGGGCAGGGTGATAGCATACGAACCTTGGCCTACCTTCACCCGGCGGGGGGAAGGTTAAGTCGGTTCATTTGCCGTCAGCCCGGGAAGTTTCGCTTCAGCACGCCGGCGAGATCGGCGACCGCGTCCGTACGGGCGGCGATGGCGGTGAGCTTCGGTGCCGCCTCGGCGAACCAGGGGCGGCGAGGCGTCCATCGCGTCATGACCGCGGCATAGAGATCGAGCGCGCTGAAGCGTTGGCCGAGAAACCACGGCCCGTCTCCGAGCGAAGCCTCCACCTGCCGCCACAGGCGCAGGCGGTAGTCGCCGAAGCGCTCGCGCAGCTCCTTCTGCGGTCCTTCGCCGGTCAGCCAACGGCTCGTGTCGTCGGCGACGGTGAAGGTCGGATAGATGTTGGCGACCAGGAACACCAGCCAGCGCAAAAAGACCGCGCGCTCCTTGGTGCCCGCCGGCGGCACCAGGCTGCGCTCGGCGGGCGCGTCGTCGGCGAGCAGCAGGGTGATCGCCGCGCTCTCGGTCATCACCGTGCCGTCGGGCAGCACCAAGGTCGGCACCTGGGCCAGCGGATTGACGCGCGACAGTGCCTCGCGCGCCTCTGCCGACTTGAAGAGATCGCCGACCTCCTCGAACTCGAAGGGCCGACCGTACCACACCAGCTGCGCCTCGATCAGCGCCGAGCCCCAGCCGGTGCGGCCGAACAGTCGGTACATCGCGGACCTCAGTCGTTGTTGAGCAGGTGGATCAGGCTGCACGTGTCCCAGCGGCCGCCGCCGCGGCGCTGCACCTGGGCATAGAACTGGTCGATCAGCGCGATCGTTGGCAGGCGTCCGCCCTGACGCTTGGCCTCGTCCAGGGCGATACCGAGATCCTTGCGCATCCAGTCGACGGCGAAACCGAACTCGAACTTGCCGGCGACCATGGCCTTCCAGCGGTTCTCCATCTGCCAGCTCTGCGCCGCGCCCTTGGAGATCACGCCCATGACCTTCTCGATGTCGAGCCCGGCCTTCATGCCGAGATGGATCGCCTCGCTGAGGCCCTGCACGATGCCGGCGACGCAGATCTGGTTCATCATCTTGGTGAGCTGGCCCGAGCCCGAGGGGCCGATCAGTTCACAGGCCTTGGCGTAGCCCATGGCCACCGCCTTGGCGCGATCGAACGGCTCCTGGTCGCCGCCGCACATCACCGCGAGCTGGCCGTTCTCGGCGCCCGCCTGGCCACCCGAGACCGGCGCGTCGACGAAATGGAAGCCCTGCTTCTTGGCCTCGGCGTAGAGCTCGCGCGCGACATTGGCCGAGGCTGTGGTGTTGTCGAAGAGGATCGCGTTCTTCTTCATGCCGGCGAACGCGCCGTCCTTGCCCAGCACGACCGCGCGCAGGTCATCGTCGTTGCCGACGCAGCAGAAGACGATCTCGCAGCCCTCGGCCGCCTCGCGCGGCGTGCGCTTGGCCGAACCCCCGTGCTTCTTCACCCACTCCTCGGCCTTGGCGAAGGTGCGGTTGTAGACGGTGACGTCGTGGCCCTTCGCCGCGAGATGCCGCGCCATTGGGAAACCCATCACACCAAGACCGAGAAACGCCACCTTCGCCATAGAATCCTCCATCGAGAACGCCGCACCCTAGAGCCTATTCCGCGTCGACGGAATCACTCTGTCATTCCGAGCGTAGCGAGGAATCGAGCGCGGCGCGCGATCAATCAAGCGCACCTGTCACCCCGAGTGTAGCGAAGGATCCAGGAGAGCTGCCTGGATTCCTCGCTGCGCTCGGAATGACAGCGGGTGTGCCGGAACGACCTCCGCTCCAGCGCCCACGTCATCCGCGACCGAGGTTGCCCGAGCGGTTGTGAGTCACAACCGGCTGGTGTCATCCTGCGACACCACGCGGGTTGAACCGCGTGTGACCCCAGGGAGAGACACATGCCGAGCTCCAATTGGCACGTCGGCGCCGTGCGCGCCCGTGAAGCGATGATCGAAGTCCAGAAGGTGATGGGACCCGGTGGCGATTGGGATGGCGTGCTGATCGCCCATTGCGATACCGGCTATACCAATCACGCCGTCTTCAACCTCGCCTCCGCCCGGCCATCGCTGCTGGTCGATCTCGGCGTCAACTTCATGGAACCGGCCGCCACCACGGCGCTGGACCCGCTCAACTTTGGCGGCGGCCTCGGCACCGCGCCGGGCCATGGCACCCGCACGGGCGGCGCCCTGTGCGGCAACCTCGCCGGCACCTATGTCGGCCTCGCGCCGAGCGTTCCCGTGGTTCCCTACCGCGTCACCAACAGCGTGGTGCTGACGGGCCGCACGATCCTGAACCTGGCGGCGGCCATCGATCATGCCGTCGATCGCAACGCCGCCGACGTCATCTCGATCAGCCTTGGCGTGCAGTCGGTGTTCGGCAACGTCAAGCAGATGCGCGTGCTCGGCCGGGCCGTCGATCGCGCCTACAGCGCCGGCGTGATCGTCGTCGGCGCCGGCGGCCAGACCAAGGACGCGCCGGAGCTGGTGGCGTTCGACGTGTATCCCGGCCGGTTTTCGCGGGTGATCGGCGTCGGCGGCATCAGCGCCGACATGAAGATGTGCTTCGACTACGAGGTTGGCCGCGACTCGATCGATGTCTGGGCGCCGGCCGACGACATCCGGCGGCCGAACTCCGTCCTGGGCCAGCCCGAGCCGTTCATGGACGTTGCGGGGCAGGGCGATGGAACGTCGTATGCAACAGTGCATGTGGCGGCCGCGGCTGCGATGTGGCTACGCGTGCATGGCATGGCGCTCGCGGCGGGTGGCTATCTCGGCTGGAAGCGAGTTGAAGCCTTCCGTTCCCTGCTGCGATCGACCAAGCAGAAGCTCGCGGGCAACAGGGTGCGCGCGAAGGCGCCGCCAGCCGGGACGGGCATTCTCGACTGCCTCGCGCTGATCCAGGCGCCGCTTCCCGCGCTCTCCTCCCTGAAGGAGAGCAAGGCGCTGGCAGAGAACGAGATCCACTGAGCGCGCACAGCTATCGCATATGGCAGTCTTACCTTCTCCCCGCCTTCGCGGGGAGAAGCAGGACTCCGCAAAGCCATGCGATAGCCGTGCGCCAGCGAGAGACGGTAGGAGCCCACTCAACCACGCGACAGCAGCACCAGGATCGTCACCACGCCGACGATGATCGGCGGCAGCGCGAGCGGCCAGGCGCGGCGGTAGACGGCGCCGTCGCCGGCGGCCAGCGCCAGGATCGCCGCGCCCATCGAGACGCGGATCGGCGAGAGCATGGTGAGGTTAGTGGTGACGCTGTTCTGCGTCGCCGCCACCCAATCGAGCGGCAGCCGCGTCTCGACGGCGAGCGCGGCCTGCATCGGCATCAGCATGGCGTTGGACGCGGCGCCGCTTCCCGTGAGAAAGCCGCCGATCGCCGCGAACAGCGGTGTCGCCAGCGCCGCCGACGCGCCGACCGCGGCGAAGAGCGCGTCGGCGATGATCGCCGCCATGCCCGCCGCGACATAGAACGCGGCCATGACGACGAACAGCAAGGTGACGACACAGGGCCGCCACGCCGCGCGGATCGTCGCGCGCGCGACGGACGCCAGCGGAGCGCGCAGCGCCAGCGCGCTCAGCAGGCCGACCGCGAACAGCCAGAAGCCGGGCGCGTAGAACGGCGGGAAAGGCGGCTGACCGGACATCGGCTGCCAGGCCCACAGGCTCTTCAGCATCGCCTGCAGCGGCGCCACGGTGCGCGTCAGCACCAGCGCGAGGGTCAGCGCCGCATAGGGCGCGGCGCTCGATGCGGCGCGGCGCAACGCGGCACCATCGGGCCGCTCGTCGCGCAGCCAGCGCAAGGCCGCCAGCACGCCCAGCGGCGCGGCGCCGGCGATCTCGACGTCGATGACGCGATGCGAGGCCCAGACCGCGGCGACGATGGCGACGGTCCAGACGAGATCGTCGAGACGCTCAGCGGCCGAGGGCGCCGGGCCGATGCCGCGCCGGAAGAACCAGAACAGGGCGAGATAGCCGAGATGGATCGGCATCTGCAGCAGGCCGCACAGCGCGCCCAAGGTCGTCGGCGACAGGCCGGTGAGCAGCCCGCCCACGGTCGTGCCCGCCGCCAGCGCGCCCCACGGCACCATCGATTGGCTGTAGAGGCCGAAGAGCAGCGCCGGCACGCCGCCGATCCCCAGCCGCGTCACCGCCGCCAGCGCGATGATGTAGCCGACGCCGAAGCCGGTGACCGACTCGGCGAAGGGTCCGAGCAGGAAGCAGACGAAATACAGGCGGCGATGATCAGGGGTGATCGCCGATGTGTGCGGGACGGGCGCGGCGTGAGCCCGACTGGCGACGCAGCGGTAGAAGAACACGCCGCCGGCGACGATGGTGATCACCTGCCAAGAGAGCCAGGAGCCGATCAGGCTCTGCTCGACGGCGAAGCCCGCGAAACCCTGGGCGCCGCGCAGCACCAACGCCGCGGCCACGGTCGCAACCAGCCCGGCGGCGCCCGCCGCCAGCGCGCCGAAGCGGCCGCTGGCGAGCAGGACGATGACGAGGACCAGCGGGGCAGCGGCAATGATCAGCGACATGCGGCGAACCTAGGCGCCGCGCGCGCGGCAACGCTTCGGCGAGCGCCGAACCCGCCCATGCATGCCGGTCGGCTCGCGGGTACACAAGAAGAACCTTGTCTCAACGCAAACCCAGGGGCGCCCTCCTTCTCCCCGCGCAGGCGGGGAGAAAGGAAGGAAGTCCTGTACGAGCAGCCCCGCCCGGCGCCCTTGCGACTCCCCCGCGTTTCCCGTAAAAGCCGCGCGGCGCCCCGATAGCTCAGCGGTAGAGCAACCGCTTCGTAAGCGGTAGGCCGTTGGTTCAAATCCGACTCGGGGCACCATCTCCCTCGTCCGGCGGTGGAAGCGGATCACGTGACGCGACAGCCGCCGATCTATGTCTGCGTGACCAACCTTCTCGAGAGCCGTCACCAGAAGAAGACCGGGATTCCGCGCGTCGAGCACGAGGTCGCGAAATACCTCGCCGCGCGCGGCGCGACCGTGGTCGCCTGGAACAAGCGGCGCGGCCGGTTCGACGCCATCGACTTCGACGCCTTCATCGAGTCGATCATGCGCGCCCAGTCGCTTGACCTCGACGTGATCTGCGCCGAGCCGCGGCGGTCGCACGCCTTCGCCGCGCTTGAGCGGCTGCTGGCGTCGATCTCGGCGATGGTGGCGCGACGCCTGTCGCTCAGCCGCGAGCCCGGCCGCACCGTCGTGCGCGCCGCCTTCCGCCGCATCGCCGCTGCCTGGCCGTATCTGTCGCCGGAGCAGCGGCGTGCGATGGCGAGCCGACTGCGGCTCGACGAGAACGCCGATCGTCGCGGCCACTTCATCGACACGCTGGTCGAGTCGCGCGAGGGTGCGCGGACACACCGCGCGCCGCGCGACCTCGACATCGCGCCCGACGCGACCATGATCCTGCTGGGCATATGGTGGAACACAAGGCCGATGGAGGCGGTGGCGCGGCTCAAGCGCGAACGCCGGCTCCGCTTCGTCGGCCTGATCTACGACCTGATCCCGATCCGCCGCCCGGAATTCTTCACCGACGAGACCGGTCGCGGCCGCTTCATGCGCTTCATCGACGGGCTACTCGCCAGCGGCGATCGGCTATGCGCGATCTCGTCCCATGTCGCGCGTGACGTCGAAGCCTATGCCGGCGAGCGGCAGGTGGCGATCCGTCCGGTGACGTCGGTGCCGCTCAGCGCCGATCTGAAACGCGACTCGCCGCCCAGCGCCACCGCTGCGCTGGCGCGCCACCAGCTCGAGCCCGGACGTTTCGTCGTCTACGTCTCGACCATCAATCCGCGCAAGAACCACCTCTTTGCCTATCGCCTGTGGCGGCGCCTGGTCGAGGAGCTGGGCGAGGCGGCGCCGACCCTCGTGTTCGCCGGCCAGCGCGGCTGGCGCACCGAAGAGCTGTTCGCGACTATGACAGCGGACACGGTGATGTGGAACCGCAAGCTGCGCTTCGTCGAGGGGCCGACCGACGAGGAGGTCGCCTGGCTCTACGCCAACTGCGCCTTCAGCATCTTCCCCTCGCTCTACGAGGGATGGGGCCTGCCGATCCTCGAATCGCTGTCCTTCGGCAAGTACTGCCTGGCCGCCGACAACACCTCGCTGCCCGAGGCCGGCCAGGGCCTCGCCTTCCACGCCGACGCCGAGGACGAGGCGACGTGGCTCGCCGAGCTGCGCCGCGTCATCACCGAGCCGGGGTATCTCGAGGCCGCCAACGCGCGCATCCGCGAACGCTTCACGCCACGCGGCTGGGACGATGTCGGCGCCGAGCTGCTCGCGGTGATCGAGGACGTCGGTCGCGGCGCGCGGTAGCCGTCGCTACGCCGTCTTCCGAGAGCGCCTCACAGCTCGGCGTAGATCTCCAGCACGTTGCCGTCGGGGTCGCGGAAGAAGACAGTGCGGTGGCCGAACGCGTGATCGGTCGGCGGTTCGATCAGCGTCACGCCCTTGGCTCCCAGCGCCGCCGCGCAGCGCGCCACGTCGGACGGCGCGACGCGGAAAGCGAGCTGCAGCGAGAGATCGCCGGCGGTCGGCGGCGCGCCACCGAACCGCGGGCCATGCACCGTCAGCGCCAAGGTGGTGGCGCCGACGCGATACTCGATCCACCGCTCGCTCAGCACCCGTGACAGCGGGAACTCCATGACGGTCTCGTAGAAGTGGCGCATCGCCGGCAGGTCGCGGGCGTAGATGACGGTGTAGTCGATCTGGCGGATCTGGCTGAGCGGCGACGTGGCGCCGACCCTATCGCCATGGTACACTGGTACAATATGTTATCTTATCCTGGTATAATTTCTACCACCCGGCGCGACGAGCTCGCATCCTTCCTGCGCAGCCGGCGCGAGCGGCTGGATCCGGTGGCGTTCGGCATCACGCCGGGCGGCAGGCGACGCACCGCGGGCCTGCGGCGGGAAGAGGTCGCCCAGGCGGCCGGCATCAGCGCCACCTGGTATGTCTGGCTCGAGCAAGGCCGCGACGTGAACGCGTCGCCGCATGCCCTGCGCGCGCTGGGCCGCGCATTGCGGCTGAGCCAGGCAGAGCAGACCTATCTGTTCCGGCTGGCGCGGCCCGACCTCGACGGGCGCGTCGGCGCGGCCGGCGAGGCGATGCCCGCAGCGCCCCTGCTGTCGCTGATCGACGGGCTGTCGCCGCATCCCGCCTACGTAACCAACCGCCATCGCCAGGTTGTCGCCGCCAACCGGCCGGCCCGCCTGCTGCTGGGCGCCTTCGACAGCGGCGATCCGGCGCGCGCCAGCGTGATCGGCCGCCTGTTCCTCGATCCGCTGTGGCGCGAGATCTTTGTCGACTGGGAGGTCGTGGCGCGATCGACGGTGGCGCAGTTCAGGCTGGCGACGGCGTCGATGGCCGACGATCCGGTGGTGGCGTCGCTGGTCGCGCTGTTGACGGCATCGAGCGACGACTTCGCGCGCTGGTGGGCCGATCGCGACCTGGCCGAGCCGCCGATCTGGCGCAAGACGGTGCGGCACGGGCTGGTCGGCGACATGGCGTTCGACTTCGCCACCCTGCGGCCGCCTGGCCGCGACGGCGATTTCTCGGTGTCGCTCTACGCGCCCGCCGATGCGACGAGCCGCGAGCGGATGGAGCGGCTGTCGACGGCGAACGCCGCCGTCCGTCTGCGGCATCCGCCGGATGCCCGCGCCCGGCGGGACAAGGCCGAGGAGTCGCCCGCTACTTCTTCTTCCAGGGCTGGGTGATCAGCGCGACGAGCACGGTGACCAGCAGCGGACAGATGCCCGCGACGAGGCCCGACACCATGAGGATGGCCGGCAGATCGCCGGCCATACCGCGCGCGGCGAGCAGCCATCCGACGCCGCTCACCGCAAGGCACGCGAGCGTGAGGCCGATGCCCCAGCCGAAGACCAATCCCGGCCGGCGATAGGCGAGGCCCGGCCTGAACTTGGGAACACTGGCCTCGAAATGATGGTAGACGCGCACGCCGGCTTCCCGCGCGGAGGGCGGCACCGGTACGCGCAGGCTGAGGAGTCTGGCGCCGCCGTACCGCCCCGCCGGATAGAGGAGCGCGAACTCCAGGCATTCGGGATCGGCCGGCGCGTTCAGCCAGCCGACCGCGCGCAACTCCGGCAGGCCGCGAGGCCTCAGCGTGTGGTACGAGCCGTCGACGATGAGTTGCGTGCGGCCGACGATCACGTCGACGCCTTGTTCCGGCGTGACGTTTCGGATCGGCAGGTCGTTGGTCAGCGTAGGGCCCTGCGCGGCGCGGCTGGCGTCGAAGGCGCGGAAGCGATCCCACTCCCGCGGCGTGACGTGCCAGCGTTCGATCACGCCGCGACCCGACATCAGCCGGGCGTGGCCGATCGAGGCCGGCACCGCCATGAGAACGCCGACCAGGCCGAAGGACACGGCGGCGCCGCCAATGCCAAAGATGATCCCGCTCGCGATGTCGCCGATCCGGTCGGCGTTAAACGCCGCCGCCAGCACGGCACCGCCCCCGGCAAGACCAAGGACCAGCCAATAGCCAATCTTGCGGCGTGGATTGCGCATATCCGGATCAGGTCAAGTCAGCGCTGTCATCCCGTGCGCAGCGAGGGATCTCTCCGCTGCGTAAAGATCCCTCGCTGCGCACGGGATGACAGGCCGGTCGGATCGACCAATCCGCCGACCCCATCGCTCAGGCCAAACTTGCCTGCGGCGCGAAGGCGATGGCGTCGGTCTGGAACTTGAACAGGTCGGCGTACATGCCGCCATGCGCCATCAGCTCGGCGTGCGTGCCTTCCTCGACGATGCGACCATCGTGGATCATGACGATACGGTCGAAATTGGTGGTCGACACCAGGCGGTGCGTGGCCGCGATCAGGCCGCGCTCCTGGCGCGTCGCCATCAGATGGTCGAAGATCACGCGCTCGGTCTTGATGTCGAGCGCGCTGGTCGCCTCGTCGAGGATCAGAAAGGCCGGCTTCTGCATCAGCACGCGTGCCAGGGCCACGCGCTGGCGCTGGCCGCCCGACAGCAGCCGGCCGCGATCCCCCATCTCCGCCTCGAGGTCGCCGTTGAAGCCGGCGACGACGTCGCTCAGCGCCGCCATGCGGATCGCCTTTTCGATCTCCTCGTCGCTTGCGTCGGGCTTAGCGAACACAAGGTTGCGTCGCAGGCTGCCGTTGAAGATGAACGGGTCCTGGTTGACGTAGCCGATGGCGCCGCGCAGGCCGGTGGCGTCGTAGTCGTCGAGGTCCTTGCCGGCGAGCGTCACGCGGCCGCGCTGCGGGAAGCGCAGATGGGCGAGGATCTCCAGCAGGGTGGTCTTGCCCGAGCCAGACAGGCCGACGATCGCCGTGGTCGTGCCGGGGGCCACCGAGAAGTTGATGTCCTTCAGCGCCCAGCGGTCCTCGACGTACTGGAACCACACGCCGCGCACGTCGAGCGCGCCGGGACTAGATGGCGGCGGCGGCGGCACCGCGTGCGCCTTCGGTTTGGCTTTCTCGACCGCCAGCACGATCTCGGCGTAGCCCACGACACGCGGCAGCTGCGGCCCCAGCATGTTGACGTCGGCGACGATCTCGCGCAGCTGCATGTAGGCGCGGATCATCGCGGCGAAGAAGCCGACGCCGATGCCCAGCCGCTCGCCGAAGCTGCCCCAGTCCGATACCGCCAACACGCCGAACACCGAGCTGATCATGAACAGGCCGCCGAGCTCGAGCACGAAGTTCTGCTCGGACTGCTTGATCCCGAGCACGCGGCGGCGCTCGATCAGGTCCCCGCCGGTATCGGCGTAGGAATCGCGCATGCGCTGTTCCTGGTTGCTCTGCTTGACGATGCGCATGCCCTCGAGCAGTTCGTGCGACTGGCCGGCGAACTTGATCTCGACCTGGCGTATGGCGGTGAGCAGGCCGAAGATGCTGCGGTGCGTGCGGTTGACCAGGATGCCGATGATTATGCCCACCGGCACCATCAGCACCGTCAGGTGGGTCGAGAGCCAGAACAGCACGGCGATCGTGACGAGCAGGCGGACCACTTGCGCGGCGATCGATTGCAGCTTGAAGATGAAATAGGGAATGTCGTTGAGCGGCGGCTCTGTGAGCTTCGACCGCAGCTCCCCGGTGTTCGATCGGTCGAAGAACTCGATCGGCATGCCCAACGCCTTGTCGGCCGCGAGCACGGTGAGGTCCTGGGCGATGCGGGCGTTCACGTTGGCAACGACCCGCGAATAGAGATAGGTCACCAGCGCGTTGAGCGAGATCTGGAAGAACAGCACGACGAGGATGGCGATGATCACCCCGCGCTGGCCCTCGAAACCGCTGATGCCGGGCAAGCCGCGCACGAACCCGATGATGCCGAGCGTGGTCTCGTCCTTCGGGGCCTGGCCGGCCACGGCGCTGACGAACACGGTGATCAGCGGGTATTGCAGCGCGCCGACGACCGCGACGATGTTGGAGACGATGAACACCGTCCACAGGCCGCCGCGATAGCGGTGCGCGATATCCTTCAGCAGACGACCGATAGGCGATTGAAGGAAGACGCCGATTCTTTGCCGCAACCCCGACAAGGTTCATGCACCAGGAGTGAGTGGGAGCGCCGCGGCGGACCTGGCCCGCGACAGGGCCGCGACAGGCCGGCCCGAACGCCTGTCGCTGTGACTTTGCATAATTCGACCCCCGCCGCAATGCGCGCGGCGACGCGCCTCAAGCCCTGACCAGCGGCTTGTACTTGATGCGGTGGGGCTGGTCGGCCTCGGCGCCCAGGCGACGCTTCCGGTCGGCCTCGTAGTCCTGGTAGTTGCCTT
The DNA here is from genome assembly GCA_016869975.1 of Alphaproteobacteria bacterium. GTDB lineage: Bacteria > Pseudomonadota > Alphaproteobacteria > Reyranellales > Reyranellaceae > JAFAZJ01. The sequence goes on from VGCZ01000042.1 coordinate 37,912, forward strand.
CGAACCACACCACCTGGCTGTCGCCCTCGAAGGCCAGCATGTGGGTGGCGATGCGGTCGAGGAACCAGCGGTCGTGGCTGATGATCACGGCGCAGCCGGCGAAATCGACCAGCGCCTCCTCGAGCGCGCGAAGCGTATCGACGTCGAGGTCGTTGGTCGGCTCGTCGAGCAGCAGCACGTTGGCCTCGGTCTTCAGCATCTTGGCGAGGTGCACGCGGTTGCGCTCGCCGCCGGAGAGCTGGCCGACCTTCTTCTGCTGGTCCGGCCCCTTGAAGTTGAAGCCGCCGCAATAGGCGCGGCTCGACACCTCGCGCTTGCCCAGCATGATCAGATCGTTGCCGCCGGAGATCTCCTCCCACACCGTCTTGTTGGCGTCGAGCGAGTCGCGGGACTGATCGACATAGCCGAGCTTGACCGTCGGCCCGACGGTGAAGCTGCCGGTGTCGGCCTTCTCCTGGCCGGTGATCATGCGGAACAACGTCGTCTTGCCCGCGCCGTTGGCGCCGATCACGCCGACGATGCCGCCAGCCGGCAGGTTGAAGCTCAAGCCGTCGATCAGCAGGCGATCGCCGTAACCCTTGGAAATCTTCTCGGCGCGGATCACGAGATCGCCCAGGCGCGGGCCTGAGGGGATGATGATCTGCGCCTGTTCCAGGGTCTGCTTCTCGTTCTCGGCCAGCATCTGCTCGTAGGCCGCGATACGCGCCTTGCTCTTGCTGCGCCGGGCCTGGGCGCTGGTGCCCATCCATTCCAGCTCGCGCTGCAAGGTGCGCCGGCGCGCGTCAGCGGTCTTCTCCTCGACCGCCAGCCGTGTCTCCTTCTGGCGCAGCCACGAGGAGTAGTTGCCCTCCCACGGAATGCCCTGGCCGCGATCGAGCTCGAGGATCCAGCCGGCGACATTGTCGAGGAAGTAGCGGTCGTGGGTCACCGCCACGACGGTGCCGGGATAGTCGTGCAGGAAACGCTCCAGCCAAGCGACCGAGTCGGCGTCGAGATGGTTGGTCGGCTCGTCGAGCAGCAGCATGTCGGGCTTCGACAGCAAGAGGCGGCAGAGCGCCACGCGGCGGCGCTCGCCGCCCGAGAGCTTGGTCACATCGGCGTCGCCCGGCGGGCAGCGCAGCGCGTCCATGGCGATCTCGACCGTGCGCTGCAAATCCCAGCCATTGGCGCCGTCGATCTTCTCCTGCAGCTCGGCCTGCTCGGCGATCAGCTTGTCCATGTCGGCGTCGGGATTGGCGAACTCGGCCGAGACTTCATCGAAGCGCTTCAGCAGCCGGGCCATCTCGCCGACGCCGTCCATGACGTTGCCCAGCGCGTCCTTGGTCGGGTCGAGCTCCGGCTCCTGTGCCAAGAGCCCGACATGGACGCCCTCGGCCGCCCAGGCCTCGCCGGTGAAGTTGTCGTCCTTGCCGGCCATGATCTTGAGCAAGGTCGACTTGCCCGAACCGTTGAGGCCCAGCACGCCGATCTTGGCGCCGGGGAAAAAGCTCAGCCAGATATCCTTGAGCACCGGCCTGGGCGCGCCGGGAAAGGTCTTGGACAGACCCTTCATCACATAGACGTACTGATAGGCGGCCATCGGGGCGGGTCCTCGGGCGGGAATGTCGGAATTGGCGCGGGTTTTAGCGGCTGGGCGGCGGCGGATCAACGAGGGCGGAATGGGGAGATGGCGCTTTGCCTCCGGCCGCCAAAGGACATCACATCGGACTGAGGTCGATATCCTGCTCCGCTCGCCGGACAGAGGGAACACAGGCGGCGTTCGCCCTCGGCCTGGAGCCGGCCTGCATGGACAGCGTATGAGGCGCGGTGTCTTATGGGCGCAGGGAAGAAACGATCTCGGACTAGATGATGCTGCAGGAGACGGCGGTCTTCGGCCTTTCGCTCGCCTACCTCGGGCTGTTGTTCGCGGTGGCGTGGCTCGGCGATCGTCATGCGCGGACCTGGTCGACCGGCGCCATGGGGCCGCTGGTCTACAGCCTGTCGCTCGCGATCTACTGCACGTCGTGGACGTTCTACGGCGCGGTCGGCCGCGCCGCGACCAGCGGGCTCGATTTCATCCTGATCTATGTCGGCCCCGCGCTGGTGGTGATCGCCGGCTACCCGATGCTGCGCAAGATGGTGCAGGTGGCCAAGCGCCACAACGTCACCTCGATCGCCGACTTCCTCGCCTCGCGCTATGGCAAGAGCCGCGCCGTCGGCGTCAGCGCCACGCTCTTCGCCACCCTCGGCGTGCTGCCCTACATCGCCCTGCAATTGCAGGCGGTGTCCTCGAGCTTCAAGGCGATCGCCACGCCGGGCGTCAGCGGCGCGGCCGCCGTGGTGCACACCGACACCTCGCTGTTCGTCGCCGTGCTGATGGCGCTGTTCACCATCCTGTTCGGCGTGCGCAACGTGCAGGCCTCCGAACAGCACCGCGGCATGATGGTGGCGATCGCCTTCGAATCGGTGGTCAAGCTCGCCGCCCTGCTCGCCGTCGGCCCCTTCGTGCTGTTCGTGCTGTTCGACGGGCCGGCCGACCTGCTGGCCAAGGTCGCGGCGGCGCCGGCGATCGGCGAACGAGTCACCAACCAGGGCTCGGCGCTGTCGTGGGTCGTACTCACCCTGCTGGCCGGCACCGCCTTCCTCTGCCTGCCGCGCCAGTTCCACGTCGCCGTGGTCGAGCACGACCATCCTGCCAGCCTGAGGACCGCGCGCTGGCTCTTCCCGCTCTACATGGTGCTGATCAACCTCTTCGTCGTGCCGCTGGCGGTGGCCGGCCTGCTGCTGCTCGGGCCGGGCGCCAATCCCGACCTCTTCGTGCTGGGCCTGCCGATGAGCGCCGGCGAGGACTGGCTGTCGCTGTTCGTCTTCATCGGCGGATTGTCGGCGGCGACGTCGATGGTGATCGTCGCCTGCATGGCGCTCTCCAGCATGATCGGCAACGAGCTGGTGATGCCCTACCTGCTGCGCCGCGATGCCGGCCGCGCCAGCGAGATGGGCGGCACCGTCGTGCTGGTGCGCCGTCTGGCGGTGATCGTCATCCTGCTCGCCGGCTACGCCTACGAGCGGGTGATCTCCGGCTACCTGCCGCTGGCCTCGATCGGCATGATCTCGTTCTGCGCCGTGGCCAATTTCGCGCCCGGCCTGGTGCTCGGGCTCTACTGGCGGCGCGCGCACCGCTTCGGCGTGGTCGCCGGCCTGCTCGGCGGCTTCGTCGTCTGGCTCTACGCCCTGCTGCTGCCGTCGCTGCGCCAGGCCACGTCGGGCGGCAAGCAGAGCGCGCCGCTGCAGAGCTGGCTGCCCGGACCATTGGCCGAGCTCGATCCCGTCGGCCAGGGCTTCATCGTCTGCATGCTGGTCAACACGGCGCTGCTGGTCGGCGTCTCGCTGCTGGCGCGCCCGCTCGGCCGCGACCGCCAGCAGGCCGAGTCCTTCGTGCTCGGCACCGATCCCGAGCAGCCCGCCACCCCGGTGCCGGTGGCGGCCACGCGCATCGCCGAGCTCAGCGATCTGCTGGCGCGCTTCATCGGGCCGGAGCGCGCCGAGCGCGTCTTCGCGGGCGGACCGCTCTCGACACAGGCCGCGCTGGCACGTGCCGAACGCGTGCTGTCGGGCACCTTGGGCGCCGCCTCGGCACGCGTCATCGTCGCTGCCTCGGCACGGCGCGGCCTGATCCTGCCGGGCACGGCGCGCGCCATCATCGACGAGGCGTCGGAGGCGATCCGCTACAACTACGAGATCCTGCGCAACACGCTTGACCATGTCGGCATGGGCATCGCCGCCTTCGACCGCGCCGGGCGGCTGGAGATCTCCAACGAGCGTTTCACCACCTTGCTGTCGCTCGATCCCGACAAGGTCGCGGTCGGCGCGCCGGTCACGCAGCTCGGCGGCGCCGGTGAGGTCGAACGACTGCTGAGCCGGCCCGACACGGCGCAGATCCACGAGCTGGTGAGCGGCGGCCGCGTCGTAGAGCTCAGGCTCGATCCGCTGCCCGGCAGCGGCTTCGTCGCCACCTGCCACGACGTGACGACGCGCGTGCGCACCGCCGAGGCGCTGCGCGACAGCGAGCGGCGCATCCGCGTCTACACCGACAACGTGCCCGTGCTGATCGCCTATCTCGACAAGGACGAGCGCTATCGCTTCACCAATAGGCCCTACCAGCAGGCGCTCAACCTCACGGCCTCGCAGACCGAGGGCCGCACCTCGCTCGAGGTGATCGGCGCCGAGCGCTACAACAGGCTGAAGCCCTATATCGACGGCGTGCTCGCCGGCCACGAGCAGCATTTCGAGATCGAGTTCCCGACCAACGACGTGAAGATCGAGGTCGCTGCCGGCACCTACATCCCGCACGTCGATCACAGCGGCAGCGTGGTCGGCTTCTTCCTGCTCTACCAGGACATCACCCAGGCGCGTAAGGCCGAAGCCGAGCTGCGCCAGTCCAAGGAGAACCTCGAGCAGCGCGTGGTCGAGCGCACCGCCGAGCTCGAAGCCAGCCGCGCCGAGGCCGAGGCGGCCAATCTCGGCAAGACGCGCTTCATCGCCGCCGCCAGCCACGACCTGTTGCAGCCACTGCACGCCGCGCGCCTGTTCACCGCCGCCCTGATCGACCGCGATCCGCGCAACGATCTGGGCGGCAAGATCGAGCTCAGCCTAGGCGCCGTCGAATCGCTGATCGACGCGCTGCTGGACATCTCCAAGCTCGACGCCGGCGCCTTCCAGCCCGAGACGCGCCCCTTCGCGCTGCAGCCGCTCTTCGACTCGCTGGCCACCGCCCTCGCGCCGCTGGCGCAGCGCCACGGCGTCGAGCTGCGCGTGGTGCCGACGCGCGCCTTCGTGTCGACCGACCCCGCCTTCCTGCGCCGTGTGCTGCAGAACCTGCTGTCCAATGCCATCCGCTACGGCGCCGCCCCGGGCCGGCCGCAGCGTGTGCTGCTGGGCTGCCGGCGCGACGGCGAGCGGTTGCGCATCGAGGTGCGCGACAACGGCCCGGGCATTCCCGAGGACAAGCAGGCGGTGATCTTCGAGGAGTTCGTGCGGCTCAATCCCGACGAGGATCGCGGCGAGCGGGGGCTGGGATTGGGGTTGGCCATCGTCGAACGCATCGCGCGCATGCTCGACCTGCCGATCGGGCTGAGCTCGGCGCCGGGACGCGGCTCGACCTTCCATGTCGGCGTCACCCGCATCGCCTCGGTGGTCGCCGCCCCCTCGGCCGCGCCGACGCAGCAGGCCGCGCCGGTCTTCGACCCCGACGCCTTCGTGCTGTGCATCGACAACGAGGCGCAGGTGCGCGAGGCGATGGCCACGCTGATCGGCGGCTGGGGCTGTCAGGTCGCCGTCGCCGCCAATCTCGACGAGGCGATCGCCGCCGTCGACGCCGCCGGCCGCTTCCCCGACCTACTGGTCGCCGACCTGCATCTCGACGAGGGGCCCGACGGGCTGGAGATCATCGAGACCCTGCGCCGTCGCTGGGCGCTCTCGGTACCGGCGGCCCTGATCACCGCCGACCGCGACCCGACCTTGCGGCCGCGTGCAAGGGCGCGCGGCGTCGAGCTGCTGCACAAGCCGGTGAAACCCGCCGCGCTGCGCGCGCTGCTGCGGTTGCGCAGTCGCGCGACGGAGCGGCTGACGGCGTAACAACTTCCCCCGCTGGCGGGCAGGGCTATCGCACGTGGCGTTCTTTCCTTCTCCCCGCCATCGCGGGGAGAAGGATAAAGACACTGTCCGCGACAGCCCCCTCACTCCGGCCGATACGGAAACCCGCGCGCGTAGTGGCGGTCGGCCATGACGGGGTCGCCGTTGGCGTAGCGATAGGCGGCAGCGAGGTACTTCACGCCCCAGAACAGGTTGGTATCGGGATCAAGCAGGGCATCGCGCGGGCCGGCGTAGCCCATGCCGCGCGCGGTGCTGAACTTGATCTGCATCAGGCCCATGGCGAAGCCGGCGCCGATGACGCGCGGCTGGTAGCGGCTCTCGCGGCGGACCACCTTGTGCACCAGCTCGACCGGTACGCGGTTCTGGTCGGCGTGGAACTGTATCTTCTCCGCCAGCGCGGGATCGACGTCGCCGGGATTGTAGACCTGCCGCGGCGCCGGCGGGGGCGGTGGCGGTGGCGCGGCCACGGTCGGCTTGGATGGCTGCCCGCAGGCGCCCAGCATGGCGATCAGCGACACGGCGATAAGGCCGCGGCGGCCCGGTCTGTGGTCCATGCTGTCCTCCCGTGCGGTCGAAGGCGCACCCTAGCGGCGCGTCATGCCGCGTCAACCTCGCGCATCGCGCCCCTCTCGATCAGCAGGAAGCGCGTGCCGATCGCCGAAACGAAGTGGCGATCATGCGAGACCAATACCGACGTCGCTTCGTGCGTTAGAATCTCCTGCTCCAGCCGCTCCTGCCCGGCAATGTCGACGTGATTGGTCGGCTCGTCCATCGGGTAGAAGTTCGGATTGGCCAGTCGCAAGGCCAGCAACCCCAGCCGCGCCTTTTGCCCCGGCGACAGGGTCGCGATCGGCCGGCGCTGGCGATCGACGGCAAAGCCCGCGCCGGCGAGCAGCGATGTCGCGCGCTGGTCGCCGGGCCGGAACGTCTCGGCGATGAAGGCCAGCGGTGTCTTCTCGTCGGGCAGATGCGACATCGCCTGGTCGACATAGCCCGGCACCAAGGTCGGGCTGACGCGCACGCCCTCGACACTGTCGGGCGCGGCGATCGCCTGGCGCAGCAGGGCGACGAAGCGCGACTTGCCGACGCCGTTACGGCCCAGAACGACGACACGGTCGCCCTGCAGGATGTTGAGCTTGCCGGTCGAGAACAGCGCGTCACCGTCGGGCGTGCGCACGGTGACGCTGTCGAGCGCCAGCATGACGCGCGCATGCGTGCCGCGATTGGCCAGGCGGATTTCGCCAGCCTTCTCGACATGCGTGGGCTTGAGCGTGCGCTCCAGCGCCTCGGCGCGCTTGTAGATCTGCGCCGCCTTCTTCTGCGCGGCGTCGCTCAGGCTATTGATGCCGATGTTCTTCAGCTCGCCGGCGCTGCGCCGCAGTCGATCGGCCTCGCGCGCATCCTTGGCGAATTTCGCCTCCTGCGCCTGATCGTCGTCGCTCAGCAATCGACGCGCCGCGGTGAAAGAATGGCTGTAGCTGCGCGAAATCTCGGGTCGCAGGAACAAGGTGCGGTTGGTGCAGGTGTCGAGGAAGCGGCGGTCGTGGCTGGCGATCACCATCGGCACGCGGCGCTGCGGGTCGACAAGCCATTTCTCGAGCAGCTCGATCTTCTCGAGATCGAGATGGTTGGTGGGCTCGTCGAGCAACAGCGCGTCGGGCTCGGCGACCCAGGCTCGGGCGATCAGCGCCAGGCGCTGCCAACCGCCACTCAGCGCGCGCATCGGTCGTTCGCGCATCTCCTGCGGCGTGTCGAACTCGTCGAGCACGAGATCGACGCGCCATTCGTCGGATTCGCGGCTCGCCGACGGCAGGCCGCGGCGCACGACCTCGACCAGAGTCAGGTCGAGCCAGGTCGACGGTACGTCCTGCTCGACGATGCCGACGCTCAGGCCACGCGAGCGCACGATCTCGCCCGCGGTCGGCTCGGCGGCGCCGGCGAGGCAGCGCAGCAAGGTGGTCTTGCCGGCGCCGTTGCCGGCCACCAGGCCGATGCGGTCGGCCTCGCCGACGACGAAGGTCAGGTCACGGAAAAGCGGGTCGGGCGTCAGGACGCTCACGCCGCGCAGGCTGATGGAACCCATGGGAGTCTCGCTGGTCTTGCCGTGAAGGAACGGGCACGCGCGCGCGTGCCCCGGAGGGCAGACCAGACGTCGAAGGGAACTCAGTTCCTTATGTCGGCCAGCCCCACGATACGCGATCGCGGGGCGGTCACAGGACCGCGCGCCTGATACTGGTTGTACGTGTTCAACGCGGCCCTCCCTGGCTGGGTGTTGCGACATCACTATACCTTCCCCCGCCAGCGGGGGAAGGTCGTTCACCCCGCCGGTGGCAGCGCCAGGTGGCGGGCTTCGATCACGGCCTGGGTGCGCGAGCGCACGCCGAGCTTCTTGAGGATCACGGTGACGTGCGCCTTCACCGTGGCCTCGCCGACATTGAGCTTGTGGGCGATCATCTTGTTCTGGTCGCCCTGTACCATCAGCGCCAGCACGCGCCATTGCTGCGGCGTCAACTGCTGCGCGCGCTGGGCGAAGGATTCCGCCGGGCCGGGCTCGGCCGGCGCGCCCGGCG
>VGCZ01000043.1 GCA_016869975.1 Alphaproteobacteria bacterium
TCTTCAACTGGAAGCACAGCATCGCCAAGGTCGCCGCCCGACTGAGCGACGCGGAGCTGGCGGAGAAGCTCCGCAGCATTCCCAGCAAGGAGCGCCAGGAGGCGTGGCTGCGCGCGGCGCGCAAGCCCTACACCGAGGCGGAGGAAGATGAGGCGCGGCGCAAGCTGGTGGCGCTGCTCGATCGCATGGAGGCGATGCTGGGCGAGGGCGGCGGCTGGCTGGTCGGCGGCCGCTACTCGATCGCCGACATCGCCGTGGTGCCGTTCGTCAAACGCATCGAGGAGGAGATCGCGCCCGACGAGATGAGTGCGGCGAAGCACCCGCGCGTGCACGACTGGTGGCGCCGCGTCCAGGCGCGGCCGGCGTTCAAGACGGCGAGGATCGAAAGCTTTTACGATTAACGCCCTCTCCCCGCTTGCGGGGAGAGGGGACATGAGAAGGCAAGAGGCGATCACGCCTCCTTGTACCAGTTGGCCAGGTCCCAGGTGTTGTTGTCCCAGCCGCCGGTTTCGCAGACCAGGCGGTGCGTCACGGCCGTCGCGCCGAGTCGGGCGACGATGGGGATCTCGACCTGGTTTTTGACGATCAGCTCGTTGAGCTTGATCAGCAGGGCGGCGCGCTTGATCGGGTCGAGCTCGAGCGCGGCGGCCTTGTGGGTGTCGTCGTATTCCTTGTTCTGCCAGCGCGTGACGTTGCGGCCCTGCCACTTGTTCTCGCGCGTCGCCACCTCCGTCGACAGGCCGCAGCGCAGGAAGCGCTCGGGGTCGATGCCGGTGCCAGTGTTGTACATCTGCAGATCGGCGTAGAACTTGGTGTAGGTGTCGGGGTTGGCGATGTCGGAGCCGAAGAACACCGAAGCCGTCACCGCCTTGACCTCGATGTCAATGCCGGCGCGCTGGCAGGCCTGCTTGACGATCGCCTGGGTCTTCTGGCGTGGCTGGTTGATCGAGGTCTGGTAGACGAATTTCAGCCTCTTGCCGTCCTTCTCGCGGATGCCGTCGGCGCCGCGCTTCCAGCCGGCCTTCTCGAGCAGGTCGTTGGCTTTGTCGACGTTGAACTCGAAGCGTGTCGTCGTCGAGCGGAAGCGCTTGGGGTTGTTGACCATGTTGGGCGTGGCCGCGCCGGTGCGGCCGTAGATGTGCTTCTCGACCGAGTCGCGATCGACCAGCAGGGCGAGCGCCTGACGCACGGCGGGGTCGGAGAGCGTCGGGTGCTTGGTCTTCATGCTCGAGCGCTCGCCATCGACCTCGGTCCACGGATCGGTGCTGTTGAGCTGGATGCGCTCGATGCCGCCGCCTTCCGACAGCACGACCTTGCCCTTGCCGCCCCTCTCGAGGCGCTGCAGCACGTCGTCCTCGACCTGGAGGTTCCAGGCGAAGTCGAACTCGCCGGTCTGCAGCACGGCGCGCGCCGCCGACACCGCGTCGCCGCCGCCCTTCATCTCGATGGCGTCGAAATGCGGCCGGTTGGGCTGGTGATAGTTGGGGTTGATCACGCCGGCCACGAAATCGCCGGGCTTGAAGTCCTTGAACATGTAGGGGCCGGTGCCGACCGGCTTGAGATTGGTCGGCGCCTCGCGCGACTTCGAGCCGGTGAAGTCCTGGAACAGGTGCTTGGGGATGATCATGCCGAAGGTGCCGACATAGGCGTCGGCCCAGAACGGCGTCGGCTCGGCGAACTTGATCACGACCGTATGCGTGTCGATCTTCTCGACGACGATGTCCTTGTAGCTGCCGCTGGTCACCGCCGAGGTCGCGGGGTCGCGCGCGTACTGCCAGTTGAACACCACGTCGTCGGCGGTGAACGGCTTGCCGTCGTGCCAGGTCACGCCCTGTTTGAGCTTCCAGGTCACCGACCGTCCGTCGGCCGCGAGCGTGCCGTCCTCGCGGCTGGGAATCGAGGCGGCCAGGATCGGCCGCAGATTGCCATCGGAGTCGACGCCGGCCAGCGGCTCGTAGAACAGGCGCGAGCCGTCCTGGTCTTTTGTGCCCACGGCAAAATGCGGGTTGAGCAGGGTGGGGCCTTGCCACCACAGCACCTTCAAGGTGCCGCCGCCGCCGCGCTTGGTCGGCTTGTAGATCGCGGTGCGCGTCTGGGCCATGGCGACGCCGCCATGCGCCAGAAGCTGCGTCGCCAGCGGCGCGGCCAGCCCGACCGCCGCCATGCGGCGGATGAAGCCGCGGCGCGACATGCGACCGCGTCTTACTCGCTCGATCATGTCCCGCAAATGCTTGTCGTTCATCGGATGCCCCCGTCCGAAAGTGAAGCCCTGTCCGTCCACAACGCCTCAGAACTCCATCAGGTTATCGCGGAAGTGCTTGTGCGCATACCCCTTCCGCACCAGCCCGCGACGCTGCAGCTCCGGCACCAGCCCTTCGCACACCTCCATGACGTAGCGGCGGTCGAAGTAGCCGTGGAAGATCAGGAAGCCGTCGCCGCCGACCTCCTGCATGATGTCCTGCATCATGCCCGCCACGTGATCGGCGGTGCCGGTGTAGTCGATGCCCGACTTGGTCGCCCAGGTGGTGACGATCGAGCGCGGCGTCTTGCCGATCCATTTGGCCAGCGCCGATTGATGGCCGTTGGTGGTCAGGGTGTCGGGCAGCGGCTCGTCGAAGGGCAGCTTGGAGAAGTCGATGCCGGTGAGGCGCGACATGCTGGAGAGCTGCATGTCCATGTGCTCGAGCGCGGCGGCCTGCTCGAGCCGCTGGCGTTCGCGCGCGGCGTCCATCGTCACATCGATGATCGGATGGGCGAGGAACAGCACCTTGATGCTGTCGGGATCGCGGCCCAGCGCGGCCGCCGTGGCGCGCACCTTGTCGCGATAGGCCTTCATCGAGGCGGCGCTGCCGCCGCCCTCGGTGATGATGGTGTCGGCCCATTGCGCGGCGAAGCGCTGGCCGCGCGGCGAGCCGCCGGCCTGGCAGATCGGCACGCGGCCCTGCGGCGAGCGCGGTGCGTTGATCGGCCCGCGCACCTTGAAGTATTTCCCCTCGTGGTGGATGGCGTGCACCTTGTTGCCGTCGGCGAACATCGGACGCTCGCGATCGAGCACGACCGCGTCGGGCTCCCACGCCTCCCACAGCCGGGTGACCACGTCGCAGAACTCGTCGGCGACGTCGTAGCGCTCGTCGTGCGGCCGGTGCTTGTCGTGGCCGTAATTCTGCGCCGCGCCGTCGTTGCTGCCGGTGACGCAGTTCCAGCCGATGCGGCCCTCGGTGACGTGGTCGAGCGAGTTCACCAGGCGGGCCAGCAGATAGGGCGGGTACTCGCTGACCGACAAGGTCGGCACCAGGCCGAGATGCTTCGTCTGCTGCGCCAGATAAGGCACCAGCACCGCCGGGTCGAGCTTGGGCGTCGAGGCGGCGTATTGCAGATAGGTGTCGTGCGAGCCCTTGTAGGTGTAGGGCACGTTCGAGGAGTCCTCGATGATCAGATAGTCGAAGCAGGCCCGCTCCATGCCCTTGGCCAGATCGATGAACAGGTCGGGCATCATCCAGCGATCGACATCGGCGCCGGGCCACGCCGTGCGCCAGGTCTTCGGGCCATAGCCCTGCGAGAGGAACCAGGCGAGGTGGAAGGGTTTGGTCATGACGCTCCTCGTGTCATCCCGAGCGTAGCGAGGGATCCAGTGTTGGCCTAGATCCCTCGCGGTGCTCGGGGCGACAGGCGCTAGATATGCAACGCCTCACCCAGCGCGCGCAGGCTCGCCTCGTGGAAGGCTTCGCCCAGGGTGGGATGTGCATGGATCGTGCCGCCGATGTCCTCCAGCCGCGCGCCCATCTCCAGCGCCAGCGCGAAGCTGCCGGCGAGTTCGGAGACGTGCGCACCAACGGCGGCGATGCCGAGGATCACGTGGTTGTCGGCGCGCGCGACGACGCGCACGAAGCCATCCTCGGCCGCCATGGAAAGCGCGCGGCCATTGGCCTGGAGGGGGAAGCTCGCCGTCAGCACTTCGCGGCCGCTCTTGCGCGCCTCGTCGGGCGACAGCCCGACGGTGACAATCTCCGGATCGGTGAAGCACACCGCCGGGATCGCCTGGGCGTCGAAGACGCGGCGGTGGCCGGCGATCTGCTCGGCCACCACCACACCCTGCGCCATGGCGCGATGCGCCAGCATCGGCTCGCCGGTGACGTCGCCGATCGCCCAGACATTGCGCATCGAGGTCATGCAATGCTCATCGATGCGCACGACCTGGCCATTCATCGTCAGGTCGAGCCGCTCCAGCCCGAAGCCCTCGATGCGCGCGCGCCGCCCCGTGGCGACGAGGATGCGGTCGGCGGCGATGGCGCGTTCGCCGACCATGACGGCGCCGCCGGACTCGCTCAGCCCCGAAGCCCGCGTGGCGGTCAGCACCTCGACGCCCAGCGCCTTCAGCCGTCGCGCCACCGGGCGCACCAGCTCGGCGTCGTAGGCCGGCAGGATGCGATCCTCGGCTTCGAGGATCGTCACTGTCGAGCCGAGCTTGGCGAAGGCGGTGCCGAGTTCGAGCCCGATATAGCCGGCGCCGACGACCACGAGGCGTTCGGGCACCGCGGTCAAGGCCAGCGCCTCGGTCGAGGAGATCACGCGGCCGCCGAAGGGCAGGGACGGGATCGCCGCCGGCTGTGAGCCGGTGGCGAGCACCACATGCTCGGCGCGGATGCGGTCGGTGCCGGTATCGGTCTCGACCTGGCAGGTCTTGCCGTCGATCATCGTGGCGTGGCCCTGCACGATGCGCACGCGGTGTCGCTTCAGCAGCGCCGCGACGCCCGACGTCAAGCGGCCGACGATGCCATCCTTCCACTCGATGGTGCGCGCGAAGTCGATGCTGGGGCGTTCGACCCGGATGCCGAACGGTGCGGTGGTCGACTGCTCGACCGCGTGCGCATACGCCTCGGCGGCGTGGATGATCGCTTTCGAGGGGATGCAGCCGACATTCAGGCATGTGCCACCCAGCCCGCCATCGGTGCCGCCCCGCTCGACCAGCACGACGTCGAGGCCGAGCTGGCCGGCGCGGATGGCGCAGACATAGCCGCCCGGCCCGCCGCCGATGACCAGCACCTTGGTGGTGAGCTCGGCCATCTCAGGACTCCATGAAGATCGTCGCCGGCGTCTCCAGCAGCGCCTTGATGCGCTGGACGAACTGCGCGGCGACATAGCCGTCGATGACGCGGTGATCGAAGGACGACGACAGGTTCATCATCGTGCGCGGCACGAACTGGCTGTCGCGCCACACCGGGCGCACGACCTGCTTGTTGACGCCGATGATCGCCACCTCCGGCCGGTTGACCACCGGCGTGGTGACGATGCCGCCTAGCGCGCCCAGGCTGGTGATGGTGATGGTCGAGCCAGTAAGCTCGGCGCGGCTGGCGCGGTTCTCGCGCGCCGCTTCGGCCAGCCGCCGCACCTCGGCGGCGCAGTCCCACAGGTCGCGCGCCTCGCAATGACGCACCACGGGCACCATCAGGCCGGCGGACGTCTGCGTGGCGATGCCGATATGCACGCCGCCATGACGCTCGATGGTCTCGCCCTCGTCGTCGTACAGCGCGTTCATGTCGGGGAACGCGGCCACCGCCTTGACCAGCGCCAGCATCAGGAACGGCATCAGGGTGAGGCGCGTCGTGTCCTGGCGGGCGTTGAGCGAGGCGCGCAGCTCCTCCAGCGCGGTGACGTCGACCTCCTCGACGTAGGAGAAGTGCGCCACCCGTCGCTTGGCGTCGGCCATCTTCTGCGCGATGCGCCGGCGGAGGCCGATCACCTTCACCGTCTCGACATCGGTGTTGGCGCCACGCGTCGCGGCCTTCGCGGGGCCACTGGCGCCGCGCAGGAAGGCGTCGAGATCCTCGTGACCGATACGGCCCGCCGGGCCCGATCCACGCACCTGCCGCAGATCGACGCCCACCTCGCGCGCGCGACGCCGTACGGCGGGCGAGGCGAGCGGCTTCTCGCCGGCGGCGCGCGGCGGCCCCGCCGGCGTGCGCGTGGTCGCGACGGGCATCGACGGTGCTGCGCGCTCCGGCTCTGGCGTCGGCATGGCGACAGGCCGTGTCGGCGCGGCGGGCGGCACGGCCTCGCGCGGCGCAGCGGCGACTTCGCTGTCGCCCTCGCCGGCGACCTCCAGACGCACCAGCTCGGCGCCGACGGCCAGCACGCCGCCGATCTCGGCGCCCAGCGCCAGCACCTTGCCGGCGACGGGTGAGGGGATCTCGACCGTGGCCTTGTCGGTCATCACGGCGGCCAGCACCTGATCCTCCAGCACCGACTGGCCGACCTGCACGTGCCACTCCACAACCTCGGCCTCGGCGACGCCTTCGCCGACATCCGGCAGCTTGATGATGCGGATGCCCATCTCAGGCCTCCATCACGGCCTTGAGCGTGCGACCCACGCGATCCGGTCCCGGGAAGTAGTCCCACTCCTGGGCGTGCGGATAGGGCGTGTCCCAGCCGGTGACGCGCATGACGGGCGCTTCGAGGTGATAGAAGCAGGTCTCCTGCACCAGCGCGCTGAGCTCCGCGCCGAAGCCCGAGGTCAAGGTCGCCTCGTGCACGACGACGCAGCGGCCGGTCTTGCGCACCGAGGCGACGATGGTGTCGAGGTCGTAGGGTACCAGGGTGCGCAGGTCGATGATCTCGGCGTCGATGCCGGTCTCCGCCGCCGCCGCCTCGCTGACATAGACCATGGTGCCGTAGGCCAGCACGGTGACTGCGGTCCCCGGTCGACGCACGACGGCCTTGCCCAGCGGCACCGTGTAGTGCCCTTCAGGCACCTCGCCCAGCGCATGGCGCGCCCAGGGCGTCACCGGCTTGTCGTGATGGCCGTCGAACGGGCCGTTATAGAGTCGCTTGGGCTCGAGGAATATCACCGGGTCGTTGTCCTCGATCGCGGCGATCAGCAGGCCCTTGGCGTCGTAGGGATTGGATGGCACCACGGTCTTCAGGCCGGAGACATGCGTGAACAGCGCCTCCGGACTCTGGCTGTGCGTCTGGCCGCCGAAGATGCCGCCGCCGGTGGGCATGCGCACCACCATCGGCACGGTGAACTGACCGGCGGAGCGATAGCGCAACCGCGCCGCTTCCGAGACGATCTGGTCGTAGGCCGGGTACATGTAGTCAGCGAACTGGATCTCGACGCAGGGCCGCAGGCCGTAGGCCGCCATGCCGACGGCGGTGCCGACGATGCCCAGCTCGCTGATCGGCGCGTCAAAGCAGCGGCTCGATCCGAACTTGCGCTGCAGGCCCTGCGTGCAGCGGAACACGCCGCCGAAGTAACCCACGTCCTCACCGAACACGACGACGTTGTCGTCGCGTTGCATCGAGACATCCATGGCGTCGCGAATCGCCTCGACCATCGTCCTGCGTGGCATGGTCAGGCTCCGCCATTGCCCCCTCTCCCCGCGAGCGGGGAGAGGGAAGAAGAGGAAGCGATGGCCACCATCACACGCCTCCCTGCTGGCGCTGGCGGCGCAGGTGGGGTGGCATCTCCTCGTAGACGCCTTCGAACATGTCGCGCGCGGAGGGGTGAGGGCCGGAGTGCAACGTGCCGTGGCTTTCGGCTTCCTTCTGGATCGCGATCACCGTCGAGAGGATCTCGGCCTCGGCCTGCGTGTGGCGCTCCTCGCTCCACGCGCCTTCGCGGATCAGGTGGTTCTTCAGGCGCAGCACCGGATCGCCCAGCGGCCAGTTGTCGGACTCGGTTTTCGGCCGATAGGCCGAGGGATCGTCAGAGGTCGAATGCGCACCGACGCGGTAGGTGACGTACTCGATCAAGGTCGGTCCGAGATTCGACCGCGCGCGTTCGATCGCCCATTTCGCCACGGCATAGACCGCGAGGTAGTCGTTGCCGTCGACGCGCAGAGCGGGAATGCCGAAGCCCAGGCCGCGCGCGGCGAAGGTGCCGGAGCCGCCGCGGGCAATGCCCTGGAAGGTCGAGATGGCCCACTGGTTGTTGACGATGTTCAGCACGACAGGCGCCTTGTAGGTCGAGGCGAAGACCAGCGCTGAGTGGAAATCCGACTCCGCCGTCGAGCCGTCGCCGATCCAGCCTACCGCTATCTTCGTGTCGCGCTTCATCGCCGAGGCCATCGCCCAGCCCACCGCCTGCACGAACTGCGTCGCGAGATTGCCGGAGATCGAGAAGAAGCCGTGCTCGCGCGCGGAGTACATCACCGGCAGCTGCCGGCCCTTCAGCGGGTCGCGCTCGTTGGAATAGATCTGGCACATCATGTCGAGCATGGGATAGCCGCCGGCGATCAGCAGCCCGGCTTGCCGATAGGTCGGGAAGTTCATGTCGCCCGGCGACAGCGCCTTGCGGAAGGCGCAGCTCACCGCTTCCTCGCCCATGTGCTGCATGTAGAACGAGGTCTTGCCCTGGCGCTGCGCCATCTGCATGCGTGCGTCGAAGGCGCGGAGCGTCATCATGTGACGCAAACCTTCCAGCAGCTCCTCGTGGCTCAGCAGCCCGGCCCACGGCCCCACCGCCTCGCTGTCGCGGTTCAGAACGCGGATGATCTCGAAGGCGAGGTCGCGGATGTCCTCGGGTGCGACATCGATCGGCGGCCGGTCCACCGCGCCGGCCGGCGGGATCTTCACGTCGCGGAAGTCCGGCGCGCCGCCGGGCCGCACCGCGGGCGCCGGCACGTGGAAGGACAGCGGCTTGAGATCGGACATGGGCTCGCTTCCTGGATATGGCCAGGCGAGATACTAGCGCGAGTCGCGGGCGGATGGCCGCCCTTACATTTCCGGTCGGCGTGGGGAGAAGGGACGCAAGCCATTTGCGACCGGCCCGCCCGTCGGCGGGAACGGCGCGTCCGCTGTGACCGGTTGTTCGGCGCTATCCCTCAGGTGCTTCGAGAGCGGGCCGGCTTCTTCAGCGCGCGCTTTGGAGATGTCGCCGCCGGGGCGCCGACGGCGCGGCTCGGGTGCGTGAAGGAGAGATTGAGCGCGAATGAAACGAGGGTACCGAAGTCCGCCGCCGCCGCGTCCTGGATCTGTAACGTCCAGTCGCCCGCACAGCTCTTGCCGGCAACGCCCGAGAGGCCCGGCGTGGTGGCCGCGTCGTAGGTCTTGTTCAGGTTCCTGGTTGAGCCGCCTGCCCGTTTGTGAAGGATCACCGGGTTGATCCCGGAACCGGCCGGTGGCCGCAGCGTCACGACCAGGTCACCGATGTAGGTGTGTTTGAGATCGACGGCGACAGACAGCGCCTCGACCGGCGTACTGTCGGGAACGGTCAACGTGAACGACACGGTTTGCAGGTCCGGGATCGCGGCGTCGAAGGTCCGGCTGACGGTCACCGCGCTGCGCGGCTGCGGTTTCGCCAAGGTGACGGCCGTAAGCGCATTCAGCCGTCCGAAGCCGTATTTCGGACTCTTCCCGGTGGCGGAATCGTAGTTGCCACCCTGCGGATCGATCTTGTCGCAGGCCCGCTTGAGCAGGTCCTTTACTTCTTGCCACTTCAAGCCCGGGTTGACCGCCAGCACCAAGGCGGCGACTCCGGCGGCCCCGGGGCACGCGCTCGACGTGCCACCGAAGCTGTTCGTGAAGTGCCCGACGGCGTCCCCGTCGGCGCTCCTGCCGACATTGTAGCCATCGCGGCCGACCCGGTCGGTGGTCCAGATGCCTGGTGTCAGTGGCTCCGGGTGGTTGAATGGCGGGTGCCCCCTGTCGTTACTCGGGAAAGCGCACCACACCGCCGCGCCGAAATCGCTATACACACTCCGCGTGCCGCGGTCGTTGCACGCCGCCACGGCGATCACCTTCGCGTAGCTGGCGTACCCATCGTTTTCCACCGCTTCGTTGCCGTTCCCGGCGGCGAACAGGACCACGCATCCTTTGCCCCCACGCCCGTTCGCCACCACATGATCGATGGCGAGCCGCGTGCTGGGCGGCAGCGGGACGACTTGATGGTGTCGCGGGTCGTTCGGGTTCCACCACCGGCCGTCCGGTGGCCCCCAGCTGCACGAGATGATGTCCGCTCCGTTGTCGGCCGCCCATTTGAAGGCCTCTGCCTCCCGCTGCGAGCCGAGCCCGGACGACAGGCGGATGGGAAGCAGCCGCGCCTTCGGGGCGACGCCAGATGCGCCGAACGCGCCGTTGCCGCACGCCACCCCGGCGCACGCCGTGCCGTGGTTCTCGCCATCGTCGGGGCCGGTTCCGAACGGGTCCTTCGGCCGCGGATCGGCCGTCTGCAGGGTGGCGTCCCTCGGGGCGACCACCTTGCCCGGACCGGCGAATTCCTGATGATCGATGTCCACGCCGTCGTCGATGATCGCGATGGTCACGCCCTCGCCGCGCGTGACCTCGTGCGCCGCCTCGATGTTCGCGTGCGCGTCGACGAGCACGCCGTTGAGGGTCGTCTTCTTCAGGTGCCATTGCTGCGGGAAAACGGTCTTCCTCGCCCGAGGGCGGATCAGCTCGGGGTGGCAGTACTCCACGTCATCCCTCTTGAGCAGGGCGGTGGCGATGTCGAACACCGACTGCCCGGAGCCTTCCTGGGCGGAGACGAAGTAGGCGTTGGTCGCGTACGACACTTCGTCCTTGATCGTCAGCCCGAAGTCGCGGAGAGCGACAGCGCAGTCCTCCGGGTCGGCGGTGTCGACGAACTTGACGAACAGGTTTTCTGTGTAGAGGACCGGCTCTTGCGTCGCCGGGTCGACCAGCACGCCACCGGCGAACCGCACGTCCGCGGATGCGCGCAGGGCGGACTTGCGGTCCGTAAGCGACCGGACACCGCGGCCAACGGGCACGCGGTACACTTCGACGCCGGCTTCGGGGTAGGCGGCGACCAGCACGCCGTCGTCCAGCTCGGACGACAGAGGAGACGGCACGGATCCGGCGGATCGTGTGATGGATCGCCCGCTGCGGGTGCGGACGGCGACGAGGTCGTTGCTCTGTTCAAGCTTGAACCCCGGTTCCCCTTTCTTTCCGAAGTAGACGGTCGGCATGGCAGTCTCTCCCTACTTCCGGTTGTCGACTGGAGATCGATCCATACAACTGCGGCTAGCACCTTGTCCGTCTCGTCCGATATTCCTCGATGAATTCCTGGAACGGCACGAAAGCTAGCACCGAGCCGGGGTTCGGGGAAGCAATCGGCGGCCTGTTGGGCTTTGCCGACGCTTCGACAGTGTTCACCACTCGTGCGGATTTCGACTCGTCGATCGGGTCGTGTCGCTCGCCGTCGCGACGCACGCTTGCCGTGCGGTGGCGCGTTCGCTCCGATCTTCGAAGCGGCGCCAGTCAGCCAAATGGTTCACGTGGACGATGCGCGTTAAGATGGCTGCGGAGCGTGGAAGGGGTTGGGGTATGCGGATCTGCGTGTTCGGGGCGGGCTCGATCGGGGGCAATTTCGCCACGCGCCTGGCGTTGGCCGGCAACGAGGTATCGGTCGTGGTGCGCGGCGCGCATCTCGAGGCGATCAAGGCGCGTGGGCTCACCATGCTGAGCGGCGACAAGACCTTCAACGTGACGGTCAAGGCGAGCGACCGGCCCGAGGATCTCGGGCCGCAGGACGTGGTGATCTCGACCATGAAGGCGTGCAGCCTGTCGGGGCTGGCCGAGACGGTGGCGCCGCTGCTGGGCAAGGAGACGCCGGTGGTCTTCGTGCAGAACGGCATTCCCTGGTGGTACGCGACCGGGCTCGGCGCGGCGCGGCCGCCGGCGCCTGATCTGTCGCGGCTCGATCCCGGCGGTGCGCTGGCGAAAGCGGTGGGCCACGCGCGCACGATCGGCGCCGTGGTCACCTCGTCGAACCACGTGATCGAGCCCGGCGTGGTGCGCAACATCTCGCCCGACCGCAACACGCTGTGGGTCGGCGAGACCGACGACACGCAGAGCCCGCGCATCGAGCGACTGCGCGCTACCCTGATCGCCGCCGGCATTGCCTCGCCGGCGACGCGCGATATCCGCTACGACGTCTGGCACAAACTGATGGCCAATCTCACCGGCTCGACGCTCTGCCTGCTGCTTGCGCAGCCCACCACCATCCAGGCGACGCCGATGATCAACCGCCTGGCGCGCCGCGCCCATGCCGAGGCGCTGGCCGTGGCCGCCGCGCATGGCGTGGCGCTCGACGATTCCCCCGATGTGCGCTACGGCCCCAAGCGCGTCTATCCCGACCACCGCCCGTCGCTTCTGCAGGACTACGAGTACGGACGGCCGATGGAGATCGAGTCGATCGTGCGCGCGCCGGTCGCCTTCGCGCGCACGGCCGGGATCGACACGCCCACCCTCGACGCGATCGAGGCGCTCAGTGTCAGCAAGGCGACGTCGAAGGGGTTGTACGCGGCGTGACTGTTTTCCTCCCTCTCCCCGCAAGCGGGGAGAGGGAGTGATTGAAGTCACTTCGACCCGTAAACCTCGCGCGCGGCCTGCTCGCTGATCAGGCCGTATTCGACGTCGCGCGCGACCAGGCTCGCGTCGCGCGCTTTGGGATCGCCGTAGCCGCCGCCGCCGGGCATCTCGATGATGATGCGATCGCCGGGTGGGATGATGTGCAGGCCCTTCTCGGGGAATTGCTTGCCCGATTTCAGGCTCAGCCGGCCGGTCGCGCCGTCCTTGCCACCGGCGCGGCCGCGCGCGGGATACTTCACGCGCTCGAAGCGATGGAAGATGCCCATCGGCGAGTCCTCGCGATTGCTCACCTCCATGATCTGGCCCAGCCCGCCGCGCTGCCGCCCGGCGCCGCCGGAATCGGCGCGCAGCTCCTTGCGCCAGACCACGATGGGCGTGATCGACTCGGTGACCTCGACCGGCACATTGCGCACGCCGCTGGGGAAGGGCGTCGCCGACAGCCCGTCGAGTCGTGGCCGCGCGCCGACGCCGCCGGAGTGGAAGGTCGTGACGTTGAACGGCGTCTTGATCTCCGATGCGTGCCCGGTCTGGCCGTGCGCGGCGACCAGCGAGAGGTTCCACAGCGAGGACGTGCCCTCGGCCGGGAAGGTATCGGGGATCGCCTGGTCGAGGCAGCCGAAGACGATGTCCGGCAGCATGTGGCCGAGCACCGAGCGCGCGTAGACGGCGGCGGGATGCGGCGCGTTGAGGATGCAGCCCTCCGGCGCGCTGACGATGATCGAGTCGAGCGTGCCGGCGTTGTTGGGGATCCACGGCGCGATGGCGCATTTGACGCCGAACGCGGTGTAGGCGTCGGTGTAGCAGAACGGGCAATTGATGGCGTAGCTCGAGATGCCCGATGTGCCGGTGTAGTCGACCTTGATGACGTCGGCCTCGATGGTGAGCGTGCCTTTCAGCTCGACCGGCGCCTCGAAGCCATCGACGGTCATGCTGGCGCTCCAGCTGCCACGCGGCAGCTTCGATATCGCCTCGACCATCGCCTGCCTGCTGCGGCTGATGATGGTGTCGGCGAGCTCGTCGATGTCGTTCAGCCCGAACTCGTCCATCATCTCGATCAACCGCGCGCTGCCGGTGTCGTTGCAGGCGGCGAGACCGTAGATGTCACCCACCACCTGCACCGGCTCGCGCACATTGGCGCGCACGATGCCCAGCAGGTCCTCGTTCATCCTGCCTTCGCGCGCCAGGTACATCAGCGGGATCTGCAAGCCCTCGTGGTAGACCTGCCTTCCCGACGGGCTGGCGCCGATGCCGCCGATATCGACGACATGCGTGGTGCTGGCGAACAGCGCCACCGCCTTGCCGTCCTTGAAGGTCGGGCTGACCACGGTGAGATCGAACAGGTGGCCGGTGCCCTTCCACGGATCGTTGGTGATCAGCACGTCGCCTTGCTTGAGCGTCTCGATCGGAAACGCGTCGAGGAAATGCCGTACCGCGCGCGCCATCGTATTGACGTGGCCCGGCGTGCCGGTGACCGCCTGCGCCACCATGCGGCCCTGGCGGTCGAAGACGCCGGCCGAGATGTCGCCGGCCTCGCGCGCCGCCGTGCTGAAGGCCGTGCGCACCAGGGTCAGCGCCTGCTCCTCGACAACGGAGATCAGGCGGTTCCACAACACCTGACTCTCGATCTCGCCCAGACGGTTGTTCATGGGGTCAGCTCCTGCGCGTCCTCCCTCTCCCCGCTTGCGGGGAGAGGGAATGATGGCGGCCTCATCCGGCATCCCTCTCGATGATCACGTGGCCGGCGCCGTTGAGGATGGCGGTGAAGCCGCCGGGGATGAGGGTCGAGGTTTCGGCCTCGGCGATAATCGCCGGGCCTTGCACCGGTGCGCCGGGTCGCAGTGTGTCGCGGGCGTAGACGCCGGCGTCGACAGTCTTGCCGCTCACCGGATCGACCAGGTCGCGTGTGCCGTTGCGTGCGGGGGCGGGACTTGCCGCGACGGACGCGGCGCGTGCCGGCAGGCCGCGCGCTTCGCTCAGCGAAAGGGTCCAGCTCACCACCTCGATCTCCAGCTTCGGGATGATGCGGCCGTAGAGCGCGCGATAGACCGCCTCGAAGGCCAGCCGCATCGTCTCGGACGACGTGTCGGCGATCGGCACGCGCACCTCGTGGCCCTGGCCGCGATAGCGCATATAGGCGGTGCGCTCTTCACGCAGGTCGGCCTTGGGCGCGCCCAGGCGCACGACGCCTTCGGCCTCCGCGCGCATCGAGGCGAAGAGGTCGGTGACGAAGGCCGCGTCGTAGGCGGCGAGTGAGACGAGTCGCGAGCGCACGACTTCGTAGGAGATCGGCGCTTGCAGAAAGCCGTGCGCCGAGCCGACGCCGGCGCCGACCGGGATCACCACCCGGGTAATGCCGAGCTTCTGCGCCAGCCGCGCGGCGTGCAGCGGGGCGGCGCCACCGAAGGCGATCAAGGTGCGGCCGACCATGTCCTTGCCGTTCTCGACCGCGTGCACGCGTGCCGCGCTCGCCATCGTCTCGGTCACCAGCTCGGCGATGCCGTAGGCGGCGCGCGTGCGCTCCAGGCCGATCCTGCCGCCGACAAAGCTCTCGATCGCGCTCTCGGCGGCCTGCGGTGCGAGGTCGATATGGCCACCAGCGAAGCGCTTCGGATCGAGCCAGCCCAGCAGCAGGTCGGCATCGGTGACCGTGGGCAAGGTGCCGCCGCGGCCGTAGGAGGCGGGGCCGGGCACCGATCCGGCGCTGTCCGGGCCGACGGTGATGCGGCCCAGCGCGTCGGTGCGCGCGATCGACCCGCCGCCGGCGCCGATCTCGACCATGTCGATCACCGGGATGCGCACGGGAATGCCGCTGCCCTTGACGAAGCGCGCGGCGCGGGCGACCTCGAAGTGCCTGCTGTATTGCGGGCGCAGATCGTCGATCAACGTGATCTTGGCCGTCGTGCCGCCCATGTCGAAGCTGAGCGCCTTGGCGATGCCGTTCTGTGCCGCGACGCCCAGCGCCATCACCACGCCGCCGGCCGGGCCCGATTCGGCCAGCCGCACCGGGAAGCGGCGCGCGGTCTCGACCGTGGTGATGCCGCCCGAGGACATGATCATGAGTAGCGGTGCCTGCGTGCCGAGATCGCGGAATCCCGCGTCGAGCCGGCGCAGGTAGCGCTCGACCACCGGCAGCACATAGGCGTTGGCCACCGTCGTCGAGGTGCGCTCGTACTCGCGGATCTCCGGGCAGACCTCGCTGGAGATCGCAATCACCGCCTCGGGGATTCGCCTGGCGATGATCTCCCGCGCGCGCCGCTCGTGCGCGTCGTTCTGGTAGGCGTGCAGGAAGCAGATCGCCACCGCCTCGACCTTGTCGGCGACGAGTCGCTCGGCGAGGCGCTCGACCGCCGCCTCGTCCAGCGGCAGCAGCACCGAGCCGTCGGCGGCGACGCGCTCCGGCACCTCGTAGCGCAGCGGCCTGGGCGCGAGCGGCTCGGGCCGTTCCATGTAGATGTCGTACTGCTCGAAGCGGTGCTCGTAGGCGATCTCCAGCGAGTCGCGGAAGCCCTCGGTCGTCACCAGCGCCGTGCGCGCGCCCTTGCGCTCGATCAGGGCGTTGGTGATCAGGGTGGTGCCGTGGATGATCAGGTCGAGATCGGCGGGTTTCAGCCCCGCCTGCTTGAGCACGATGTCGGTACCCTCCAGCACCCCACGCTCCGGCGCGTCGTGCGTGGTCAGCACCTTGGCCGACAACGAGCGCTCGCCGAGATCGAGCACGAGATCCGTGAAGGTGCCGCCGATGTCGACGGCGAGGCGGGTGGTCGAGTGGGTCATGCTTCTATCTCCCTCCGCTTGCAGGGAGAGGGAGTGAAGAGGGGAAGCTCATGATTTGCGTGCCGCCTGGATCGCTTGCCAGACCGCTTGCGGCGTCGCTGGCATGTCGAGGTGCGTCACGCCCAGCGGCTTCAGCGCATCGAGGATCGCGCTCATGATTGTCTGGGGCGCGGACATGCAGCCGGCCTGGCCGACGCCTTTCACGCCCAGGCGATTCGAGGCGGTGGGCGCCGACGCGTCGAGATGGCCGGCGAAGCTCGGCAGGTCGTCGGCGCGCGGCAGGGCGTAGTCTATGAACGAGGCGCTCAGCATCTGACCGGAGCCGGGATCGAAGACGGTGTGCTCGATCATCGCCTGGCCGATGCCCTGCGCGAGACCGCCATGCACCTGGCCCAGGGTCAGCATGGGATTGAGCAGGCGGCCGTAATCGTCGACCAGCGTGTAGCGGTCGAGCCGCACCGCGCCGGTCTCGGGATCGATCTCGACCTCGGCGACGTGGCAGCCATTGGGGAAGCCGAACTTGTCGCTGGGGTTGTTGGCCAGGCTATCGAGCCCCGGCGCCATGCCTTCCGGCAGGTTGGCGGCATCGCGCGCCGCGGCGGCGACGTCGAGCAGGGCGATGGCGCGATCCGTGCCATCGACGACGAAGCGGCCGTCGACGAAGCGCACGCCCTCGACCGGCGCCTGCAGCAGGTGCGCGGCGATGCGCCGTGCCTTCTCCAGCGCCGCCTCGATCGCCATGACCAGCGCTGTGCCGCCCATCTGCATCGAGCGCGCGCCGCCATGCCCGTTGCCGCTGGGCAGCAGCTCGGTGTCGCCCTGGCGGTAGCGGAAGGTCTCGATCGGCAGGCCCAGCATGTCGGCCGCGACTTGCGGATAGGTCGTCTCGTGGCCCTGGCCGTTCGACATGGTGCCCACGGCCAAGGTCACGCCGCCATCGGCGTCGAAGGCGATGCGCGCGACCTCGCCCGGCGCGCCGCGCGCCGTCTCGAGGAAGCACGACAGGCCCCAGCCGCGCAGCAACCCGGCTTCGGCCGAGCGCTTGCGGCGGGCCTCGAATCCCTTCTGGTCGGCGACGCGCAATGCGTCGTCGAGATTGGCGACGAAGCGACCGCCGTCGATCTGCAGGCCGGTCGGCGTGCGATGCGGGAAGCTCGACATCAGGTTACGTCGCCGCAGCTCGACCGCGTCGATGCCGGTTTCCCGCGCCGCCTGATCGACGAGGCGTTCGATCAGGTAGTTGGCCTCCGGTTTTCCCGCGCCACGATACGCGTCGATCGGCGGCGTGTTGGTGAAGACGCCGCGCGTCTCGAGGAACGCCGCCGGGATGGCGTAGACGCCGCCCATGGCGTTGCCCGCCGACACGGTCGAGGTTCCCGGGCCGGCGCCCGACAGATACGCGCCCATGTTGGCGATCGCCCGCACATCGAGCGCGAGGAAGCGGCCGTTTTCGTCGAGCCCCAGCCGTGCCCGCGCGCGGAAGTCGCGGCCCTGCGCCGAGGTCAGAAAATCCTCGACGCGCTCCGACACCCAGCGCACCGGACGGCGCAGTTTGCGCGCGGCGTAGAGCAGGTGCACCCATTCCGGATAGACGAAGTTCTTCATGCCGAAGCCGCCGCCGACATCGGGCACGCTCAGGCGCAGGCGATCCGGCTTGATGCGGAAGATCGACTCGGCAAGCTGTCGGCGGATGCCGTGCACGGCCTGACCCGTGAGTGTCAGGTGCAGCAGGTCCTGCGCCGCGTCGTAGGTGGCAATGGCCGCACGCGTCTCGATCGGCGCGACGACGACGCGGTTGTTGAGCAGATCGGCGGTGACGATGTGTTTGGCCGAGGCCATCGCCGCGTCCACCGCCGCCTTGTCGCCGCGGTGATAGAGAAAGGCGGAGTTACCCGGCACCTGCGGCCAGAGCTGCGGCGCGCCTGACTCGAGGGCGGCGGCGCCGTCGACAACAGCGGGCAGGGGCGTGTAGTCGACCTCGATGGCGTCGGCCGCCTCGAGCGCCGCCTCGATCGACTCGGCAATGACACAGGCCACCGGATCGCCGACATGGCGCACGACATCCTTCGCCAGCGCCGGGCGCGGCGGCACGATCAGCTTCTCGACGAAATCGATGGCGACGGCGCAGGGCAGGGGACCGATGCCGTCGGCGGCGAGGTCGGCCTCGGTGTAGATCGCGACCACGCCGGGCAGCTTGCGCGCGGCGCCGACGTCCAGCCGGTCGATCCGCGCGTGACCGTGCGGCGAGCGCAGCACGTAGGCGTGCAGGCAGCCGGCGGGGATCGCGTTGGCGACGTAGGTGCCCTTGCCGGTGAGGAAGCGTGCGTCCTCGAGGCGGCTGAGCGAGCGGCCGAGATAGGTGTCTGGCATTCGCGCATCCTACCTTCCCCCGCCAGCGGGGAAAGGTAGGAGTTCGCTGTTGTCGAAACGCCGTGCGCCCGCCATGCTCGCGACCGATAAGAAGAATGTCTGGAGGAGACGCACCATGAACTCGGGCCGTATTCGTCGTCGTACCGCCGTGGCCGGCGCGCTGGCCGCCGGTCTGCCCTTGCCGGCGCTGGCGCAGGGCGCCGGGCCGATCAAGATCGGCATGAGCATGCCGCAGACCGGCGGGCTGGCCGCCGGCGGCAAGTCCTCGCTGATCGGCATCGAGGTCTGGCGCGACGATGTAAACGAGAAGGGCGGGTTGCTCGGCCGCAAGGTCGAAATGATCGTCTACGACGACAAGTCGAGCGCCTCGGAGACGCCGGCGATCTATTCCAAGCTGCTAGACGTCGACAAGGTCGACCTGATCTTCGCGCCCTACGCCACGGTGCCGACGGCGCCGATCATGCCTCTGGTCAAGCAGCGCGACCTGCTGCTGATCGGCAATTTCTCCTTCCAGGTGAACCGCACGGTCAAGCACGACAAGTGGTTCAACAACGCGCCGTGGGGCCCGGCCGATTCCTGGGCGCGCGCCTTCATCGATCTGGGCATGAAGGCTGGCGCCGATTCGATCGCGCTGATCGGCGCCGACCAGGAGTTCGCGCAGAGCCTGATCAGGATCGCCAAGGGGCTCGCCGAGGAGAAGAAGCTAAAGGTCGTCTACGAGCAGAGCTATCCGCCGGCTACCGTCGAGTTCTCGGCCATGGTACGGGCGCTGCGCGCGGCGCGGCCGGGCATGGTGTTCGTCTGTTCCTATCCGCCGGATTCGGTCGGCCTGCTGCGCGCCGTCAACGAGATCGGTGTCGGCGAGAGCGTCAAGGTGTTCGGCGGCGGCATGGTCGGCCTGCAGTTCAGCGCCGTGGCCGAGTCGATGGGCTCGCTGCTCAACGGCGTGGTCAACTACAATTCCTACCTGCCCGAAAAGTCGATGGAGTTCGCGGGCTCCAAGGAGTTCTTCGTCAAGTACCAGAAGCGCGCGGTCGAGGCGAAGGTCGATCCGCTGGGCTACTACCTGGCGCCGTTCGGCTACGCCATGGGCCAGATGGTCGAGCAGGCGGTGGCGGCGACCAAGTCGATCGAGCACAAGAAGCTGGCCGACTTCCTGCGCACGGCGGAGATGCCGACCATCGTTGGCCCGATCGCCTTCGCGGCCGACGGCGAGCGCAAGGAATCGGCGACCCTGATCGCGCAGTATCGCGGTGTCGTCGACAAGAACATCGAGCAGTTCCGCAGCCCCGGAAAGCAGGTGATCCTGTCGCCCGAGAAGTGGAAGACTGGGGAGCTGATCCAGCCCTTCGAGAAGGCGCGCAAGGGCTAGACGCCTAGCGGGTCCAGCTTCACAGGAGGGCGGCGTGAAAGCCCCCGACTTCGCCTACGCGCGGCCCACCGTTCTGTCGGAGGTCTTCGACCTTCTCGACGGCGACGGCGACGTACGGCTGCTGGCCGGGGGCCAGAGCCTGGTGCCGTCGCTCAACATGCGGCTGTCGGCGCCAAGCCTGCTGGTCGACATCAATCGCCTGCCGGGGCTGTCGGGCATCGAGGCGCGCGATGGCGTCGTTCGCATCGGCGCCTTGACGCGGCACGGCGAGATCGCCCGCTCGGCGCTGATCGCCGAGCGGTTGCCGCTGCTCGCCATGGCGGCGCCGCACATCGCGCACGCCGCGATCCGCAACCGCGGCACGTTCGGCGGGTCGATCGCGCTGGCCGACCCGGCGGCCGAGTGGCCGGCCTGCTGCCTCGCGCTCGGCGCGACGATGGTGGTGGCGAGCCGCGCCGGCGAACGGCGCGTCGCCGCCGGCGACTTCTTCACCGGGCTGTTCGCGACGGCGCTGCGGCGCGGCGAAGTCCTGGTGGCGATCGAGATCGCCTCGCCGCCGGCCGGCTCGGTCGCGCATTTCAGCGAGCTCGCCCGGCGCCGCGGCGACTATGCCATCGTCGGCCTGGCCGCGCAGGTCGCCCGCGCCGAGGACGGCGCGATGGATCCGCGCCTGGCGTTCTTCGGCGTCGGCGACCGGCCGGTGCTCGCCGAGGCCACCCGACGCGTCATCGCCGGTGGCGGCGGTATCGCCGACGCCCAGGCGACGCTCGGCAGGGACCTGGCGCCGACTGGCGACGCCGAGTGCGCCGGTGCGACCAAGCTGCACCTGGCGCGCGTCCTGCTCGGCCGCGCCATGGCCGCGTTGCGGACGCGAGGCGACGCGTGAGCGCCGGGCCGGACAACGCACGCGTCGTCACGCTCACCGTCAACGGCGAGCGGGTGAGCCGCCGCGTCGCCGCGCGCGCGCATCTCGTCGACTTCTTGCGCGACACCCTCGATCTCACCGGCACCCATGTCGGGTGCGAGCACGGTGTGTGCGGCGCCTGCACGGTGCGCGTCGACGGCATGGCCGTGCGCGGCTGCCTGATGCTCGCGGTGCAGGCCGACGGGGCGGTGGTCGAGACCGTCGAGGGCCTCACCGACCGCGGCGCCATCGCCGATCTTCAGGAGGCCTTCCTGGCGCGCAACGCCCTTCAATGCGGCTTCTGTACGCCGGGCATGCTGATCACCATCGCCGAGCTTCTCGAACGCGAGGCGGCGCCCTCGCGCGCGGCGATCCGCGAGGCGATCTCCGGCAACTACTGCCGGTGTACCGGCTATCAGGCGATCGTCGACGCCGTCGAGCGGACGCTGGCGGCGCGCGCCGGGCGGGCGACATGAGCGAACCGGCGCTGAGCTTCCTCGATCGACCAAACAGCTATATCGGCCGGTCGGTGCCGCGGCCGAACGCGCGTCGACTGGTGCAAGGCCGCGGCGCTTACGTCGATGATCTGCGCCTGCCGCGCATGGCGCACGTCGCGTTCCTGCGCAGCCCGCGCGCCCATGCGCGCATCGTGCGGATCGACACCGCCGCCGCCAAGGCCGCGCCCGGCGTGGTCGCCGTGGTGACCGGCGAGGATCTCGCCGGGATCTGCAAGCCCTGGGTCGCCGTTCTCAGCCATTTCAAGGGTCTGCGCTCGCCGCCGCAACACCCCCTGGCGATCGGCTGGTTGCGCTGGGCCGGCGAGCCGTTTTGCGCGGTCGTCGCGGCGAGCCGGGCCGAGGCCGAGGACGCCGTGGCGCTGATCGACGCGGAGCTCGAACCGCTGCCGGTGGCGGTCGACATGGAGGCGGCGCTCGCGCCGGGCGCGACCGTCATCCATCCCGAGCTGGGCGACAATCTGGCCTTCGAACGCACGCTGGACGTGGGCGACGTCGACGCCGCCTTCCGCACCGCCGCCGCGGTCGTCGAACAGACGTTTCACGTCGGGCGGCACACCGGCGTCACGCTGGAGCCGCGCGCGCTGGTGGCCGAGTGGAACCCGGGCGAGGAGAAGCTCACCATCCACCACTCGTTCCAGGCGCCGCACATGATGCAGGACATCGTGTGCAAGCATCTCGGCTTGCCCGAGGCCAGCGTGCGCGTGGTGTGCGGGGATGTCGGCGGCTCCTTCGGCATCAAGGTCCATATCTACCCGGACGAGATGGCGACGGTGGCCCTGGCGAAGCTGCTGGCTCGGCCGGTCAAGTTCGTCGCCGACCGGTTGGAATCCTTCGTGTCCGACATCCACGCCCGCGACCATCGCGTGAAGGGGCGCATGGCGGTCGACGCGGCTGGCGCGATCCTGGGAATCGAGATCGACGATCTCACCGGCATCGGTCCCTACTCGGTCTACCCGAGGACCAGCGCCGTCGAGGCCAACCAGGTCGTCAACCTGGTGGGCGGGCCGTATCGTCACGCGAACTATCGCGCCCGTGCGCGCGTGGTCTTTCAGAACAAGACGCCGATGTGCCAGTACCGCGCCGTCGGTCACCCGATCGCGGTGATGGTGACCGAGGGACTGGTCGACCTCGCGGCGGCGGCGATCGGGATGGATCCGGCGGAGCTGCGGCGGCGCAATGTCATCGCCGACGACGCGCATCCCTCGACGGCCGCCTCGGGAATCAGGTTCGAGAAGCTCTCGCACCAGCGCTCGCTCGAGAAGCTGCTGGCGATGATGGACTACGACGCGCTGCGCCGCGAACAAGCCGCGCTGCGCGCCCGCGGCATCCATCGCGGCATCGGACTCGCGGCCTTCATCGAGATCACCAATCCGTCCGCGGCGTTCTACGGCGTAGGCGGCGCCCGCATCTCCTCGCAGGACGGCTGTACCTTGCGCCTCAACCCGCAGGGCGGTGTGGTCGCGGCGATCGGCGTGACCGAGCAGGGCCAGGGCACCGAGGCGGTGATCGCCCAAGTGGTGGCGACTGCGGTCGGTGTTCCGTTGTCGGATGTGCGGGTCGTCACCGGCGACACCGACGCCACGCCCTATGGCGGCGGCACCTGGGCTTGCCGCGCCGCCGGCATCGGCGGCGAGGCGGCCTGGCAGTCAGGCAAGGCGCTGCGCCGCAACATCCTCGAGGCCGCGGCCGTTATGCTGCAGACCAACGCCGCTTCGCTCGATGTCCGCGATGGCAGTATCGTCGACGCCGACAGCGGCGCGGAGCGCATGAAGCTGTCCGAGTTCGGCCGCGTCGCCTATTTCCGGCCCGACACGCTGCCGGCCGGTCTGGCGCCGGAGCTCGTGGTCACGCGCCACTACGTGCCGAAGGACTATCCATTCGCCTTCACCAACGGCGTGCAGGCGTCCTATGTCGAGGTCGACACCGACACCGGCTTCGTCACGCTGATCAAGCATTGGTGCGTGGAGGATTGCGGCACGGTGATCAATCCGCAACTCGTCGACGAGCAGATTCGCGGCGGTATCGTGCAGGGCATCGGCGCGGCGCTGTTCGAGGAGTGCCGCTACGACGGTCAGGGCCAGATGCTGAATGGCAACATGGCCGACTATCTCGTGCCGATGGCCGCGGAGATGCCCGACATCGATGTCGCGCACGTCGTGACGCCCACGGCGTCCTCGGAGATCGGCGCCAAGGGCGCGGGAGAGGCCGGTACGGCGGGCGCGCCGGCGGCGGTGATCAACGCCATCAACGACGCGCTGCGCCCGCTGGGCGCGCGCGTCGATAGCCAGCCGGCCGGGCCCCAGGCTATCCTGCGCGCCCTTGGAAAGGTGTGAAGCGTGTCACCGGCGGTCGAATCGAGAATGTCATTCGAGGCGCGGCGAGCGATCTCGCCGCGGCCTGGATCCTGCGCCGCGCCCGGGACGACAGCCTCGGCTGGGTCCGTGCGAACGATGACCTAGCGGCGGGGCGAGGGCGATGTTCTCCTGGGAGCTCCTGCTCGACGCCGTTGTGCTGGGCACGATGGTCGGCTGCTTCTATGCCGCGGTCAGCATCGGGCTGGCGATCTCCTTCGGCATGCTCGACGTGCCCAACGTCACGCATCCGGCGCTGCTGGTGCTGGCGTCGTACGGCGCCTGGCTGCTGGGCGGCTTCGAGATCGACCCGATCCTCGCCGGGCTGATCCTGATGCCGCTGTTCTTCGTGCTGGGCATCGCGCTCTACCGCGTCTACCACGAGACCTTCGAGAAGCGCGGCAGCCAGGCGGCGGTGCGCGGCCTGGCCTTCTTCTTCGGCATCACCTTCATCATCGAGGTCGGCATCATCATGGCCTTCGGTGTCGACCAGCGCACCGTGCAGGCCTTCTACATCGGCAAGAGCATCGAGATCCTCGAGATCCGCATCCCGATGCGCATGATCGCCGCCTTCGTCATGGCGCTGCTGCTGTCGGGCGTGCTGGCGCTCTATTTCAACCGGACCTTCCTGGGCCGCGCCATCCGCGCTGTGGCCCAGGACGAGGAGGCGCTGCGCCTGATGGGCGCCGATCCCGTGCGCATCAAGCAATGGGCCTTCGGCATCGCCACGGCGGTCGCGGCGCTGGCCGGCGCGCTCCTGATCATCGTGCAGCCGGTCGAGCCGACCTTGGATCGCGCCTATATCGGCCGCACCTTCTGCGTCGTGGTGATGGCCGGGCTGGGCAGCATGTCCGGCACCTTGGTCGCCGGTATCATCCTGGGCGTGGCCGAGACCATCGTGTTGACGATGTTCGGCGCGTCGTGGGCGCCGGCGATCTCGTTCACCTTGCTGCTGATCATCCTCGGCGTGCGCCCACAGGGGCTGTTCGGACGATGAGGGTTCACCTCGCTCATACCTTCCCCCGCTGGCGGGGGAAGGTGCCCGAAGGGCGGATGGGGGTGGCCGGCATAGCGGCCACACTCGATCGTTGGGGTTGTCGCGCGAACCACCCCCATCCGGCGCTTCGCGCCACCTTCCCCCGCCAGCGGGGGCAGGCATGAGCATGCGTTCCGTTCCCTTCCTGATCGGCGCCGCCGTCTTCCTCACGGCGGCAGTGACAGCCGCGTTCGTGGTGCGCAACGAGTACGTCTTCTTCGCCGGCTTCGTGATCCTGCAGTTCATCGTGCTGGCGACGGCGTGGAACATCCTCGGCGGCTACGCCGGCTACGTGAATTTCGGCACCTCGGCCTTCGTCGGCGTCGGCATCTACACCGCCGTGGCCGTCTTCAAGTACGCCGGCGCGCCACTCTATCTGCAGATGCTCGCCGCCGCGGCGGTCGGCGCCGCGCTCGGACTGGGCGTCGGCCTGCTGACCCTGCGCCTGCGCGGCATCTTCTTCTCCATCGCCACCGTCGCCGTCACCATCATCGCCGAGACCTTGATCACCAACTGGAAGTTCGTCGGCGGCGCCACCGGGGTACAGCTGCTGCGCCCGCCACCGACCGCGCCGTTCGAGTCCTACATCAAGATGCTGTTCGTCGTCGTCGCGGTCCTGGTGGTGATAGCGGTCGCGCTGGCGCGCTACATCCAGCTCTCCGGCGTCGGCCGCGGGTTGCGCGCGGTACGCGACGACGAGGTCGCCGCCGAATGCTCCGGCGTGCCGACGCTCAAGCTGAAGCTGCTGGCCTGCGCCATTTCCGGCGCGCTGATGTCGGCCGCCGGCGCGCCAGCGGCGATGTACCTGCAGTTCGCCGATCCGGTGAGCGCCTTCAACCTCAACTACTCGGTCTCGGCGCTGGCGATGTCGCTGATCGGCGGCACGGCGCACTGGATCGGCCCGGTGCTGGGCGCCATCCTGCTCGCCACGACCCAGCAGTTCCTCACCGTGACCATCTCGTCCGAAGTGAACGTGCTGGTGCTGGGCGTGATGCTGGTGCTGTTCGTCGTCGGCGCGCCCGATGGCATCATCGGCCTGGCCAAGCGGGCCTGGCAGCGCTGGGGGCGGCGATGAGCGATCCGTTGCTCAGCGTCAGCGGCGTGTCCAAGCGCTTCGGCGGCTTCACCGCGCTGCAGGACATCTCGCTGGAGATCCGCGCCGGCGAGCGCTTCGGCCTGATCGGCCCAAACGGCTCGGGCAAGACCACGCTCATCAACTGTATCTCCGGCGTGCTGCGCAACGACGGTGGCTCGATCCGCTTCGCCGGCCGTGAACTCGGCGGCCTGTCGGCGCATCAGCGCACGCGGCGCGGTATCGCCCGCAGCTTCCAGGTGCCCCGGCCGTTCCGCAGCATGACGGTGCTGGAGAATCTGCTGGTGGCGCTCGACTACGCGGTGATCGGCCATGGGCTGTCGGCGCGGGAGGCCGACGCCGAGGCGATGGCGATCCTCGGCAAGATCGGCCTGGCCGAGAAGGCCGAAGCGCTCTCGGCCCAGCTCTCGCAGGTCGAACTGCGCAAGATGGAGCTGGCGCGCGCCATGGCGGCGCGGCCGAAGCTGCTGATCTCCGACGAGGCGATGGCCGGGCTGGCCGGCGCGGAGATCGACGAGGTGCTCGACACGCTGTTCAAGCTCAACGCCGAGGGCATCACGGTGATCATGATCGAGCACATCATGCAGGCGGTGATGCGCTTCTCGCAGCGCGTGATGTGCCTCGATGCCGGGCGCGTCATCTGCGAGGGCGCGCCGCAGGCGGTTATGGACGACAAGCGCGTGCAAGAGGCCTACCTTGGCGCTTAGGCTCACCGCATCGGCAATCGACGCGCGCTACGGCGCGGTGCGCGCACTCAATGGCGCGTCGATTTTCGTGGAGAGCGGCGAGACCGTGGTGCTCCTGGGCACCAACGGCAACGGCAAGAGCACCCTGATGAAATGCCTGATGGGCCTGGTGCGGCCCGTATCAGGGTCGATCACGCTGGAGGTCGACGGCGTCACGCACGATCTGACACGCCTGCCGACCGAAGAGATCGTCGGGCTGGGCGTGGCGCTGGTGCCGGAGGGCAGGCGGCTCTTCCCCAAGCTCACGGTCGAGGAAAACCTGATGCTGGGCGCCTACCGCAGGAGCGCGCGCGAGCGGACCGCGGCGAATCTGAGCTTCGCCTACGACGCCTTCCCGGTGCTGGCCGAGCGCCGCAAGCAGCTCGCCGGCACCATGTCGGGCGGCCAGCAGCAGATGCTGGCGATCGCCCGCGCGCTGATGTCCTCGCCGCGCCTGCTGCTGGTCGACGAGCCGTCAGTGGGGTTGTCGCCGCTGCTGGTGAGCCAGACCATCACCAAGATCGAGGAGCTGAAGACACGCTTCGGGCTCACCGTGCTGATGGCCGAGCAGAACTTCCACCAGGCCGTCCGTATCGCCGATCGCGGCTACGTCATCGTCCACGGCGAGATCGCCTTCGAAGGCAAGACCGTCGACGAGCTGCGCTCCAACGAGATCGTCAAGCAGCTGTACCTCGGCGGCGCGTAGTTCCCTCTCCCCGCAAGCGGGGAGAGGGAGTCAGAAGGGACGGTCGCCGCGCACCAGCATGCGGTAGAGGCGGCGGTGCTGGCTGGGGTCGTAGTCGAAGCCGGCTTTGTGCAACGAGGCGCGGTCGTCGATGATCAGCAGATCGCCCGTCCTGTATTCATGCGTGTAGCAGAATCGAGGCTGGGTGATCCTGTCGGTCAGATCCTGCAGGAAGTCCTGCGTGTCTTCCGGCGACATGCCGGTGACCGTCTCGGTCTTGGCCTTGTGGAACCACACGGCCTTGGTGCCGGTCTCCGGGTGGGTGCGGACCAGGGGATGCACCGTCGGTGGTTTGGTCGACTCGCGCTGGGCCCTCACGATGTCGGGATTGGCGGTCGCCATCCGCGCGCTGCTGATCAGCGTGTTCTCGGTCTTCGCGCCATCGATCCTGCGCTTCACATCGTCGGGCAGCGCCTCGTAGGCCGCGCGCGCATTGCATACCGACGTCCCGCCACCCTTGTCCGGCACCGCCACCGCGTAGAGCATGGTGAACTTGGGCGGCAGTTCCTGGTTGGTGTGGTCGGTATGCCAGGTGGCGTTGGCGCCGACTTTCGCCGGCTGGCCCTTGCTGTCGAGGTGCCGGTTGTCGAGCACGCTGATCAGCGGAAAGCCGTCGACCAGATAGCGCCGGTTCTGGTCCTCCATGAGCTCGCCGAACATTTCGGCGGCCGCCTGCAGCTGCGCCGGCCTGAGATGCTCTTGCCCGCGAATCACCAGGACCACGTTGTCGACGACAGCGTCGTAGAGCGCCTTGCGCGTCGCGCCGTCGATCGGCCGCGCCAGATCGATGCCCGTGACGATGGCGCCGATGTGCTGCTTGACCTTGTCGATCTTCATCGCCTGGGTCGGCATCCTGACGGCGGCGGCGGTGCTCATGATCCGGCTCCTGATTCCTTGATCCACGGATCCCGCCAACAGCATCCGCCGAATGGTCGTGTCAATCAAGTCAGACCGGCAGCCCGGCGCGCTTGCGGAAGGCCTCGTCGCGGGTGGAGGCGTCCTGGCCGATCAAATCGTCTGCGGCGGGATCGCAGAGGTAGAGCAGCCCGCGCACCGCGTGCTCGACTGGCGCGAGGTTGCCGCGCGGAATCTGGCTGATCATGTTCATGCCCGAGGCGCGGATCTTCACCTGCATTTCGGTGTCGATCGTGCCGGGCGAGAAGCCGAAGATGCGGATGCCCTTGCCCTGGGTCTCCAGCGCGATGGCGCGCGTCATCATCGCCAGCCCCGCCTTGCCCGAGCAGTAGGCGCTCCAGCCCTCGAGCGGGCGGTAGGCGGCGCCCGAGGAGACGTTGACGATGGTGCCGCCGCCGGCCTTCAGCATGCCCTCGATCACCGCGCGCACGACGTAATACGCGCCGATCAGGTTGATCTCGATGTTGCGCGCCCACGCCTTCGGGTCCGAGCTCGCCAGCTCGGCGATCGGCTCGATCACGCCGGCGTTGTTCACGAGGATATCGAGGCCACCGAGCTTCTGCCGCGTCGCCGCCACTGCTCGCTCGACGGCGGCGAGGTCCGACACGTCGCAGGCCATCGCTTCGGCCTTGCCGCCAGACGCCACGATCTCGCGCGCCACCGCCTGTACCGCTGCGTCATCGCGCGCGATCAGCATCACACCAGCGCCCTGCGCCGCCATGCTGCGCGCGACGCCTTCACCCAGGCCGCGGCCGGCGCCGGTGATCAGGGCGGTCTTGCCATCGAGTCGACTCATCGCATTGTCCTCTGTCTCATGCGCACCATCTCCTTATACTCGACCTGGGTTCGAGTGAGGGGTCTGGTCAATCATGCGAAACGACAATTGGGGCGTGCGCGCCCGCATCGGCCTGTTCATCGTCGGCAACGAGGCGGTGCCCGAGGCGGAATGGTGGGCGATGGCGCCCAAAGGCGTGTCGATCCATGCCGCGCGCGTCATCGCGACCTCGCCCTGGACACGCTGGCGTGCGGACCGCAGCGGGGTCGAGCTGCCCGAAGACATGGTGCGCGGCTGCCGGCAGTTCGGCGCCATGCGCCTGAACGCGGTCGTGTTGGCGCACACCACGAGCAGCGTGGTCGGCGGCGCGGGTTGGCACGAGGCCACGGTCGCGGCGATCGGCGCGGCGCTGGGCACCGACGCTTTGGTCACCACCAACGGCCACGACACGGTCGCGGCGCTGCGCGCCAGTGGCATCCGGCGACCGTTCCTGGTTGTGCCGGCTTGGTACAGTGAGGGCACCGCCGTCACCGCGGTCGGCTACTACCGGGAGCGCGGCTTCGATCCAGCCGGCCATCTGCGCATGGACCCGGGACCGGGCTGGCGCGCAGTGCCGCCGGAAGAACTCTATCCGCGCGGCTTTGGTTTCGAGCAGGACGTCGAGGCGCTTCATGCGCAGATCAAGGCGGCGTGCCCGTCGACTGCCGACGGCGTGCTGATCGGCGGCACGGGCTTTCGCTGCGTGGCGCTGATCGAGGCGCTGGAGACGGAACTCGGTCTGCCGGTCGTCACGGCGAACCAGGCCAGCCTGTGGCGCTGCCTGCAACACGCCGGTGTTTCGGATCCGATCGAGGGCTACGGCGCGTTGCTCAGATCTTCGCGATGATCTCGCATGGGATGACTCCAAATCTACCTTCCCCCTCCAGGGGAAGGTAAACTCAGGCCGCCTTGATATTGGAGCGCTTGATGTGGTCGAGGTTGGTGCCTTCGATGCGCACCAGCCGGGTAAGCCCGTCGCGCTTGGGCGAGTGCACCACGCCGACGTCGTAGAAGTGCGCGTCGCCGGGCTTCATCACGTAGCTCACGGTCGGCTCGACCAGCGACGGCGCGGTCTCGTTGCCTTGCTTGACGATGCGCCAGTCGGTCATCTCGGTGTCGCCCTCGGCGAGGCCATAGATCGCCCAGCTCGGGCCGTGGTCGTGCGGCGCGCCATGCGCCGGCTTCTCGTAGACATGGCCGCAGATGCAGAAGCCCAGTTCGGGATCCTCGTAGAGCACCTTGCGCGGCTTGCACTGGTCGGCCGTCAGGTGCGTGGCGATGAAGTCCTGGTCGCGCAGTACCTTCGACACGATCTTGCACACCGCCTCCTTGCCTGATGGCCCGGCATCGGCCTTCAGGGCGGTGCGGATCTCGGTGGCGAGTTGTTCGAGCGTCTGGGGCATGGGTTTCTCCTATCCTCAGGTAACGTTAGTTCAGCGTCTGGGATCGCGCTAGCATCGATCGCGAGAACCGCCGTTATCCCGAGCGCAGCGAGGGATCTCCTCGGCAGGAGTCCCGGTCGCAGGAGAGTCCTCGCCGCGCTCGGAATGACTGAGGTGTGTGGAGGCAGAGCCGATGGACACCATCGAGACGCCCGAGAAGGACATCCCGCTGCGCTACGACATCCGGCTGCTGGGCCGCATCCTGGGCGACACGGTGCGCGCGCAGGAAGGCGATCCGGTGTTCGAGCTGGTCGAGCGCATAAGGCGCACCGGCGTGCAGTTCCACCGCGCCGCCGACGAGGCGGCGCGCCAGGAGCTGCGGGCGATCATGAGCGGCCTGCCGACGGCTGAGGCCATCCGCATCATCCGCGCCTTCGGCTATTTCTCGCACCTCGCCAACATCGCCGAGGACCAGCACCACATCCGGCGCACGCGGACCTACGCGCTGGCCAAGGCGGCGCCGCGGCCGGGCTCGATCGCCTATGCGCTCGACAGCGCGCGCGCATCGGGCGTGTCGCGCGAGCGCCTGCTGATGTTCTTTGCCCGCGCGTTGGTAAGCCCGGTGCTGACGGCGCATCCCACCGAGATCCGCCGCAAGAGTTCGATCGACCGCGAGATGGAGATCGCGCGGCTTCTTGATGAACGCGACCGCATCCAGTTCACGCCCGACGAGCTCACCGCCAACCGCCGCGCACTGCGCCGCGCCGTGCTCACCCTGTGGCAGACCAGCATCCTGCGCGGCACGCGGCTGCGGGTGATCGACGAGGTCAACAATGGGCTGGCCTATTACGACCACACCTTCTTCCACGCCCTGCCGGCGTTCTACGCCGATCTGGAGGATCGGCTCGCCGCCGTGCCGGAGTGGCAGGACGTCAAGGTGCCGTCCTTCCTGCGCATGGGCAGCTGGATGGGCGGTGATCGCGACGGCAATCCCTACGTCACCGCCGAGGTCACGCGCCAGGCGCTGTCGATGCAGAGCCGCCGTGTGCTGCGCCACTACCTGGAGGAGCTGCACAGCCTGGGCGGCGAGCTGTCGCTCGATGGCCGCGTCGTGCGGGTCAGCGAGGCGCTGCAAGCGCTGGCCGAGCGTTCGACCGATCGCGCGCCGGAACGGCAGCACGAGCCTTATCGCCGCGCCATCGTCGGCGTCTACGCGCGGCTGGCGGCGACGGCGAAGGCGTTCGACGGCATGGAGGCGCCGTATCCGCCCGTCGGCGAGGCGGCGGCCTACGAATCGGCGGCAGCGCTGCGGGCCGATCTCGACACGATCGGCGAGTCGTTGAGCCAGAACGGCTCGCTCGGCCTGGCGCGCGGGCGGCTGCGCGGGTTGCGGCGCGCGGTCGACGTCTTCGGCTTCCATCTCGCCGCGCTCGACATCCGCCAGAACTCCGACGTGCACGAGCGCGTCATGGCCGAGCTGGTCGAGACCGCGGGTGTCTGCGGCGACTACAAGGCGCTCGCCGAACCGGCCCGCACGGCGCTGCTGGTGGGCGAGCTCGCGACCATGCGGCCGTTGGCGTCGGCCTATCAATCCTATGGCGAGGACACCACCACCGAACTCGACATGCTACGGGTCTGCGCCGACGCGCATCGGCGCTATGGTCCGGCATCGATGCCGCATTACGTGATCTCCAAGGCCGACAGCGTGTCAGATATCCTGGAGGTCGCCGTGCTGCTCAAGGAGGTCGGCCTGCTGCGGCCGCGCGAGGGCCGGCTCGACGTCGACATCGTGCCGCTGTTCGAGACCATCGGCGATCTGCAACGCTGCGGGCCGATCATGGATGAGCTGCTGGGCCTGCCCGCCTATCGCCGCCTGCTGGCGTCGCGCGGCGATGCTCAAGAGGTGATGCTGGGCTACTCCGATAGCAACAAGGATGGCGGCTACCTGACCTCGACCTGGGAGCTGTACAAGGCCGAGCTGGTGCTGATCGACGTCTTCAAGCGCCACGGCATCGGCCTGCGCCTGTTCCATGGCCGCGGCGGCTCGGTGGGAAGGGGCGGCGGGCCGAGCTACGAGGCGATCCTGGCGCAGCCGCCCGGCGCGGTGCGGGGCGCGATCCGCATCACCGAGCAGGGCGAGGTGATCGCCGGCAAATACTCCAACGCCGAGGTCGGTCGTCGCAATCTCGAGACCCTGGCCGCCGCGACGCTCGAAGCCAGCCTGCTCGATGCCGATCATGCGCCGCCGCCGGCGGAGTATCTCGACGTGATGGAGGAATTGTCGGCGCATGCGTTTCGCGCCTATCGCGCGCTGGTCTATGAGACCGAGGGCTTCGATCGTTACTTCCGCGAGTCGACGGTGCTGGGCGAGATCGCCAACCTCAACATCGGCAGCCGCCCGGCCTCGCGCTCGACCCGCCAGCGCATCGAGGATCTGCGCGCTATCCCCTGGGTGTTCAGCTGGGCGCAGTGCCGGCTGATGCTGCCGGGCTGGTTCGGCTTCGGCGCTGCGGTCCAAGCGTTCGTCGCGGCGCACGCCGACGGCATGGCGCGGTTGCGCGCGATGCACGCGGCCTGGCCGTTCTTCCGTACCGTGCTGTCGAACATGGACATGGTGCTGGCCAAGAGCGACATCGCCATCGCCTCGCGCTACGCCGAGCTGGTCACCGACGAGGCGCTGCGGACGTCGATCTTCAGCCGCGTCCGCGAGGAATGGCGGCGCACCATCGACACGGTCTGCGCCATCACCGGCCAGACGACGCTCCTGGAACGCAACCCGCTCCTGGCCCGCTCGATCCGCAACCGCTTCCCCTACATCGATCCGCTCAACCACGTGCAGATCGAGCTGCTCAAACGCCACCGTGCCGGCGACACCGACCCCGCCACGGTGCAAGGCATCCACCTCAGCATCAACGGCATCGCCGCGGGGTTGAGGAATAGCGGGTAGGTTCTCTTGTTCCCCTCTCCCGCAAGGGGAGAGGGGAGGAAGACTATGACCAATCCAGTGTGATCGCGCGTCGCTCGCGGATGGCGCGTTCGATTTCCAGGCAGATCACCTGGCTGGGCAGGGCGGCTCGGGCGCTCACCAGTGGTGCGCGGCGCGGGACGTCGGTGATCAGACGGCGGAGCTGTTCTTCGAGTTCGTAGACTTCGCCGGACTTTTCGATCGATACGATCTCGGCGTCGGTGCTGCCGGCGCGGCGCAACTTGAGCTCGAAGTTGGCGGTCGGTGTACGGTCGCTGGCACCGGTCCATGTGGTGCGGATCGCGCCCTCGGTGCCGGCGATCTCCGTCACCAGCGAATGCTCGAAGCCGCCCAGGCATTGCGAGAACGAGGCGTAGGCGCCATCGGCGAAGCGCATCGTGCAGATGAACGAGTCGTGCATGCCCTGGCCGAGCGGTGAGAGATGGCCGTCGGCCGACAGCTCGACGGGCAGGCCGCTGCCCTGGAAGTAGAGCAGCAGCAGGTCGATGTAGTGCACCGCCTCCTCGAGGATCCACGAGCCGACCTGGCCGCCGGTGACGCGCCAGTTCGCGGCGCCGCCGCGGAAGGGGCGG
This sequence comes from Alphaproteobacteria bacterium, assembly GCA_016869975.1. Taxonomy (GTDB): domain Bacteria; phylum Pseudomonadota; class Alphaproteobacteria; order Reyranellales; family Reyranellaceae; genus JAFAZJ01. The sequence goes on from VGCZ01000043.1 coordinate 33,885, forward strand.
CGGAACAGCAGGCTGTTGGCGGAACGCGGTCTGCCGATCGCGCCTTCGGCGATCAGATCGCGGATGCGGCCCCACTGGCGCGAGGTGTGCAATTGCAGGCCGACGCCGACATAGCGGTCCGAGCGCTCGGCGGCCTCGACCACGCGCCGGGCGTCGGCCAAGGTCGTGGCCATCGGCTTCTCCAGCAGCACGTGCTTGCCGGCTGCGAGTGCGGCGATGGTCATGTCGGCGTGCAGGTGGTTGGGCGTGACAATGTCGATGAGATCGATGCTCGGATCGCGCAGGATCGCATCGTAGTCGCGATGGGCGCGCACGCCGGGCAGCGCGACGGCGGCCGCGGCCAACTCCTCGTCGCCGCAGACGATGGCGGCGAGCGTCAGCTCGGGAATGCCGGCGATCACCTGCGCATGCACGCGGCCCCAGGCGCCATATCCGATCAACGCAATGCGCATGGGGTTCTTCAGCCGAGAGCTTGTTGAACGAGCCGATGGAAGTGGTGCACCGCCGCTTCGCCGTGATGCGGGTTGGCGGGATCGTGGACGATGCGGCCGCGGTCGAAACCCAGCGAGTTCAGCCCACGCTGCACGCTCTCGCAGATCGCCACGTCCTCGGGGCCGAGCACCTCGCGCTCGTAGGCTTCGCGCGCGGCGTCGGGCGCGGCGCCCGGTGGCGCGAAGCGCTGGAAGCGGCGCAGGGTGTGGCCGACGCCGTCGGGCAGGATGGTACCGACGACAACCTCGGGCGCGCCGGGCATCACGTTGATCACCGTCGAGGGGAATAGCCACCAGAACAGCGCGCGTTTCTCGCCGGCGTCGTCGGCGACGGTGTAAGCGGCGTTGTCGGCGCGGCGCAGGGCGCCCTTCTGCGACGACCACAGGCCTTGCACCGTCATGCGGTAGCTCGCCATGTCGACCAGATCGCAGAAGGCGGGATGCGCCGGCGCGCAGTGGTAGCATTCGAGGAAGTTATCGACGACGACCTTCCAGTTGGCGGCGATGCGCTTGGGCTCGCCGAAGGGCCGGGCAGGATAGCCTGACAGCGTCGGCAGCGCGGCGCGCAGATCGGCGTCGAGATCGCCCGCCAGCTCGGCGAGCGGCCTCGCTTCAGGATCGAGATTGAAGAAGACGAAGGCGTCGGCCAGCACGTCGATGCGCACCGGCTCGAGGCAGTGGCGGGCGGCGTCGAATTCGGGTTGCCGCTCCAGGCCGCGCGCGCTCAGCAGGCGGCCGTCGTCGGCATAGGACCAGGCGTGATAGGGGCAGACGATGGTGCGCGTGTTGCCGCGTCCCGCCAGCAGCTCATGCGCACGGTGCCGGCAGACATTGTGGAAGCCGCGCAGCGCGCCGTCGCGTCCCCGCATGACGACGACGTTCTGATCGAGCAACCGGGCGGTGACGTAGTCGCCGGCGCGGGCGACCTCGCTCACGGCGCCGGCGTAGTGCCACGTGCGGAAGAACAGCGCGGTGCGCTCGCGCGCCAGCGCGTCCGGCTCGACATAGAAGCGTCCGGGCAGAGTGGTGGAGCGGGCCGGATCGTCGGGCAGCATCTCAGCCGTCTTTCACCGTCACGCCGGCGAGGTGCTCGAAGATCTTCACCACCGCCGCGCCGTCCCGCTTGTTCAAGCCCTGGGCGCGCGCCATCTGGTAGACCTGCTGCGTGACATTGGCCAGCAGCAGCGGCACGCCCAGGCGCTTGGCGAAGGCGGTCTCCAGCTCCTGGTCCTTGTAGGAGATGTCGACCGTGCCACCCGGCTCGTAGTCGCCGGCGAGGATGCGCGGCACGCGCAGCTCCCACGCCGCGCTGGCGCCGGTCGAGACGCGCACGACCTCGTAGATCGTCTTGGGATCGAGCCCGGCCTTGACGCCCAGCACCAGCGCTTCGGCGACCGCGACGGTATTGACCTGCACCAGCATGTTGTTGACCAGCTTCATCGCCAGCCCGCTGCCCAGCGGGCCGACATGGAAGGTGCGGTTGCCCATCGCGTTGAACAGGTCCTGGCATCTGGCGACGATCTCCGCCGCGCCGCCGACGATCACCGACAGCTCGCCTGACTGTGCGCGGCCGGTACCGCCGCTGACCGGCGCGTCGAGCATGGCGACGTCGTGCGCCACCAGCCGATCGGCGATGCTTTGCGCGGCGAATGGATCGATGGTCGACATGCAGACCACGATGTGGCCGGCCTTGGCGCCACGGATGACGCCATGCGCGCCGATGATCACCTGCTCGGCCTGATCGGTGGTCTCAACGATGACGATGGTGCGCTCGACCGCCGCGGCGACGGCTTCAGCCGAGTTCACCACCGCGGCGCCCTTGGCCTTCAGCGGCGCCGTCTTGCTCGCATCGATGTCGTGCACGACCAGCGCGAAGCCGGCCTTCACCAGGTTCAACGCCATCGGCCCGCCCATGGCGCCCAGTCCGATGAATCCGACTTTGCCGGCCATGTGTTTGCCTCCCGCTCGTCCCGTCGCGTCTTTCAGGGGACGATGGGCAGCATGCTACTGCGCGCCTGCCCGCACAACGGAGCGTGTGTCCTCGGCCTCGATGCGCCGCCACAATCCTTCGATCATCGACTTCAGGATCAGCGCGTCCTGCCAGCGGTCCGAGAGCTCGGCGCCGTCAGGACCGGTGATGGCGTAAGGCGGCGGCCCGAGCTCGCACAGGAACGTCAGCGTGGCGTCCGGCCCGGCACGCTGGCGCCAGGAGCGGATGGCGTATTCCCACCAGCCCATGAACAGCTCGACCCAGCCCTGATGCTGCGGGAATCCCAACGAGATCTGCACCTGCTCGCGGCTGGCGATGCGGCCGTGGATGCCCCAGGCGTTGCGCAGCACGCGCCGCATCATGTCGTGGTTCTCCTCGTCGACCGGCCAGGCGAATTCGCGCCCCACCAGGTAGTGCGAGATGTCCGCCGTCAGCCGCAGGTCGGGAAAGCAGTCGAGGAGTTGCAGCATGAAATGCAGATCAGTCGTCATGCGGTCGCGATGAGTTTCGACGTGCACCGCGATGCCCGACCGCTCGCTCAGCCGCCGCCAGCCTTCGAGCAGCGGGATGCAGTCCTCGAGCCGTCGTGGCCGCACGTTGGGCTGCAGGTTGACGTGGTCGGCGCCCAGCCGCGCCACCAGCTCGAGCACCGGCTTCAGATCGTCGACACTGGTCGGATAGCATTGCGCCTGCCAGATCAGGCCGTGCGCGCGCAGGAAATCGGTGACTTCGGTGGCGAAGGCGGGATCGATGAAGCGCACGCCGGCACCGTCGAAGCCGGCGTCGCGGATCATCTCGAGCTGCGTGCGCAACGGCCATTCGGGCGCGTCGGCGCGGCGCCGCTCCATCGCCCAAAGCGATTGCAGGACACGAAGTCGCTGTGGCATTGGCGTTACGCCGCCGCCATGATCACGCCGTCGCGCTTGGGGGCGCGCGTATCCCGCTCGCCGATCATCGCACCGTCTCCTTACTCCGCCGCCTGCGCCACCGTCGCCGTCTTCCACGACTTCACCACCGGCAGCACTTCCTTGGCGAAGAGCTTGAGGCCACGCTCGGAGACCTCCATCGGCGTGCCGCCAAAGCGGAAGGCAACGTTCATCTCGAAATCGCCGACGACCTTCCGCCGCGCCTCCAGCCCGCGCAGGATCTTGTCGGGCGTGCCCCAGCTCGCGGCCTGCATGAAGCCGTTGACTGCGCCCTCGAGGCCGCCAGCCTTGCGCGCGAGATCGGCCTTCTGCTGGTAGGAATCGTAGCCCTTCACCGTCTTGAAGTGCTCGCCGAGGAATTCGTAGTGGTGGAAATTGCTCTCGACGAACTTGCCCTGGTACTTGCGCGCCTCCTCCTCGGTTTCGGCGAGGTTGGTGCCGCAGACGACGAACTCGGTGAGCATCACGGTGGGCGGCGTGGTGCCATGGTACTTGCGATGCAACTCGCGGCCGCGCTCGATCATTGGCACGCGCATCTCCCAGGGCCGGTCGGCGAACATCACGATATGCGCACCGAGCTTGGCGGCGGAATCGATCGAGTCCTCGCTGGAGGCCACGGCGTAGATGCGGCCGTCGAAGGAGTGCTGCGGGCGCGGGCGGATTTCGATGCGAGGCTGCTTGTAGAACGGGCCATCGCCTTCGATGAAGCCGGTCTTCAGCGCCTTGATGATCATCGGCGCGGCCTCATCGAAACGCCCGCGTGACTCGTCCATGCTCAGGCGGAAGGCGGCGAATTCGCGCCGCGCCAGGCCGCGACCCATGCCGAAGCGCAGCCGGCCCTTGCTCAGCATGTCGAGCACGGCGGCGTTCTCGGCCACGCGCAGCGGGTCGTGCCAGGGCAGGATCACGGCGGCGGTGCCGACATCGATGTTCGGGCAGAGCGCCGTCAGGTAGGTCATCAGCGCCAGGTTGTCGGGCACGAAGGAATAGTCGTTGAAGTGATGCTCGGCCGACCACAGGCAGTCGAAGCCCAGGTCGTGCGCCAGCCGCGCCAGCCTGATCTCCTCGTCCCAGACGCGCTTGTCGGAGCAGTTCTCCCAGCCATAGCTGGCGAACACCATCATCATGCCGACGTCCATGATTTCCTCCCTGACGTTCCTCGTATTGGAGCGATAGTGCCAGCGCCGGCGCAAGAGTCGAGGCCGGTGGCGACATGGCTGGGGTTTACGCTAGACAGGGCCGTTACCTTCGCCCTCCGGAGGGAAGGTAGAGCAAGGGAGAGAGCAAACGCATGAAAACAGAGTCCTCTCCCGCCGCGCTGCGGCTGCTGCTCACCGGCGACAGCATCCTGCAACGCCGGCTGCGGAGCCGCGACGACGGCGTCATCAGTCCGCTGTTCGATCGCGTGCGCGCCGCCGACGTGGCCTTCACCAACCTGGAGGTGCTGGCCAACGACTATCGCGGCGATCCGGTGCTGGAGAGCGGCGGCTCGCATTTCGGCGCGCCGGCCTGGGTGCTCGACGAGCTCAGCGACGCGGGCATCGACCTGTTCGCCACCGCCACCAACCACAGTCTCGACTACGGCGTATCGGGCCTGCTGCATACCTTGGCGGCGATGGAGACACGCGGGCTTTCCTTCGCCGGCACCGGCCGGAACCTCGAGGATGCGCGGCGGCCAGTCTATCACACCCATCCGCATGGCACCGTGGCGATGATCTCCTGCGCCTCGTCCTTCGCCAAAGGCCAGGAGGCGTCGGCCCAGCGGCCGGATCTGCCGGGCCGGCCCGGCCTCAATCCGCTGCGCTTCGAGACGGTACACGAGGTCACGCCACCGCAGCTCGATGCGTTGCGCGAGATCGCCGAGCAGCTCGGGCTGGAGGCCGAGCGCCAGCAGAAGATCAAGATGGGCTTCGCCTTCGCGCCGTCCGATCCGACGCTGTTTCCGTTGGGTGCGATGAACTTCCGCGCCGCCAATCGCGCGGCGGTGCGCATGACGGCGAACCGCAAGGACATCGACGGCATGACGCGCTGGATCCTGGAGGCGCGCGGCCTGTCCGACGTGGTGCTGGTCAGCCTGCACGCGCACGAGCAGGCCGAGAGCAAGGAGATCCCGGCCGAGTTCATCCCGGTCTTCGCGCGCGAGATGATCGACGCCGGCGCCGATCTCGTCGTCGGGCACGGACCGCATCTGCTGCGCGGCCTGGAACTGTATAAGGGCAAGCCGATCTTCTATTCCCTGGGCAATTTCATCGGCCAGAACGAGCTGGTGCCGAAGATACCGGCCGACGGCTACGAACGCTTCCGTGCCGATCCCGATCTCACGCCGGGGCAGGTCTATCAGAAGCGGGTCAAGAACGATGAGGTCGGCTTCCCCTCGGACCAACGCTACTGGGAGTCGGTGGTGCCCGTACTCACCTACGAGGGCGGCGCACTGACAGGCATCGAGCTGATCCCGATCAGCCTCGGCTGGAAGGAAGCCCGCCACAAACGCGGCCGGCCGCGTCTGGCCGAGGGCGAGGACGGACGCACGATCCTCGAACGCTTCGCCGCGCTGTCGAAGCCCTTCGGCACGACGCTCGAGATCGGCTCACAATCGGCGACCGTCACGCTTTGATCTCCCTCTCCCCGCAAGCGGGGAGAGGGAGACTCGTTATGTGGCGCGTTGCGGTCCGCGCACGAGGCGGCCGGGCAGCGCGCCGGTGGGCTCGCCGTCGCGGTGGACGACGGCGCCGGAAACGATCGTCGCGACATAGCCGTCGGCGCGTTGCACCAGGCGCTTGCCGCCGGCCGGCAGGTCGTACCAGAGCTCGGGCGAGCGCACGCCCAGCCGGTCGTAGTCGATGACGTTGATGTCGGCCTTGTGGCCGGCGGCGATCAGGCCGCGATCGGCGAGACCCAGCGCCAGGGCGTTGTCGCGCGACAGTCGCTTGACCGCGAACTGAAGCGGCAGGCGTGGGCCCCTCTTGCGATCGCGCGTCCAGTGCGTGATCATGTGCGTGGTCGAGCTGGCGTCGCAGATCAGCCCGACATGCGCGCCGCCGTCGCCCAGCCCCATCAACGTGTCGGGATGCTCGACCATCGTCTTGACCGCGTCGAGATTGCCTTCGGCGTAGTTGATCACCGGGTAGTTGATGATGCCACGGCCGTCGCGCGCCAGCATCGTGTCGTATGCGACGTCCTGCGGATCGCGCCCTTGCCGCTTGGCGATCGCCGCGATGCTGCTTTCCGGCGGCGGCTCGTATTGCGGCGGATCGCCGAGCGGGAACAGGTTCTCCCAGGTGTTCAGCCGCCGCGCCATCGCGGGATCGGCTGTGGGCTCCGACAGCAGGCGGGCGCGGAACTCCGGCTGGCGCAGGATCGCCAGCTTCTCGGCGAAGGGCAGATCGGCGATGGCGCGCCAGCTCGGCCGGGTGAAGAACGGATGCTGGCTGAGCTCGAAGCCCAGCATCAGCCCGATCGGCCGGCCCATCACCTGACCGACGATGCGCGTGCCGTCGCGGTTGGCGTCCTCGATCTTGCCGAGGATCTGGCGCCACAGTTCGGGGCGGTTGGCGCGCTGCAAGAGCTGCGTCGACATCACCTGGCCCGACGCCGCCGCCACGCGGCGTAGCATGGCGAACTCCTGCTCCGGATCGTCGAAGTCCGAGATCACCTGCATCCAGCCGGCGCCGACACCGCGCAGCGCCTCGGCGATGGCGCGCAACTCGCCCTCGGCCGCGCCCAGGGTTGGCGTGTGCTCGCCCTTGCGCGTCTTGTGCGCGATGGTGCGCGAGGTCGAGAAGCCCAGCGCGCCGGCGCGGATGCCTTCGGCGACGATGCGCGCCATCTGCTGGCGTTCGGCCTCGGTCGCGGCCTCGCGATCCGCGCCGCGCTGGCCCATGACATGCACGCGCACCGCGGCGTGCGGCACCTGGGTGGCGACATCCGTGTCGTAGCGACGCGCATCAAGCGCATCGAGGAACTCGGGGAAGCTCTGCCAGTTCCACGGCAGGCCCTCGGTCAGCACGACTTCGGGCAGGTCTTCGACGCCCTCCATCAGCTTGACCAGCATGTCGCGCCGCTCGGGCAGGCAGGGCGCGAAGCCGACACCGCAATTGCCGATCAGCGCCGTGGTCACGCCGTGCCAGCACGACGAGGACAGGCTGTTACTCCACGTCACCTGCGCGTCGTAGTGGGTGTGGATGTCGACAAAGCCCGGCGTTACCAGCAGGCCGCGCGCGTCGATCTCCTCGCGGCCGCGCGCCGCGACCTTGCCGACGGCGGCGATCCGGCCATCGGCGATCGCCACATCGGCGACCACGGGCTCGCCGCCGCTGCCGTCGACGACGGTGCCGCGGCGGATCACCATGTCGGGCGTCGTGCTCATGGCGTTTCCCTTACCTGTTCATCGTGCCGAGCGTACCCGGCGCGGTTCCAAGTCTACCACGCGGCGACGCGCAGGTCAGATATGAGCGTCAGGGCTTTCTTCCCTTCTCCCCGCGAAGGCAGGCAGAAGGGAAGAAAGCCATACACGATCGCCCTGGCTGTAGCGGCGACAGCGCGCTTTGGGCTAGAGAAGACGCCTGTTGTCGTCGGGGGAAACGCATGAAGACCAAGCCTTTGGGCCGCACCGGACTCATGGTCTCGGAATTGTGCTTCGGCACCATGTCGTTTGGCGGCGACGCCGACGAGGCGATGGCCGGCCAGATGTACAAGGCGGTGCGCAACGCCGGCGTCAACTTCTTCGACACCGCCAACGAGTACAACAAAGGCCGATCGGAGGAGATCCTCGGCCGGCTGATCAAGGGCGAGCGCGACGACCTCGTCATCGCCACCAAGTGCTTCAACCCCACCGGCCCCGACATCAACGCCCGCGGCGCCAATCGCCGTCACGTCGTGCAGGCGGTGGAAGCCAGTCTCCGGCGCCTCGGCACCGATCGCATCGACGTGCTGTTCCTGCATCGCTTCGACACCCGCACGCCGATCGATGAGATGATGCGCGCGCTGGAGGACGTGGTGCGCTCGGGCAAGGTGATCTACCCGGCGGTCAGCAACTGGTCGGCGTGGCAGACGCAGCATGCCGTCGATATCCAGGAGCGCAACACCTGGGCGCGCCTGCAGGTCGTGCAGCCCATGTACAACCTGGTGAAGCGCCAGGCCGAGGTCGAGATCCTGCCGATGGCCGAAGCCAACGGCATCGGCGTCATTCCCTACAGCCCCGGCGCCGCCGGCCTGCTGTCGGGCAAGTACGCCAAGCAGGGCAGCGGCCGGCTCAAGACCAACAAGATGTACGAGGCGCGCTACGGCGATGCCTGGATGTTCGAGGTCGCCGAGGAATACACCGCCTTCTGCCAGGAGAACGGTCTGCATCCGGTCAGCACGGCGGTCGCCTGGGTCGGCGCGCATCCCGCCGTCACCGCGCCGATCATCGGTGCGCGCAACACCGACCAGCTCAAGGATTCGCTGGCGTCAGTCGATGTCGCGATGACGCCGGAACTACGGACGAAGATCGCCGACCTGTCACGCACGCCCGCGCCAGCCACCGACCGCTCCGAGGAGCTGAAGGTGGCGCGATAGTTCCTCCCTCTCCCCGCGAGCGGGGAGAGGGTCGGGGTGAGGGGGAGAAGAAGGAGTCACGACCATGTCCGCTCAGACCGATTCCCTGCCGACCGCGACGCGCGTCGCCGATCCCGGCATCCGCGCGCTGTACCGGCAGGAGAATCGTTGGCAGGCCTGGCTCGATGTCGAGGTGGCGCTGGCGCGCGCGCAGGCCGAGCTCGGCATCGTTCCCAAGGAGGCGGCCGAGGCGATCGCGGCCAAGGCTAAGCTCGAGCTGATGGAGCGCGCGCGTATCGACGAGGGCTTCAGGCGTACGGGCCACACGCTGGTGCCGTTGGTGTGGGAGTTGGGCCGCGTGGTGGGTGAGCCGCACGGCGGCTGGGTGCATTGGGGCGCCACGACGCAGAACATCACCCAGACCGGCGATCTGCTGGTGCTGCGCCAGGCGCACGCGGTCTTCCTGCGGCAGATCGGCGAGGTGCTGGCGGCCATGGCCGATCTCGCGGAGCGCACCGCCGATATGCCGATGGCCGGCCGTACGCATGGCCAGCACGCGGTGCCGGCGACCTTCGGCTACAAGGTCGCGGTGTGGATCGACGAGCTGTTGCGCCATGTCGAGCGCCTGAAGCAGGCCGCGCCGCGCCTGTTCGTCGCCATGCTGGGCGGCGGCGCCGGCACCTTCGCCTCGCTGGGCAAGATGGGCCCGCCGGTGCAGCGGGGCATCGGCAAACAGCTGGGCTTCGGCTCGATGACGGTGCCCTCGCGCGCGCTGGGCGATCACCTCGCCGAGAACATCTGCATCCTCGGCCTGCTGGCGGCGACATCGGGCAAGATCGGCCGCGAGATCTATACCCTGATGAAGACCGAGTTCGGCGAGGTCGAGGAGCCGGTGCCGCCGGGCACGGTGGGCAGCTCGACCATGCCGCAGAAGCGCAACCCCAAGCTCTGCCAGGACGTGATCGCCGCGGCCGCCGAGATCCGCGCCATGGTGCCGCTGGCGCTCGAGGCGATGACCACCGAGCACGAGGCCGATCGCACCACCAGCCTGATGATGGACAGCGCCGAGGCGCGGGCCTGCATCGCGACGGGAGACATGCTGAGTCGCCTGAACGAAATCATGCGCGGCCTGCGCGTCGATCCCAAACGCATGCGCGCCAACCTCGACCTCGGCGGGGGGCTGATCATGGCGGAGGCCGTGATGCTCGATCTGGGCGCCGCGATCGGGCGCCAGCACGCGCATGACGTGGTCTACGACGCGGCGCAGGAATCCTTCGTCGAAGGTAAAGCGTTCTCCGATCTGCTCGCGGCCGACAAGCGACTCACCGCGCACATGGACCGCGCGGCGATCGACAAGCTGCTCGACCCCACCGCCTATACCGGCCTGTGCGCCGACATGGCGCGCGAGGGTGCCACGCGGGCGCGGCAGGCGGCGGCGTTGCTGGCGTAGGCGCAGCCCGAAGACAAAGAGGGAGGGGCACATGGAGCTGAAAGGCACGGTCGCCGTCGTCACCGGCGGCAATGGCGGGCTGGGGCAGCGCATCTGCCACGCGCTCGCCGCGCAGGGCTGTCACATCGCGGTGGTCTATGCGCAGAGCAGGGACCAGGCCGAGGGCGTGGCGCGCGATCTGGAACGCCATCAGGTCAGCACCGCGACGTTCCAGTGCGATGTGACGCAGCGCGATCAGGTGCAGAAGCTGGTCGACGATGTGGTCAAGCGTTTCGGCCGGCTCGACATCCTGATCAACGACGCCGCCTACAATAAGTCGATCCGCTTCCAGGACCTCGACGGCCTGACCTACGAGGAATGGAACAAGATTCTCGACATCAACCTCACCGGCCCGATGCTGCTGACCAAGGCGGTGGCGCCCGTGATGAAGAAGCAAGGCCAGGGCCGCATCGTCAACATCTCCTCGGTCGCCGGGCTGGGGCCGACCGGCTCGTCGATCGCCTACGCGGTGTCGAAGGCCGGCCTGATCCATCTCACCAAGTGCATGGCGGTGGCGCTGGCGCCGGAGGTGCTGGTGAACTGCGTCGCGCCCGGCCTGCTCGAAGGCACGCGGGCGACTGCGAACCTGCGGCCCGAGGTAATCGAGACCGGCCGAAAGGCCTCGCTGCTGGGCAAGGCGGCCGACAAGGACGACTGCGCCGACCAGGTCGTCACCATGTGCCGCACCAACACGATGACGGGTCAGACCCTGGTGATCGATTCGGGGCGCAC
>VGCZ01000044.1 GCA_016869975.1 Alphaproteobacteria bacterium
TCTCCCTCTCCCCGCTCGCGGGGAGAGGGAGGAAGGGTTATGTGCCGCACCCACCTCATGCCACCAGCCGCTCCAGCGGCGCACGGCGGCAACGGGTGACGTGGCTGTCGGCGAGCGCGATTGTCGGCATCTCGCCCTCGCGGCAGGCTGGCTCGGCGAAGGGGCAGCGCGCGGCGAAGCGGCAGCCCGGCGGCGGCGCGGTCATGTCGGGGACGGCGCCGTCGATCGCCGCCAGCCGCTCGCGCTTCTGGTCGAGGCGGGGCAGCGAGCCCAGCAGGCCCACAGTGTAGGGATGCTGCGGCTGGCTGAAGAGCATCTCGACCGGCGCGCGCTCGACGATCTGGCCGGCGTACATCACCGCCACCTCGTCGACCAGTTCGGCGACGACGCCGAGATCGTGCGTGATCAGAATGATCGAGGCTTCGCCCTCGGCGCGGAGGTCGCGCAGCAGATCGAGGATCTGCGCCTGAATGGTGACGTCGAGCGCCGTGGTCGGCTCGTCGGCGATCAGCAGGCGCGGATCGCAGGCCAGCGCCATGGCGATCATCGCGCGTTGGCGCATGCCACCGGAGAGCTTGTGCGGATAGTCGTCGACGCGCTGCTCGGGCGAGGGGATGCGCACGCGTCGCAGCATCTCGATGGCCCGCGCACGCGCCTCCCGCTTGGACGCGCCACGATGGCGGATCACGGCCTCGCCGATCTGGTCGCCGATCGTGTAGCTCGGATTGAGCGAGGTCATCGGCTCCTGGAAGATCATCGCCATGCGATCGCCGCGCAGGTCGCGCAGCTTGCCCTCCGGTGCGCGCAGCAGCTCCTCGCCGTCGAAGCGTACCGATCCGCCGACGCGCGCAGTGTCCTTGGGCAGCAGGCCCATGATGGCGAGCGAGGTCACGCTCTTGCCGCTGCCCGATTCACCGACGATGCCCAGGGTGCGGCCGCGTCGCAGCGAGAAGCCGATGCCGTCTACGGCCAGCGTGTCGCGCCGGTTGTCGCCGGCGAAGCTCACGCGCAGATCGGCGACTTCCAGCAGCGGCGTGGCCATCAGCGCTCCGATTGCGCCTTGGCGATCGCGGCGTTGATCACCGCGCGGTCGAACACGCCGGCGGGCTTCTCGCGAGACGGCATGAACTGGCGGAAGATCGTCCAATGCTCGCGGCTCACCGCCTCCAGCCGCGTCAGTTCAGCCAGCGGGTCGGTATGATCGTCGACCCGCAGGTCGAGGTCGGAATACGCCTGCGTGCCGTGGATCAGCAGTGCCGCCGATTGCTTGCCGCGCTTGTCGCCGCCCGCCGCCTCGCCGGCCTTCATCGCCGCGATCAATCGTTGAGCGAAGGGCAGGGCGGCGTTCGCTTCGTAGGCGCGAGCGGTGTCCTCGATCACGGCGGCGCCAGCCAGCATGTTGCCGGAGACGCTGAAGCTGTCGTGGATCAGGTGCCCGCACCAATCGACACACGACGCGCCGGTATGCGCGGCGAAGCGGCCGGCGGAGTCCATCAGGAGCACTTGCCGCGAGTCGCGGCCATCGTCGTCCTTGGTCAGCAGCTTCACGACCTCCGCCGCCGGCAAGCCTTCTCCGAGCAGTCGAATCCCCCGGCTGCCATAGAACGGATTGACCAGCGCCTGCGTCGCCACCGCACCGACGCCAGTGGCGATATGCGGCACGCGCGCACCGACGGCGAAGAACTTGGTCGCCACGACAATGCCCAGCGCGCCTGTCGCAGGATCGCGCGCGACGATCGACCAGGTCATGCCGCACCTCCCTTCCCCCGCTTTGCGGGGGAAGGTGCCCGAAGGGCGGATGGGGGTGCCGGCATAGCGGTCAGTCTCGATCGACGGAGTGTGTGGAAACAGCCACCCCCATCAGGCGCTTCGCGCCACCTTTCCCTGCCAGCGGGGGAAGGTAGAAGTGTGGCCATCATCATCGTCCGGCCGCGTAGCCTTGCATGCCGCGTGGGTTGGCGGCGGCTTTGCGGCGGACGCCTTCGCGCGACGCGGCGGTGAGACGGCCTTCCGACCAGTCGTCGCCGACCTCGACGATGTGACCGCGTTTTTCGAGCTCCTTCACCGTCTCCTTCGGCACGCGGCCCTCGAGCACCAGCACGCCCGGCCGCGCCGTGCGCGGGAAGAACGAGATCGGGAAATGCTCGCTGTGCCAGGCCGGCGCGTCGATCGCCTCCTGCAGGTTCATGCCGCAATGGACATGGCGCAGGAAGAACTGGGTGATCCACTGGTCCTGCTGGTCGCCGCCGGGAGAGCCCCAGGCGAGGTAGGGCGCGCCGTCGCGCAGCGCCATGGTCGGCGTGAGCGTGGTGCGCGGCCGCTTGCCGGGCGCCAGGGTGCCAGGCTTGCCCTCGTCGAGCCAGAACATCTGCGCGCGCGTGCCCAGCGGGAAGCCCAGCGCCGGGATCACCGGCGAGCTCTGCAGCCAGCCGCCGCTGGGTGTCGAGGTCACCATGTTGCCGTCGCGGTCGATGATGTCGAAATGCACGGTGTCGCCGCGCGCCTCGCCGAGGCGGCCCACCGTCGGCTCGCCGGCGCCGCTGGCGGCTACGGCGCTGCGCGAGGCATCGGCCTTGCGGAAGGTCACGACGCCGCCGAAGCCTTCGACCTCGCCGGGCCGCAGATCCATCGATGCCCTGTCGGTGATCAGCTCGCGGCGCTCGGCGTTGTAGGTGTCCGACAGCAGGGTCTGCATCGGTACGTCGACGAAATTGGGATCGCCGTAGAACTTCTCGCGGTCGGCGAACGCCAGCTTCGACGCTTCGACCAGCAGATGGATGAACTCGGCGCTGGTCGGATCCATGCCGTCGAGCGTGTAGCCCTTCAGCAGCGCGAGCTGCTGCAGCATGACAGGGCCCTGGTTCCACGGGCCGGGCTTGCAGACGGTATAGCGACCGTAGTCGTAGGTCGTCGGCGCCTCGACCGTGGGCGCCCAGTTCGCCATGTCATCGGCGTTCAGTACGCCTTTGTGCGCACGGCCACTGGTGTCCATGACGTCCTGCGTGCGGCAGAACCGGTCGATCTCCTCCGCGACGAAGCCGTGCGACCAGGCGCGCGCCGCCGCTTCGATCTGCTTCACACGATCGGCGCCCGCAGCCTCGGCCTCCTTCAGGATACGCGTGTAGGTTTCGGCCATCGTCACGTTGCGGAAGATCGTGCCGGGCGCCGGCACACTGCCGTTGGGCAGATAGAGAGCCGCCGAGGTCTTCCAGTGCTGCGTGAACTGGTCTTTCACCGTGTTGATGGTGGCCGAGACGCGCTCGACCAGGGCGTGGCCGTCGCGCGCGTAGGCGATCGCCGCTTCCAGCACGTCGCGCGGCTTCATCGTGCCGTAGTCGCGCAGCAGCAGCATCCAGGTGCCGAAGGTGCCGGGCACGCAGGCCGCCAGCAGGCCGGTGCCGGGCACCATGTCGAGGCCCAGGCCGCGGTAATGCGCGATGGTCGCGCCCGCCGGCGCCGGACCCTGGCCGCAGATCACCTCAGTGCGGCCCTTGCGCACGTCGTGGACGATCACCGGCACGTCGCCGCCCGGTCCGTTGAGATGCGGCTCGACGACCTGCAGGGTGAAGGCGGTGGCGCAGGCGGCGTCGAAGGCGTTGCCGCCGCGTTCGAGGATGCCCATGCCGACGGCGGTGGCGATCCAGTGCGTCGAGGTGACGACGCCGAACGTGCCCTCGATCTCCGGCCGCGTGGTGAAGCGGTTCGGGTTGATGCGGCTAGTCATGATGGCTCCTCACCCTCCCGGGTAGCATCAACCATGCCACGCCGACGGCGCCGGCACCATTGCCCGCCGGGCATCAGTCTGATGACCCCTCCCTTCCCCCGCTGGCGGGGGAAGGGTTACGTGCGTGGCAACTCGTCCTTGTTGTCGTAGCCGTCGGCGCAGAAGGTGCCGCCCTGGAACCAGTCGCCGATGGGATCGGGCGGCAGCTTGGCCTGCGCCGCCAGCGCCTCGTCACGATGGTGCTCGGCGACATGCGTGGGGTCGTAGCCCAGCTCCAGGGCACGCCGGTTGTCCCAGAAGCCGCGCGCGTTGTTGGACAGGCCGTAGAGGATCTCGCAGCGCACCTCGGGATGCTCCAGGCCGATCACGAAGAGCTGCACCAGATCCTCGGGGTGGATCCAGATCGACAGGCGGCGCAGGTCGATCGGCTTGTCGCCGACATTGCCGATGCGCAGGCTGGTGACACGCATGCCGTGCTTGTAGGCGTAGAGCGCGCCGATCGCCTCGCCGAAGGCCTTGCTGACGCCATAGTAGCCGTCGGGCCGCACCGCGTTGTCGGTGCCGATGCGCCGCGCGCGGGGATAGAAGCCGATGGCGTGGTTCGACGAGGCGAAGATCACGCGCTTGACCCCGTTGCGCCGCGCCGCCTCGAAGAGGTTGTGACAGCCGATGATATTGGCCGGCAGGATCTCGTCCCACGGCCGCTCGATCGAGACGCCGCCGAGATGGATCACGCCCTCGACGCCCCGGGTGATCGCCTCGACGGCGGCGAGGTCGGTAAGATCGGCCGGCGCGAAGGTCTCGTCGTTGCGCAGATCGTCCGGCCGCTTGACGTCGCTCAGCACGAGGTCGGGATAGAGTTCGCGCAGCATCGGCCGGGTCATGCGCGCCACGCCGCCGGCGGCACCGGTCATCAACACCTTCATGGTCTTTCCCTCCCTCGTGAACCGTGCGTTTCTATAGCGGTCGGCGGCCGATTTCAGAAGGTGATCGCGTGAGCATTGAGCGTAAGCCCCGCGCGCGGGAGGCGGGCGTGCCGTTCGACGGCGCGCCCGGCGCATTTAACGCCATCACCGACGTGCCGGGCATCGCCGTCGGATTGACGACGATCAACGAGGGCAATGTGCGCACCGGCGTCACCGCCATCGTGCCGCGCGCCGACGAGGCCGCGATGCGGCCGGTGTGGGCCGGCATTCACCGCTTCAACGGCAACGGCGAGATGACCGGCAGCCACTGGATCGAGGATGGCGGCTACGTCAACGGGCCGATCTGCATCACCAACACCCACAGCGTCGGCATCGTCCACCACGCCGCCGTGCGGTGGATGATCCGCCGCTACCCGCGCTTCGCGTCGGACCATCTCTGGGCCATGCCCGTCGTTGCCGAGACCTATGACGGCACCGTGAGCGACATCAACGGCCAGCACGTGACGGAGGCGCACGCGCTCGCCGCGCTCGACGGAGCGAGGAGCGGGCCGATGGCCGAGGGCAATGTCGGCGGCGGCACGGGCATGATCGCCTATGAGTTCAAGGCCGGCACCGGCACCGCCTCGCGCATGGTCTCGGTCGACGGCATGTCCGGCACGATCGGCGTGCTGGTGCAGGCCAATCACGGCCGGCGCGATCAGTTCACCGTGCGCGGCGTGCCGGTGGGCGCCCATCTGCGCCACGACCTGCTGTTCCCGCGCGAGCGCGGCTCGATCATCGGCGTCATCGCCACCGACCTGCCGATCCTGCCGCACCAGCTGCGGCGGGTGGCGCGGCGCGGCGCGCTGGGCATCGGCCGCGGCGGCACGTATGGCGGCAATGGCTCGGGCGATCTCTTCCTGGCGATCAGCACCGCCAACCCGATGGAACTACCCGGCAAGGCGCCGGCTTTGTGGCGGCTCGAGGCGCTCGACGACGATCGCTTCGACCCGATCTATCTCGCGGTGATCGAGGCGGTCGAGGAGGCGGTGCTCAACGCCATGCTGGCGGCCGAGGACACGCCCACCCTCAAGCCGCCGGGCAAGACGGTCCGGGCGCTGAAGGCCGCCGAGCTGGTCGCGCTCCTGCGCCGCTTCGGGCGTGTCGCAGGCTGATACGCGGTGTCGCCTAACCGCCGGGGATCGGCCATAATTCAGCCGCTCCAGAGGCTATGATAGTGTCCGCGATCGAACGCATGAGGGCGGTACGGCTATGGCGGAAGACAAGCCCCAGGGTGGCGGGCTGAGGGTCGCGGGTCTGGTCGCGGGCGGTGTTCTGCTGCTGCTGCTGGGCCTCACCCTCGGCTGGTACCTGTTCTATCGCCCGCTGGTCAGCGTCACCGTGCAGGCGCCGCCCGCGCCGCCACCACCGCCGCCGGCCAAGCCCGATCCCGCCGCCGTTGCCGCGCTGGAGAAGGCGCTGGAAGCGCAGCGCAAGAACAACAAGGACATCGAGGACCAGATCGCCAAGCTGCGCGACGCGCTGGCCGGCAATGTCTGCACCATCACCGATCCCGGCGGCCTGCTGGGCCCGGGTGGTGCGCCGAAAACGCCAGGCGCCCCGCCGATGACGCCGGCCCCGCCGGGCAAGAGCGGCGACGCCAACCCGGGCCCGGCGGTCGTGCCGGCCGCCGCGACGCCGCCGGTGGCCGCGCCGCCGCCGCCGGGCGCGCCGACGACCACCGCGCCCGCCGGTCGCGCCGCCGACCTCGCGCCGCTGCTCGAAAGCACCACCGCGTTGGTGCTGTCGCAACGCGGGACCGGTACCGCTTTCTTCGTGGCGCCGGGGATCCTGATCACCAACCGACACGTCATCGTCGGCGCGTGGCAAGGCGACAAGGTGGTGGTGACGTCACGCAAGATGGGCAAGGCGCAGGTCGGCCAGGTGATCGCGGCCGTCGGTGGCGGCAACCCCGGCGGCAGCGACTTCGCCGTCATTCGGCTGGTCGATGGCGTGCCGCCGTCGACCGGCGTGCTGCCCCTGGCGCCGGAGCCCGCCGCGCTGAAGGAGGTCGTGGCCGCCGGCTATCCCGGCGCCGTCGTGCAGAACGACCGCAATTTCGATGCGTTGGCGCGTGGCGATTTCGGCGCCGCCCCCGAGGTCGTGCTGACGCGCGGCGAGATCAGCGCGGTGCAGAACCGCGATCGCGGCCTGCCGTCGGTGGCGCACACCGCCGCCATCTCGTCGGGCAATTCCGGCGGGCCGTTGGTCGACATGTGCGGCCGCGCCGTCGGCATCAATACCTTCGTCACGCAAGCGGCCGCCGGTCAGGGCGGCGGCTTCGCCATTGGCTCCTCGGGCCTGGCGCAGTTCCTCAAGGCCAGCGGCGTGAGCTTCCAGTGGCAGGATACCGCCTGCCCGAAATAGGGGCCTACGACCGCGCGGCCTGGTCGATCGCGCGCTCGAGTTGCTGTCTCTTGCGCTGCAATTCCTCGATCTGACGGCGCTTGGCGGCTTCGGCCGCGGCGTCGCGCCCGGCGGCGTCGCTGCCGGCGAGCCGCGCGCTGCGCTCCAGCGCCTCCAGCTCGGCGCGCAGATTGGCGAGCTGCGGGTCGTTGCGCTTCTGCGCCTCGGCCGCGCTCAGCCGGCCGCGCAGGCGGTTGATGTCGCCATTCAGGGCGGCGATCTGCTGCTGCAGGCTGGCGCGCTCGGAGGCGACCTGCTGGCGCTCGGTCTGGCTCGCCGACGCCTGGTCGCGCAGTTGCTGGTTGCGCGCCCGCTCGGCCGCCAGCGCGTCGCGCCGCGCCTGGGTGTCGCGCTCGTAATTGCCGCTGACCAGCCCGCCGACGCCGCCGAAGAAGCCGCCCTGGTTCGGGTCGGTGGTGTTGCAGGCCGCCAGCGCCAGCGCCAGCGCGGCCATGCCAAGCGGATTGCGCATGATGCCCTCCGTCGCCGATCAGCCGGTGCGCGTGATGGCGATCGACGTGTTGAGATCGTTGAGCTGCGCCTCGAGCTGGGCGATCTGCTGGCTGAGCCTGGCGATCTCGGCGTCCATCTGCCCGCCGGCGGCGCCCGGGGTCTGCTGGCGCGCCTGAATGAATTCCTGCTGCTGGCGCCGCGCGGCGTTGATGCGCTGCTGGATCGCCTGGGCGTCCTGCTCGGCGATGGCGATGCGGCGGTCGAGATCGGCGCGCGAGGCGCGGCGGTTGGCGTACTCGCCGCGCAGCCGGGCGAGGTCGGCCTTGTCCTGGGCGACCACGGCGCGGCTGTCGGCCACGAACTGCTCCATCTGCTGGTTCTCGGCGCGCACGTCGTTGGTCATGACGTCGAGGCGCTGGTTCTCGTTGGCGTATTGCTGCTTGCGCCGCGCGACGTAGTAGCCGGCGGCGCCGCCCAGGGCCGCGCCGGCCACCGCGCCGACCGCCGCCGCCGTACCGCGGTTGTTGCCGCCCACCGCCAGGCCGAGCAGGCCGCCGATGACTGCGCCGGCGATGGCGCCGCCACCCACCGTGCGGTCCTGCTCGGCGCGCTGCGCGCGGATACGGCGTTGCTCGGGCGTGAGCCCGGGATCGTTGGCGCCGCCGTCGCAGCCGGTCAGCAGCAGCGGCGCGCACAGCACACCCGCCATGACGGCGCGCAGCGAACGCGATTGAATCAATCCGGGCATCAGCCTCTCCTCAGGGCAAAGCCAGTATTTCCTTGAGCCAGGCGTCCGGCTGGGCGGCACCCGACTTACGATAGGCGGCAGCGTGCCTGGCGGCGAGCTGGGCGTAGCGCTCCAGATGGCCAAGCTTCGTCTTGTCGAACTCGACGCGCAGCGTACCAAGCTGCGAGCCGATCGTGGAGTCGGCAAAATCCTGGGCGATCTGCACCACGGTGTCGGCGTAGTACCGCACGTTGTCCTGGAAGGCCGCCGTCTGCTCGCGCAGCTGCTGCTCCACCACCTTGGTGTCGCTGCCGATCCCCTTGAGCGTGTCCCGGCTTCTCTCCAGGACGGTGAGCCGTCTGCGGTCGACGCGCATCTTGTCGATCAGGAAGGCGCTGAGCCGCAGCAGGCTCTTGGCCGCCCGGTTGCGCATGTTGATCTCGTCGTCGAGCCGTTGGGCGTAGGTGCGCTGCAACGTTGTCAGCCGGCTGCGCACGTCGGGATCGGCCGAGGCGGCGATCAGCTTCTGGATCTCGCCCAGCGGGTCGCTCTGGGCACCGTCGCCGGGCCGCAGGGTCTCGACCTTGGGCAGCTCGGCCCAGGCCTTGCGCATCGCCTCCAGCCGGCCGGGCGTGGAGATCACCGGCGCCACCAGCGCCAACCGGAAGCCGACGATCGGCGAGCGCCGCGGGCCGTTGTCGTCGAACGGCGGCAACTCGTTGCGATAGGACGAGCGTACGTCCTCTTCCGAGGTCTGGAAGTTGCCGCCTTTGACGACGAAGCCGCCGGCCTGGCCATGCAGGCGCGCCAGCTTGTTGAGGCGGAAGGGCTCCAGCACGATCTCGTCGACATTGCCCAGGATGTCGTGCAGGCCCAGTGGATTGGGCCGGAGCGCGCCGACCAGCTGGACCTCGCCGTTGGACGATTTGGTGCCCCGGAACCAGACGTATTTCTCGATGCCGTCAGCCATCGGGAAAGTCTTGGCCTCGAACTCCGAGGGCGAGACGGCGACGCCGCCGCGGGCGGCGAATTCCCACTCCGCCTCGGTCGGCAGGCGCAGGAAGCCGGGAAAGCCGTCCTCGCGCGGCAGCTTGGTCTTGGCCTCCTTCAGCAGCCACTCGGTGTAGCGGTGCGCCGCGCGCATGCCGTCGTACCAGGTGGCGCCGGTCGCCGGGCGCAGGCCGGCCCGCGTCGCCTCCTTGCACTCGCCCGACATGGCGTCGAGCTGCAGCACCGTGGTCTCGTACTTGGCGAGATAGTAGTAGCGCTGGCGCGGGTCGGCGCGGTCGGCGAAGGAGCCCTCGATGTACTCGTAGCGGCTGCCTTCGGCGTAGGCGAAGCGCTCCTCGCTGCCGCCGATGACGATCTTGCGGTCCGACAGCATGCGCTCGTGCGGCACGTCGATCCGGCGGAAGGCCATGGAGCCGCCGCAGGGCATGGGCAGGATCAGATCGTCGGGCGAGGGCTGCGGATTGTAGAAGCGCTCCGGCCAGGGCGTCGGCGCCTGGGCGAAGGCCGGCAGGGCGCACACAGTCAGCGCGAGAGCAGCCGCCCAACGCGTGATCCTGCGCCTCGGATTGTCTCCCCCAACCCGGTCCTGCTCGACCGTCACTTCAAACCCTCCGCGCGGCACGGGCTTCCGGCCCCGCCTGCCGCCATCGTCCAGTGTGGCCCGGGATTGTGATGGAATCGAGGTCCACGTCGAGCCGAATGTGTCCGCTGGTTACGGCAGCTTGAACGGCAGGCCGCGCTCGGCAAGCAGCTTGCGCGCCCGGTCGGGATAGTCGGTGATCAGGCCGTCCACGCCCATGTCGATCAGCCGACCCATCTCGGCGGGATCGTTCACCGTCCAAGGCAACACCTTCAGGCCGACCGCCTTGGACTCCTTGACCAGCTCCGGCGTCAGGTTCCGCCAGAACATCGACCAGGTGCCGCAGCCGACCGCCTGCGCCATCCGTGGCACCGAGCCCAGCGCGGCAATATTGAGACCGGCTTGCCAGGGCGAGGGTGCCGTGGCGCGGCGCACCGTATCCATACTGGCGCTCTCGATGGTCAGGCAGGCGGTGGCGATCTCCGGCGCCAGTTTCTTGACCTCCACCAGGGTGCGCCAGTCGAAGGACTGCACGGTGGTGCGCGCGGTGACGCCCTCGGCGCGGATCGCCTCGACCACAGCGCGGGCGAAGGTCGCCGGATCGGCAGTCTCGTCGGGTTTGCCGGGATCGAGCTTGGTCTCGATGTTGAAGCGGACTTTGTCGCGACCCATCGACCGGGTCAGCGCCACAAACGCCTGGAATGTCGGCATGCGCTCGCCATCGACCGCGACCTGCTGCGACCATTGCTTGGCATAGCGGCCCTCGGGGTTCAGCCGGCCGACGTCATAGGCATCGAGCTCGCGCTTGGTCAGCGAACGGATCGGCGGGCCCCAGCCGGTCAGCCACTTGCCATCGGGCCCGCGCACCAGGTCGGGGTTCAGCCTGGGATCGTGCGCCAGCACCAGCACGCCGTCGCGGGTCAGGGCGAGGTCGGTCTCCAAGGTGGTGACGCCGATCTCCATCGCCTTGCGGAAGCCCGCCAAGGTGTTCTCCGGCGCCAGCCCGCGCGCGCCGCGATGGCCCTGCAGGTCGAAGCTCTGCGCCAAAGCCGGGGCGCTCGTCAGGAGAAGCAAGGCTGCGATGATGGTTCTGCGCATGGTCGACATGGTACCATTGCGGCTCGACCGCTGGAGGATGAAAGTCGATGGACGTGACCGCGATGCTGCGCCGGTTCTGCGACGCGGTGGAACGCAAGGACGGCGCGGGGCTCGCCGCGCTATTCACCGAGGATGGCGTCTATCACGACGTCTTCTACGGCGCCTTCAAGGGCCGCGCCAAGGTCGCCGAGCTGCTGGTCGACTGGTTCTACAAGACCGCCGACACGTTCAGATGGGACATGCACGAGCCGGTGTTCGATGGCCGCACGCTCTACGCGCGCTACACCTTCAGCTACCGCTCGAAGCTGCCTGAGGCGAAAGGCGCGCGTGCCATGTTCGAGGGCGTGGCGATCATGCGCATCGAGAACGGCCTGATCGCCGAGTACCATGAGGTCGCCAACAGCGCGACCGGCTTCGTCGACATGAACTTCGCGCCCGAGCGCATCGCCAAGCTCGCGGCGCGCCAGGGCCGCGAGCTGAAAGCGCGACCCGAAATGGCGCGGCACCTGGCCTGACCATGCATATTGGAATCCTCGAACCGGGCGTGACGCCCGATGATCTGCTCGACGCGCACGGCACCATGCCCGAGATGGCCGAGCGCCTGTTCGGTCCGCTCGACCCGTCGCTGCGCTTCAGTACCTGGCGCGTGGTCGATGGCATATTCCCGGACTCAGTCACCGCGACTGACGGCTGGCTGGTGATGGGCTCCAAGCACGGCGTCTACGAGGACCTGCCGTGGATGCGCACGCTCAAGGATTTCCTGCGCGGCGCGATCACGGCCCGCGTGCCGGTCGTCGGCATCTGCTTCGGCCACCAGATCCTCGCCGAGGCGATGGGTGGCAAGGTGGTGAAGTCCGAGCGCGGCTGGGGCTGCGGCGTGCACCGTTACACCCTCAGTGACGGCGGCGAGATCGCCATCGCCGCCATGCATCAGGACCAGGTGATCGAGGTACCGCCCGACGCCCAGGTGATCGCCAGCTCCGAGTTCTGTCCGGTGGCTGGCCTCGAGTACGGCGGCCGCGCGCTCTCTTTCCAGCCCCATCCGGAATTCGCCGACGCCTTCGTCCGCGATCTTGTGAGCAGCCGTCGCGGCGGCTCGATCCCGGCGCCTGTCGCCGACGTGGCGCTTGCCAGCATCGGCGGGCCGACCGATCGCGACCGCCTGGGTCGACGGATCATTGACTTCTTCCGCAGTCGAAGGGTTGCGGCGCGCGCCGCCTGATCAGCCGCGTTTCGGTGGCGTGTACGGATCGCGCGCTCCTGGCGGCACCGGCGGGTAGTCCTGCAGGCTCTTCTGGAAGTCGAGCACCATGCGGCGCATGTGCGAGCTGGCCCAGGAGTTGGCGGTGGCGATGTCGGTCTCTTCCTTGGGGTCCTGGATCAGGTTGAAGAGGTAGGGCGATTCCAGCTTGATCGGCCCGTCATTGACCTCGGGCTCCCACACGAGGTGCAGCTTCCAGTCCTTCCACTTCACCGCGCGCAGCTCCTGCTTGATGTAGAAGACGAAGCCCTCGCGATTCGACGCCGCCTGTTTGCCGGTGAAGAAGTCGAGCTGGTCGATGCCGTCGATCACGCGATCGGTGGGCACCTCGGCGCCGGTGATGCGCGCGATGGTCGGGAAGAGATCGGCGATGTGCACGATCTCGTTGGTCTCGACGCCGGAGGGCACCTTGCCCGGCCAACGCAACATGAAGGGCACGCGCAGGCTACCTTCCATCGCCGTGTGATAGGTGCTGCGCCAATAGCCGGCAGTGCCGCGCCAGGGCTTGCGGAACTCGGGGCCGTTGTCGGAGCCGAACAGGAAGATCGTATTGCCGGCGATGCCCAGCCGGTCGACCGCGTCGAGGATCAGACCGACATTGTGGTCCATCTCGGCCAGCGAATCGGCCATCTCGCCGTGGCCGGTGCGACCCTTGAAGTCGGGATGGCAGATGGTCGGGAAGTGGATCTGGGTGATCGGCACGTAGGCGAAGAACGGCTTCTTGGCCGCGCTCTGGCGCTGCATGAAGCCGATCGTCTTGTCGGCGATCTCCCGATCGATGGTGCGCCGGGAGTCGAGGTCGAAGAGCTTGACGGTGCGCGACGGCGAGCCGGCGGTGCCCTCCATGATGTAGGGCAGCGGCGCCTTGGTGGAGTCATAGCCGATCGAGGTCGTGTACTGCGATTCGTTGCTGGTACGGGGTATGCCGTACCATTCGTCGAAACCGCGGTCGGTGGGCAGCCGGCCTTCGATGTCGCCCAGATGCCATTTGCCGAAATGGCCGGTGGCGTAGCCGCGACCCGACAGCAGCTGCGCCATCGTGATTTCCCAGCGCGTCAGGCCCTGCGGCAGGCCGGCCGGCGTCGACTGGAAGGCGCCGGTGCGGATCGCCTGGCGGCCGGTCATCAGCGCGGCGCGCGTCGGCACGCAGTCGCTCTCGACGTTGAAGTTCAGGAAGCGCATGCCTTGGGCGGCCAGCGCATCGATGCGCGGCGTCGGCGCACCGCGTAGCACGCCGCCGCCGTAACAGCCCAGTTCGCCCCAGCCGAGGTTGTCAGCAAGGATCAGCACGATATTGGGAAGGGACGGCACGGCGGGGCGCTCCTGATGGTCGCGCGATGCTATACTGGCCGACACAAACAGGGGAGGCGTCTGATGAGACTGTCGCGCCGGGCGCTCGTTCAGGCGGTCGCGGGGGTCGCCGTCACGGGCCGCGCGGCCACCGCACAGGCCACGTGGCCGACGCGATCGGTGTCGCTGATGGTGGGCTATCCGCCCGGCGGTACGACCGACATCGTCGCGCGCGGCATCGCCGAGCGGTTGACCAAGGCGTTCGGCCAGTCGGTGCTGGTCGAGAACAAGGCCGGCGCCACCGGCATGATCGCCGCCCAGCTGGTCGCGAAGGCGCCGCCCGACGGGCATCAGCTGCTGATGCTGGCGGGACCGAACTTCGTCGACAATCCGCCGGTCGATATCTACGCCGGCTTCGCGCCGATCAGCCTGCTGGCCAAGGGCGCCACGATGTTCGCGGTGCCTGCCAGCTCGCCCTGGACCAGCCTGCGGCAGGTGCTCGACGAGGCGAAGGCCAAGCCCGGCACCATCAACTACGCGACCTCGGGCATCGGCAGCGGCCAGCATCTCTTCGCCGAGCTGGTGGCGCAGCGGTCGGGCGTGACGCTCAACCACATTCCTTACAAGGGTGGCGGCCAGGCGGTCACCGATCTCGTGGCCGGGCAGGTGCCGTTCGCGATGCTGGGTGCGGCGCCTTTGGTGCCGCACATCAAGGGCGGCCGGTTGCGCGGGCTGGCGGTGTCGACGAAGCAACGGCTGGCGGCGCTGCCCGACGTGCCGTCGATCGCCGAGGCCGCCGGTATCGCCGACTACGACGCCTTCCAATGGTTCGCGCTGGTGGCGCCGCCGGGCACGCCGGCGCCGATCATCGAGCGCATCAATCGCGAGACCCGCGCGGCGCTGGCCGATCCCGCGCTGGGCCAGGCTTTCGCCGCCACCGCGATCGAACCGGCGCCGAGCAGCCCCGGCGAGCTGGGCGCGTTCCTGAAGGCGCAGAAGGAGGGCTGGAACGAGATCGCCAAGCTGCGCAGGATTACGGGTGGTGGGACCTGACCTTGTTCCCTCTCCCCGCGGGCGGGGAGAGGGAGTGGGGACTCAAGCCGCCTTCTTCTCGTCGGCGATGATGCGCTCGTAAGCCGGCAGGGTCAGGAACTCGTGGAACACCGGCTGCTCGACCAGGTCGATCATCAGCTGGGCGGCGTCCTCGTAGCGGCCGGCGGCGTAACGCTCCGCGCCGATCTGCGCCTTCACCTTGTCGTTCTCCTCGCGCACGATCTGGCGCACGAGGTCCTTGGTGATGGCGCGGCCGTCGTCGAGCTTCTGGCCGTGGCGCACCCACTGCCAGACCTGGGCGCGGCTGATCTCGGCGGTCGCGGCGTCTTCCATCAGATTGAACAGTGGCACGCAGCCGATGCCGCGCAGCCACGCCTCGACATAGCCGATGCCCACCGCCACGTTCTGGCGCAGGCCGGCTTCGCTCTTGCCGCCTGATGGCATGGTCAGCAGGTCGGCCGGCGCGACATGCACGTCCTGCCGCTTGCGGGCGATCTGGTTGGGCTCCTTCATCACCGCGTCGAACTCGGCCTTGGCGATCTCGACCAGGCCGGGATGCGCCACCCAGGTGCCGTCATGGCCGTCGCCGGCCTCGCGCCGCTTGTCGGCGCGCACGCGCTCCATCGCCGCGTCGTTGGCGGCGGGATCGTTCTTGATCGGGATCTGCGCCGCCATGCCGCCCATGGCGTGCACCTCGCGGCGATGGCAGGTCTTGATCACCAGCTGGCTGTAGCTGCGCAGGAAGTGGCTGGTCATGGTGACCTCGCCACGGTTGGGCAGCACGGCCCAGTCCTGCTCGCGGAACTTCTTGATGAAGCTGAAGATGTAGTCCCAGCGGCCGCAGTTCAGCCCGGCCGAGTGGTCCTTCAGCTCCCACAGGATCTCGTCCATCTCGAAGGTGGCGAGGATGGTCTCGATCAGCACCGTGGCCTTGATCGAGCCGTTGGGCACGCCCAGCGTTTTCTGGGCGTGGACGAACACGTCGTTCCATAGCCGCGCCTCGAGATGGCTCTCGAGCTTGGGCAGGTAGAAATACGGGCCGGTGCCGCGCGACAGCGCTTCCTTGGCGTTGTGGAAGAAGTACAGGCCGAAGTCGAACAGCGAGCCCGACATCGGCTTGCCGTCGACCATCACGTGCATCTCGGGGAGATGCCAGCCACGGGGGCGCACGAACAGGACGGCGGTCTTCTGGTTGAGTGCGTAGCTCTTGCCGCTCTGCGGATCGGCGAAGGTGATGGCGCGCTTCACGGCGTCGCGCAGATTGGCCTGACCCTCGATCATGTTGGCCCAGGTCGGAGTCGAGGCGTCCTCGAAGTCGGCCATGAAGACATTGGCGCCGGAGTTCAGCGCGTTGATCACCATCTTGCGGTCAACAGGGCCGGTGATCTCGACGCGACGGTCGAGGATGTCCTTGGGCAGCGGCGCCACCGTCCAGTCCTTGTCGCGGATCTCCTTGGTCTGCGGCAGGAAGTCCGGCTTCTGGCCGGCATCGAGCTTCTTCTGGCGCTCGACACGCGCGGCGAGCAACTCCTCGCGCCTGGGATTGAAGCGGCGCTGCAGGTCGACGATGAAGGCGACGGCCTCGGGTGTGAGCACTGTCTCGAAGCCGGGCTTGATAGCCCCGTTGATCTCCACGCCTGCTGGCACCGTGATCGCCATGCGATCCTCCCTCGCGTCGGTTCGTCTGTTACTATTCTTGCTTTAGCGCAGGGTCGGGCCGGCGTGTAGCGATTCCGTGCTCCGGGCCGGCAAAGGATCGAGTACCGGGGGGCATAAACCGCCTCTCGTCTTATCTTCCCCCAGAGGGGGAAGGTAGAATGCGGAGCGGCACGCGCCTTGCGGCCGTTTTGCCGCGAGACAAGGTGAGGCGATGGACTGGGCGTATCTGCTGGAATGGCTGAATCTGATCGGGCGCTGGAGCCACATGATCGTGGGCATCGCCTGGATCGGCGCGTCGTTCTATTTCATCTGGCTCGACGACGCGCTGCTCACGCCCAAGAACCCCGCCGACGAGGAAAGAGGCGTCGGCGGCGAGGTCTGGTCGATCCACGGCGGCGGCTTCTACCACGCGCAGAAGTACAAGGTGGCGCCGCCGGCGCTGCCCGAGACCCTGCACTGGTTCAAGTGGGAGGCCTACACCACCTGGATCAGCGGCATGTTCCTAATGGGGCTGATCTACTATCTCGGCGCCGAGGTGGCGCTGATCGATCCGCAGGTGAGGGACCTCTCGCCGTGGCAGGCCATCGGCATCGGGCTGGCCTTCATTGTCGGCGGCTGGATCGTCTACGACCTGCTGTGCAAGAGCCCGATCGGCAATGATGCGATGGTCCTGTCCGGCGTGCTCGCCATCCTGGTCGCGGCCATGGCCTGGGGGCTGTGCCAGCTGTTTTCCGGCCGCGGCGCCTTCATTCATTTTGGCGCCGTGCTGGGCACCATCATGGTCGCCAACGTGTTCTTCGTCATCATCCCGGGCCAGCGCGAGATGGTGAAGGCCAAGCAGGAAGGCCGCATGCCCGACGGCAAGTACGGGGCGATGGGCAAGCAGCGCTCGGTACACAACACCTTCTTCACCCTGCCGGTGCTGTTCGCGATGATCAGCAACCACTACGCCACGGCGACCGGCCATCACTGGAACTGGCTGGCGCTGATCGGGCTCACGGTATCCGGCGGGCTGATCCGGCTATGGTTCGTGCAGCGCCACACACACCAGGGCAACCCGCTGGTGCTGGCTGCCGGGCTGGTGATCCTGATCGCGACGGCGCTGGCCCTGGCGCCGCGCAGCGCCACCGACGAGCCGGCGCTGGCGGCCGGCGATGTCGATTTCCCCAAGGTCGCTGCGATCATCGCCGAGCGCTGCGCCACCTGCCACGCCGCCAAGCCGACGCGCGAGGGCTTCGCGGCGCCGCCCAAGGGCGTGATGCTGGAGACGCCCGGGCAGATGCGCGCCTATGCCACCATGATCCTCCAGCAGGTCTGGCACACCAAGGCGATGCCGCCCGGCAACATCACCGAGCTCACCCCGCAAGAGCGTGATGCCATCGCCCGATGGATCAAGCTCGGCGCGCCGATTCGGTAGATACCTCTTGCCGTCCCGAGCGCAGCCCTCTCTACGCTCGCGATGATAGTTGAGGTAGACTCCTCGCCATGATCGGTTTCCGTTCCGGAATCACACCTCGACGCCTGCTTATGGCGGGCCTCGTGCTGTTGGCGGTCGCGCTGTCGGCGATCTTCGGGCGCGGGCCGGAGCGCCCGCCGATCGGCGTCGAGCCGGGCCGGGTCGAGGCGCGCGAGCCGGGCAAGGTCTTCGGCCCCCAGGTCGGCTTCACCAGCCGGCGCTCGCTCGACGACCACTTCGACAAGCATGGCGCGGAGTTCTCGGGCGTCAGCAAGGCCGAGTATCTGCGCATCGCCCAAACCCTGCGCGACTCGCGCGTCGGCGGCCCGATCCTCGAGGAAATCCGCCGTGACGGCGTCAGCACGCGCTTCGATCGGCGCGACGGAACCTTCGTTGCGTTCAATCGCGACGGCACGATCCGAACGTGCTTCAGGCCCAACGACGGCGAGCGCTATTTCCGCCGCCAGGCGGATCGCTGATCATGAAGACGCCACCGCCAATCCCCGAGGAGCGCGAGAGCCTGGCCAAGCGCGTGGCACGCTGGGCGAAGATCGTCGAGTCGCTGGAGCGCGGCTGGCGCTTCGATCTCGATGATTGGCTCAATGACATGGACCTTCGCCAGCTGATCCACGAGGGCTGGCCGCTCTATGGCCCGGACGAGAAGGCCGAGGTCGAGGCGACGATCAAGCGCGCCGACTCGTTCTTCCTGCTGCACACGGTCGACGCCGGCAAATGCCTGTGGGGACGCAAGACAGCCAAGCGCGAGAAATGGTCGGCGAAGACGAACTGGTGGTACTTCCGCAAACCGCGCAAGGCCGAGCCCGATTTCATCGAGGAAGTGGAGCGCGTGAAGTGAGCGACACGTTGCTGGTCGAGCGCGACGGGCCGGTGACCACACTGATCATCAACCGGCCCCGGGCGAAAAACGCGCTCGACAACGCGACGGCGCGCGCGCTGGCCGCCGCGTTGCGAGCCTTCGAGGCCGACGAGGCCGCGCGCGTCGCGGTGCTGACCGGCGCTGGCGGCGCCTTCTGCGCCGGGGCCGATCTCAAGGAACTCGGCTCGGGTGTCGATTACTTTCCCTGGGCCGGCAGCGACGAAGGGCCATTGCGCGCGCCGCTGTCGAAGCCGGTGATCGCCGCCATCGAGGGCCACGCCTGTGCCGGCGGGCTTGGTGTGGCGCTGTTCTGCGATATCCGCGTCGTCGACGACACCGCGACCTTCGGCGTGTTCTCGCGCCGTTGGGGCGTGCCGATGAGCGATGGCACCACCGTGCGGCTGCCGCGCATCGTCGGCATGGGCCGCGCGCTCGACATGCTGCTGACCGGCCGTGCCGTGGGCGCCGACGAGGCCATCGCCATCGGGCTCGCCACGCGCAAGGTGGCGCGCGGCACGACGCGTGCGGAAGCGGAGGCCCTGGCGCGTCAGATCGCCGGCTTCCCGCAGATCGCCATGGGATCCGACCGGCACTCAACCTACGGGAGTTTCGACCGCGACCAGGCCGCCGCGATCCGGCGCGAGATGGAGCTGTCGCTCGAGGCGCGCCGGCAGGAGGCCCAGGCCGGCGCGGCGCGCTTCGCCGCCGGCGCGGGACGGCACGGCAAGTTCGGCGGCTGACCGACAGGGCAATCTCACTGTCCTTCTTGCCCCGGTGTCGCCGTGCGCTCGCAATGGCGACGCCGAAATCGCGGCCAATGCTTCCCGGGTCCTATCGGGGAGTCCTTCACGCCATGCTCAGACGCGCCCTTCTCGCGGCCACGTTCCTCGTGCCCGTGCTGACCTTGCCTGTAGCGGAGGTCAGCGCCTTCTGTGGTTTCTATGTCGGCAAGGCCGACGCCTCGCTGTTCAACCAGGCCTCGCAGGTGATTCTGGCGCGCGATGGCGACCACACCGTGCTGACCATGCTCAACGACTACAAGGGCGACCTCACTGAGTTCGCGCTGGTCGTGCCGGTGCCGGTCGTGCTCAAGCGCGAGCAGGTGCGGGTGGTCGACAAGAAGATCTTCGAACGCATCGATGGCTATTCCTCACCCCGCCTGGCCGAGTATTTCGACCGCGATCCCTGCGCGCCGCTACCGTCGCCAATGGTGTCGTCGGCACCGACAGGTGGCGCCCGCGGCAGGGCCCCTAGCCGAGGCGACGCGGCGCTGGGCGTGAAGGTCGAGGACAGCTTCTCGGTCGGCGAGTACGACATCGTCATCCTCTCCGCGTCCGAGTCCGACGGGCTGGAAACCTGGCTGCGCCAGAACGGCTATCGCATCCCCGAACGGGCCAGCCGCGCGCTGCGTCCGTACATCGTGCAGAACATGAAGTTCTTCGTCGCCAAAGTGAATCTCAAGGCGCAGGTCAAGACCGGGTTCTCCAGCCTGCGGCCGCTGCAATTCGAGTTCCAGAGCGCGCGCTTCATGCTGCCGATGCGCCTGGGCATGCTCAACGCCAACGGCCCGCAGGACCTGATCGTCTATGCGCTCACCCGCAACGGCCGCGTCGAGTCGACCAACTACCGCACGGTGAAGCTGCCGGCGAACATGAATCTGCCGCCCTACCTCAAGCAGGGCGCGACCTTCACCGATTTCTATCGCGCCATGTTCGACCAGGCGGCCAAGCGCGAAGGCATGAAGGCGGTCTTCACCGAGTACTTCTGGGACATGAGCTGGTGCGACCCCTGCGCCGCCGATCCGCTGACGCCGGACGAGCTGAAGACCGCCGGCGTGCGCTGGGTCCAGGCGAACGGATCGCGCCGTCAGCCGCCCGGTGCGCGACCGGTGCCCGATGCCGCCCAGCCGGTGATGCTGACGCGCCTGCACGTGCGCTACACGCCCGAGACGTTCCCGGAGGATCTGGTCTTCCAGGAAACCAGTGACCGGCAGAACTTCCAGACGCGCTATGTGCTGCAGAACCCCTGGAAGGGCTCGCCCGACGCCTGCCCGGCGGCGCGCGACTACTTCCGCGAGTTGGCCAATCGGCAGGAACGCGAAGCGCAGTCGCTGGCCAATCTCACCGGCTGGGACATCAACGACATCCGCAAGCGCATCAAGCGGTAGGGTGCGGCGATGACCGACATCGCCGCTTCGGGCGCTACCGACCGCTCTCTTCTCGGCCTGCATCGGCTGTTTCGCGAGAAGGTCGACGCGCGCTGGCTGCAGATCCTGTCGATTGGCTCGCTGCTGCTGTTCGGCGCGCTGGTACGCGACTTCTCGCTGCGTTGGGAGCAGATAGCGCTGACCTTCGCCGTCGGCTTGGCGACACAGGCGGCGTGGTCCTATGCCAAGGGCCTGCCGATGCACAGCATGCTGAGCGGCGCGGTCACCTGCATCGGGCTCAGCATCCTGGTGCGCGCCGATTCGCTGTGGGTGCATCCGCTGCTTGCCTGCCTGGTGCTGTCGGCGAAGTTTCTGGTGCGCATTCGCGGCAAGCATCTGTTCAACCCCGCCAATCTCGGCGTGATCCTGGCGATCGCCGTGCTGCCCGGCGCCTGGGCGTCGCCCGGTCAGTGGGGCAGCGACGTGTTGCTGGGCCTGTGGATCGTGCTGTTCGGCATCACGGTGACCTCCAGCGCCAACCGCTTCGACATCGCCTTCGCCTTTCTGTTCTGCTGGGTGGCGCTGCTGGTCGGGCGCATGCTGATCCTCGGCCAGGCGACGCCGGTACTGCAGAACCAGCTCACCAGCGGCGCGCTGCTGGTGTTCACCTTCTTTATGGTCACCGATCCGATGACGACGCCCAATCATCGCGCCATGCGCTTCGTCTACGCCGGGCTGATCGCGGCCTTCGCCTATGTCTGGCAGTTCCATCTGTTCATCCCCAACGGGCCGGTCTGGGCGCTGTTCCTGCTCACGCCACTGGTGCCGCTGCTCGACTGGCTGAAGCCCGCGGCTAAGCATGAATGGCGGCCCGCGCCGCTTGCCGCGCGGTGACGCTGACCCTAGGGTGCGGGCCTCCGCATCTTGGGGCGTCACGGAATGCGCGCGCTGGTCTGTCACGAGTATGGTTCGTACGAGAATCTGAGGATCGATGATGTGCCCAGCCCGGCGATGATGCCGGGCCATGTCCGCATCGGCGTGCGCGCCGCCGGCGTCAGCTTCGCCGCCATGCTGGGCGTGCAGGGCAAGCACCAGAACAAACCCAAACTGCCCTATATCCCGGGCAACGAGGTCGCCGGCGTGGTGCTGGAGGTCGCGTCGGACGTCCCCGATCTGAAGGTCGGCGATCGCGTCGTCGGGCCGGCCTCGAGCGGCGGCTACGCGCAAGAAGCGCTGGCCCCGGCGGCCAACATCCATCGCATGCCCGATCGTCTCGAATTCGCTGCCGCGACCAACTTTCCGACGCTCTATCCCACCGCCTATGGCGCGCTGCGCTGGAAGGCCGACATGCGGCCGGGCGAGATCCTGCTGGTGCACGGCGCGGGCGGCGGCTCGGGCCTCACCGGTGTCGAGATCGGCAAGGCGATGGGCGCCACCGTGATCGCCACCGCCGGCGGCGCCGACAAGCTGGCGGCGGCGAAGGAGCTCGGCGCCGACCACCTGATCGATTCGCGCAAGGAAGATATCCGCGCGCGTGTGCTGGAGATCACCGGCGGGCGCGGCGTCGACGTCGTCTACGATCCCGTCGGCGGCGATGTCTGGGACGCCTCGCTGCGCTGCGTGGCGCCCCACGCCCGCATGATCCCTATGGGCTTCGCCAGCGGCAAGGTTCCGCAGATCCCGGCTAATATCCTGCTGGTCAAGAACGTCACGGTGATCGGCTTTTACTACGGCTACTACAATGGCTGGACCGGCCGGCCGGGCGAGGTCTTCGACGAGGCCGACGTCGCGCGACGCCGCGGCATGGTGCGGGACGCCTTCCAGGAGATGTTCCGCTGGTTCGAGCAAGGCAAGCTCAAGCCGCCGGTGGCCGGCATCTTCCCGCTCGACCAGTGGGTGCCGGCGTTCCGCCTGATCGAGGACCGCAAGGTCGTCGGCAAGGCCGCGCTCGATCCCAACGCGTGATCGCCATGCGCCGCCGGCTGTTCTCGATCGCCTCGCTGGCGATGCTCGCGGGCTGCGGCGATCGCAAGCCGCCGCCGCGACCGGCCGCGCCGCCGCCGCCGCCACCGGCTCCACCACCGCGTCCAGCGCCGGTTGCGCAAACGTTGCCCGATGGCCGCGTGGTCGTCGAGCTGTCGGGGCTGCGCTACGCCGTCAAGCCGCCGCGCGACTGGCTGAGCACGGCCTACTGGTTGACCGACACCGGCGGCGGCAAGGACGATGTCTTCGTCATCGTCACGCCGCCGGGCCAGCCGCGCTCCTCGAGCGCCGACGTTTTCGTGTCGCTGGAAGCGTTCGCCAAGAACGACCGCGCGCCCGACATCGCCGCCAAGCTCGCCAATATCGGCGAGCAACGCAAGCAGCGGCATCCCGAGTTCTCGATTGCCAAACAGGCGCCGCTGCCGCTGGCCAACCGCCGGCGCGCCGAACTTTACATCCTCGGCAACAATCCCTCGGGCGACACCGAAGCGATCGCCTTCGTCGACGAGGGCCCGGTGGTCGCCGAAATGATGCTGCTGGGCCGTAGCAAAGCGCAGTTCGACCAAGCGCTGCCGCTGTTTCGCGAGCTGGTGCGCAGCTACGGCAGGCTTTAGCTCAGCGCGGCCAGACTTTCGGGAACGTCGCGCATTCGAGCGCGTCGCCCGGCTTCAGCCCATGCCCCTCGATCGGCGGCGAGATCTGGCCGACGCGCGCGGCATAACGCGCGTCGTCGCCGCACCAGCGCGTCGCCCAGGCGCGACGGCGGCGCTCCATCGAGGTGTTGCCGGCGGCGCCATGCAAAGTGAGCGCGTGGAAGGCGATGACGTCGCCCGGCTCCATGTCCCAGGCGAGGAACTCGTGCCGGTCGCGCTCGGCGTCGAGGTCGGGCAGCGGCTCGAAGCGCGGATCCTCGACCTGGAGGTTGACGCCGCCCTGGCGGAAGAACTTCGGTTGGAACCAGCGGCCCCAGCGATGCGAGCCGCGCACATACTCGACGCAAGTGTCGCGCGCGACGGGATCGAGCGGCAGCCAGAGCGAGACGATCTGCGCGCCATCGACGGGATAGTAGGGCTGGTCGTGATGCCAGGGCGTGCGCTCGGCGGTGCCCGGCTCCTTCACCAGCAGGTGGTCGTGGTAATAGACGACCTCGCGCGAGCCCATCAGCCGCGCAGCGATCGCCGCGGCGGGCGAGTCGTAGACGAAGGCGCGGCAATCGGGGTGTCGTTGCCAGAGCTGGAAGTCGACGAAGAACAGGCCGGGCTTGCCTTCGGGCGTGTTGATGCGCTTCATCGGCCCGGGTGCTGCCATGTCGTCGTCGATGGCGCGGCGCAGGCGCTCGATCCAATCCATCGAGAACAGGCCGCGCAGGCAGATCGCGCCATCCTCCTGGTACCGCTGAACGTCTTGGTCGCTGATCATTTCATAGGTCCTGGAAACTGCCGCCGCGGCCCTTGCCCGAGGCGAAGCGCGACGCGCCGGCGCGTGTCTCTTGCATGATCGCGGGCTGGCCGCGCCGGCCTTCGTTCTTCAGCGCCTCGACGATGTCGAGGTTCCACTGCTCGTAGGTCGACATCCGGTCGCTGCGCATGCAGACCTGCGGGAACTTCGCGAGCTGCTCGCCCAAGGTCAGCGCCTCGGGCAGCGCCTGCCCGGCCGGCACAAGGCGGTTGGCGAGCCCCCAGGCCAGCGCCTCCTCGGCGCGGACCTCGCGGCCCGTGAGGATCATGTCGAGCGCGCGGCTGTGGCCGATCAGGCGCGGCAATCGCACCGTGCCGCCGTCGACAAGCGGTACGCCCCAGCGCCGGCAGAACACGCCGAACTTCGCCGTCGCCGAGGCCACGCGCATGTCGCACCACAGCGCCAGCTCGAGCCCGCCGGCCACAGCATGGCCCTCGACGGCGGCAATCACCGGCTTGCCCAGCAAAAGGCGGGAGGGGCCCATCGGGCCGACGCCTTCCGGCTCGTAGCGCAGCCCGCTGCCTTGGGCCGCGCTCTTGAGGTCGTAGCCGGCGCAGAAGGCGCCGCCGGCGCCAGTGAGGATCGCCACCGACTGGCGATCGTCGGCATCGAAGGCGAGGAAGGCCTCGCGCAGCAGGACCGCGGTCTCGGGGTCGACGGCGTTACGCGCCTCGGCGAACCGGTTGATGGTGACGATGGTGGTCGTGCCGGACCGTTCGACCAGGACCTTCGCCATCGCCGCCCCCGTCAGGGCCGGCCGCGCATCATGCGCAGCGGGTCGTAGGTCAGCACCGTCTCGCCACGCTGGTTCTTCACCAGGTTCATGGTGCGCACCAGGCCGCGCGTCGGGTCCTTAGAGGTCGGCCGCACCTCGGTGACCTCGCACTCGACATGGATGGTGTCGTTGACGAAGGTCGGCGCCTTGATATCCAGGGTCATGCCGAGAAAAGCCATGCCAGTGCCCTGGATGGTCACCGGCACCAGCAGCCCCTCGGCGAAGCTGTAGACCAGCGCGCCCGGCACCAGCCGCTTGCCGGTGGGCGAGTGTTTCTCGATGTACTCCAGGCTGTTGAACAACCCCTCCTGCAGCCCGGTGCAGGTGATGAAATTGATCAGGTCGGCCTCGAAGATCGTGCGGTCAACCGTCCGGAAACGCTCACCGACCTTGAGATCGGTGTAGTACATGCCGCCGCCCAGGGTACGCATCAGTGGTGCTCCCCGCTCTTGGCGCCGGCCTTCATGACGTAGCGGCGGCCGCAATAGGGGCAGTCGACCTGTCCATCCTTGCCCAGATTGAGGTACACTTTGGGATGGCCCAGCGCCCCGCCACCGCCATCGCATCCGACCCGGTCGGTCTCCACCTCGATGATCTCAACCGCCTGCGCTGCCATCGCCTTGATCCTTGTCCGCATTCGCGCGGATCATAGACCGGGCCGCCCGCTGATCAAGCGCGGGACTGTCGCGCTGCTCTGCGTCCTGTCGGCCGCGGCGTGCGCGCCGCTTGAGATCCCGGCCGGACCCGCGACCACCACGCCCGGCCTTCAGGATGCGCGCATCATCGCCGCCGATGGCGCGAGCCTGCCGCTGCGCTCTTGGCCGGCCAGGGACGGCAAGCCACGCGCCGTGATCCTCGGCCTGCATGGCTTCGGTGACTATTCCAACGCCTTCGATGAGCCGGGCAAGGCCTGGGCCGAGGCGGGCGTGACGACGTACGCCTATGATCAGCGCGGCTTTGGCGACGGCCCCAATCGTGGCCGCTGGGCCACGACGGACGCGCTGGTCGAGGATGCGCGCACGGCCCTGAAGCTGATCGCGGCGCGCCATCCCGATGTGCCTCTGTACTTCATGGGCGAAAGCATGGGCGGCGCCGTGGCGCTGGCGCTGCTGGGCGAAGCGGCCCGAAGCAAGGACGACGCGCCGAGGCTAGCCGGCGCCATCCTGATCGGCCCCGCCGTGCGTTCGCGCGACACGATCGGCGCCGCCGCCCGCACCGGCGCCTGGTTCTTCGCGCATACGATTCCCTGGCTGCCGACTGGCCCGACGTCAATCGACTTCCAGCCGTCCAGCAACAAGGAGATGCTGAGGAAGTACGCCAATGATCCCAAGGTGCTGCGCCAGCATCGGCTCGACATGGGCTGGGGCCTGCTCGACCTGATGGACCGCGCCAAGGCGGCGACGGTTGCGATCGATGTGCCGTACCTGCTGCTCTACGGCGCCAACGACCGGCTGGTGCCGGTGGGCCCGATGCGCGCGGCGATCGGACAGATGCCGGTGCGGCCGGATTCGCGCATCGCCGTCTATCCGACGGGCTACCACATGCTGCTGCGTGACCTGGACGCGGCCAAGCCGCAAGCCGACGTGCTGGCGTGGCTTGCCGACAAGACGGCGCGCCTGCCCTCGGGCGCCGATGCCGCGCGGCCCGATCTGCTGGCCGCCTGGGGCAACGCGCGATAGGGCAGTCTACAACTCCCGCAGTCCTTCGGACGGATCGATACGGGCGGCGCGGGCGCTGGCGATGGCGGCGGCGAGCAGGGCGCAGAGCAGGGTCGTGCCGGCGGCCGAGGCGAGGTGCACCGGCAGCAGACGCGAGACCGCCTCGCCGGCGCCGACGCTGGCAGCGAAGTAACGGTCCAGCACCACTGCCGCGCCGGTCTGCGCCGCCCAGCCAAGGCCGACGCCGAGGCAGGCGACAAGGGCCGCCTGGGTGACTGGAAACAGCACCGTGGCGCGGGCGCGGAAGCCGAGCAGGCGCAGGAGCGCAAGGTCGCGGCGCTTGCGTTCGACCGCCCCCCACAGGCTGACGCCCAGCGACAGCAGGAAGCCGGCGGCGCCGATGCCGGCCACCAGCCAGAACAGGATACCGAGGTTGCGGTCGAGCGACTGGATCTGCTCGACCTCGGCGGCCCGCGTGAAGGTCTCGATGCGCTCGGCCAACAGGCGGTCGCGCAGGACGGGGATGTCGTAGATGGTGCGGCCGTAGAGGCGGAAGCCGGCAAAGAGGCGCGGGTCGGACGGTCGCGGCGGGCCTTCGGCGTTGAAGGCCGGCACCGCGAAGCCCTCGCGGAACGACTCGGTATCGGCCAAGGTCGGCAGCGGCAGGAAGACCGCCTCGCCGTTGATCGCCGTGTCGGGCAGCACGGCCACGACCTCGAGCTTCAGCCGCACATTCTCCGGACGGCCGTCGATGGTGCGGCCGACCACGCCATTGATGGCCTGGCCCGCTTGGACACTGCCCAACTTGCGCGCCGCGTCGGCCGACAGCACGACTTGAAGAGGCGAGGCTGGCAGTCGGACGCCGGCCAACAGCGGATCGCCCGATGCGGTAGGGATCATCTCCGCCGGCACCGGCGAACCGCCGTCGCGGAAGATGTCGATGGTGGCCGAGATCGAGCGCGTCTTGGGGATCAGGAAGGCGACGTCGGGCCAGCGTTGGACCTTGTCGAAGAACGCTTGGTCGAAGCGTCCGGCGCCGATCGGCACGATCTCGAGGTTGCGCGGATCGCGCGTCAGGCGGTCGGCGAGCGTCTGCACCACGCCGTAGCGCAGGCCGAAGAGGATCAGCAGCGGCGCCAGCACGGCGGCCAGCGCCAGCACCAGGCACAGCGTCGAGCGCCATTCATGCGCGGCGTCGGCCAGCGCCAGGCCGAAGATGCGGCGCATGTCGCGCACGCGCCGGGGCTGCGCGCTCACTGCCGCACCTCGTCGAAGATCGAGCGAACGACCGTGGTGTCGCCGTCGCTATGTCGCTCGATGCGCGGATGCAGGCGCGGCATGCCGAGCTGCTGGAGGCGGGCCCAGTCGTGCGAGGCGACCACGACGGCGGCGCCGTTCCGTGCCGCCTGCTCCAGCAGCAGCGCCATCACGGTTTCGGCGGTGGCGGGGTCGACCGAGGCCGTGGGCTCGTCGGCCAGCACAAGGGCCGGTCCATGCGCCAGCGCCCGTGCGATCGCGACGCGCTGGCGCTGGCCCACAGACAGCGCCGACGGCTTCTTGCGCAGCTGATCGGCGACGCCAAGGCGCTCGGCGAGATGCTCGACGGTGCCGTCGTCGGGCAATCCGAGTAGGCGGCGCGGCAGGGCGATGTTGTCGCGCACCCGCAGGAAGGCGAACAGGCCGCCGGTCTGCGGCACGTAGCCGAGATGGCGCGCGCGCAGTGGCGCCAGCGAATCGGTGCCGCCGCGTGCCCACAGCGCGGCGATGTCGCTGCGCAACCTGGCTTGGGCGTGGAGCGTGAAAGTCTTGACCGAGTCGGGACGCGAGGCGAGCGCGAGGAT
This sequence comes from Alphaproteobacteria bacterium, assembly GCA_016869975.1. GTDB lineage: Bacteria > Pseudomonadota > Alphaproteobacteria > Reyranellales > Reyranellaceae > JAFAZJ01. The sequence goes on from VGCZ01000044.1 coordinate 28,422, forward strand.
GTCGAGCAGCGTGCTCTTGCCGCTGCCGCTTTCGCCGCACAGCGCGAAGCAGCCGCCACGCGGCACGTTGAGCGCGGGAACCGACAGCTCGAAGGTGACGCCGGACGCGGTACGCCGCTTGGTCAGCTCGCTCAACGCCACGACCGGCGCAGTAGCGCTGGAGGCAGGAGGCACGACGACGCTACGAGATACCTTCCCCCGGAGGGGGAAGGCATGGGTGAAAATGAGAACTCACGGCAGCGTATCGAGCGGCACCGGGTAGACCGCGTCGCCCGGCCGCGCGCCGGGGCCGCCGAGCTGGATCCACAGCGAGGCCTCGTTGTGGAAGCGCTGGTAGAGCTTGATCTTGGCTTCCAACCGGTCGAGCAAGTCTTCCTGCTGCGCCACGCTCCAGCTCGACCAGGTATCCTGGTCCAGGCCCATCAGCTCGGAGCGATAGGGCAGGTCGTCGAGGTACTCGCCCATCAGGCCGATCTCGCCGAGGCGCGCGGTGTCGCGCCGGCCGATGCGCGCGGGATCGCGGCTCATCGCGGCGGCGGCGCTGCGCAGCTCGTCGAAGAAGCCCTGCGGGCGGATCTGGCTTCGCCGTCCCGAGGCGATGATGCGTTTGAGCGTCTCCTGCAGGTCGGAGAGCTGGTTGCGCGTCAGCAGCAGGCGGACGTCGAACACGGTGGAAGTCGGCGTCGCCGTGTCGCGATCGCCCACCCAGGCCTCGAACATGCGCGGCGCCTGCGTGCCCTGCTGCGATCCAAGATAAGCCAGCGCCATGGCGTTGCCGATGATCTGGAAGTCGCGCTGGATGCGTGCCCCGGTACTGGCGCGCGGTGGCGGCGGTGGCGGCGGCGGTGGCGCCTGTCCGGCGGCGAAGGCTTTCAGCAGGGTGGTGGCGCCGTCGGCGACGCCGTCCACGCCGCGGCCGAACTCCGCGAGATCGCCGGCGTCGATGCCATAGTACAGGGCGCGCGGCAGGTTCTTGCCCTGCGTCAGGCCCGTATAGTCCTTCTCCGCCGGGCCATGATCGGCGCGGCCGGCCGGTGTCTTCAGATGCACGGCCATGATGTGGATCTTCTTGGTGTCGGCGAGGTCGCGGATGCGGTCGACGTCGAGGCCGGTCGACGAGGCCGGATCGTTGCTGCGCAGCGCGCCGGCGTCGGTGATCAGGATGACGATGCGGCCATCGAAGGACGACCAGTCGATCTCGTCGATCGCCGCCTTGATGCCCGCGATCGAGTCCTCGGCGAAGCTGTGGCTCGACACCGTCGTTGCCTTCAGCTCCTTGAGCTTGGCCATGAAGGTCGCGGCGTCCGGCGCCTCCTTGGGCTGCACGAAGATCTTGGTGAGGTACTCCAGGCCGGGCGTCTTCTCGGTGCTGTTGCGGTAGGCGACAAGACCATAGTTCGCCTTCAACCCGGCGCGCTCGATCGAGTCGTAGAATTTCTTGGCCGCCTCGCGCGCGCGGTCGAGGTAGGGGCCCATCGAGGTCGTGGTGTCGACGACGAAGACCACGCCGAGGCGAAAGTTCTTCAGGGAGTCGTAGAGGTTCTTCCTGACTTTGGGCCGCAACGGATCCTCGGCCTCGTCCTTGAGCGAAAGCGAGGCGACGCGCAGCATGCGTGCCTTGATGTTGTTCGACAGGTAGGCCTCGCTCGCCTCGAGGATCGGTAACAGGTAGAACTGCTTGGCGATGTCGATATGGGTCGACGGCTCGATCGAGATCACCGGGAAGTCGGGCGGCAGCTGGCCGAGATCGACGATGCGCTGGCGCAGAGCCGCCGCCTGTTGAGCGCGCTGCTCCGATTCCAGCAGCTTCTGCAGCTCGGCCTTTTCCTTGAAGAACAGGGTGCGCTCGCGGTTCGCCGAGTTGGTGAAGGCGAGCGTCAGGGTCTGCTTCCACGGCACCGTGTCGATCGCCTTCAGCCAGCCGGAGGTCTTGCCGTCGCTGCCCGGGCCGACCTCGAGCCATTCGCCCGCCGCGTCGCTCTTGCGGTCGTAGACGTAGAGCGCGCTCATCGCCGGCACCGCCGCGCCCGGCGCGCCGCCCGGCTTGTCGTGCAGCTTCGCCTCCGGCCGCGTCAGCACCCGCTGGAACAGGGTCCTTTTGTTCTCCATCAGCAGCGGCGGGCGCGTGCCGCTTTGCGCGCTGACGGGCTCGATCGTCATCCACATCGTGGCGATTGCCACGACGGCGGCGGCGGCGATCCGGGCGAGTGCGTCCATTGCCGGGATACTCCTGTTACAGCGCGTCGAGCGCCATCTTGGCGTCGGTATCGCCCTTGTCCGCGGCCTGCTTCAGCCAGTCGCGCGCCTTGGCCTTGTCGGCCGGGAAACCATCGGCGCCCTTGGCGTAGAGCAAGCCCAGTCGCGTCATCGCCGGGACGATGCCCGCCTTGGCGGCGGTCTCGTACAGGCCCGCCGCCCGCTCGGCGTTGAGCCGAAACGGTGTGTTGGGAATCGGGTTGACCGGATCGTAGAGACCCGCGAGCTCGAACGCCGCCGGCGGGTAACCCTGGTCGGCGGCCTTACGCCAAACCAGGAAAGCGCCTTCGATCTGCCCCTGCCGGACGAAACGCCGGCCGCGCTCGACCAGTTGCTCGGGGGTTGGGTTGGTCGCGAACAAGTCGTCGACCTGCTTGCGGATCGGCGTCGCGTAGTCCGGCTTGTCCTGGCTGGCCTTCTCGTCGGGCGGCTTGGGTTTCTCGTCGGGTGGTTTCGGCTTGTCGATGGGCGGCTTGGGCTTGTCGACGATCGTTGTGCCCTTGTCGCGCAGGACGAACCACCAGTAAGCGCCGCCGGCCGCCGCGATCAGGAAGAGCAGGCCGAAGACCAGGCCCAGGATCAGCGGCAGGTTTGATTTCGGCGTCTCGCGCTGGCTCAGCACGGAGGGCCGCTCGATCGGCTCGGGCGCCGGTGGCGGAGGCGATGGAAAGGCGGCCGGCAGGGTCGGCTCGATGAACGGCTCGGGGGCCGGCTCGGGCGCGGGTTCGGGCTGCACCGGCCGCGCCGCGATCACCGTGGCCTGCTCGTCGCGTGGCCGGGCCTGGCGCATCTCCTTGTCGGTCCGGCCAGCGACGGTGTCGGAGGTCTGGCGATCGGGATCGTGCGCGCCCGAGGTCTGCATCGCCGGCCAGGCCGCCACCGTCGTGTCGACCATGCCGACGTCGGGCTCGCGGATCGCCAGGCGCACCGTCATGCCGGCGACGAGATCACAGACACGTGGCCCGACATGCAGGTCGAGCCCGCCGTTGAAGGCGTCGATGCGCTGCGGCTCCAGCCAGCTTTCGGTACGTTGCCAGCCGCTTTCCGACAGGAATCGGTCGGGCCCCTGCCGTCGCTCGATCAGCAGGGTCATGCCCTCGGGAGAGGCATCGGTGCCGTAGAGCCGCAGCACGGCGTGGCCGGGCAGCTCGGGCTTGGGAAAGACCTCGGCGCGCATCGCTCAACTCTATACGTGCAGGATTGCGGCGCCAATTTGGTCGCCGCCCGGCGGGAATTGTTGCCGTATCCTACACCGGTTGTCGGGCCAATTCCGCCTGCTTGAGGATGATGCCCAGCCGGTCGTTCTGTTCTGGCGTGATGTCGCGGCCACCCTCGTAGCCGACATTGTCGAGCGCCAGCTGGAGGAAGGCGCGCATCCAGTCGGCGCAGAAGGTGTTGTAGATCGGAAGCGGCTCCTCGCGCAGTTGCGGCGAGGCGCCGTTCACGGGGGCGGCGAGGTCGAAGACGCGTCGGACCGGCGCCTGCGGCGGCAAGCCCGGCCGCTGGTCGCGCGGCACGGCGTCGAAGCCCAGCCAGTCGACGAAGCGGTTGATCATGGTGGCGGTGGCCTGGACCTGGCGCTCGGCCACGTCCTCCCATTTGGCGTTGGCGTTGTTCTCGACCGCGCGCACCCTTCCCGCGAGCTGATCGGCGACCTTCAGCCGGTTGGCGCCGACCACCAGCTCGTCCACCAGCCAGCCGAAATGCTGCCGGTCGATGCCGAACTGCGAGCCGGCCCGTTCGTCGCCCGACAGCCGGCGCAAGCCTTCCTGCCAATGCTGCATGGCGTCGTTGGCGAAATGCTGCGCGCGATCACGCAGCGAGCCGGTGACCGGCCGGCTGATCGCGCCGGAGTCGCCGAACACCGAGCTGAAGATGTCGCCGAGATCGACGGCGGCGCCCACCGCCTCGTCGCGCTGCGCGCCGGGCTTGGCGGTGTCCGTTTTGGCCGTGGCGGCGCGGAAATAGATGCCGCGCAGATCCTCCTCGGCGATCTGCAGGCGGTCGATCAGCTCGCCGAAGCGCTGCGCCTTGATGCAGCCGGCCAGGCCGCGCAGCACCTGCTGCACCAACACCTGCTTCTTTTGCCGCGCGCCGGTGTCGTCACCGTTGTGGAAGCCGACCAGGCGATCGACCAGGCGCGAGACCTGGGTCTCGAGCTGGCCCTGTACCTGGGCGCGCTTGATGGCGGGATCGCAGACCGGCGTGAGCTTCTCGACGATGTAGGTGAGGCCGCCATCGTTGGGCCGGAAGGCCTCGTCCCAGGCGCGCGCCGGCTCGACGAAGTGCTGCGCCACGACCTCGTTCTCGAGGAAGAACTGGCGCAATGTGGCGCTGCGCGCGGTGAAGGTCTCGGCGATACCGGCCTCGCGACCATCGGCGCCGTAGCGCATCAAGCGTTCGTCCTTCACCGTCGGATTGCGCAGCCAGAACGTGTTGCGGAACGGGCGACCATCCCAGTTGGTCGGCCACTCGCCGCGGAAATTCTTGAGCAGCGAGTTGTTGAGCCTGGCCGTCCAGCGCATGCGGATGTCGTCGCCGACCTCGCCCGCCTTCTGCTCGAACTCGCGGTCCATCTTGGTCAGCACCAGGAACAGGCCGCATTGCTGCTTGGCGCGGGTCGCCGGCATCTCGCCGAAGGTGGCGTTGACCCAGCCCTCCATCATCGGCGACAGGTCGCGCACCTCCTGCACGCCGTCGGGGATGCACAGCAGGATGGCCGAGATCTCGCGCTCGGCCGAATAACGCTGGAAGAGGTAGGCGACCTTGCCGCGCAGCAGGAGCTCACGCAGCGGATTGGCGGCGCGGGTGCCGTCGGCGTTCTTGCCGGCGTCCTCGAGCTGCTCGAGCTTCAGGCGCGAGCGCGCGCCGGGGAAGTCGAGCAGGTCGGTGTGGTCGAAGAACGGCCACGGCTTCTCGCCGATGGCGATGCGCAGCTCGGCGGTGAGCGCGCAGACCAGCGAGCGCGGCAGGTCGGCGTCGGCGGCGCCGGCCAGGCGCGGGCGCACCTTCAGGAGGTCGGCGTTGTCGGTGCCCAGACGGTCGAGGATCAGCACGTCGATGATGCTGTCCTCGCGCGGATGCAGCGCGTTCATCGGGCAGAACGCCTCGTCGGCGAAGCCCAGCTTGCGCAAGCCGTCGAACAGGATGTCGAAGAGCTTGTTGAACGGCTCGAAGTCGTACCACAGCAGCGACCACAGCCGCGCGCGATCGCTGCCGCTCAGCCGCGGCGCCAGATCGATCGCTTCGCGCCAGAAGTCGACGTGGAAGACCGCCGTCTTGCCCTTGAAATAGGAGTCGAAATACTCGACCAGGTCGAGCACGTCGTCCTCGCTGAGCGCGTCGACCGGCGCCGGCTTGGCCTTGGGCCGCAATTCGGCGAGCCGCTTGCGGATCGCCTCGGCGTCGGGCGGGCTGAAATCGGCCTTGTCGTGGTCGAAGTCGAGGTAGAACGAATTGGCGAGGATCTTCACCAGGTCGGTCTGGGTCAGCAATCGGAGCTGGACCGGGAAACCGGCCGGAGCGTCGCCCGGATCGGTGGTCAGGCGGGTCACCAGGCCGGTCGACTCGCGGCCGCCCGGCGGGTTGATCTCGCGCAGAAAGTCGTAGCCTTTGCCGTCGAAACGCGCCGTCAGCGGCCGCCCCTCGCGGCTGGCGAGGATAGAGACGAGATAGGATTTGCCGGCCTGGCTGGGCCCGAAGACGCCCACGCACATCTTGCGTCGCGCGGCGCGCGCCAGCTTGCGGCTCTGGTTGCGCACCTTCTGGATCTCGGAGATCAACGAGCCCGCCTGCTGGCCGATGCTGGCGGCGCCCGGCGCCACGTCGCGGATCCACGTGATCGCGCGGCCCGCCGCGTCGGCCGCGGAGTCGCAGGATTGGGACAGCTTGAGATCGACCTCTTCCATCGCCTCACACCGTCTTCAGCGTGCCGGTATCCAGCCAATAGCCCTCGGCGTGCGCCAGTGTCTGCAACCGCAGGACCACCGCTGCGCGATCCACCGGCGAGTCGGTCGCGTCGACGATGCGCACGATCTCGACGTTCTCGACGTCGACGCCACCCTTCTCGCTGGGACGCGCGCGCCGCAGCCCGATCTGCAGCGGCGTGCGGCGCGACAGCCGATCGCCATGCTGCTTGCTGGCGTACTCCAGCGCGTACAGCCGGGTCGTCGGCCACCGCTCGAGATCGACCTGGCGGAAGCCCAGGGTCATCGGCCCGCGGAACGGGATGCTCCGGTCCTCGGGCAGGATGTACTCCGGATCGTCGAGATTGACGTCCTGGTAGTAGACATCCTCGCGCAGCAGGCGGCCACCGCCCTCGATCTTGCCGATGTAGCGCGCGGTGCTGCGCGCCACCAACTTGTCGCTGCGGAAGGCGAAGCCGGAGAGCTGCGACTGGCCCAGCGCGCAGATCATCGCGCCGACCGCGACGGTCGTCTTGGGATCGCCCACGCGCAGGCGCGGATCGCGGAACGGATACCAGGCGCCGGCGCGGTAGTCGTGCATCGTGATGACGCGATCGGGCGCCAGCGGCAGAAGCTTCAGGATCAGCGTGCGGATCGCCGGCAGGCGCGAGGGCCGTCCGGTCAGCAGCAGCGCGTCGCAGGCGTGGACGTGGATCAGCTCGCAGAGCGGCGTCAGCACGTTCTTCAGCTCGGCCTGGATGGTTTCGTCGATGCCCACCATGTCGACCGGGATCGTGATCTGGCGGAGGTTGAAATCGCGCGCGCCGCGGCGCTTCGCGGCGTCGTTGATGAAGGCGATCACCTCGTTCGAGGGTTGGCTCGCGGCGTCGAAGAACGAGGCGAAGGGCCGCGCCTCCGACGAGGCAACGCCGTCGAGCGGCGCGTAGCTCTCCGCCGCCGACAGCATGGCGATGCCGATCGGCATGGCGATCTGCAAGGCGAACTGGCGCCTGAGATTGCGTTGCTCGACATCCTCGCCGCCGCGGTCGCCGCCGAGCAGCTCGGCCAGCAGGTCGTCGGGATTGGCGACGCCGGCGGCGTTCATGCCGGCCTCGATCGGCGGCAGCACATGCTGCTGGATCACGCGCAGCAGCAGATCGTCGCCCGCCTTGTTGAAGCCCTCGCGGAAATTCTGCTCGGGATGCAGGGTCACCGAGGTACCGCGTCCCTCGATCGTGTAGGTGTTGATGATCAGGTCGGTGGTACCGCCGCCGATATCGACGCTGGCCACGCGCAGGCCGAGCTCGTCGCCGCCGCGGCGGCGCGAGCGCGCCTCGAAGAAAGCGCGCGCGTCGCCGCCCCAGTTCCGCGCCACCTCGGTGTAGAGGTAGACGAGCTGGGTGCAGCTCGCCTCGTCCCACTCGAGAAAGACCTCGGGCGCCGGCGCCTCGGGATCGTCGCGCTTCCAGCCCAGCACCATCCACACCAGATCGCGCGCGGTCTCGGCGCGACGCTTGAAGATCTGGCGCTCGGCCAGCGGCATGCCCGGCGGCACCGTCATCACGAGCCGGCGCAGGCGGCGCGGCGCCTCGGCGTGGGCGCGTCGGCCGCGCTGCGCCGCCGAGTTCATCTGCGCCAGCGCCTGCAGCAGGATCTCGCACAGCGCGAACGTCATCATCGAGGAGCGCGAATAGCGCGGCTCGAAGACCGGCAGATCGTCCTCGTCGCCCGGCGGCAGGCGATGCAGCGCCTCGCCGCGCGTGTTGACCAGCTGCGCCAGCGGGCCGCTATTGGCCGCCGACGCCGCCGGCTCGCCGGACGCGGAGTTGTTGAACAGCCACTCGCGGCGCTGCGGATCGGTGTCCCACAGATAGCGCTTGGGCGAGGACATGCCGGTATTGCCCTCGGTGCCACGCCGGCGCGAGGCCAGCCGCGTCGCCTCCGGACCGATGCGCGCCAGGGTCGGCCAGATGAAGGCGTCGGTGCGCCCGCCCTGGCGTGACAGGTGGTTCTTGCCGAACGTCGCCTGGGCGAACTCCATGCGCGATTCGAACGGCTTGGCGTAGACGCGCTCGGGATTCGTCAGGTCGCGCAGCGCCAGCTCGTAGGAATCGTTGAGGTTGGCCGGCCCGTCGCCGGTCGACTCGATCAGCATGCCGCAGGTGCGTGAATTGCCGACGTCGAGCACGAGGTCGACGTCGATCGCGCCGCGGCCGGGTCGCTCGGCGTCGCCGACGAGCTTCACCGGCGGCAGGATACCGGACTCGTGCAGCAGACCGACGAAGGCCAGATAGCGCCCCATCGGCTCCTCGGGGGTGCGCTTGACGTCGGTCTCGATCTGCTCGGCGGTGAGCTTGGGATAGAGCTCGCGGAACAGCTCGTCGACCCACTGGCGCAGCCAGTCCTGGCGCAGGAACCAGTGATTGTCGGCCTGGCGCGGCGCCAGCATGAAGGTCGCGCCGGCGGCGACGTCCTTGGCCGATGGGGCCAGATAGGCGCGGCCCTCGGTCTCCGGCAGCAGTCCGGTATCGAAGGCGAGCACGACGCGATAGCGGAAGCCGTGCTCGTCGCGGAATCCCTCGCCATGGCGTAGCTCGAGGTCGACCACGCGCACGCGTGCCCAGTCCCCGGGGCCGTCCTTGAACATGCGGCCGGGGCGGACCTGGAAGAACGGCACCGGCACCCATTTGTCGATGAAGGGGACCAGCGCGTCCTTGATGCCGATATCGAGGTTCGACGGCTTCTCGACGCGGCGGCCATTCTCGACCACCTCGTAGACGCCGCGCGTGGCGTCGTACTCGAATTGCACCAGATCGTCGGCGCCCTTCTTCTGACCGGCGTCGATGAAGCGCCACTCCTTGACCACCAGCTTCGACGGTTCGAGGCCGAAATCGAGGAACTGCACGCCGCTCTTGGCGATCAGCGTGGTCGGCTGGGGGTAGCGGGGCAGTGGTGCGAGATCGCTCATGCAACAGGACGTGTGGGCGCTGTAGAGGAGCGCTTCGCCAATATAGTCAGTCTAGAGGCCCGGTGTAACCGGTAGCAACCCCGGGTTGGCGGCCCCCCGTTACCGGCCCAGCGTCACCACGTAGCCCGGGCCGCCCTCGCTGCTGCCGCTGCATGTCGAGCGGCCCGCGGCGTCGGTCTGGCAGGTCACCGTCGAGGGCGCGTAGGACGTGCCGTCGGTGCACTTCAGAGGCTCGCTCTCGCGGATCACCAGCCGGCCCTGGTCGTCGCGCTGGGCGCTCGCCGGCCCTTCGCAGACCACGCCGTTCTTCTGGATGATCCGGGTCTTGCCCTTGCCATCCTTGTCGAAGGTGTATTGCGGACGCACGACGTCGTCGCCGCCGGTCGTCAGGTCGGTGCTTGAGCGCCAGGTGCCTTCCATGAAGTCCACGCCCTTGCCTGGCGGCACCTTGACCGGCTCGATCGGCTTCTCCGTCGCGGCGGAGCCCGGTGGCCGTGCCGGACCGGCCGGCGGCCGCGTCGTGTCGGGCCTCGCCGCATCCGGTCGGGCCGCGACATCGGGCTTGGCGGCGGGTGGCCTGGTCGTATCGACCTTCGGTGCGTCCGCCCTCGGCGTCGCCGCGGGCGGGCGCGCGTCGGGCTTGGCGGCGTCGGGCTTGGGCTGGTCTGGCCTCGTCGGCGCGGTGGCCGTGCGCGGCCGGTCGCGATCGACGACGACCGGGCGGCCATCGGGTCCAAGCACCGGCTTGCCGTCGGCGTCGACGATAACGCCGTCGGGACGCACCCGGCGGCCGTCTGGCAGGACGACGATGTCGCCATCGGCCCGGGTGTCGGGCGGCGGGACGACCGGAACCGTGGAGTCGGGCACGACGCGACCCGTGGCGCCCGGCGTGCAGGCCTTGCGCTTGTCGGCGAACTGGTCGCGCAGGCCGGCCAGCGTGGCGGCGAGCTGCGCCTCGCGGTCCCTGAGCGTGCGCAACGCGGAGTCGTCGACCGCGGTCGTCGTGGTCGGGCCGGGGGCGGGGCGATCGGGCGTCGGCAGGCCCGTGCGCCCATCCCACGCCCATTGCGGCAGATAGGGGCGCACGAACCAGGCGGCGGCGGCCAGCACGACCAACAGGAACGACGCCACCAGCATCCACTTCCACCACGCCGGTCCCGCGACCGGCGCCGTGCTCGCCATCGCCGCTTCGCGCGCCGGCGCCGGGGCCGGCGACGGTGGCGGCGGGGGCTCGACCGTGGCGGCGGCCGGGGCGCTCGCGATCACGGTTGCGGTCGTGGCGGGGACAACCAGGCTCGACGCGGGCGGCGGCATGCCCATGAAGTGCCGCGCGCTCTCGCCCTCGCCGGTGAAGCCCCAGAAGGCGAAGACCGGACGGCCGCCGACCGAGTAGAGCGTCTCGCTGCCCGGCGCCACCAGCGCCTCGCGCAGCAGGCGCCCGAAGGCGCGTTCACCCTCGCCGCGTCCTTCGGAGTCGAGGCGCGCCACGAGGCGCTCGAGTTCGGGTTTCAGCTCGCTGACGCGACCCTCGAGCGAGCGGCGCTCCGCGTCCGTCAGGTCCTTCCAGCCGCGCGCCACGCCGTCGAACGGCGCGTACCAGTCGATCTTGTTGCCGAGCTCGTCGACCTGCGGGACGGCGAACAGATCGGCGTGCCGGCCGCCAAGGCGCGCCTCGACGGCGGCGCGCAGCTGCTGGGCGCGCCGCCACACCGGCTCGCCCGCGACGCCGCGCGCGCCGTACCGCGACAGCTCGGCGCCGATCAGGAAAGGTCCGGATGCCATGCTCGATCCCTCCCGCTCACTGCGCCGGCGCGCGGCAATGTGCCGGCACCTGCACGCCGGCGGTGGCCTGCGACAAAGCCGCGGTGACGGCCTGCGCGCTGGTCGCCGGATAGACCCGCCCACCGGTGATGGTGGCGAGGCAAGTCGCCTCGCTGGTGCCACCGGCGAGATCGATCACGTGGATCTTAACCCTCGGCTTCATCGCGTGCAGCTGTTGCGCCACCGCGCAGACGTTGCCGCCACACGAATCCTTGCCGTCGGAGAAGACGATGATCACGCCGTCGTCGGTCCGCATGCGCGCGCCGGCCTGTTGCACCGCGCGCGCCAGCGGCGTGCCGCCGCGTGCGACAGTGCCCTGGATGCGGCCGACCAGCTCGCCGCGCTGCGCGGCGCCGAAGAAGCCGTGGTCCTGCACCGAGCGGCACTCTTCGAACACCATGTAGCCGACATCGACATCGCCCGGCAGCCGGGGGATGATGCGCGCAGCAGCCTGCTTGGCGTCGTCGATGCGCTTCTGCCCCGGTGCGCGCAGCATGGCGCGCAGCTCCATGATGGCGGCGCGGTCGCCGGCTCGGGCGCGTCGCATGAATTCCTCTTCCTGCGCCGTGGTGAAGCCACTGGGCAGGTTCATGCTGTCGGAGCCGTCGAGCACGACCATCACCTCGGTACGCGGCTTGCCGGCGACCGGCGGTGGCGGGCAGTCGGCGGGCCTTTGCACCGGCGGCTTCACGGCGGCAGCTTTCACCGGCGGCGCGGACGCGGCGGGCGTGGCCGGCGGCGGCACGCTGGCGACGGCGGGTGGTTTCGCTTCGGCCGGCGGCGGTGGCGCCGGTGGCGGACACAGCTCGACAGCGCGGCGCACGCTCTCGCGCAGCGAGGCGAGCTCGACATCGAGGTTGCGCTCGCGCGCCTGCAACTCGCGCAACTCATCGGTCAAGGTCGCGGCCTGGTCGCGAACGACCGGCACCACCGAGCGCGCGAGTCGCTGCTGCTGCGGCGCCTCGCGATAGACGCTGACCGCCGGATCGACCGGCGCGCAGCCGCGCAGCAGGTGGGACGTGATCAGCACCAGCAGGATGGTCAGCAAGCCGACGAGCAGCGCACGCGCCCATGGAAAGGCGGCGCTGGCGGGCAGCACGGCGGCGCCCGCCGCCATGCGCGGGGGCAAGGTCGCCGCCGGCGCCATGGTGGCCATCGGCATCGCTGGTGCGGCGGCCGCCGGCGCGGGCAGCGACGGTGGCGGCAGAACCGCGCCGGCCGCCTCGGGCTCATAGCCCCAGCACACGATCACCGGCTGATCGCCGACCAGGAAGAGGTAGTCGTTCGACGGGCGCCGCACCGCGAGATGCAGAGCCTTGCCCAGCAGCCGCGCGTCCTCGGTGTCGCCGGCTTCGAAACGCTGCGCCAATACCTCGATGTCGTTGCGCAGGCGCTCGACCTCGTCGAGCACGCTGTGCTGGCGCTCGATCGGCAGGGCGTTGAGCGGCACCGCCTCGCCATCCGCGTCGGCATACCAGTCGATGGCGCGGCCGAGATCGTGTGGCACGGGCTCGGCCAGCAGCGCCGCGTGACGCGGGCCGAGGCGGCGGCGGATGGCGCCGCGGATCTGTTCCTGCGCGTGGTGCAGCGGCTCGCCACGAACGCCCAACGGTCGCACTCCCGTGAGCGTCGTCCTGACCAGCGTGCTGTGGTTCACCGTAAGTGTTCCCGTTCCATAGCCTGGCGCGTGCTTCCTCCGCCACGCACCGGCTTAGAGACCGAAACTGGCTGGGGAATCGGGCGAAATGGCGGCGTCGGTAGCCCTCCGGTCGACTTCGGCGCGTCCGACATCGGCGGTTACACGGTGGGCCAGCGCAGCAGGGCGGCGTTGACCAGGGCGGGCCGCTCCATGGTCGACAAGTGGCCACAATCCTCGACGATTTCGAGGCGGGCGCCGGGGATCGCCGCGGCGATCTCCCGGGACATGGCGAGCGGCGTGGCCGCGTCCTCACGACCGCACAGCACCAGCGCCGGGACCTGATCGCGATAAAGGTCCGCATCGCACAACACGCCCGGCACCAGGATCAGTGGTTCTTTGGCCACCCCTGCGTCTCCCCCGACATGCCGCGAGCCTATTCGGAGGCGCGGCGCCGGGGAAGCGTCGCTTGCGGGCGGGGAGGTGGTCGGGCAAGGACGGCGCATGATGGGGATCACGCTCTCGCTGCTCGCCGCGGCGGTCTATGGCGCCGGTGATTTCGTCGGTGGCCTTGCGGCGCGACGCGTGTCCGTGCTGTTCGTGGTCGGCGTCGGCCAGGTGGTCGGGCTGTTTGGCCTCGCCGCGGTGTCGGCGCTGCTGCCGGCCGAGCAGGTTCGGCCGGCCGATCTGTGGTGGGGCGCGGTGAGCGGCCTGTCGACCGCCGTCGGCATAACCCTGCTCTATCAGGCGCTGGCGACCGGCCGCATGAGCGTGGTGGCGCCGATCACCGCGCTCTGCGCCCTGGCGGTGCCGGTGGCCTTTGCCATCGTCGTCGGGCTGACGGTAAGCCTGCTGACGGCGTCGGGCATCGCTGTGGCCGCCCTCGCCGTGGCGTTGATCAGCCGCGAGCCGGATCGCGCCGACGCCTCGCGGACCGGGGCCCTCGGCGCCGTGACGTTGGCCGTCGCCGCCGGTTTGGGCATCGGCGTTTTCTACGTCACCATGGGTCGCACCGATCCGGCCTCGGGCCTGTGGCCGCTGGTGGCGGCGCGTGGCGCGTCGACGGCGCTGTTCGCGCTCGCCGCGTTGGCGACAGTGGCGCGCTGGCGTCGGGCCAAGGCGCCGGCGGGCGTGCTGTGGCGATGGGCAGCGCTCTCCGGCCTGTTCGAAAGCGCCGCCACCGCGCTCTACCTGCTGGCCAGCCGCGAGGGCAATCTCGCCGTCGTGGCCACTCTGACGTCGCTCTATCCGGCCAGCACGGTGTTCCTGGCCGCTGTCGCGCTGGGCGAGCGACTGCGGCTGGCGCAGGTCGTCGGGCTGGGGCTGGCCACCGTGGCGGTGGTGATGATCGTCATGGGTCGGTAGAGTCGTTCCTCCGAACCATTCCAGCGCGGAGCTTGATGTGAGCGGCGCAAGCGGCACGGTGACCAAGGGAAGCGGGCGTGACGTGCGCCTCGACTTCTTCCGGGGCGTGGCGCTGTGGTTCATCTTCGTCGACCACATCTACGACAACATCGTCAGCTGGTTGACGATGCGCAATTACGGCTTCAGCGACGCCACCGAGGTCTTCGTCTTCATCTCGGGCTACACTGCCGTCATCGCCTATAGCGGGATCATGGCACGGCGCGGCTGGCTGATGGCCGCAGCCCGCATCGTGCGCCGCGTCTGGCAGCTCTACGTCGCGCATATCGTCCTGTTGGTCGCCTTCGTCGCCCAGATCGCCTATTTCGCGGTGACCCACGACAAGAAGACGCTGATCGCCGAGATGAACCTGCTGGGCCTCATGGACGAGCCGTTCCGCAGTTTCGTCGACGCCATGTTGCTGAAGTTCCGGCCGGTCAATCTCGACGTGCTGCCGCTCTACATCGTGCTCCTGGCCAGCTTGCCGCTGGCCCTGCCGGCATTGCGCCGTTGGCCCTGGGCAGTGTTGGCGGCGTCACTCGCCCTTTACGTCGCCAGCCGCGTCTTCGGCTGGAACCTGCCCGCGAGCCCCGGCGACAACGTCTGGTTCTTCAATCCTTTCGCCTGGCAACTGGTCTTCTACCTGGGTGCCTCGTTCGCCGCTGCCGGCCGAATGGGCGAGCGTCTGGCGGCGTTTCGCCGCTGGCTGCTGCCGGTCGCGCTGGTCTATCTCGCGTTCAGCTTCTTCATTGTAATGTCTTGGCAAATCAAGATTTTGTCGGGACTTGTGCCGGACTGGCTGGGGCGCGTGATCTATCCAATCGACAAGACCAATGTGGACGTACTTCGCGTCGTCCATATTCTTGCCCTGGCTTATGCTGTACAAGTGTTCATTCCGATCAGCGCGGGGTGGTTGCGCTGGCGGCTTGCTGAACCCTTGCGGCGATGCGGTGAGCATTCTCTCCAGGTGTTTTGCCTCGGTACTCTTCTGTCGTTCACCGCGCATTTGGTAACGGAGTACTATGGCTGTACCGGGGCACGGTTATGAGACAGTTCGCTGCGCCGGTTACGCTGCCAATTTGAACTCCGTGGCGGCTTCGGATGCAAGAGCCTTATGTTCGGCCCTGATCTGATTGGGCGTCT
>VGCZ01000045.1 GCA_016869975.1 Alphaproteobacteria bacterium
GAGGATGGCCTCGCGGACCTTGCGCTGGATCGTAGCTTCGCCGCCGACCAGGAAGTTCTTGGCCACCTGCTGGGTGATGCTCGAGGCGCCCTCCGGCCGCCTGCCCTGCCCCATGTTCTGGAAATTGGTCAGCAGCGCGCGGCCGACGCCAATGGGATCGACGCCCCAGTGGCGGAAGAAGCGCTGATCCTCGGCGGCGACGAAGGCCAGGATCAGCCGCTTGGGCATGGCGTTGGCCGGCACGAAGACGCGGCGCTGGCGGGCGTATTCGGCCAGCAGCTTGCCGTCGGCGGTGTAGAGCCGCGTCGTCGTCGGCGGCTGGTAGTCGACGAGCTGCTTGTGGTCGGGCAGGCCGGGCGCGAAATGCCAGTAGATCGCGATGGCGCCGCCCACGACGCAGACGATGGCGGCGAAGCCGGCATACATCATCCAACGGATCAGCCACACGATCGATAGGCCTCGGACCTCGAAAGCGCACTCTGCGGCGATTCACCTACGCGCTACGCGCGCCGCCGGCAACCGGACGGTTGCGCGCAGGGTTGATAAGACGCCGCGACTAGGCCTTTTTCGCGGCGGGTCCGGGGCCTGGTTGCGCCGGCCGCGTGCCGAAATATCGATCGGCTGCGGCCGATATGGCGCGCGCCAGTTTCTGCTGATGCGCCTTGTTGAGCAGCAGCCGCTCGTCGGCGCGGTTCGACAGATAGCCCAGCTCGAGCAGGATCGCCGGCACGTCGGGGGCGGTCAGCACGGCGAAGCCGGCATGGCGGTGGCTGCGCGGCAGGGTCGCCACGCCGTAGTCGCGCAACGCCTCGACCATGATGCCGGCGAAGCTGCGGGACTGGTTGATGGTGCCGCGCTGCGTCATCTCGATCAGCACGTTGGCGACGTCGTCGGGCTGGCGGCGCAGATCGACGCCGGCGACCAGGTCGGCCTTGTTCTCCTTGGCCGCCAGGGCCGCCGCCTCGCGGTCGCTGGCGCTTTCGGAGAGCGTGTAGACGGTGGCGCCGCGGACCCCGGGATCGGGATGGGCGTCGGCGTGCAGGGAAATGAACAGGTCGGCCTTGACCGCGCGGGCGCGGCTCACCCGTTCCCTGAGCGGCACGAACAGATCGCCGCGCCGGGTCAGCGTCACCCGGTAGCGGCGCCCGGCGGTGAGCTGGCGCTCCAGCTCGGCGGCCACGGTGTAGACCACGGTCTTCTCGTGCATGCCCGAGGCGCCCGTGGTGCCGGGATCGGCGCCGCCATGGCCGGGGTCGAGGGCGATCAGCTTGGGCCTCGGCGGGACCACCGGCTTGGTCCGTGGCACGGTCGGCGCGGTGCGCGCGCTCTGCGCGAGCGCCGGCACGGCCAGCCCCATGGAGCCACCGACCAGAACGCCCAGCGCCAGCCGGCGCCTCAGACCTTCCTCACTCATCAGTTAACAATTTAGAAAGAATCTCTATTAAAATCAATATATTATTTAATTATCTTCACCTTATGGTGGATTGAAAGCCGGGCACCGCCTAGAGATTGTGTTGTGGATTTTCCCCGCGCGAGCGTATGGTGATTCCTGCGAACAGTCGTCGTCTGTCGGACGGTCCCCAGGGGTCGGTCGACGGCGTCGGCGGTCCGGCTCCGGAACGCCCGGCCACTCTCACGCGGCGGGCGGCGATTGATGCGATCGCGCCGGGCCACGTCAGGACCGCTGATGTCATGGTGATGACGGCTTCAACGAAACCCGGGGCCGGCGCAGCTTTTGTCGTCTCGGGGCATTGTGACCGTCCCTGTCCTGGCGTCTCGCGCCGTTCGACAGGTCGACGACACGGTGTCTGCCGGTCCCGCTCTAAGCGACGGGCGCCCGCCTGATCGTTCGCACAGGTGGCCCACGCTCCGTCGCGGAGCAATGGCGATGGTCAAGCGCATGCTTGTCGACGCCACGCACTCGGAGGAAACCCGGGTGGTCGTGGTGGACGGCACCAAGCTGGAAGAATTCGATTTCGAAGCGGCGTCCCGCAAGCCCCTGAAGGGCAACATCTATCTCGCCAAGGTCGTACGCATCGAACCGTCGCTGCAGGCGGCGTTCGTGGAATATGGCGGCAACCGCCACGGCTTCCTGGCCTTCAACGAAATCCACCCCGACTACTACCAGATCCCGATCGCCGATCGCGAAAGGCTGCTGGCCGAGCAGGCCCAGCGCGGCCAGCGCAGCGACGACGATGAAGATCGCCCGCCGCGCCGCCAGCGCCGCGTCGATCGCAGCGACATCGAGGACGCCGACGAGCAGCGCGCGCTCTTGGCCGGCGCCGCGCCCGAACCGGGCGAGGCGACCGACGCGAACCTGGCCGAGACGACCGGCGCCGATGTCGGGATCATCGCCGCGCCAGACGCCGCCGAGCCCGAGCCAGAGCCCGCCGCGCCCGCGGTGATCGAGGCCGCGCCGGCGCCCGAGCCGACGCCGGCGCCCGCTGCCGAGCCAACGGGCGGCGCGATCGCCGCGTCGGTAACCACCGACGTTCTCGCCGGCCCGGCCGTCGAGGACGACAAGCCGGCCGAGACTATCGACGCCACCGCCAGCGGCGACGTGGCCGAGGCGACGGCCAACGGCGATCCCTCCGTCGACCCGGCCGACGCGCCGCAGCCCGAGATCCCGGTCGAAACCCTGGGCGGCGACGACTACGAGCCCCGGCCGCGTCGCGCCCCGCCGCCGCGCCAGTACAAGATCCAGGAAGTCATCAAGCGCCGGCAGATCCTGCTGGTGCAGGTCGTCAAGGAGGAGCGCGGCAACAAGGGCGCCGCGCTGACGACTTACCTCTCGCTCGCCGGCCGCTACGCCGTGCTGATGCCCAACGCCGGAAGGGGCGGCGGCATTTCCCGCAAGATCACGAATGCCGCCGACCGCAAGCGCATGAAGGAGATGCTGGCGGAGTTCGAGGTGCCGCAGGGCATGGGCGTGATCCTGCGCACCGCCGGGCTGGAGCGCTCCAAGCCCGAGGTGCGGCGCGACTACGACTACCTGATGCGCCTGTGGGACAGCATCCGCGAGTTCACCCTGAAGTCGACCGCGCCGGCGCTGATCTACGAGGAAGGCGACATCATCAAGCGCTCGATCCGCGACCTCTACAACTCCGACATCGAGGAGATCTGGGTCGAGGGCGACGACGGCTTCAACCTGGCGCAGGATTTCATGCGCCAGCTGATCCCCTCGCAGGCCGGCCGCATCAAGCTCTACGACGATTCGATTCCGCTGTTCCATCGCTACCAGGTCGAGGCCGCGCTCGACGCCATGCACTCGCCCTCGGTACAGCTCAGGACCGGCGCCTACATCGTCATCAACCCGACCGAGGCGCTGGTCGCCATCGACGTCAACTCGGGCCGCGCCACCAAGGAGCGCAACATCGAGGAGACGGCGCTGCGCACCAACCTTGAAGCCGCCGAGGAGATCGCCCGCCAGGTGCGCCTGCGCGACCTCGCCGGCCTGGTGGTCATCGACTTCATCGACATGGAGGAGAGCAAGCACCAGCAGCAGGTCGAGCGCCGCCTGAAGGAGGCGATGCGGCTCGACCGCGCGCGCATCCAGATCGGCCGCATCTCGCCCTTCGGCCTGCTCGAGCTGTCGCGCCAGCGCCTGCGCCCCAGCCTGCTGGAGAACTCCACCGAGGTCTGCCCGCATTGCGAAGGCACCGGCCGCATCCGCTCGGTCGAATCGACGGCGCTGCACGTGCTGCGCGGCATCGAGGAGGAAGGCATCCGCCGCCGCGCCGGCGAGATCGTCGTCAGCGTGCCGACCGCCGTGGCGCTCTACATCCTCAACCACAAGCGCGCCAACATCGCCGAGGCCGAGGAGCGCTACGGCTTTCGCGTGCTGATCGTCGGCGACGACGATCTGATCCCGCCGCACTACGAAATCGAGCGCACGCGCGCGCGCGTCGGCGGCGAGCAGCAACAGCAGGCCCGCCTCACCGCTTCGGCCGCCTATGACGAATACGAGGATTTGCCGGAGGGCGAGGACGCCGAAGCGCCCGCCGCCGAGGGCGCCGAGGGCGAAGACGACGACGCCAATCGCCGCCGCCGTCGGCGTCGGCGCCGTCGCGGTGGCCGGCGCGACGAGCAGAATGGCGAGCCGATGGCCGCCGCGCCCGACTACAACGAGCCCGATGGCGTGCATGCCGCGCCACCGGTCAATGGCGAGGATCGCGGTGAGCCGGCCGACGCCGGCGCCGAGGACATGGACGGGCCGCGCGCCGACGATGGCGGTCCCGACGACGGCAACGACGATCAGCGCCGCCGCCGCCGCGGCCGCCGCGGCGGGCGCGGTCGCCGTCGCGAGCGCGAGGATGGCGAGCCCGACCAGGCGCACGCCGGCGCACCGCCGGCCGAGCGCGACGAGGAGCCGGCGATGCCCTCCGAACCGGCGCCGATCGAGGCGCAGACGGATACGCCGCCGCGGCCGATCATGGTCGAACAAGCGATCCAGCCCGTCGCGATTGAGAAACCGGCCAACGGCGAGATGACGACGGCCGCCCCGCCCGCCGTGCCCACCCCTGAACCACCGCCGCCACCGGCGATCCCCTCGACCTCGGTCGAGGCGCCGCCTGAGAAGCCCAAGCGGGGCTGGTGGTCCAGGATGACCGGCAGCTAATCTTCTGGGAGCGCCGGCCTCCCGCCGGACCTCTCAAAGACGCGAGGCCCCATGTTTCGTCGACGCTTCCTGCGCACCTCGATCGGCGCGGGCTGTGCCCCTTTGCTCGCGCATGGCGCCGCCGCGCAGGGCACGGATTATCCCAACACCACGATCAAGCTCATCGTGCCCTTCGCCGCCGGCTCGGCGACGGACAACGCCGCGCGGCACGTTGCGGATCGGCTGACCAAGGCGTGGAAAGTCGGCGTCGTGGTCGACAACAAGCCGGGCGCCAACGGCTTCATCGCCGCGCAGGCGGCGCAGCAATCGAAGCCCGACGGCTACACGATCTTCGTCACCTCCAACACAGCGATGGCCTCGAACGTCGCGATGTTCAAGTCCCTGCCCTACGATCCGATCGAGGGCTTCGAGCCGATCTCGCTGATCGGCTACGCGCCGGTCTTCCTGCTGGCGCACCCCTCGCTCGAGGCCAAGACGCTGCAGGAGCTGATCGCGCTGGCGAAGTCGAAGCCGGGCAAGCTGAACTGGGGCGCCGGCAGCGCCTCGACGCGCATCGCCGGCGAGATGCTGCGCTCGAAGGCCGGCATCGACATCACCTACGTGCCCTATCGCAGCACGCCCTTGGCGCTGCAGGACCTGATGGCCGGCCACCTCAATCTCAGCTTCGGCGATCCGGTCACCAGCACGCCGCAGATCAAGGCCGGCACGGTGCGCTGCCTGGGCGTCACCAACAACGGCCGCTATCCGCTGACACCTGATATCCCGACCATGATCGAGCAGGGCCTAGCCGGCTACGAGCTGTCGTCGTGGACCGCGGTCTTCGTGCCCAAAGGCCTGCCGCGGCCGGTCTACGATAAATTGCGTGCCGAGGTGGTCAAGGCGATCGGTGATCCGGAATACGTCGAGACGCAGGCGCGCAACGGCGCCGTGGTCAGGCCGACGACGCCGGAGGAGATGCGCAAGATCCAGCTCGAGGAGATCCGCATCTACCGCGAGATCATGAAGACCGCCGGCATCGAGCCGGAGTGACCGGCACACCCGTTATCCTCGGGGCCGTTCACGACCCCGAGGATAACGGAGTCAGGAATTCGGCGACGCGAAGTTGAGCTCGACGCCGACGCCGTCGGGATCGAACAGGAAGAGCTGCGCCGCGCCTGTGCGCGGCACGATGTTCTCGCGGAACTCAACGCCCTTGGCGCGCAGGTGCTGGCGCATGGCGTCGAAGCCCGTGGCCTCGAAGGCGATATGATCGAGGCGGCCGGTATCGTCCATCTTCACACCCGGCGGACGCACCCTAACGCCCGGCCTGGGCTGGCGCGGCCCCAGCAGATGCACGGTCGGCACGCCGCCGGAATACAGCCAGTAGCCGGGGAAGCCCAGCGGCGGGCGATCGCCGTTCTCCAGCCCCAGCACGTCGACATAGAAATTCTTGGTCGCCTCGAGGTCGACCGGCTCGATGGTGTAGTGCTGCAGCAATCCGAGACCCATGATGCGTCTCCCTATGCGAAGGTCAGGTCGGGCTCGCCGCCCATCAGGAAATTGCCGACGTTCTCGAGGTGCGACAGCCGACCCTGCAGCTGCTGCGTCACCGTGTTGATGTCGCGGAAGCGCCGCTCGTAGGGATTGTCGTGGAATATCGCGGTGGCGCCGGCGGCGTGATAGACGAAGTGAGAGACTTCCCGCGCCATCTGAATCGCGTGCGTCGTCGCCATGCGCAACTGCATGCGCTGCGGGACGGTGAAGGTGCCGGTCTTCTGCACCTCGGCCCATACTTCACGCACGCTTTGCAGCAGCAGCGCGCGGGCCGATTGCAACTTGGCCTCGGACTGGCCGACGCCGAGCTGCACGACGTTGTTATCGCGGATCGGGCTCTTGACGCCGCGCGGATACTTGTCGCGCGCGAAGGTCATGAAGGTGTCGAGCATTGGCCGCGCCGTGCCCAGAGCCACGCCGGCGAAGCCAATGGCGTAGAGATAGAGCGCCGACATACGGTAGAGCGGCCCGCTCTCGCGCCGCTCGCGCATGAAGTCGCGGGTAATCGAATGGTCGGTGCGCACATAGTGGTCGGTGAGCGCGAACTGATCGCTCGCCGTGCCGCGCAGGCCGATCACGTTCCAGATGTCGGTCCACTGGACCTCTTCGGTCGGCACGAGGAAGACGCGCAGCACCTGCCGGCCGTTGGCGTCGCGGATCGGCGTGCCATCGGCGGCGAAGAGCGGGCAATCGGCGCCCAGCCAGGTCGCGTGCCGCCCGCCTGAGGCGAAAGCCCAGGAGCCGGTGACTCGATAGCCGTCGGCGCCGTCGGCCACCGCCTTGACCTTCGGCCCCGGCCCCCAGGCCAGCACCGAGCCGGGTGCGCCGAAGACCTTCTTCGCCACATCCGGCTCGAGATAGGCCGCCGCCATGGCGCAGCCGCTCGCCTGGCACAGGCACCAGCCGGCGCTGGCGTCGGCCATCGCGACGCGCTCGACCACGCGATAGAAGGTCTCGGGATCGACCTCCTCGCCATCGACCGAACGCGGCAGCAGCATGCGGAACAGCCGCGCGCCATGCATGGCCCGCAGGATGTCGGGGACGATGCGGCGCTCCGCCTCGATGCGCGGCGCCGCCGCCTCGATCACCGGCGCCAGCGCTTCGGCCTTCTCGATGAGTTCGGTGCGCAGGCGCCCGACGTTGGCGTGCATGTCCATGGCAGCCTCCCTAGAGTCGCCCTTTCATTCGAAGCGACGCGAGGAACCCAGGCATCTTCCCTGCAGTCCTCGCCGCGCCCGGAATGACAGCATGTTTCGCCTACGTGGCGACCTTGCTCGCGGTCAGCGACGGCCACATGGCGTCCGGCCCGGCCTCGCACATCGCGCGGCCCAGCTTGGCGCCCCAGTACGACTCGCTGCCGTAGTCGCGGCGCCACACCCAGAGGCGACGCGTGTAGTGATGCAGGATGTGCTCGTAGGTGAATCCCATCGCGCCCATCGACTGGTGCGCGATGGCGCAGATCTTGTTCGCGGCGTCGCTCGCCTGGGTCTTGGCCGCCCAGATCGAGAAGGAATCACCGCCCTCCTCCGCGTCGCGCGCCGCGACTCGCGCGGCGGCCGCCACCGCCGCGACATAGGTCGATAGCTCGGCCAGCATGTGCTGGATCGCCTGGAAGGTGCTGATCGAACGGCCGAACTGCACGCGCTCCTTCGAGTATTGCGTGGTGATCGCCAGGATGCGATCGGCGGCACCGGTCATCTGGTTGGTGCGCGCCAGCGCCGCCAGCTCCAGCGCGCGTTCCGGCGAGACCTTCGACGGCGCCGAGGCGCTCGCCGCGGCAGCGTCGAACGACACATCGTCGTAAGGCTCGCCGGTCTGGCCCTGCTTGACGTCGATCTTCACCGCCGATTTCGGCACGATCGCCACCTGACCAGAAGCGACGACGACGATGTTGTCGCAGACCGACGCGAACGCGACACGCTTGGCCTTGCCCGAGACCTTGCCGCCTTCGATCCGCAGCGGCGCGCCCGACTCGGAGATCGCCAGCGCCAGCGGTCCCGACGGCGGCGTCAGCCCGGCTTCGCCAGCGATCATCGCGCCCAGCCCGGTCTCCGCCAGCGGCAGCGGCACGGCGTTGCGGCCGGCCTCGCGCAGCACGGCCATCAGGTCGCCGACATTACCGCCGGCGCCGCCGACGTTCTCCGGCACCGCCGCCCAAGGCAGGCCGGTCTCCTCGACCTGCTTCCACAGATCGGCCGGCCAGGTGCCTTTCTCGAAAGCGTTGATGATCTCGCGCGTCGCCTGCTCGCTGAACAGACGCGACGCGGTTTCGACGAACATGTCTCGGGTTTCGTTGTCGCTCGCCATCTGCCCTGTGTCCTCTACCTCATTCAATTACCTTCCCCCGCTGGCAGGGGAAGGTAGCGGTTCACCGCAGCCCCAGCCCGCGCGCGATGATGCCGCGCAGGACCTGCGTCGTGCCGCCCTGGATCGAATAGGCCGGCGCCGCGAGTGTCGCCATCTGGCAGACGTCGAGGAACTCCTGGATGTCGTTCTCGTCGGCCGCCTCGGACTCGCCAAGCACGCGCGCGATCTCCGGCAGGTCCTGCTGGAAGTGCGTGCCGAGGTCCTTGGTGACGGAGGATTCGACCGCCGGCGACTTGCCGGCCTGCAGCATGCCGGCGACCGACAGCGACATCTGCCGCAGGCTCCACACGCGGGCCGCCAGCTTGCCGATCGTCACCTGGGCCTGATGGCCGGGCTGGCGGCCGACGATGCGGATCAGTTCCTTCAGCACGTGGATGTTGGTCAGGATGCGCTCCGGGCCGCTGCGCTCGTAGGCCAGCTCGCCGGTGACCTGCAGCCAGCCATCGCCCTCCTCGCCCAGCATCATCGAGTCGGGCACGAAACAGTCGCGAAAGACCACCTCGTTCCAGTCGTGCTTGCCGTTGAGGTTTATGATCGGCCGGATAGTGATGCCCGGCGACTTCAGGTCGATCACCAACTGGCTCAGGCCACGATGGCGATCCTCGCGCTGGCCGCTGGTACGCAGCAGCGTGATCGCGTAGTGCGAGCGGTGCGCGCCGCTGGTCCAGATCTTGGTGCCGTTGACGCGCCAGCCACCCTCGACCTTGTCGGCGCGGGTACGCACGGAGGCCAGGTCGGAGCCTGAGTCCGGCTCGCTCATGCCGATGGCGAAGAAGCACTCGCCTTTGACGATGCGCGGCAGGATCGTGTCCTTCATCTCCTCGCTGCCGTAGCGCAGGATGTTGGGACCGCTCTGCCGGTCGGCGACCCAGTGCGAGCCGGCCGGCGCGCCGTTGGCCAGCAGTTCCTCGGTGATCACGTAGCGGTGCAGGAAGCTCTTCTCGGCGCCGCCGTACTTCTTCGGCCAGGTGATACCGATCCAGCCCTTATCGCCCATCGCTTTGCTGAATTCGGGCGAGCGGCTGTTCCAGCTCTTGAAACGCTCGCCGGCGCTCAGGTTGGGCAGGATTTCCTTGAGGAAGGCCCGCACTTCCGTACGCAATTCCTCGGCGTCCGGCGGCAGGCGGAACGGCGGGAAATCGAGCTTCGGCATCGTCATGTCAGGCTTCCTCCCAACTGAAACGGTACTCTTGATACGCTACTCTGGCGTTGGACTGACGGCATTGTTCCGATAATCCTAGACGCCGAACGCTCAAAGTAAACGCGGATTCACGACGGGAGGAATGCGGTGGCGGACAAGCTGCTCTACGAGAAGAAGGACAACATCGTCACCTTGACGCTGAACGATCCCGACGTTCGCAATGCGATCTCCGACGAGGCGATGATCAGCGCCATCGTCGACGCCTTGCAGCGTATCAAAGCCGACTACGACGTACGCTGCGTCATTCTGACCGGCGCTGGCACCGCCTTCAGTTCGGGCGGCAATGTGAAGAACATGCAGCGCCACGAGGGCATGTTCGCGGGCGGCGTCTACAATGTGCGCGTCGGCTACCAGAGAGGCATCCAGCGCATCCCGCTCGCCATGTACGATCTGGAGCTGCCGATCATCGCCGCGGTCAATGGCCACGCCATCGGCGCCGGCTGCGATCTGGCCTGCATGTGCGACATCCGCATCGCCGCTCGCAGTGCGCGCTTCGCCGAGAGCTTCGTGAAGCTCGGCATCATCCCGGGGGATGGCGGCGCCTGGTTCCTGCCGCGCGCCGTGGGCATGTCCAATGCCATGCTGATGGCCTTCACCGGCGAGCAATTCACCGGCGAGCAGGCCTTCGAGATGGGCCTGGCGTCAAAGGTCGTCGACGACGACAAGCTGATGGACGAAGCGATGGCGCTCGCCAGGCGCATCGCCGTCAACCCGGCCTACGGCCTGCGCATGGCCAAGCGCCTGCTACGCGAGGGCGCGCGTACCGAGCTCGCCACCCTGCTCGACATGTCGGCCTCGATGCAGGCGATCGCGCACCAGAGCGAGGACCACAAGGAAGCGGTCGACGCCTTCGTCGAGAAGCGCAAGCCCGTGTTCAAGAACAGGTAGGGCCGACCGTGGCGCGTGGCCGCATCCCGCCCATCGAGGCGAGTATCGAGGAAGACGACCACGAGGCGATCGTCGCGGCCAATCGCGCCTTCTACGCCGCCTTCAGCCGCCGCGACTACGAGGCTATGGCCGCGATGTGGGCGACGACGGTGCCGGTGGCCTGCGTGCATCCCGGCCAACCCGCGATGCTCGACCGCGAGACCATCCTGCGCTCGTGGCACGCCATCCTGCGCAATCCCAACGCGCCCAAGGCCGAGGCATCCGACGAGTTCGTCATCGCGCGGAACGGACTGGCCATCGTGATCTGCCGCGAGATCCTGCCCGGCGGCCAGCTCATCGCCACCAATGGGTTCGTGCGCGAGGGCGAGGTCTGGAAGATGGTGCACCACCACGCCGCCCCCGCGCCGCTGGCGCCGGCCACGCAGCCGACCGAGTGGCACGACCGGCGCAAGCTGCACTGAGGGGTACGGCGTGCGCACCGCTCTCGCCATGCTGGTCGTCGCCGCCACCGCCTTGCAGGGTACCGCGGCGGCGCGCACCCTCGAGCAGGCGCGGCGTGTCTGCCTGGAAGTCGACCACAACGATCCGGCCTTCGCCGAGGCCTGTGCCCAAGTGATCGAGTCGCCTGGCGTCGGCCCGCGTGAGCGCGCGGCGGCCCTGAACAACCGCGCGACCATGTCGGCTGACCCGCAACGAGCGCTTCGCGATCTCGACCAGGCCATCGCGCTCGCGCCCGGTATCGCCAAGCTATTCAACAACCGCGGCCTGGCCCTGCTGTCCGACGACCCCCGGCGAGCGCTCGCCGATTTCGACGCAGCGGTCCGGCTGGACGCTCAATACGCGGTAGCGTGGACCAATCGCGGCGGTGCGCTCTTCGCCCTGAAGCGCTATGATGAGGCGATCGCGTCCTACAGCGAGGCCTCCGACTGGCGCCCCGCTACCCTCAGCCCGCTCTACAACCCCTACAACGATCGGGCGCAGGCCAAAGAAGCCAAGGGCGATCTCGCCGGCGCCGTCCGGGATCGCACGCAGATGGCGCCGCTTTTCGAAGCAGCCAGCCGCGGCGACAGCGACCTCGCGGGGCCCAACGCCAGCGGCCTGCGATCCTGGGAGCCGTTCATCCTGCGATCCGAGATCAGCGCGCCTTAGCCGCGAGTGGTCCGTCCGCGCGGATCACGGACCGCAACTGCTCGTAGCTCAAGGCCACCTCGAAAGCACCAGCCGCATAGGGGCCGATCTCGTAGGGGTTGAACACGATCTCGACGCCCTCCGGCCCAAAAGCCCAACGTGCGGGATCCATCAACAGCTTGCCGATGCTCGCCTCGGTGAGCGTTTCCGGGTCGCCGGGGCGGCCGACGAATTGCCGCCGCAGTTCCTCGATCGTGAGCCGGGTCACCAAGACCGGCCAGCCGGCCGGACGCGACAGCACGTCGTCGAGCGCCAGGGCACGGCCCGATGCCACGTCGACCAACACCGCGCTGTCGGCCGAATTGCCGTGCGCACCACCGAGATAGTCGCTGCGGAAGGTCGCGACGGTGACCAGGCCACGCGCGGGATATCGCAGTTCATGCTCGATCTCGACGGTCCAAAGTGCGCCCGCCGGCGGCGGTCGCAGATCAGGCGTCGGCCGCGGCTCCGTGACGGCCTTGCGCGCCTCGGCCTCGATGCGGGCGTTGAGCGCGCCGTCGGCGCCGCCGCCGTCGAATCGGGGATACAGGGCGAAGAAGCGATAGCTGTATCGACCGACCTTGCCGGCTTCTATCACGGCCCGTTCGGACACGAAGGGATAGTCGACACCCGCCGGCATGTCGCGCATGCGCGCCATGCGGCTCTCGAGACGGCGCTTCAGGCAGTCATAGGACTGGCTGCCGATCTCGGACGCCGCCAACGAACTGCGCAGAGAAATGTCGCATAGGCGTAGGTTGGTCTGCAGCCAGCGCGCCTGGTCCGCTTGCAGGTGCTCGCGCGCCGCCCCATGCAGGGTGGCGAGAAGCTTCGTGTAGGCGGCCGCCATGGCTCGGTCGGCGTCGCCCAGATCAGCGTGGCCGCAAATCGTCTTTTCGATCGCGCTGGACGCCTTCGCGCAATCGAAACTCGGCCGCGATTGCCCCCACGCCGGCAGGCTCGCCGCGACCACTAGAAACGTCACCACCGCGCGCCACGCCATCACCGCACCCAATTCGCGATACGCTGCACGGCCTCCTCCATCTCGGCGGTCGAACCCGCGAACGAGATACGCAACGTTCCGCGGCCGCGCTGCGGATCGAAATCGACACCCGGCGTCGTCGCCACGCCCGCCTCGCGCAGCATGCGGCGGCAGAAATCGACGCTGTCGTTGGTCAGGTGCGAGATGTCGGCGTAGGTGTAGAAGGCGCCGGTGGCCACGGTGAGCCGGTCGAGACCAGCCTTGGGCAACCCTGCCATCAACAGATCGCGATTGGCACGATAGCGCCGTACGTGGCCTTCGAGCTCGTCGGTGCAGTCGAAGGCGCCCAACGCCGCGTACTGCGAGATCGTCGGTGTCGAGATCATCAGGTTCTGCGCCAGCCGTTCGATCGGCCGCACCAGCGCCTGCGGCACGACCAGCCAGCCGATGCGCCAGCCGGTCATTGAAAAGTACTTCGAGAAGCTGTTGACGACGATGGCGTCGTCGCCGATCTCGACCGCCGACGTCGCGCGCTCGCCGAAGGTGAGGCCATGGTAGATCTCGTCGGAGATCAGCGTCAGGCCGCGCGCGCGGCAATGCTCGTACAGCGCCGCCAGCTCGGTGCGCGTCACCATCGTGCCGGTGGGATTGGACGGGCTGGCGACGATGACGCCGTCGAGCGCGCCGGCTTTCTCGAGGCGCGCCACGGTCGGCTGGTAGCGTTCCGCCTCGGTGGTGATGAGATCGACCGGGGTCAGACCCAGCGCCGAGAGGATGTTGCGGTAGGGTGGATAGCCCGGCGCCGCCATCGCCACGCGGGCGCCGGCATCGAAGGCACCGAGAAAGGCCAGCAGGAAGCCGTTCGAAGAGCCCGTGGTGACGATCACCCGCTCGGCTGGCACCTCGACGCCGTAGCGTTCGCGGTAGTGCCTGGCGATGCGTTCGCGCAGCTTCGGGATGCCCAGCGCGTCGACGTAGCCCAGCCGGTCGCGTGACAGCGCCTCGCGCGCGGCCTCCAGCGCGCCCGATGGCGCCGGCGTGCTGGGCTGGCCGACCTCGAGATGGATCACGCTCTCGTTGCGCGCTTCCTTCTCGGCCGCCTCGCGCATCACGTCCATGACGATGAACGGCGGCACGGCGTCGGCGCGACGCGACACGCTCATGACAACTCCGAATTTCTTAGCTTCCCCCGGAGGGGGAAGGTGGCAGCGCGAAGCGCTGACGGATGCGGGCTGCCTCAACGACTCCTGAGTCCGTCTTCGACATCCCCCATCCGCCCTTCGGGCACCTTCCCCCTCCGGGGCAAGGTAAGAGCATTCGGCGACTCATTTGTCGGCGATCAGCGCCAGGCCGTGGCCGCGCGGATCGGCCAGCGCCTGGCAGGTGCGGCGGTCGAACTTCAGGCCGCGCGAGCAGGTGAAGATGCTGAGCACGCCGCCGCTGGTGCCGGCGACCGCGTCGGCCAAGCGGCCGTGGCCCGTCAGCACCGTGCGCGCGGCGGCGCCCAATGCGCCAGGCGCGCCGGCACCGCCCGAGGCGGCGCCAGCGAGCAGGAACTCGCCGTTGTTGACGTTGCTGACCAGGATCGGCGTCGTCTGCGCCATGCCGTTGCCAGAGGGCGCGCCCATCATGACGCCGGTGCCGGGCGCGACCCGGCGGGCGCCGAAGAGCTGGTTCATGGTGACGACGCAACTGACCGCGCTGCCGTCGCGATCGACGGCGACGAAGCCAGCCTCGCCGCCCTCGAACGCGCCACCGCCGCCGCCGCTGCCGCCCTGGAAGGCCGAGACCGCGGACTGACCGCCGCCGAACGGCGTGGGCGCGAAGGACGCGGTGTGGTCGCCAAATCGCACCTGCAAGGGCGGCACGACTCGCGGCACGGCCTCGCGCAGATGCGCCAGGGTCAGGTTGCCGCCGGCCTGCTGCACCGCCTCGCTGAGCTGGCGCGCCAGCGGGCCCTGGTGGAGGTCGCCACCGCCGCGCGCCTTGATGATGCCCAGCGTCGCGCCGAGATCGCCCTGGCGGAACACGTCGCCCTCGGTGACCGCGACGCCGCCGCCCCTGTCGTAGATGCGCCGCGCCGCCGGATCGGCGCCGATCAGCCGCGCGCCGACCTGCAGGTCGCGCGACAGCGCGCGCGACACCGGCGCGCCGAAGCGCGCCAGGCGCTCGCCGTTGCCGACCAGCAACTCCCAGGGCGACCGGCCATGGCGCGCATGCAGCAACGCCATGCCGCGCACCGCCATCGGCACGGCGACATCGTAGCCGCGGGCCGAGCCGGCGACCGGCGTCAGCGGAAAGACGATCGCCTCGACCTGCCGCTTACGTGCGTCATGCACCAGGCAGACCCCGCCGGCGCCCGGGCTGGCGGCCGACGGCAGGGTCGCCGCCAGGGTGAAATACATGGCCACGGCGGCGTCGGCGGCGCTTCCGCCGCTGGTCAGGACATCGCGCCCGGCGTCCGCGGCGCGCGGCTCGTCCGCCACAACTGCGCCAAAAAAACCCTCGATAAACCCGACGTCGCCGCGTACCGGTTTGTCGCCGGAGCAGCCGCCGAGCAGCGCGACAAGCGCCGCCGCCGCAAGGATGGTATGTGTGGCTTTCGCGAGGGTGGATGATCCGTCGATGGTTCTGAAGCGCATCGTTTCCTGCATCGCCCTCATCGTGGCCGTTCTGGGGGGCTCGACCGGCGCGTCCGCCCAGCAGCGACTGGTTTTAGTCCGCGACGCGGAAATAGAAAACACGATTCGCATCTTCGCGGCGCCGATCTTCCGCGCCGCCGGCCTCGATTCCGGGGCGATCGAGGTCCACCTCGTGCAGGACGCCTCGCTCAACGCCTTCGTCGCTGGCGGCCAGCGCATCTTCCTGCACACCGGCCTGATCATGCGCACCGAGAACGCCGGCCAGCTGATCGGCGTGATCGCGCACGAGACCGGCCATATCAAGGGCGCCCACCTCGCCAAGCTGCAGGACGCGATCCGCAACGCCACGGCCGAGGCGATCATCGAGCAGATCCTGGCCGGTGCGGCGGTGATCGCCGGCTCGCAGACGAACCGCGACAGCCAGGGTTATCCGCGCGAGCCGCGCATGCCCGGTGGTGGCGACAGCGCCGCGCTGCGCAGCTTCCTGAACTATACCCGCTCGCAGGAGCAGCAGGCAGACCAGGCCGCGGTGGGCTTCCTCGAGCGCGCCGGCATCTCGCCCAAGGGCATGCTGGAGTTCATGAAGATCCTGCAGGTGCAGGAGCGCATCTATGTCGGCGTCGGCCGCGGCAGCGGCTACATGCGCACCCATCCCCTGACCAGCGAGCGCATCGATTTCCTCGAGGAGCAGATCGCGCGCTCGCGCACCGTCAACGCCGCCGAGCCGCCGCAGTTCAGGGAGCTGCACGCGCGCATGGTGGCCAAGACGCTGGGCTATTTCGAGCCGCAGCGCGCGCTGTCGAGGTATCCCGATTCCGATCGCAGCATTCCGGCGCGCTACGGACGCGCCATGGCGCTGTGGCGCGTCGGCCAGGTCGCCGCCTCGATGTCGATCCTCGACGCGCTGATCCGCGAGCACCCCCGCGATCCCTACATCCACGAACTGAAGGGCGACATTTTGCGCGACTCGCAGCGACCGGCCGAGGCGGTGACCTCTTACGAGCGCGCCGTGGCGCTGCTGCCCTCCTCCGTCGCGCTGCGTTACCAGCTCGCC
The DNA here is from genome assembly GCA_016869975.1 of Alphaproteobacteria bacterium. Classification (GTDB taxonomy): domain Bacteria; phylum Pseudomonadota; class Alphaproteobacteria; order Reyranellales; family Reyranellaceae; genus JAFAZJ01. The sequence goes on from VGCZ01000045.1 coordinate 16,450, forward strand.
CAGGCGCAGGTGAACGCCGGGCAGTTCGCGCCGGCGGTCAGGAACCTCGACCAGGTGGTGATCGCCGAGAACCGCAACCTCGGCGCCTGGGACCTGATGGCGCGCGCGCAGGCCGGGCTGGGCAACCAGGGCATGACCGACCTGGCCACCGCCGAGGTCTTCCTGCTGAGGGGTGACCGGCAGGCGGCGATCTACAAGGCGACGGCGGCCGAAAGAGCCCTGCCGCGTGGTTCGCCGGGCTGGCAGCGCGCCATGGACATCAAGGGTTTCATCGAATCAGGGCGCCCGAGACGTTAAGCGCCGCGAGATCGCCCTGGGATCGCCGTGAGTTGATGCGCCTGATGGCGATCCGATGTGCTAGATCGGTTGTGATCCGCCGCCCCCGAGGCTGGCCGCAGGAGATGTCGATGCGCTGGTTTGTCCGTTTGGTCGCCGTTCTCGCCGCCGTCGCGCTTGCGCCGCTGGCGCACGCCCAGTCCGCGCCGGACAAGGCGGCGATCGAGAAGATCATCAAGGAATACCTGATCGCCAACCCCGAGGTGCTGGTTGAGGCACTGCAGGAGTATGAGCGACGCCAGACGGTCGAGAAGGACGAGCGCGCCAAGGCTGCGCTCAGCAAGCGCCGCGATGAGCTCAACGGCGATCCTCTGACGCCGGTCGGCGGCAATCCCAAGGGCGACGTCACCATCGTCGAGTTCTTCGACTACAATTGCGGCTACTGCCGGCGCGCCCATCCGACGGTGAAGTCGGTGGTCGCGGGCGACGGCAAGATCCGCGTCGTCCACAAGCAGTTCCCGATCCTCTCCGAGGAATCGCGGATGGCCGCGCGCATGGCGCTGGCCGCGCACAAACAGGGCAAGTACTTCGAGGTGCACAACGCGCTGATGGAGGCCCGCGGCCAGATCTCGGCGGAGCGCATGGCGCAGATCATCGCCGACCTGAAGCTCGATGCGCAACGCCTGACCAAGGACATGGAGGACCCGGCGATCACCGCGCATCTCGCGCAAGCCGCCGACCTCGCCCGCGCGCTGGGCGTCAACGGCACGCCGGCCTTCATCATCGGCAGCCAGCTGATCCCCGGCGCCGTCGACGCCGACACCATGAAGGCGGCGGTGGCGAAGGCCCGCAAGGGCTAGCCACTCCCTGTCATCCCGAGCGCAGCGAGGGATCTAGGCCAACCCTGGATCCCTCGCTGCGCTCGGGATAACAATCACGGCTCCGCGTCGAACTGCTTGGCCGGCTGCGCCAGATCGAAAGCCGGCAGCTTCAGGCACGTGGCGTTGATGCGCGCGATGGTCGGGAATCTCGACATGTCGACGCTGAAGCGGCCGGCGTTGAAGACCTGCGGAACCAGGCAGAGATCGGCCATGGTCGGCGCGTCGCCATGGCTGAACGCGCCCGTCGCCGGATCGTTGGCGATCGATTGCTCGTAGGCCTCGAAGCCGACCTCGATCCAGTGCCGCGACCAGGCAAACGCGCCGGCATCGTCCTGTCCGTAGTGCTGCCGCACATAGTTCATCACGCGCAGGTTCTGCACGGGGTGGATCTCGCAGGCCGGGATCAGCGCCAGCGAGCGCACGCGCGCGCGGCCGACCGGATCCTTGGGCAGCAGCGGCGGGTTGGGGTGCGTCTCCTCCAGGTATTCGAGGATCGCCAGCGACTGGGTGAGGATGTCACCGGAGTCGAGCTTCAGCGCCGGCAGCAGCTTCTGCGGATTGAGCGCGGCGAAATCGTCCTTCAGATGCTCGCCTTTACGGAGGTGCTTCGACTCGTGCTCGACCACGATGCCCTTGAGATTGAGCGCGATGCGCACGCGATAGGCGGCGGACGAGCGATAATAGCCGTAGAGCTTCATGCCGCGCCCCCGTAGCGCACGACCGTCTGGTCGATGGCGCCGAAGATCGACCGGCCCTGCCCGTCGAGCATCTCGATGCGGATGCGATCGCCGAACTTCATGAACGGCGTGAGCGGCTTGCCGCCGTCGATGGTCTCGCGTACGCGCCGCTCGGCGATGCAGGAGCAGCCGACCGAGGCGTCGCGGTTGGCTACCGTGCCCGAGCCGATCACGCTGCCGGCCTCGAGATGGCGCGTCTTGGCCGCATGCGCGATAAGCTGGCCGAAGTCGAAGGTCAGGTCGGTGGCCGCGTTGGGCCGGCCGAAGAGCTGGCCATTATAGGTCGAGAGCATCGGCAGGTTCAGCTTCGTGCCGTCCCAGGCGGCGCCAAGCTCGTCGGGGCTCACTGCCACGGGCGCGAAGGCGGTGGCCGGCTTGCCGTGAAAGAAGCCGAAGCCCTTGTTGAGCTCGCCGGGGATCAGGTTGCGCAGCGAGACGTCGTTGAGGATGGTCACCAGCTTGATGTGCTTTCGCGCGTCAGCGGCCGTCACGCCCATCGGCACGTCGTCGACGATGACGCCGATCTCGCTTTCGAAATCGATGCCCCAGGCTTCGTCGCCCATCACGATATCGTCGCGCGGGCCGATGAAGCCGTCCGAGCCACCCTGGTACATCAGCGGATCGGTCCAGAAGCTGGGCGGCATCTCGACGCCACGCGCCTTGCGCACCAGCTCGACGTGCACGACGTAGGCCGAGCCGTCGGCCCATTGATAGGCGCGCGGCAGCGGCGCCGCCGCTTTGGCGGGATCGAAGGCGAAGCCGCCGTCGACCTTGCCCGCCTCCAGATCGGCGGCGAGCCGGCGCAGCGACGGCTCGGTGCGCGTCCAATCATCCAGCGCGCGCTGCAGGGTCGGCGCGATGTCGTTCGCCCGCACCGCGTGCGACAGGTCGCGGCTGACCACGACAAGCGTGCCGTCGCGGCCGCCTTCCTTCAGTGAGCCCAGTTTCATCGTCGGTGCCTCGCACAGTGTCATCCCGAGCGTCGCAAGGGATCTTGACGTTGCGAAAGATTCCTCGCTGCGCTCGGAATGACAGTGGTTGTTATTCAGCCGCCTGCTTGGTCTGCGGCGGCCGCCAGGAATGCACGTAGCCTTCCCATTCCACGCCCGCCGGCATCGCGGCGATGTCGATTGCGTCGCGCGTGTCGAGCATGACCGCGACCTCGTCGGTCTCGGTCTTGCCGCCCTTGGTCGCGGCATGGAACGCCTTGGGGTGCGGGCCGTGGGTGAAGCCGCTGGGATGCACGGTCATCATGCCGGGATGGATGTTGTCGCGGCTGAAGAAGCTGCCCTTGTGATAGAACAGCACCTCCTCGAAATCGTCGTTGTTGTGGAAGAACGGCAGGCGCAGCGCCTCCGGGTCGCTCTCCAGCGGGCGCGGCACGAAGGTGCAGACGACGAAGCGGCCGGTCAGGAAGGTCGTGTGCACCGACGGCGGCAGATGGAAACGGTGGCTCATGATCGGCCGGATATCGCGCCAGTTGACGCGCACGACCGACAGGTCGCCGTGCCAGCCGGTCGTGTCGAGCGGGTTGAACGGATAGGTGATGGTCGAGAGCTGATCGCGCCGCTTGACCACGACGCGCCAGCGCTTCTCGCCCTGCTGCGCCTTGAAGGCATCGTCGAGCGCCGGCGTGTCGAGGATCGCCGGATCGAAGATCGCGTGCCGGCCGGCGATGCCCTTGTCCGGCAAGGTGAAGTGATCGTTGGTCGCCTCGATCATCAGCATCATGGTCGGCGACGTCGGCTCGAGCCGCCACATCGTGCCACGCGGGATCATGATGTAGTCGCCATCGCAGTATTCCATGTGGCCGTAGTCGCAGAACAGGTGGCCTGCGCCTTCGTGGACGAACAGCAAGTCGTCGCCGTCGCTGTTGCGCGCCAGATCGGGCTGCGGCGAGTCGAGCCGCCAGATCCTCATGTGGACGGCCTTGTTCTTCAGCACGTCCTGCGCCGCCCACGGGCTGCCCTGCCCCGTCGCCAGCTTGTTGAGGTCGAAGGCGCGCGGCCGAATCGGGCCCTCGAAGTCGATCCAGTCCGTCGGCTTGTGCGGGTGATGGAACTGCGCGGAGGGGCCGAAGAAGCCCTCCTTGCTGATCTCTCGCTCGTAGGTGCCCGCGGGCAGCCGCACATGCGCCTGGCGCGAGGCCACGCCCTCGACGCGCGACAGGGGAATCCAGTTCCTGGCCATCGTGTCCTCCCTACGCCTTCAGCACGCCGCGGCGGATCTGGTCGAGTTCGATCGACTCGAAGAGCGCGCGGAAATTGCCTTCGCCAAAGCCTTCGTCACCCTTGCGCTGGATGATCTCGAAGAAAATCGGCCCGATTACGGTGTTGGTGAAGATCTGCAGCAGCCGGCCACCGCCCTCGGTGGGCGCGCCGTCGATCAGGATGCGGTTGCGCTTCAGCCGTGCGAGGTCCTCGCCGTGGCCCGGCAGGCGACGATCGATGCCCTCGTAATAGGTCTCGATCGTGTCCTGAAACGGCGTGCCCATGCCGCGCAACGCCTCGACGGAGGCGTATATGTCGTCGCTGCCCAGCGCCACGTGCTGGATGCCCTCGCCGTGATAGGCGTTGAGGTATTCGGCGATCTGCGACTTGTCGTCGGAGCTCTCGTTGATCGGGATGCGGATCTTGCCGCACGGGCTGGTCATCGCCTTCGATTTCAGGCCGGTGAGCTTGCCCTCGATGTCGAAGTACTTGATCTCTCGGAAATTGAAGAGGCGTTCGTAGAACTCCGCCCACTCCGCCATGCGGCCGCGATGCACGTTGTGCGTCAGATGGTCGATATAGGTCAGTCCGACGCCGCGCGGCTTGGGATCGATGCCGGGCAGATAATCGAAATCGACGTCGTAGATCGTGCCCTTCGGTCCGTAGCGGTCGACCAGGTAGATCAGGCTGTCGCCGATGCCCTTGATCGCCGGGATGTTGAGCTCCATCGGGCCCACGCGCCCCTCGACGCCCCAGGCGCCCAGCGACAGCGCCCTCTTGTAGGCCTGCGCCGCGTTCTTCACCCGGAATGCGATGGCGCAGATGCTGGGCCCGTGCACGCGCGCGAAGCCCTGCGCGAAACTCGCCGGCTCGGCGTTGACGATGAAGTTCACGTCGCCCTGGCGATAGAGCGTGACGTCCTTTGAGCGGTGCTTGGCCACCGCCGTGAAGCCCATCGACAGAAACAACCGGCCGAGCTCGGCCGTGTCGGGGGCGGTGTACTCGATGAACTCGAAGCCGTCGGTGCCCATCGGGTTCACCGTGTCGACCTCGGGCTGAACGCTCGCCATGGGCGGCCTCCATTGACGGATCGGGCGAATTGGTTTCAAATGAAACTAATACGTGCTTAGCACTCTGGCAACCCCCAACCATCGACATGTCCGACAAACCCGGCCTGCGGCTCGAACGCTTCCTGCCTTATCGGCTGTCCATCCTCAGCCAGACCACCAGCGCGGACCTGCATCGCCGCTATTTCGGCCCCTCGCATCTCACCATCCCGCAATGGCGGGTGATCGCGGTGCTCGGCCGCTTCGCGCCGCTCTCGGCTTCCGATATTTGTCGGCGCACGGTGATGGACAAGGTCACGGTCAGCCGCGCGGTCGCCGGTCTGCGCCGTCGTCGTCTGATCGAGCAGGCAACCGATGGCAATGACCGGCGACGATCCCAGCTGCGGCTCACCCCATCCGGCCAGGCAATGCACGATCTGATCGTGCCGCTGGCCTTGGGGTACGAGGCGGAGCTGCTGACCCAGCTCTCACCGGCCGAGCGTAAGGCGCTGGACGGACTACTGGACAGGCTGCTAGAGGCGGCTCGCGGCTTGGCGGCGCGCCCCGACCCCTAGATATATGGTATCAGGGGATATATAAGGCCGTGGCTAGCGTCCAAAAGCGCCGCGAAAACAAAGGGATCGACCTTGTCACCCGTGCTGGTCCTCAACGGCCCCAACCTCAACATGCTGGGCAAGCGTCAGCCTGAGATCTATGGCCGCGAGACCCTGGCCGATATTGAGGCCGCCTGCCGCGCCGAGGCCAAGGCCCTCGACCTGTCCCTGGACTTCTTCCAGAGCAACCACGAGGGCGCGCTGGTCGAGCGCATCCAGCACGCGCGCGAGACCAATAGCGGTATCATTATCAACGCCGGCGCCTATACCCACACCTCGGTCGCCTTGCTCGACGCCCTGAACGCCGCCGAGAAGCCGGTGATCGAGGTCCATCTGTCGAATATCTACAAGCGCGAAGCGTTCCGGCATCATTCCTACATCAGCCCGGTGGCGGTAGGCGTGATCTGCGGCTTCGGCAGCCAGGGATACCTCCTGGCGCTGCGGGCAATGGCACGCCTCGTTTCCCGCTGACCCCTCACCAACGGACGGACCATGTCGAGCCCCGACGAAGACCTCGTGTTGATCCGCAAGCTGGCCGAGCTGCTCAATGATAGCGGGCTGGGCGAGATCGAATACGAAACCGACGGCCGCCGCGTGCGGCTGGCCAAGCAGGCCGCAGCGGCGGCCGCTCCGATCTTCGTCGGCGGGCCGACGCCGGCCGCGGCGGCGCCCGTGGCCGCTGGCGCCGCGCCGGCCGCCGCCGCCCCGCCGGTGGCCGACGACGCCAGCAACCCCGGTGCCGTAAAGTCGCCGATGGTCGGCACGGCCTATCTGTCGCCCGAGCCGGGCAAGCCGGCCTTCATCAATGTCGGCGACAAGGTCGCGGCCGGCCAGACCCTGCTGATCATCGAGGCGATGAAGACCTTCAACCCGATCAAGGCGCCGAAGGCCGGCACTGTCTCCAAGATCATCATAGGCAACGCCCAGCCGGTGGAATTCGGCCAGGTGCTGCTGATCGTGGATTGACGATGTTCGAGAAGATCCTGATCGCCAACCGCGGCGAGATTGCGCTACGGGTCCATCGCGCCTGCAAGGAGATGGGCATCGAGACGGTGGCGATCCACTCGACCGCCGATTCCGACGCCATGCATGTGCGGCTGGCCGACGAATCGGTGTGCATTGGCCCGCCGCCGGCGCGCGAGAGCTACCTCAACATCCCGGCGATCCTGTCGGCCGCGACCATCGCCGGCGTCGACGCGATACATCCCGGCTACGGCTTCCTGAGCGAGAACGCACGTTTTGCCGAGTTGGTAGAAGAACACGGCTTCACCTTCATCGGCCCGACGCCCCAGCACATCCGCATGATGGGCGACAAGATCGTCGCCAAGCAGACGGCGGAGAAGCTCGGCCTGCCGTTGGTGCCCGGCTCGCCCGGCCCGGTCGAGTCGCTCGACGAGGTCAAGGCGCTGGGCGAGAAGATCGGCTATCCGGTGCTGGTCAAGGCGGTAGCCGGTGGCGGTGGCCGCGGCATGAAGGTGATCGATAGCGCCGACGCGGCCGAAGAAGCCTTCACCTTGGCGCGCCAGGAAGCCACCGCCGCCTTCGGCAACGGATCGGTCTATGTCGAGAAGTATCTCGGCCGGCCGCGCCATATCGAGATCCAGATTCTCGCCGATACCCACGGCAATTGCGTGCATCTGGGCGAGCGTGACTGCTCGCTGCAGCGCCGCCACCAGAAGGTGCTGGAGGAGACGCCATCGCCGGCGCTCAACCGCGAGACGCGCGAGCGCATCGGCGATCTGGCCGCCACGGCTATCGGCAAGATGGGCTATCGCGGCGCCGGCACGCTGGAGTTCCTGTACCAGGACGGCGAGTTCTATTTCATCGAGATGAACACCCGCCTGCAGGTCGAGCATCCGATCACCGAGGCGATCACTGGCATCGATCTGGTGCGCGAGCAGATCCGCATCGCCGCCGGCGCGCCACTGGGCTTCACCCAGGCCGACGTCAAGTTCTCCGGCCACGCCATCGAGTGCCGCGTCAACGCGGAGAACCCGGAGACCTTCGTGCCCTGCCCCGGCCTGGTCACCGACTACCATCCGCCCGGCGGGCTGGGCGTGCGCGTCGACAGCGGCCTGTACACCGGCTACCGCATGCCGCCCTACTACGACAGCCTCGTCGCCAAGCTGATCGTGTCAGGGGGCAACCGCAACGAGTGCCTGATGCGCCTGCGCCGCGCGCTCGGCGAGTACGTTATCGGCGGCATCGAGACCACCATTCCCCTGCACCAGCGCATCATCGCCCAGCAGGAATTCGTCGACGGCGAATACAACATCCACTGGCTGGAACGCCTGGTCGGCCTCAAGAAGTGAGCGGTCGCAGGCGCCGCCATCCGTTGCGCAATTCCTTCCGGCGCGCGACCTTGACGGCATGAACGACTTCACGCCGGAGCTGTTGCTGCGCGCCTATTGCGCCGGGATCTTCCCGATGGGCGAGACGCGCGGCGATCCGACCTTGTACTGGGTCGACCCCGAGAAGCGCGCCATCATCGAGCTTGACCAGTTCCACCTGCCACGCCGGTTGGCGCGCACCGTGCGCAACGGGCCGTTCGAGGTCAGCTGCGATCGCGATTTCGAGGGCGTCATGCGCGCCTGCGCGGCGCCGCGCCGGTATCAGAACGAGAGCTGGATCAATCGCCCGATCATCGAGCTCTACACCGGCCTGTTTAAACGCGGCTACGCCCATTCGGTGGAGTGCCGTGTCGATGGCGAGCTGGTCGGCGGCCTCTACGGCGTGTCGATCAACGGCGCCTTCTTCGGCGAAAGCATGTTCAGTCGGGCGCGCGACGCCAGCAAGGTGGCGCTGGTGCATCTCGTGGCGCGGCTGATCAAGGGCGGCTTCACCTTGCTCGATTGCCAATTCATGACCGAGCATCTGCGCCAGTTCGGCACGACGGAAATCCCGCGCGCCGCGTATCGCGCGCGGCTTGAGCGCGCGATCGCCGCGCGCGCGCATTTCTACCTGGAGCTGGGCGGCGCGGAAGCCTGCGGGATCGTCACGCAGGCCAGGACCCACACGTCGTAGACCGAGCTGTCGAGCGCCGAGAGCGCCGGCGACGAGGCGAACATCCAGCCCGAGAACAGCTTGTCGGCGGCCTGCGACGGCTTGTTGTCGGTGATGGTCAGGAACGCAACCGAATCGGGCGTCGCCTCGGGCGTATTGACCAGGCATTCCGCCGCGTCGATACGCAGCGTGCCGAAGCGCACCGTGTCGCCGACCGCGACCAGGACCTCGCGCGTGCGCGTCGTGACCTTGTCCAGAGCCTGCAGCTTTACGGCGCGGCGCTGCCCCTCGGGCGCCGCCGGTGATCGCTGCAAGGGTTTGAAATCGTCAACCGGAGGGATCGACAGCGTGATCGGCGGGCCAGGCCGCGGCGCGGAGTCGGCCGGCGGGGTCTGCGCCGAGGCGCCCGCGCCCAGCGCGATGACGCACGCCGCCAGGGCGGCGCGGGCCAGTCCGCTCATTCGTCCCGCTTGGCCGGCGGCGCCTCGGCGGCGGCCGCCTCGACGAGATTGTGGAACACGGCGCGGATCTGCGCCGGATCGCAGCCCATGAGCACGCCATCCTCGACGGCGTCGGCGATCATGGCGCGGATCTCCTCAAGGTTCTCGTTGAGCACCTTGATCTTCTCCAGACACGATACCGGCTTGCCGTCGGGCTGCTTCCAGACCGGCGCGATGGACGGCTGGCCGCCGCTCACTGCTTGGCTCCCGGCGCTGGCGCCGTCGGCGGCGCCGGCGATGGTGGCGGTGGTGGCGGCGGCGACGAGCCGACGCCGCCGAAGATCAGGCGCGCGATCAGGTCGGCGAGCAGGATGGAACCCTGGGTCTTGCTGATGCGGCTGCCATCGGCGAGGAACTGGTTGCTACCGCCCGGCTCCAGCAGGATCACCATGCCGCCCAGCAGCGATTCGCTGACGATACGCGCGAAGGTGTCGGCCGGCAGCTTTACGTCGCGGCGGATCGCCATGCGCACGACGGCGTTGAAGTCCTTGTCGAGCTCGAGGGCGGTGACGGTACCGACCTTGATGCCCGACAGCGTCACATCGGAGCCGCGCTTCAGACCGTCGGCGCGGTCGAAACGCGCGACGATCTCGTAGCCGCGCGGCGTCGACGCCTCGGTGGTCGTGAAAGCGTAGATGACGAAGATACCGGCGACGCACAGCACCAGGGCGCCGATGATCGTCTCCACGATATTGCGTCCCAATCCCGCCTCCGAATTCGCTGAACTCACGTCACTATACAATGATGGCCGCACGAGGACGAACGGCCCGCATCTCTACCTTCCCCTGCCTCCAGGCGCGCAAGCGCGCCCTTGGGGGAAGGCAATTCTCACTCCGGTCTCCACGCCTCGTAGTCGCCGGTCGCCTTGGCGCGGCGGCCCGCGCCGGCGGCGCTGCCGGCGGGACGATAGGCGAGCGCGGTGCCGCTCGGATTGGGGCGATGCGCCTGCTCCCAGGGCTTGCGCGGCAAACCGCCTTTGGGCGGCGGCTCGGCCACGGTGTGGTGCAGCCAGCCGTGCCAGTCGGGTGGCACACGGCTGGCTTCGGCCTCGCCACGATAGATCACCCAACGCTTCTGACGGCGGCCGGCCTGGGTCTTGCGTTCGCGGTAGTAGCGGTTGCCTTGCGAATCCTCACCGACCAGTTCGCCGCACAGCCACGTGAACAGACGTGTGCCCACCGTCATCGACCATCCCCGAATCGCGAAAACATCACCGCGTCGCGCCGCTTGTAACCTCGCGCACCGTGTCTCGCAATGTGACGCGATCATCGTCGTCGACGCTCATCAGAGGATCTCGCCACGCGTCACGATGCGGCGTTGCGCATATGCATCATGTAGTATCATGATTGAGCGTGTGCACAAAATATTGTTGCGCTCTCAAGATTTTGTAATCTACTATCCTACGACGTCCATATGTGCGATCGCGATTTCGAAGGCGCGACACATCAGTGGGCGGTTTGCGGGGGCCCAAGCGGTCGATGCGTTTCGTACGTCGCCATACCACAGAAGGTGAGTCGCCCTATGCGCGACTGCCGTTCCGTGCCGCGACGTCGGAGATTCGCAATCCCGACGGTTCGATCGTCTTCCGTCACGCCGACATCGACGTGCCGGCCGACTGGTCTCAGGTCGCCTGCGACATCCTCGCGCAGAAGTACTTCCGCCGCGCCGGCGTGCCGGCGGCACTTGAGAGCGTGCGGGAAGCCGACGTGCCGTCGTTCTTGTGGCGACGCGTCGCCGACGAGGCCGCGCTGGCGGCGTTGCCTAAGGAAGAGCGTTACGTCGGCGAGCGCGACGCGCGTCAGGTCTTTGATCGCCTGGCCGGCACCTGGACCTATTGGGGCTGGAAGGGCGGCTACTTCGACGGCGAGTCGGACGCGCGCGCCTTCCACGATGAGCTGCGCTTCATGCTGGCGCGCCAGATGTGCGCGCCCAACTCGCCGCAATGGTTCAACACCGGGCTGCACTGGGCCTACGGTATCGACGGCCCGGCGCAAGGCCACTTCTACACCGATCACCGCACCGGCGAGACGCTGGAGAGCCCGTCGTCCTACGAGCGGCCGCAGCCGCACGCCTGCTTCATCCAGAGCGTCGCCGACGATCTGGTGAACGAGGGCGGGATCATGGACCTGTGGGTCCGCGAGACGCGCCTGTTCAAGTACGGCTCGGGCACCGGCTCCAACTTCTCCGCCCTGCGCGGCGAAGGCGAGAAGCTGTCCGGCGGCGGCAAGTCGTCCGGCCTGATGAGCTTCCTGCGCATCGGCGATCGCGCCGCTGGCGCCATCAAGTCGGGCGGCACGACGCGGCGCGCGGCCAAGATGGTCGTGGTCGACGTCGATCATCCCGACATTGAGGCCTTCATCGACTGGAAGGTGGCGGAGGAACGCAAGGTCGCCGCCCTTGTCGCCGGCTCGAAGCTCGCCAACCGGCATCTCAACGCCGTGCTACGGGCGTGCTTCACCGCCGACATCGAGGGCGACGCCGCCTTCGATCCGGCGCGCAATGTGACGCTGCGGCGCGAGGTCATCGCCGCGCGTAAGTCGCTGATCCCCGAGAACTACATCCAGCGCGCCATCCAGTTCGCGCGCCAGGGCTATCGCCACATCGAGTTCCCCGAGTTCGACACGGATTGGGACTCCGAGGCCTACGCGACGGTATCGGGCCAGAACGCCAACAACACCGTGCGCGTCACCGATGCCTTCCTCGAGGCAGTCGCCCGCGACGCGCCATGGAACCTGGTGCGGCGCACCGACGGCGGCGTCGCCAGGACCGTGCCGGCGCGCGAGCTTTGGGAGCGCGTGTCGCAGGCCGCCTGGATGTCGGCCGACCCCGGTGTACAGTTCGACACGACCATCAACCAGTGGCACACCTGCCCCGAATCGGGCCGCATCAACGCCTCGAACCCGTGTTCCGAGTACATGTTCCTCGACGACACGGCGTGCAATCTGGCGTCGCTGAACCTGATGCGCTTCCGTCGCCCCGACGGCTCCTTCGATATCGACAGCTTCGAGCACGCCACGCGGCTGTGGACCGTCGTGCTCGAGATCTCGGTGATGATGGCGCAGTACCCGTCAAAGCGCATCGCCGAGTTGTCCTACGCCTATCGTACCCTGGGTCTGGGATACGCCAATCTCGGCGCCCTGCTGATGGCCGGCGGCATGGGCTATGACAGCGCGCGCGGGCGCGCTACCTGCGCGGCGATCACCGCGCTGATGACCGGCGTCGCCTACGCCACATCGGCCGAGATGTCGGCGGAGATGGGCCCCTTCCCCGGCTACGGCGCCAATCGCGAGTCGATGCTGCGGGTGATCCGCAATCATCGGCGCGCGGCGCGCGGCCAGACCTCGGGCTACGAGGGCCTTTCGATCGCGCCTGTCCCGCTCGACATCGCCAATTGCCCGCAGCGCGTGCTGGCCGACGCCGCCGCGCGCGCCTGGGACGACGCGCTGGCGCTCGGCAGCGCGCACGGCTTCCGCAACGCCCAGGTCTCGGTGATCGCGCCCACTGGCACGATCGGCCTGCTGATGGATTGCGACACCACAGGGATCGAGCCGGACTTCGCCTTGGTGAAGTTCAAGAAGCTCGCGGGCGGCGGCTATTTCCGCATCATCAACCAGACAGTTCCCGCGGCGCTGGCCCGCCTGGGCTATGACGACGTCGCCATCAAGACGATCACCGCCTACGCCGTCGGCCACGGCACGCTCTCCGGCGCCCCCCACATCAACAATGACAGCCTGCGCGCCCGTGGCCTCGACGAGACGGTGATGGCGCGGGTGGAGAAGGCGTCGGCCGACGCCTTCGATATCCGCTTCGCCTTCAGCCGCTGGACCTTGGGCGACGCGTACTGCCGCGAGCGGCTGGGCCTGGACGAGGCGAAGCTCGCCGACCCCAAGCTCGACCTCTTGCCGCTGCTCGGCTTCTCCAAGGCCGAGATCGAGGCCGCGAACCTGTACGTCTGCGGCGCGATGACCCTGGAAGGCGCGCCCCACCTGAAGGCGGAGCATCTTCCGGTGTTCGACTGCGCCACGCCCTGCGGCCGCAACGGCACGCGCGCGCTGTCGACCGGATCGCATATCCGCATGATGGCCGCGGCGCAGCCCTTCATCACCGGCGCGATCTCCAAGACGATCAACATGCCGAACGCGGCCACCGTCGAGGATTGCCGCGCCGCCTACGAGCTGTCGTGGAAGCTGGGCCTGAAGGCCAACGCGCTCTATCGCGACGGCTCGAAGCTGTCACAGCCGCTGGCGGCGATGTGGCTGCCCGACACGGCCAACGACGACGAGATCGACACGACGATCCGCACGCCAGCGCAGCAGACCACCGTGATCGCCGAGCGAATCGTCGAGAGAATCGTCGAGCGCGAGGTCAGCGGCCGGCGCGATCGCCTGCCGCAGCGACGCAAGGGCTACACCCAGAAGGCGATGGTCGGCGGCCACAAGGTCTATTTGCGTACCGGCGAGTACAGCGACGGCAGGCTGGGCGAGATCTTCATCGATATGCACAAGGAAGGCGCCGCCTTCCGCAGCCTGATGAACAATTTCGCCATCGCCATCTCGATCGGCCTGCAATACGGCGTGCCGCTCGAGGAGTTCGTCGAGGCCTACACCTTCACGCGCTTCGAGCCCTCCGGACTGGTCGAAGGCAACGACGCGATCAAGATGTCGACCTCGGTGCTCGACTACATCTTCCGCGAGGTGGCGGTGTCCTACCTCGGGCGCACCGATCTGGCGCATGTTGCGCCGACGGTGAACCGGTCCGACGACGTCGGCGCCGGCGAGTCGGAGACGACCTCGATGATGGCGCAAGCCATTGGCGCGCCGACGCTGGCCAGCGTCGGCTTCGTGCGCAGCAACCTTTATGTCTTAAACGGGCGAGGGGCCGGCAGCCAGGCAACCGCCGACGCGACGACGCAGGTCTTCGCGCCGGCGGTGGCCGCCCCCCTCCCCGCCCAAAGTTCGATGGACGGCATGGCCGTCGCCTTCGCCTCTGGCGGAGCGGCCGTCCTCGGATCCGCAACGGTCGGACACGCAGACGAGCGCCTCGACCGGGTCCGTGAGGCCCGGCTCAAGGGGTTCGAAGGCGATGCCTGTACCGATTGCGGCAACTTCACCCTCGTCCGCAACGGCACGTGCCTGAAATGCAATACTTGCGGTGCGACCACGGGGTGCAGTTGAGGTCTTAGCGCGTCGTACGGGCGCGCGAGCGTAAGCGTTGAGTGAAAACCGCGTACCCAGTCCGGGACCGACGGTCGGAAACGGGCAAAACTCATAGGAGATATGTCATGGCTGCGAAGAAGAAAGCTGCCAAGAAGAAGGCCGCCAAGAAGAAGGCCGCCAAGAAGAAGTAGGCCTAAAGGCCAAACTTCAGATTGGCCCCTCTAACTGATGCCAATCAGCTTCCCGCTCGGCGCTGAGGCGCCGGCGGGAAGCATCATTTCATCATTGTAAGCAGGCGGATGTCGGGACTATGGCCCCGGTGTTCCGCCTGTTTTCGTTTCGCGCGGGCGAGCGATCCGCTCTAGCATGGCGGCGATGGACGGCGATCCAACCCGGCTGAGCATCCGCGTGGTCAACAGCGTAACCAAGCTCGACGCTGCGGCCTGGGACGCCTGCGCGCTGGCGCCGGAGGCTGCGGGAAACCCGTTCCTGAGCCACGGCTTCCTCAAAGCGCTCGAGGATTCCAAGTGCCTAGGCCGCGGCACCGGCTGGATACCGCAGCATCTCGTGGCCGAGGACGATTCCGGTGCGGTGCTTGGCATCGTGCCGATGTTCCTCAAGAGCCACTCCCAGGGCGAGTACGTCTTCGACCACGGCTGGGCGCAAGCCTATGAGCGTGCCGGCGGCCGCTACTATCCGAAGCTGCAGGTCTGCGCGCCCTTCACGCCGGTGCCCGGCCCGCGCATCCTGCCGCGCCCCGGGCCGCTCTCGAGCCACGTCTTCGACGCCATGGTCGAGTCGATGGTCAAGGTCGCGGCCGACAACGACATCTCCTCGATCCACGTCACCTTCTGCCTGCGCGAGCAATGGGACGCGCTCGGACGGCTCGGCTTCCTGAAGCGCCAGCACTACCAGTTCCACTGGCGCAACGACGGCTACAAGACCTTCGACGATTTCCTGGCGGCGTTGAATTCACGCAAGCGCAAGGCGATCCGCAAGGAACGCGCGGCGATCGCCAGGCACGGGCTCACCATGCGCGCGCTGAGCGGCGCGGAGATCACGGCCCAGCACTGGGACGCGTTCTTCGCCTTCTACATGGACACCGCCGACCGCAAATGGGGCAGCCCCTACCTCAATCGCGAGTTCTTCCATCTGCTGGGCGGGTCGCTGGCCGAGAAGGTCGTGCTGATCGTCGCCGAGCGCGATGGTCGCCTGGTCGCCGGCGCGCTCAACCTGCGCGGTGACGACGCGATCTTCGGCCGCAACTGGGGCTGCGTGGAGAACCACGATTTCCTGCATTTCGAGGCCTGCTACTACCAGGCCATCGACTACGCCATCGCCCATGGGCTCGAGCGCGTCGAGGCCGGCGCGCAGGGCGAGCACAAGATTCAGCGCGGCTATCTGCCGACGCCGACCTACTCGGCGCACTGGATCGGCGACCGCCAGCTTCGCGCGGCGATCGCCAACTTCCTCGACCGCGAACGCCCCGCCGCCGAACGCGACATGGCGGCGCTGATGGAATACTCGCCGTTCAGGAAGGGCGACGAATAGACTCTACCAATCGGTCTCGGTCAGATCGTCGAGGTCCTCGTCGGCGCCGGGAGGATGCTCGAGCAGATCGCGGGCGCGGCGCTCGTCGCGACGCGACACCTGCAGCTTCACGCCGCCGACGCGATCGGCGATCGAGGGCAGCGCGCCCAGAATGCCGGTATCGGCCAGCACCGAGGGAATGCCTTGCGCGTCGAGCATGCCGCGCGCGATATGCGCCTCGGCGACATCGTCGAAGGTTGCGACGATCACGAGCGCGATCGCGTCGTAATCGTCGGCGTCAACCGCCATGCCTGGCCCTCAATTGGCCAGCGCCGGCTCGGACGGCGTCGGCTTGCCCTGCGGCGGCGGCGAGAAGGCGAAGACGAGCTCGTTCTCGCCGACATCGACGCGTACCGTGCCGCCATCCTTGAGCTTGCCGAACAGGATCTCGTCGGCCAGCGGCTTCTTGACCTTCTCCTGGATCAGCCGCGCCAGCGGACGGGCGCCATAGAGGCTGTCGTAGCCATTGGTCGCCAGCCAGGAGCGCGCCTGCTCGCTGAGCTCGACCAACACCTTGCGGTCGGCGAGCTGCGCCTCAAGTTCGGCGATGAACTTGTCGACGACGAGGCCGACCGTCTCCGGCCCAAGGCTGGCGAACTTGATCACCGTGTCGAGGCGGTTGCGGAATTCCGGCGTGAACAGGCGGTTAATCGCGTCGTCGTCCTCGTCCTTGCGCGTCGAGCGCTCGAAGCCGATCGGCGGCTTGGCGAGGTCGGCGGCGCCGGCGTTGGTGGTCATACACAGCACGACGTTGCGGAAGTCGACCGAGCGGCCGTTGTGGTCGGTCAGCTTGCCGTAGTCCATCACCTGCAGGAGGATGTTGAACAGGTCGGGATGCGCCTTTTCGATCTCGTCGAGCAGCAGCACGCAATGCGGATGCTGGTTGATCGCGTCGGTCAGCAGGCCGCCCTGGTCGAAGCCGACATAGCCAGGCGGCGCGCCAATCAGGCGCGACACCGAGTGCCGCTCCATGTACTCCGACATGTCGAAGCGGATCAGCTCGACGCCCATCAGCTTGGCGAGCTGGCGCGCCACCTCGGTCTTGCCGACGCCGGTGGGACCGGCCAGCAGGTAGGAGCCGATCGGCTTTTCCGGCTGGCGCAGGCCGGCGCGCGACAGCTTGATCGCCGCGGCGAGCTGGTCGATCGCCTTGTCCTGTCCGAAGACGACCGTCTTGAGGTCGCGGTCGAGATTGCGCAGCAGCTCGGTGTCGTCCTTCGACACGCTCTTGGGCGGGATGCGCGCGATCTTGGCGACGATCTCCTCGATGTCGGCGACGTCGATCACGCCCTTGCGCTCGCTCTCGGGCTTGAGCATCTGCGCCGCGCCGACCTCGTCGATCACGTCGATCGCCTTGTCGGGCAGCTTGCGGTCGTTGATGTACTTGGCCGAGAGGTCGACGGCGGCCTTCACCGCCTCTTCGGTGTAGGTGACGTTGTGGTGCTGCTCGTAGACCGGCTTCAGGCCGGTCATGATCTTGATCGCGTCGGCCATCGACGGCTCGGGCACGTCGATCTTCTGGAAGCGCCGCACCAGGGCGCGGTCCTTCTCGAAGTAGTTGCGGTACTCCTTGTAGGTGGTCGAGCCAATGCAGCGTATGTCACCGCTGGCCAGGCTGGGCTTCAAGAGGTTCGAGGCGTCCATCGAACCGCCTGAGGTGGCACCGGCGCCGATCACGGTGTGGATCTCGTCGATGAACAGGATCGAGCCCGGCTTGCTCTTGAGCTCGGCGAGCACCGCCTTCAGCCGCTCCTCGAAGTCGCCGCGATAGCGCGTGCCGGCGAGCAGCGCGCCCATGTCGAGCGCGTGGATGACGCACTTGCTGAGCACGTCGGGCACGTCGCCCTCGACGATGCGCCGCGCCAGGCCTTCGGCGATAGCGGTCTTGCCTACGCCGGGATCGCCGACATAGAGCGGGTTGTTCTTGGTGCGGCGACAGAGGATCTGGATGGTGCGCTCGACCTCGAGCTCGCGCCCGATCAGCGGATCGATGCGCCCCTCGCGCGCCTTCTGGTTAAGGTCCACGCAATAGGCCTGGAGAGCCTCTTCACCCTGCTTGGCCACCTTGTCCTCTTTCGAGTCCTCGTCGGCGCCGCGGACGCGGCGGGTCTCGGTGCGGCCCGGCGTCTTGGCGACGCCATGGCTGATGAAATTCACCGCGTCGAAGCGCGACAGGCCCTGCTGCTGCAGATAGTAGACCGCGTGGCTCTCGCGCTCGGAGAAGATCGCCACCAGCACGTTGGCACCGGTCACTTCCTCGCGACCGGAGGATTGCACGTGGATCGCCGCGCGCTGCACGACGCGCTGAAAGCCGGCGGTCGGCTGCGGATCGCTGACGCTGTCGGTGGCCAGGCCCTTGAGCTCCTCCTCGATGTAGCGCGACAGCTCGCGCCGCAATTTGTCGAGGTCGACGGAGCAGGCCTTGAGCACGGCCATGGCGTCGCTGTCGTCGGTCAGCGCCAGCAGCAGATGCTCGAGCGTGGCGTATTCGTGGCGATGCTCGGTGGCGAGCGCCAGCGCGCGGTGAAGGGTCTTCTCGAGGTTCTTCGACAGCATGTGCCTACTCCTGCCCCTCTCCGCTACTCTTTCTCCAGCGTGCACTGGAGCGGATGCTGGTGCTTGCGCGCCAGATCCATGACCTGCATCACCTTGGTCTCGGCGACCTCATAGGTGAAGACTCCACAAATACCCACACCCCGCTGGTGGACATGCAGCATGATGCGCGTCGCTTCCTCGCGGTTCTTGCTGAAGAACCGCTCCAGCACGTGGACGACGAACTCCATCGGTGTGTAGTCGTCGTTGAGCATCAGCACCTTGTACATCGAGGGCTTCTTGGTCCGCGTGCGCGTCAGCGTTGCCGTGCCCGAACCGCCCTTGTCGGAATCGTTTCCCTGATCGCCACCGCGGCCGCCCCCAATGCCATCGTCGTCGCGCCGCGGCGGCTCGCCGCTCGCGCGCCACAAGGCAGCGCCCGAAGTGATTGCGAAATTCCTCATCGACCGATCCGAACCAAACCGCCCCTCTACATAGGCATCGCCGCGCCGCGACAAAAGGGCCGCGGCCAAGGGCAGTCTAACCCGGTTTCGCGCGTGGCCCAAAGCCCGCCGCGCGGCGGCGATCAGTACCGCGGACCATTCGGCCCGACCGACAGGCGCCATCTGCTGTGGGTCTGCTTGCTCTCCTGCCCGAGACGATCGCCCGCCGTGCGGCGCGGCGGTGGCGGCGGCAACTGGCGCGCCATCGGGTCAAGGGCGAAGAGCGGTTCGGCGAAACGCACGGCGGCGAAACCGTCGGACTGAAAATCGTACGCAGCGTAACCCCAGCGACCATTGCGGCACGACGCCACGCTCCACCAGAACTCGTCGGATCGCAGGTCCCGGCGTATGGCGGGCGGCCCGTAGCCGCCGCTGGCCGACAGCGCCTGGTCGAGCTGACGCATCTCGGCGACGTTCAGCACCCGTTCCGCCTTGCGCGCGCGCCACGGCCCCAGCAGATCGCCGACCGAACTGATCTCAAGGTTGAGGCCGACCGTCATGTCCGTGAGCACGCGCGAGGTCAGCCGCGGCCCGACGAAGTCGTAGATGCGCACCTGCTCGCCCCACACGGCGTTGTAGACGATGCGCAGCCGGTCGGGCGCGCCGGCTACGCAGGCGTCGCGGATGTCGGCGCTACCGACGTAGCGGAACCAATAGAAGCTGCGGCCGATTGGCGCTTCGATCTCGCGGCCCCCACCATTGGGGTCGGCGGAGCAGGCGCCGACCATCATCACCGCGACCGCAACAACTGCGCGCCAGAGCTTCGTCATGCACCGCTCCCGGGGGGCCTTGGACATCAATATGTCCATAGTGCCGCGACTTTGCGGCCGAATAGAGACTCGGCCAAACGCCCAGTTCTCAATTGCGCTTCGAGGCGACCTCGCGTACCCTTGAAGAGAATGTCGTAATCCCCTCATTTGACACAAAAAACGAGTCAAGAAAGCGCTTCATGGTCGAGTATCGTGTGGGTCGTCGCCAACCCGTTATGGTGGCGGTCGGTATCACGGTGATGGCGTTGGCGTGGCTGGTTACGGTCACCCCCGTCGAGGCACAGAATCGGACGACGACGGTGCGCAATGGCGGCGCAGTCAGCGTGCAAAAAGTCGCGCCGCGCAAGGTGCGTCGGACCGCTGCGGCGCCAGCTGTGGTGGCCAACCCTGAAGTAACCGGACGCGACGCCATGCTGGTGGTCGACGCCGAAAGCGGCCGCGAGCTGGAGGCGGTGTCGGCCGACGACAAGCGCCACCCCGCCTCGCTCACCAAGGTCATGACGCTCTATCTCGTCTTCGAGGCGCTCGATAGCGGTCGTCTACGGTTGGGTGACCGGATGCCGGTGTCGGTGCGCGCCGCCAACACCTCGCCGTCGAAGCTCGGCGTGCCCGCCGGCGCCGCCCTGGCGGTGCGCGACGCGGTCATGGGGCTGATCACCAAGTCGGCGAACGACGCCGCCGTCGTCGTCGCCGAGCAGCTCGCCGGCGACGAGAGCAGCTTTGCGCAGATCATGACGCAGAAAGCGCGGCAGCTCGGCATGACCAGCACCACCTTCCGCAACGCCTCGGGTCTGCCCGATCCGGCGCAGGTCAGCACGGCGCGCGACCTGACCAGGCTGGCGCGGGCGATGCTGCGCGACTTCCCGCACTACTACCCACTGTTCTCGGTGCAGGAGTACGTCTACGAGGGCCGGCCGCTGCGCAACCACAACCACATGCTGGGCTGGTATCCCGGGGCCGACGGGATCAAGACCGGCTATATCCGCGCCTCCGGCTTCAACCTGGTAATGTCGGCGACGCGCGACGGCCGCCGCCTGATCGGCGTGGTGCTGGGTGGCTCGACACCCGGCGAGCGCGACGCGGTCATGGGCGACATGATGGATCGCGGCTTCGAGCGCGCCGCCGCGCTGCGGCTCGCCCACTACCGGCCGCCGAAGGCGCCACCGGGCATCCGCTACACGGCGCTCAATTTCGCGCCCGGCGCCGCGATCCCAGGCGAGGCCCCACGCGCGGCGGTCGCGGCCCGCCCGACCTTTCCATCCGGCTCCGCCGAGTTCGACAGTCGCACGACGCCATTCAGCGACATCGGTACCGACGGCGCCAAATGGGCCATTCAACTGGGCATATTCGCCAACTCGCAGGCGGCCACCCAAACGGTGCAGCGCGCGATAGGCCTGCTGCCCGACCTGCGGACCGCTGCGCGCACGACGATCGACACGGTGACGGTCAACGGCAGGATCATGCACCGCGCGCGATTGACCAATCTCGACAGCCAGCGCGCCATCAAGAGCTGCAAGCGACTGGAGCAGGCGCACATCGCCTGCGCACCGCTCAACCTCGGCCTCAGCGTGGCGCAGAACTAGAGCGTCGGGTGCTAGACCAGGCGCGCCTGTCATCGCGAGCGCAGCGAGGGTGTGGATTCACATTTGAAGTGCAACAGGGCGGAGGGAAAGGCCTCGGCGGCGTGAGCTCCTACGCCAGGCCAGAATCCCGCTCTGTGCTCACGATCGCACCCGACAACGCTCTACTCTTGGCTTAGCGCCGGCCGGGACAGGTTCTCACGGCGCGCAGCTGCTCGAATGCTGCCGCATTCGGCCGCCGCGAGGAAGGCAAGCCCTTGACTATATCGCATGCGATAATGTTGCTTTATCACACGGCGCAGAGATAGAGGGCTTTGTTATAGCCGCGCGGCAGGGGCGATAACCCGAGCATATCACCGCTGCGAAAACCGTATCTGCCCGTGGCGCCGGCAGCGGCGTAGAAGTCGCGACGCGTGCGACCGAAAAAAGAAAATCCAGGGTCCCCGATCGACTCGCGGACCATGCGAGGGAGTGCCTGCGCGTGAAGGCCGTGATCATCGTGCCGACGCCGGATGGCGGCCGGATCGGCGTGCAGGATGTCCCCGACCCAAGGCCGACCGAGAGCGAAGTGCTCGTTCGGGTTCATGCCGCGGCGGTCAATCGCGGCGAGATCGGCGTGCGCAAGGCGGCACGAGCCGGCAGCCCGATGCGAAACGGGATCGAATTCGCCGGCGAGGTCATCGAGCTCGGGCGCGAGGCGAAGAGCGTCGCGGTCGGCACACGCGTGATGGGCCATTGGCAAGGCGGTCAGGCCGAGCTGGTTGCCGTCGATCCGAGGCTACTTGTGCCGATACCGGATCGCCTGTCCTGGATCGAGGCTGCGGCCTGGCTCAATGTCTTCTGCACCGCGCACGATGCAATCGTCACCCACGCGCGCCTGCAGCGCGGCGAGTCGATCCTCATCAACGCCGCCTCCTCGGGAATCGGCGTGGCATCTCTCCAGATCGCCCGCTGGGCCGGAGCCGCTCCGATCATCGCGACGTCCCGCGTGGCCGCCAAGCTCACCGTCCTGAACTCCTACGGGATGGACGTCGGCATAGACTCCTCGGGCGCGGACTGGCCTGACGCCGTGCTGGAGGCGACGAAGGGTAAGGGCGTCGACGTCGTCGTCGATAGCGTCGGCGCCGAGGCGCTCGCCGGGAACCTGCGCTGCCTGTCGCTGCTCGGACGCCTGGTGAGCGTCGGACGACTGAGCGGTCAGCGGGCCGAGATCGACCTGGACAGGCTGGCCTTGAGGCGTCTCACGATCGTGGGCGTCACCTTCCGCACGCGCTCGCTGGACGAGCGCGTTGCCTGCATCCGCCGGTGTGCGGCCGACCTGCTCGGTCCTCTCGAGCGTGGCGAAGTAAACCCGGTCGTCGATCGCGTCTTCGCCCTCGAACAGATCGAGCACGCGCACCAATACCTGGAGAGGAACAGTCACATCGGCAAGGTGGTCCTCACCATCGTCCCATGAGCATCGCAACAGGAGAGAGAGCGCGATGAGACCTGCCGACCATTCCTTGCCGAGGCGTGGGCTTCTCCTGCTCGCGATCGCCGCAGGCCGCGCGCCGGCATCCCCCGCGAACGCAGAATGAAAGCCCGACCGACCGACGAGGATCCTGCTGCCATTTCCGGCGGGCGGTGCGTCCGACACCGTAGTCAGGGCCGTTGCCGCAGAAGTCTCGCGGGATATCGGCCAGCCGATCGTCATCGAGAACAAGCCGGGTGCCTCCGGAAAGACCATGCACGCGGCGCTGAAGGCCACGCGCGGGGATGGATATGCGCTGGGCTACGTCAGCAACACCGTCGCGGTCCTGACAGCGGTGACGGCCAACCTCCCCTTCGATCCTGTCGAGGACTTCAAGCTGATCACCGTGATGGCCGGGTTCAGCGGCGTCCTGGCGGCGAACGCCTCGCTCCCGGTCGAAGACTTCCGCGCCTTCATCGACTATGTCCGGGCAAGACCGGCGCGATTTTTCTACGCGAGCTACGGCGCCGCATGAGGTGACGCGCGAGCTAAGGAACGACATTTCCACCTATCGCGCGGTAGTCGCGAAGGCGAAGATCGAACCCGATTGAACGATGCACCAACCCGTGAGCAGTGAAGGAGGCCGGCCATGAATGTAGGCATCACGACGAGCGCAGTCCGCACGCCCGCTATCCCGTTGACTGGCGCGATCGGCGCGAAGATCGAAGGGGTCGACCTCGCCAGTCTCGACGATGCGTCGTTCAGGGACCTCAAGTCCCTGTTCCTGCAGTACTGCGTGCTCGTGTTTCCCGGCCAGTATCTCGAACCACGGGCGCAACTGTCTTTCGCGGCAAGGTGGGGTGACGTGTCGATCACCCCGATGGTCACCTACGCCGATGGCTTCCCCGGGCTGCTTCAGCTCACGAACAGGGGGAAGGAGAACACTCCGACGGAGAACTGGCACTCCGATTCGACCTTCCTCGAGCGGCCGCCGGCCATGACGATCCTCGCCGCCAGGACGCTGCCGCCGATGGGCGGCGACACCATGTGGTGCAACCAGTATCTCGCCTACGAGCGTTTGTCGGCCGGCATGAAAGACATGCTCGAGGGGGTGCGGGCCCGGTTCTGCGGAGCGCGGCTGGCGCGAGTGCACGGTCACACCTCGGCGATCCCCGAGGCATACCATCCAGTCGTGCGGACCCATCCCGAAACGCACCGCAAGGCGCTGTTCGTCGGCCACCCGGAGACCTGCACGAACTTCGAGAACATGACCGTGGCCGAAAGCCGTCCGCTGCTCGACTTCCTCTACCAGCATTCGGCTCGGCCAGACGCGATCTACCGCCACATGTGGAGGCCAGGTGACGTGGTCCTTTGGGACAACCGCTGCACAATGCATTACGCCGTGCACGACTACGGAAGCGAGGCCCGCAATCTCAATCGCGTGACCATCATCGGCGACAGGCCCGCCTAGATCAGAATCCGAGCCGGTCGACGTTCTCCCGAACGACGTCTATGGCGCGCGCCTTGTGCTGTGCGCGCCACGCATCCAGAGACCAGTCGCCCTCGAGCGCCGGTGGTGCCTTGTCCGAGGGCACAAAGAGCAGCGCGCCCAGCGGTCCCGGCGCGCCGGCAGTGGTGACGAAGACCCGCGTCAGCCGATAGCCCTCGCCCTCGTAGAGCGCCAGCCGGCGCTGCTCGCCGGCCGAGACACCGTCGAGCAGGTCGCCGTCGGTCTCGGCACCGCGCTCACGCACCAGGATGGGATAGGTCTTGCCGCGCGCCGGATGGCGGCGCCAGTCGCGCAACGTGGCGGACTTCAGCGCGTCGCGTGCGACGGGACGACCCAGCACGAGCGACAGCAGGTCGCGATCGCGCAGGGTGCCGTAGAAGAAGAAACGCATCAGTGGCCGGCGGAGGGCTCGTCAGGCATCACCACGCCGCTGGCCGACAGCGCCGCCTTGAGTTCCGTCATCAGCCGATCCAGGCCGGCCTGATCCCTGGCTTCGCAGCGCGCCACCAGCACCGCCTGGGTGTTGGACGCGCGCAGCAGCCACCAGCCATCCGCCGTCGAGACGCGCACGCCATCGACGTCGTTGAGGTTGGCCCTGGCCGCCTTCAGGCGCGCCTTGACCTCCTCGACGACCTTGAACTTGCGGTCCTCGGCGCAGTCGAAGCGCAGCTCCGGCGTGTTGATCAGCTGGGGCAGACGATCGCGCATCGCCGCCAGCGTGTCGGACGAACCGCCGACGATGTTGAGCAGCCGGATGCCGGCGTACATCGCGTCGTCGAAGCCGTACCAGCGATCGGCGAAGAAGACGTGGCCGCTCATCTCGCCGGCCAGCGGCGATTTCTCCTCGGCCATCTTGACCTTGAGCAGCGAGTGGCCGGTCTTCCACATCAGCGGCTTGCCGCCAGCCGACGCGACCTCGTCGAACAGCGCCTGGCTCGCCTTGACGTCTGCGATGATGGTCGAGCCGGGGCGCTCCTTGAGCACGTCGCGCGCCCAGATCGCCAGCAGCTGATCGCCCCACAGGATGCGGCCCTGCCCGTCCAGCGCGCCGATGCGATCGCCGTCGCCGTCGAAGCCGATGCCGACATCGGCGCCGCGCTCCTTCACGGCGGCGCGCAGGTCGAGCATGTTCTTCTCGACCGTCGGGTCGGGATGATGCGCCGGGAAGGTGCCGTCGACGCGCTCGAACAGCACGGTGTGCTCGCCCGGCAGCCTGGAGACGATGTCGCGGATCACCACGCCCATGGCGCCGTGACCGGTGTCCCACACCACCTTGAGCGCACGACCCGGCTTGAAGTCGCGCAGCACGCGCGCGACATAGGCGTCCTTCACCGGCCGCTCGGCGAGCGCGCCGGCGCCCGTCTCGACATCGCCCGCCTTGGACATCGCGCCCAGCTTCTGGATGTCGGCGCCGTAGAACGGCTTCTTGCCGAACATCATCTTGAAGCCGTTGTAGTCGGGCGGGTTGTGCGAGCCGGTGATCATGATGCCACCATCGGCATTCAGCTCGTACACCGCGAAATACAGCATCGGCGTGGCGCACATGCCGATGCGCAGCACATCGACGCCCGATTCGCGCAGGCCCGCGACGCAGGCTTCCTGCAGCGACGGCGAGCTCAGCCGGCCGTCATAGCCCAGCGCGACCGACTTGCCGCCGGCGCGGCGCACCAGCGTGCCGAAGGTGCGGCCGATGGCGCGGGCGTCGGCGGGATGCAGCGTCTGGCCGACGATGCCGCGGATATCGTACTCGCGCAGAATGGTGGGATCGAAGACGTGCACGGTCATGTCACTCCGCCGCCCGCGCGGTTGTCGCCGCCGAGTTGCGCGGCTGGGGTCGGCCGACGCACTCGTAGATGAAGCCATTGGCGCGCATCTCCTCGGGATTGAAGATGTTGCGCAGGTCGACGACAAGCGGCTGGCGCATCAGCGGCTTCAGGCGCTTGCCGCTGAGCGAGCGGAACTGGGTCCATTCGGTCAGGATCACCAGGCAGTCCGCCCCCGTCGCCGCCTCCTGCGCCGTGCGCTTGAAGTCGACGTCGTTGAGCAGCTTGGCCGCCTCCTTCATCGCCTCCGGATCGTAGGCCTGGATGCGCGCGCCGGCCTTCTGCAGCGCCGGCACGATGTCGAGCGAGGGCGCGTCGCGCATGTCGTCGGTGTTGGGCTTGAACGACAGGCCGAGCACGCCGATGGTCTTGCCGGCGACCGAGCCGCCGCAAGCGGCGATCACCTTCTTCGCCATGTTCTTCTTGCGCGTGTCGTTGACCTTGATCACCTGCTCGACGATGGTCGCGGGCGACCCCATCTCGCGCGCGGTATACGCCAAAGCCAGCGTGTCCTTGGGGAAGCAAGAGCCGCCATAGCCCGGGCCGGGGTGCAGGAACTTGCGGCCGATGCGGCCGTCGAGCCCGATGCCGCGCGCCACGTCGTGCACGTCGGCGCCGACCTTCTCGCACAGATCGGCCATCTCGTTGATGAAGGTGATCTT
>VGCZ01000046.1 GCA_016869975.1 Alphaproteobacteria bacterium
CGCCGACAGCTCGAACTCCTGCGGCATCGCCAGCATCCTGATGATCAACTTCAAGATGAAGAAGCATCTGATGCTGGCCGGCATGTCGGCCGGCGCCTCCATCGCCTCGTCGGGCGTGCCGCTGGGCGGCTTTATCGGCGCCGGCCTGGCGCGTAGCGCGTTCAACCAGGCGGTCAAGGAAGAGCCGGAGATCTACAAGATCTACAGTGCTGTCACCGGGTCGGTCTACGATGGCTCGACTTACAGCAACATGAGGATCTATCCAGAAGTGCTGCGCCGGATCGGCCTCAACGACTGGGAGTTCGCGGTCCTGACGCCCAGCCAGGTGTTCGACGCGGTCAAGGCGTCGACCGACGCTGGCAATCCCGTGATCGCCGCCGTCAGCTGGAACGGCGGTGGCGGCCACGGCGTCGTCATCGATCAGGTCCATAGCGGCGGGTACGTCTGCGTGTGCGACCCATGGGACGGCGAGTTGCGCCTGATCAGGGGTTCGTCCGGCAACGTCATCAACTACGATTCGACGGGCTCCGTTTGGTCCTTCTCCCTTGGCGGCAATCGGCATACCGGCGGCAATACCGGCTCGTTCAACGGCTGGCTCGTGCGCAAGAAGCCCTGAGCGCTGGACTTTCGACAGCGCGTATCCGCAAGCTGGCGCCGGCCCATCGAGGGCAAGCGAGGGTGACATGACAGGCGGACATACGCCGGCGGGCAGCGATGGCACGGCGACGCCCGCCTCGCGGCTGGGCCAGGTGTCGTGGGCATTGTTCGATTGGGCCAACCAGCCGTTCTTCACGCTGGTCACCACCTTCATCTTCGGCCCCTACTTCGCCGGCGAGCTGGTCGCGGGGCTGCAGAAGGCGCAGTTGCTGCAGGCTCTTGGCCGCCCGCCCGACGCGGCCGATCTCGCGCGGATCAACGAAGCTTCGGGCGCCGCCGGCCAGGCGGCGCTCGCCTTCACGCAATCGGCCTCCGGCGTGCTGCTGGCGCTGCTCAGCCCCTTCCTCGGCTCGATGGCCGACATCACCGGGCGGCGCAAACCCTACATTCTGGTCTTTCAGATCCTGACCGCGATCGGCTGCGCCATCCTGTGGTTCGCCACGCCGGGCAGCGCCGCGATCGTGCCGGCGATCTCCTTCGCGCTGATCCTCGCCACCATCGGCGCAGAGTTCTCGATCGTCTTCAACAACGCCCAGCTGCCGAGCATCGTCGAGCCCAGCCGCATGGGCTGGCTGTCCGGGCTGGGCTGGGGCCTGGGCTATACCGGCGGCCTGCTGTCGCTGTTCATCGTGCTCGCCGTGCGCGATCCCTCGATGGTCGGCCTCGCGCCATCGGGCAGCCCGCCGCTCTTCGGCCTCGACGCCAAGACCTTCGAGGTCGAGCGCCTGATCGGCCCGGCCTCGGCGCTATGGCTGGCGATCTTCGTGATCCCGATGTTCCTGTTCACGCCCGACGGCAAGGCGAGCGGCATCTCACCGATCGACGCCGCGCGCGACGGCGCGCGCAAGCTGTGGGCGACGATCAAGAAGGTCGCGCACTACCGCAACCCGTTCCTCTTCCTGATCGCCTACATGATCTACAACGACGGCCTCGCCGCGATCATCGCCTTCGGCGGCGTCTACGCCAAAGGCGTGTTCGGCTGGAGCACGGTGACCCTGGGCGTCTTCGGCATCATCATCACCCTGGCGGCGATCCCCGGCTGCCTGCTCGGCGGCCGGCTCGACGATCGCATCGGCTCGCGCCGTCTGGTGCTGATCACGACGGCGGGCGTGACCATCGCGGCGCTCGGCATCCTCTCGGTCTCGGCCAACAAGATCCTGTTCTTCGTCTCGGCCACGCCGCTTGACCCGGCGCGCGGCCTGTTCGGCTCGGCGCAGGAGCTGACCTTCATGGCCTTCGCGCTGCTGCTGGGCGCCTGCATGGGCCCGATGCAGGCCGGCAGCCGCACCATGATGGGCCGCCTGGCCCCGCCGGGTATGGCTGGCGAGTTCTACGGACTCTATGCGCTGTCGGGCCGCGCCACGGCCTGGATGGCGCCGACCGCCATCGCCATCGTCACGACAGCGACCGAGACCCAGCGCTGGGGCGTCGCCGTCGTCATCCCGTTCCTGGTGATCGGCTTCGCGCTGTTGTGGTTCGTGCGCGAGGAGCGCGCCTCAGCGGCGCACTGACGGCGGCCGCTGCTGCTGGGCCTGCGGCTGCTGCTGCTTCTTGCGGTCGCGGAAGAAGGTGGTGAGCACGTAGCGGCGGCCTTCGGTCACCGGCAGCGCCTCGTGCAGCAGCGAGCAGGAGAACACCGCCGCCATGCCCGCCTTGGGCTTGTAGCGCGTCGGTCCGTATTCCGGGAACACCAGCTCGCCGCCCTCGTAGTCCTGGTTGAGGTTCAGCGACACGGCGAAGGTCCGGTCGGCCGTCTGCGGCGTACCGTTGTCGCGATGGGCGCGGAAGAAATGCTGGTGCCCCGCGGCGTAGGGCAGGATCACGGGCGCGTCGAAGCTGAACTCCGCCTCCCAGGCGAAAACGCGCATCAGCTCCGGCCCGACGCGATAGGCCAGGCGATCGGAGATCTCCTTCACTACGGCCGGGTCGCGCACGATGTGGTCCTCGGTGCGCTTGCGGCCGGCCGCCGCGACGTTGCCGTAGCGGCTCGATACGCCGCCGTCGCTGCGCTCGCCGGTCGACCAGAGCTCGATCAGCTTGGTGCAGAAGGCCGGCTCGAAGACGCGCGGCAGCATCATGACGGGCGCCGCCGCGCCGAACAGCACCGATTCAGGTGGCCGGTCGGCGCGCGCCACCGCGATCGCCGCCAGCGCCGATTCGCGCAGGACGTCGATGTTGGGGCCGGCGAACTCGCCGACCAGCCGCTGGTTGGCGTCGAGCACGATCAGCCGCAGATCGTGTTGCGCCGAGGCCTGCGCGCCATGCGCGGCATCGGGCGACAGCAGCGTTCTGAGCACGCGGCGCTCGGGATCGCACAGCACCAGCGGCACGCCGCCGGTGCCGGGCATCTCGAAGCCCGTCAGCGCCGCCTGCGCCGTGGCGACGTTGACGCCGACGATCACCACCGCCGACGCGCCGACCTCGGCGAGCGAGACGATCAGCCCGACCATCGCACCGGAGGTCAGTCGCCGCGCGTCGCCCAGCGCCACCACCACCATCGGCTCGCCCAGCACGCTCCAGCTCAGCTTGTGACCCAGGCCGTCGACGCCGGGCAGCGCCACTTCGGGGAAGCGATCGCCCGGCCGAAAGGGAAAGAACGCGCCGCTCATTGCCAGCCCACTGTCATTCCGAGCGCAGCGAGGACTCTCCCGCCAACGAAGACTCGGTAAGGAGGAGATCCGTCGCTTCGCTTCAGGGGCCGCGGATGGCCCCGAGGATGACGGTTGATCATCAGACGCTCAGATTGAAGGCGATGGAGATGCGCTCCGCAGTGCCGCGATAGGGGCGCACGCCGTGCAGCAGCCAGGCCGGGAACATCACCAGCCGACCGGCGCGCGGCGGGATCGATTCGCAGGCGCCGCCCGAGAGGCCGCCGGGTGTGGCGAAAGCGAGTTGCGGCGCGTACATCGCCGGCGCCACGCCGCGCGGATCCATGAACTCCAGTTCGCCGCCCAGCGACGGATCGGCGGCGATACCGCCATCGTCGACATAGTAGACGGCCGACCAGAACGAGCCCGGATGGGTGTGGAACTCGTTGCCGTGGCCGGCGCGGTTGATGTTGGCCCACATATTGGCCTTCCACTGCACGCGCACCGGCTTGCCGGCGCGATCCGTGGTCAGCCGGTTGGCGGCGTCGCGGCCGGCGTCGAGCAGGCGCAGCGCCGGGGCGCCGCCCCACTGATTCATGTCCCAGCTCGACTGGTAGCCGCCGAGATTGCTGTGCTGCGTGCCCGGCACCGCTTTCTCGCGCTCGATGATGACGCGGCGCAGATCGGCGTTCAGCCGCGCCGCGTCGGGCAGCTCGATCAGCACGACCGGCGTGGCGAAAAGCGGCGTCACCTCGATGCGGGCGCCATTGGGGAGGGTGGTGTTCATCGCCTGGAGCCTACACCTTCACGCCGGCGCCGACACCGGATCGGCCGATCACGGCGTGAGCGGATTCGTCGAGCGGCCAGCGCGGGCGGGGCGCGAAGTCCAAGCCGTCGCGCTGGCCGAGCAGCAGCCGCTCCAGCCCGGCCCAGGCGACCATCGCGCCGTTGTCGGTGCACAAGGCCGGTGGCGGCGCGACAAGGACCGCGTCGCGCGTGGCGGCCAGTTCGCTCAGGCGCGCGCGCAGATAGGCGTTGGCCGCCACGCCGCCGGCGACGACCAGGGGCACCGGCCGCGGGGCGTCGGCGCCCAGCCGGTCGCGGAACATCACCAGCGCGTTGGCGCAGCGATCGGCCAGCACTTCGCCCACGGTGCGCTGAAAGCAGGCCGCGAGGTCGGCGATGCCCTGCGCGTCGCTCGGCGTCAGCGACTGCGCCACCACGCGCACGGCCGTCTTCAGCCCGGAGAACGAGAAATCGCAGCCCGGCTTGCGCCACATCGGCCGCGGCAGATCGAAGCGGCGGGGATCGCCGGTTCTCGCTGCTCGCTCGACCGCGGGCCCGCCGGGGAAGCCCAGCCCGAGCAGCTTGGCGGTCTTGTCGAACGACTCGCCGACGGCGTCGTCGATGGTCGTGCCCAGGCGCGTGTAACGGCCGACGCCTTCGACCGCGAGCAGCTGGCAGTGGCCGCCGGAGACCAGCAGCAACAGGAACGGAAACGCCACCGGCTCGACCAAGCGCGCGGTCAGCGCGTGCGCCTCCAGATGGTTGACGGCGAGGAACGGCTTGCCCGTGGCCAGCGCGATCGCCTTGGCCGTGGTGACACCCACGATCACGCCACCGATCAGCCCCGGCCCGCCGGTGGCGGCCACGCCGTCGAGCTGATCGAAATCGAGGCCCGCCTCGTCCATGGCGCGTCGCACGACAGCGTCGATCACCTCGACATGGGCGCGCGCGGCGAGCTCCGGCACCACGCCGCCGAAGCGCGCATGTTCCGCCAGTTGCGCGCGTACGACGTTGGCGCGCAGCCGCCCGACCGGCGCCGAGTCGGCCTCGACCACGGCGGCGGCCGTCTCGTCGCAGCTGGTTTCGATGCCCAGGACGATCATGGCCGCCTTGTAGCCCATCCATGCGGCACGATGGGGCTTTTCCGCCGTCGCCCGGCCCGCTACAGGGGTGGCCATGAGCAAGCCCGTCCTGCGCCTGGGCACGCGCGGCAGCCCGCTGGCCCTGGTCCAGGCCCATCAAGTGCGCGACGCGCTGATCGCCGCGCATGCGGGGCTTGCGGTCGAGATTGTCGTCATCCGTACTACCGGCGACAAGGTGCAGGACCGCCCGCTGTCGGAGATTGGCGGCAAGGGCCTGTTCACCCGCGAGATCGAGGACGGGCTGCTGGGCGGCGCGCTCGACATCGCCGTGCACAGCGCCAAGGACATGCTGCCGGTGCTGCCCGACGGGCTGATGCTGGCGGCCTTCCTGGAGCGCGAGGATCCGCGCGACGCGCTGGTCTCGCCCGGTTCCATCGCGCGTCTCGCCGACCTGCCCAAAGGCGCGACCGTCGCCACTGTGGCGCTGCGGCGCAAGGCGTTGCTGCTGCACGCGCGGCCCGACATCAAGACCGTGCCGATCCGCGGCAATGTCGACACCCGCCTGCGCAAGCTCGACGAGGGCGTGGCCCAGGCGCTCTTGCTGGCGCGCGCCGGGCTGAACCGGCTGGGCCGCGGCGCGGTCGGCATGCCGGTGCCGGTCGAGGACATGCTGCCCGCCGCCGGGCAGGGCGCGGTCTGCGTCGAATGCCGCGACGACGACGGTGCGACGCGCGAGCTGCTGTCGGCGATCAACCACGCGCCGACCGAGACCTGCGTGCGCGCCGAATTCGCGATGCAGGCGGTGCTCGAAGGCTCCTGCCGCACGCCGATCGCCGGTTACGCGGTGCTCGGCGATGGCGGTCTGTGGCTGCGCGCGAAGATCGCGCGGCCCGACGGCTCGGCGGTGATCGACGCCGAGCGCCGTGGTGCGGCCAGCGACGCCCTGGCTTTGGGCCAGGACGCCGGCCGCGAGCTGCGCGGTCGCGCCGGCCCGGGCTTCTTCGAGGACTGAGCGCCATGCGCGTGCTGGTCACCCGCCCCGAACCCGAGGCCAGTCGATTCGCCGGGGCGCTACGCGAGAAGGGCCACGAGCCGTTGCTGGCGCCGCTGCTCAGACATCGCGCTCTGACACCACCCACCGATCTCGACGACCGACTCGAGACGGCGCAGGCGGTGCTGCTGACCAGCGTCAACGGCGCGCGCGTCCTGGCCGAAGCCACCACCAAGCGCGACCTGCGCTTGCTTGTCGTCGGCGACGCGACCGCCGAAGCGGCCGAGCGCCTGGGCTTCCATGACACGCTGTCGGCCTCCGGCGACGTCACGGCGTTGGCCGTGCTGGTGCGCAAGCAGCTTCGACCCGACGCCGGCCCGCTACTACACGCCGGCGGCGCGGTGACGGCGGGCGATCTTGTCGGGCAATTGGCTGCGGCCGGCTATGCCATTGCCCATGTCGCGCTCTACGAGACGCACCTGGCCGAGACGCTGCCGTTCGACATCGAGCGCGCGCTGGGTGAGGGATCCGTCGATGTCGTGACGCTTTTTTCGCCACGGACCGCCGAGGCGTTTGTTAAGCTCACGGCCCGGCCGGAGATCGCGCGCGGCCTCGCCAGGACGGCCGCCGTGGTGATGAGCCCGGCGGGCGCCGAGCGGGTCGCGAGCCTGCCCTGGCGGGTCGTGACGGTCGCCGAGCGGCCGACGCAAGAAGAGATGCTGCTGGCCATCGACCGCTTGACGCCTCCCCCGGCGGCAGCGGCGGACCAGGGAGAACCGGTCATGAGCGACGCGCCCCCGACAACGACGCCCCAGACACCGGCGCCCCCGACACCGGCGCAAGCGGCCGCCGAAGCGCCGCAACCCGCCGCCAAGCCAGCGAAGCCTGAGCCGACCCGCCAACCGCGGCGTGGTGGGGGCTTCGTCAGCGCCTTGGTCGTTGTCTTCGTCCCCGTCATCGCGCTGCTGATCGCCGTCGTCGTCACCTATTTCATCGATCCCGAGGCCGTACGCAGCGCCGCCTACGCGCTGACCGGCCATTCGCCGTCGCCGCGCCCCGACGACCAGATCAAGCCATTGCAGGACCGCATCGCCGCGCTCGAGGCGCGGCCGTCCCCGGCCGATCCGTCGCCGGCGTTGCGCGAGGCGATCGACAAGCTGGAATCTCGCGTCGACGCGCAGGAGCGTCGTGCCGCGGCGATGCAGGAGTTGGCCACCAAGCTCGACGCGCTGGCACAGCGGGTTGAGACTCTAGCCAATAGGCCGGCGACACCAACGGGACCGGCGCCCGACGCCGCCCGCCTCGAAAGCGCGCTGGGTCAGGTGCGGGCGGAGCTTGCCGTTGTGAAGGCCGAGTTGCAGAGCGCACAGACCACGCTCAAGGCGCTGGCGGCGCGTCCGCCCGATGCCCCCGCCACGCCGAGCGCCGACCCCGGCGACGCGGCGCGCCAGATCGGCGCGCTGCTCGAGCGGCTCGACCGGCTGGAGAGGCGCGACGCGCAAGCGGCCGGCGCGACCGCGAATCTCGCCGAGAAGGTCGAGGTCGTGCGCCAGCTCGCCGAGCTCGAGGCGCGGCTGCGCGCCGAGATTGC
The DNA here is from genome assembly GCA_016869975.1 of Alphaproteobacteria bacterium. Taxonomy (GTDB): domain Bacteria; phylum Pseudomonadota; class Alphaproteobacteria; order Reyranellales; family Reyranellaceae; genus JAFAZJ01. The sequence goes on from VGCZ01000046.1 coordinate 7,696, forward strand.
GCGCGCCACCGACAGCGGCGCGCGCGACGCCGCGGCCCAGGCGCGTGCGCGCGCCGACGCGATCGAGAAAGAGATCGCCGCGCGGCTCGACGCCGTCGCCAAGGAGACAGCGGTCAAGATCGAAGGCCTCACGCGCGACGTCGCCGCGCGCACCGACGGCGATCAGCGCGCGCTGACCAGCAGCCGCGGCGCCGCCGTGATCGGCGTCGCCGCGCGTTTGCGGCAGGCGCTGGAAGCCGGCGGGCCGTTCACCTCGAGCCTGGAGATGCTGGCGCCCTTGGCGGCGGCCGACCCGCAGATCGCTGCGATGCGCGACGAGCTCGCCAAGGTCGCGCCGACGGGCGTCGTGCCCCTCCGCGCGCTGGCCGGCGAGTTCCCTGGCGTGGCGCGCGCGGTGATCGCAGCCGACCACGCCGACGACTCGTTCTGGCAGCGCGTGCTGGGCAAGCTCAAGAGCATCGTCTCGATCCGCCGCGTCGGCGAGAACACCAAGGGCATGGAGCCCGACGCCATCTTGGCGCGCGCCGAGGCGGCGGTGAACGCCGGCGATCTCGGTCGCGCCGTGGGTGAGGTGAAGCAGCTGAGCGGCGCGGCCGCGGCGCCGGCCACTACCTGGCTGATCAACGCCGAGGCGCATCTGGCGGCGCAGCGCGTCGTCGATCGCCTGAGCCTGCACGGCGTCGGCCTGCTGTCGCGCGGCACCGCGAAATGACCACCCTTCGTACGCTGCTGTGGTTCGCGCTGATCGCCGCGGCGATGGTCGCCGCGGTGTGGCTGGCCGAGCGGCCGGGCGACGTCACCATCGAGTGGCATGGCTGGCGCATGGACACCAGCGTCGGCGTGCTGTTGCTCGCGGTGGCGATGATCGCCGCGCTCTGCACCACGCTCTACGGCGTGGCGCGCTGGCTGCGCCATGCGCCCGGCTCGCTGATCGGCAGCTGGGGCGAAGGCCGCCGGCGCAAGGGTTATCGGGCGCTGAGCCAGGGTATGGTCGCGGTCGCCGCCGGCGATTCCGGCGAGGCGCAGAAGCTGGCGCGGCAGGCCGAGAAGCTGCTCGACGAGCCGGCGCTGACCCTGCTGCTCTCGGCGCAGGCCGCCCAGCTCGCTGGCGACCGCGAGGCGGCGCGGCGCTACTTCAACGAGATGCTCGAGGACGAGGAGCTCGCCTTTCTCGGCCTGCGCGGCCTCCTGATGCAGGCGCTGCGCGATGGCGATCCGACCAAGGCGCTGGGCTACGCCGAGCGCGCCTTCGCGCTGCGCCCCGACACGCCGTGGGTGGTGCGCAGCCTGTTCGACATGCAGGCGCGCGCCGGCAAGTGGCTCGACGCGCAGAAAACCTTGCAGTCGGGATTGAAGAGCCGACTGGTCGACGCCGAGCGCGGCCGCACGCTCGACGCGCTCTTGCTGGTCGAGCGCAGCCGCGCCGCCGAACGCTCGGGCGGCGATATGGACGCGATGGAGAACGCCAAGGCGGCCTACGGCCTGGCGCCGGAGCGTGTGCCCGTCGCCTATCGCTACGCCGAGCTGCTACTCAAACGCGACGAGGCACGCAAGGCGACCAGGGCGATCGAGAAGGCCTGGGCGGTGGCGCCGCATCCCGACCTGGCGCAGCTCTATCTTTCGGCGCTGGGCGAGAAGGATCCGGTCAAGCGCGTGCAGGCGCTGACTCGGCTGACCGCGTCCAATCCCGACGAATTGGAAAGCCATGTCGCGCTGGCGCGCGAGTGCCTGGAAGCCAAGCTCTGGGGCGAGGCGCGGCGCCACCTCACGGCGGCCGGCGGCAAGCGGCCCGTGGTGCGCGTCTGCCGACTGATGGCCGATCTGGAGGAAGCCGAGTTCGCCGACGGCGAGAAGGTACGTCACTGGCTGGCGAGGGCCGCCGATGCGCCGGGCGATCGGCAATGGCGCTGCACCGCGTGCGGCGCGGTGCACGAGCGCTGGCAGGCGGTGTGCGATTCCTGTGGCGCGTTCGGCACCTCGCAATGGCGCGCACCGGACCCGGTGGCGGGCGAGGTGACCCGCGACGAGCCGCCGGGCAAGGCGGTGATCGTTGCTCCCGCCGAGATCCTGCCGCCGGAAAGGTGAATCCTTCTCCCCGCGAAGGTCAGGGGCCGCGGACGGCCCCGAGGGAGAAGGCCGGAGGAGAAGGAAAGAACGTCAAGCGGGCGGCGCGGGCACCGCCGCCGGCGCGGTGACGGCGATGGCGATGCCGGCGGCGGCGAGGTTGTCGAGCACGGCGTGGTTGAGCTGGGTGCGCGCCACCGGCGTCGTGGCGATGTTGCGCAGGAAGCAGCGCAGCTCCCATTCCAGGCCGTTGGGCGCGATCCTGGCGAACACCGTGAACGGCTTGGGCGTGGTCGACACCAGCGGGTTGTCGGTTGCCGCCTTCAAGAGCGCCGCCTCGACCTTGGCGAGGTCGCTGCCGTGCACGACGGTGATCGCGATGTCGACGCGCGACATGTTGTCGGCGTAAGTCCAGTTGATCACCGCCGTCTGCAGGAACTCCGAGTTGGGCACGATCACCGAGGCGCGCGAAGACGTCTGCAGCTCCGTGGCGCGGATATTGATGCGCTTCACCGAGCCCTCGTGACGGCCCACCGTCACCCAGTCGCCGACCTTGATCGGCCGCTCGACCAGCAGGATGATTCCCGAGATCGTGTTGTTGGCGATGCCCTGCAGGCCGAGGCCGATACCGACGGAAAGCGCGCCGACGATGAGCGCGAGGTTGGAGAAGTCGACGCCCAGCGCCGTGATGCCGAGCAGCGCCGCGGCGATGATGCCGACATAGTTCAAGCCCGCGTCGATGGTGTACTGGACCGTCTGGTTGATCTCCATCGACGGCAGCACGCGCTCGCGCAGGGCGCGGCGCAGCAACTGCAGCGCCGCCAGCGCCACCACGAAGACGATGACGCCGATCAGGATGGCGACCAGCGAGATGGTGTGGCCGCCGACCTTCAGGCCGGTGAGCAGGCGCCACAGCCAGTCCATGATGTCGTCCGACGGCACGCCCCAGATCGCCGGCAGCACGACCGAGAGCGCCGCGAGCAAGGTCAGGTCGAGCACCATCAGCAACAGCAGCCGGCCCCTCAGCGGCGCGTCGGGCGCCAGCCCCATCGCCTGGCGCATCCAGCGGCCGCTCGGCGTGTCCGGGGCCGAGGCGGTCTCGACCAGGTCGTGCACCGCCTGACGCACAACCATGGCAGCGGCGATGGCGATCAGGCTGAACAGCAGCGAGTCGTAGAGATGGCCGGCGAGGTTGCCATAGCCCAGCACCGCGGCGCCCAGCGCCAAGAGCGCGATCAGCGTGATCAGGTGCCGGCCGGCCGCCCAGACGCGGCCCCCCAGCGGACGGTGCGAGCCATCCTCATCGGCCTGGCCTCGGCTCCACGCCTCGGCGCGAAACACCGGGATGGTGAGCGGCACGGCGATGGCGACTAAGAGCAGGATCAGCAGCGCCTCGAGTGCTGGGCGGTCGGGATAGGGCGGCGCCAGGAAGGCGTAGATCGAGATCAGGATCGCGTAGCCCCACGCCAGCCGCCGCACGCGGTGTGAGAGCATGCGCGCGGCGTTGTCGTCGAAGGGCGCGATGCGCCACACCGGCCTGAACGGCGCCAGCGCCGATTCGCCGATGCCCGAGGCGAGCAACGCGATAGCCAGGCCGATTGCGCTCTTGGTGACGAACCAGGTCGTCGCCGCGCCGGGATTGCCGCTGCGGAACACCACCATCAGGAAGAGCAACGCCAGCACCGGGGCGGCGACCGAACCCACGCCGTCGAGTGCCGCGGCGACGACGCGCTGGCGATAGGTCGGCTCGGCGATGCCGCTGTCGCGGCCATAGCGTTGGCGCAAGCGGCGGATCGACCACCACAAGCCGACCGTGACGAAGGCGCCGATCAGGGCGACCGGCGCCGACGACAACGGACCGCCCAGCGAGTCGTTGGTGAACCACATCGTGGCCGCCGCGCGCTGCTGCACCAAGACGTCGCCGAGGTCGACCCAGGCCTGCTGCCACGTCGCCGGCGCGAAGGGCGAGGGCGTCTTGCGCAGCAGGGTGCGCATGAAGGTCTCGCCACGCAGGCGGCCGAGTTGCTGGATCAGGATTTCGGCGCGCGCGCCGGCCAGCTCGGCCTGCCGCACGCGGCCCTCGATCAGCGCCACCTGCGCGCGCAGCCGCTCGCGTTCCTGCCGTACGTCGTCGGGCTCGTCAGCGCGCGCCTCGCGCGGCTTGCGCTCGCCCGGCTTGGCGTCGGGCGGCGCCGCCGGCTCGAGCTTGCCCAGCAGGGTGCGCAGCGAGACCAGCTCCTCGCGCGCCGCCGCCGCCGCGCCGGCCGCCGAATCGCGCACCTCGATCGCCTCGAGCCGAAGCTGCTCGATCTCGGCCGGCACCAGGTTGGGCCGCGTCGCGACGTCGGCGATGCGATCAAGCGTGCGCGTCCAGCCGGCCAGCATGACCGTGAACGGCCGCTCCAACGCGCCGGGCTGCGGCGCTTGCGCCGCGACGCCGCTCGCGACCGCACAGAGCGCCACGACCATCAGCAACAGGTGCCGCGCGGCGAGGGTCAAGGTGTCCATGACCCCTCCGCTACTCCGTCACGTGGCCCGACGCAACGGCACATGCCTTACCTTCCCCCGCCAGCGAGGGAAGGTAATCGGTTACGACACCGGCCCCACAGGACGGGCGGCGGCGCGTGCCGGCACCGGTGCGCCGGCCATGCGCGCCGCGCGCCGCTTCTTGGCCAGCATGATCATGCCGATCGTGCCACCAACGCCGACCACCAGCACGGCGATGCCGACCAGCGGGCGGTGGTAGACCCAGGCGATGGCGATGGTGGTCGTCGCCAGCAAGAGCGTGAGCACGAAGGCGATCACGCCGGTGCCCATGCGGATGACGTCACCGAGGATCGGCAGCACGTCGCCCAGCACGCCCAGCGGCCGGAAGAACAGGCCGAAGCCGACGAACATCAGCACCGCGCCGACGCCGCGCAGAATCCAGGTCAGGGTCGAGTTGGCCGCCTGCGCCTGGCTGAAGAGCTGCGCCGCCGGCACCACGCCCTTGGCGACGATCAACAGCTGGTCGCCGGCCTTCGTCTGGTAACGGCCGAAACCCGAGCCGGCCTGGCGCGCGATGACAGTGAGCTGCTCCGCCGTGACCTGCTCGAAACTGATGCGCAGGTCGCCGATGCGCGGCGAATCCGGGTCGACGCCGACATAGATCGTGCCGTCGCGCAGATGCACGTTGTTGCCCAAACGCTGGCGCAGCTGCTGCAGCCGCGCCTGGTCGACCGGCAGACGCTCGCCGCCGCTGACCTGGCCCAGGGTCTCGGCGGTGAGCTGGAAGGCGCCCAAGCTTGCCGACGGCGCGACGTTGGCGCGGCTCTGGTAGCGCATTTCCGGATTGCCGTGACCGCCGGGCTGCTTGAAGCGCGAGGAGTCGTTGCGCTTCTCGGACCACTCCCGGACATAGGTGTAGGTCGTCACCGTTTCCTGGCTGCCGCCGACATTGGTGCGCTTCTCCTGCCGGGACTCCTCCTTCCACTGGTACATCTCGACCTTGCGCACCAGCTTGATCACCGTCGCCGACACGCCGAACTCCGGGTCGGCGACCGGACCGGCGAGCTTAAGGTCGCCGGCGACATGCACAAGCTTGCCCTCGTGGGCGGGATCGACGCGGGCGGGCTGGGCGCTCACCACGGCAGCGGCGCCCTCGCTCAGCGAGCGCGATGTGGTGACGGCGCGACCCTCGTTCCAGAACAGCAGGCCGATCGATCCAGCGACCATCACGAGCCCGGCGACGACTCCGACGATCGCCTGCTTCATGCGCTCGAACCACGAGGTGTGGCTGGTCTCGGTAAAGCTGTCGCTGACGCTCTCGCTGCCGTCGCCGAAGCCGGGATTGAAGCTCGAACCGTCGTCGCTGCCCGAGTCGCTGCCGCTCGAGCTGCCGCTGCTTTGACTGTCGTCCGACATGATCCCCCCTCTTCCCGGCGTGGCGCCAGTGTACTTGCATGGCGCGCGTCATGCACCTACGGTTCGCGTGGATATCGCCGCCCACGACGGAGGTCACGCATGAAACGCTCGATCATCGCCATCGCCCTGCTCTCGCTGATCGCGGGCTTTGGCGTCGCCAGCCTGCCGGCCGACGTCGCCGCGCAAGCGACCTGCCGTACCAAGTGCAACGACGAGGAACAGGCGTGCCTGCAACGCACCGGCAACAAGGGCCAATGCGGCGATCGCGCCAAGCAATGCCTGGACAAGTGCAAGTAGGCGTCGTCACGGGGCGCGCGTAATGGATCGCCCGGCGCCCACCCCGGTCTCGTTCCAGCTCGGCGAGATCGCCGTGTTCAGGATCAAGGAGACGCTGGGCAAGGCCTTCCCACCGTCCTTCCTGCTCCCCGACATGGATCGCGAGGTCCTGCGAGAGCACGCGGCCTGGCTGGTGCCGAGCCACTACGATCCCGCCGCCGACCGCTTCGTCATGGGCACGCATTCCTGGGTGCTCAGAACCAGCAGGCACACGATCCTGATCGATACCTGCATCGGTAACCAGAAGCACCGGCCCGGTCGGCCGGGCTTCAACATGCTCGACCTGCCCTATCTGCAGCGCCTGGCCGATGTCGGCTTGGCGGTCGAGGACATCGACATGGTGTTCTGCACCCACATGCATGTCGACCACGTGGGATGGAATACCCGCCTGCTCGACGGCCGCTGGGTGCCGACCTTCCCGCGCGCGAAGTATCTGTACTCACGACGCGAGTTCGAGTGGATGAAGGGCAACGCCGAACGCGCGCCCGACTCGGAGGACGCGGCGCTCTACAACGATTCGATCGGGCCGATCGCGGCCGCCGGGCAGGCGGTGATCGTCGACGACGGCCACGAGATCGAGCCGGGCATCACCTTGGAACTGGCGGCCGGCCACACGCCGGGCTCGATGGTGATGCGCGTACAGTCCGGCCAGGGCCGCGCGGCGCTGATCGGCGACATCTGCCATCACCCGCTGCAGGTGTTCTATCCCGACTGGAACAGCGGCTTCTGCGAGGACGCCCAGGGCGCGCGCGCCACCCGCAAGCGCGTGCTGGCGAGTGTGGCGTCCGACGGCGGCCTGCTGATGCCGGCGCATTTCGGCGCGCCGCACGCCGTGCGTGTCAAAGCCAAAGGCGACCGCTTCGAGATTCCGTTCTGACGCCCGACGTCTTCCTTGACTTCCTATTACCTTCCCCCTCCGGGGGAAGATTAAGACTCGAAGAGCGCCACCCTACTGGAAAGCCTGCTGGTTGCAGGCGGGTACCAGGTTGTTGAACTGCTGGATCTTGGGATGGTCGCGGCCGGCGCGCGCCGCTTCGTCCATCTCCTCGAAATCCGCCGACGTGAACATCTTCTCGCCCTCGTTGGCGACGCAGTTGCAGAAAACGCCGCATTGCGGCTTCTTCGACGCGTGCACGTTGGGATTGGCCTCGCAGGCGGGGATGCAGTCGGCCAGGAACTTGCCGCGCTGGCTCATGCTCCACTGCGCCTGGGTCGGCGCCAGGCTCAGCAGCGCCGTCGCCACGAGCGCGACGCCCGATATCAGAATCTGTCGCATGCTCACTCCGCCGCGCTCTTGAAACGGTGGTCGGGCAGGTCGACGGCGCGGTCGATCTCCTCCCCGACATCGATCTTGCGCACCTCGGGCATCACCTCGCGCGCGAACTGGGTCATGTTGCGCACGGCCTCCTGGTGCGGCATGCCGGCGTAGGAGAAGACGCCGACGAAGGCCTTGTTGGCGGTCTGCTGGTTGATCTTCACGATCTTGCCGTGGACCTGCTCGGGCGTGCCATAGACCTGCAGGTCGGCGAAGAACTCGATCGCCTTCTCGTCGCCGTAGGTGTGCAGCTTCTCGTTCATCTTGACGTAGTACTCGTAGCCCTTGGTCGTCCGGATGTGGTCGCCGGCGAACTGGTAGTGGTCGAGCACGGTGCGGTAGTAGCCGCCGATATACGTCATCGCCATCTCCCGCGCGCGATCGGCGCTGGAATCGACGAAGACCCAGCCGGCCGAGACCGGCTTGGGCGGCTCCACGCCGTTGATCTCGCGGAACAGCTTCTTGTACTCGGTAAGCTCCTTCTCGACCTCGCGCCACGGCTTCTGCGGGATGATCAGCAGACCGACCCCCAGCCGCGCCATGATCATCGCGCTTTCGGGCGAGACGGCGGCAGCGTAGGTGCGGCCGCGGAAGCTCTTGAACGGCGCCGGCCGGATCGCGGCGGGTGGCTGCTTGTAGTGCCTGCCGTCATAGCGCATCACGCCGCTCTCGAGGCCCTCGAGCATCGCCTCGGCGTATTCCACGAAGCGCTCGCGGCTCTCGCCCATGTCGAGACGGAAGCCGTCGAACTCGACCTTCCCGGCGCCGCGGCCCAAACCCAGGATCATGCGGCCGTCGGACAGGTTGTCGAGCATGGAGATCTGCTCGGCCGCGCGCATCGGATCGTGCCAGGGCAGCACGACGACCATCGAGCCCAGCTTCACCGTGCGCGTGCGGCCGGCCATGTAGGACAGGAACTGCACGACATCAGGGCACATCGTGTAGTCGGTGAAATGGTGCTCGACCGACCAGATCGACTCGAAGCCCAGCGGCTCGGCCATTTCGGCCAGGCTGAGCTCGTTGCGATAGACCTGCCGGTCGGTGACCTGCCGGCCGGTGTTCTGGAAGATCGCGGCCATCCCGACATGCATGGCGAAGCTCCTGTGCGGTCGCGGCCGCATGCTAGACGCAGGTTCCGCGCGTTGACCAGCGGGGATTGACGCGCGTCCGCCGTACTTCCGCCGCAGGTCCATCGCAGCATCACGCGATGCTTGCGCGTCGTCAGCTTCTCGTCACCGCGGCGGCGCTCGCCGCTGGCGCCCCGCCTGCGCGGGCGCACGAATGGCTCAGCCCCGCCCGGCGCGATGCGCTGGTCGATCGCTTCGCGCCGCCGCCGGGCCATCTCCGCATTGCCCCTCCCGACGGCGCGTTCGCGGCTTGGCTGCGCGCCCTGCCCCTGCGGCCCGTCGGCGCGCCGATCCTGCTGCACACCGGCCAGCCGCGCGGTTCGCAAGGCGGCGCGGCAGCGATCGTCGACATCGATGTGGGCCGCGCCGATCTCCAGCAATGCGCCGACGCCATTATCCGCCTGCGCGCCGAATATCTGCGCGCGTCGGGTCGACAGCACGCCCTGGCGTTTCGCTTCACCAACGGCGAGCGCTACGCCTACGCCGACTATCTCCAGGGGCGCCGACCGGTACCGCGTGGCGCCGCGATCACCTGGATCTCCGCACGCGTCGCCGACGACACGCGCGCGGCGTTTCGCGCCTGGCTCGACATCGTCTTCACCTATGCCGGCACGATCTCGCTGGCGCGCGAGCTGGCGCGGGTGAGCGATCCGGCGGCGATCGAGGCCGGCGACGTGCTGATTCAGCCTGGCTCGCCCGGTCACGCGATCATCGCCGTCGACGTCGCCGAGCGCGAGGGCCGGCGCGTGGCGCTGTTCGCGCAGAGCTTCATGCCGGCGCAGAGCGTCCACGTGCTGCGCGGGCCGGTCGCGGGCGCGTGGTATCCGATCGCGCGCGACGCGACATTCGACACGCCCGACTGGCGCTTCACCACTACCGACCTCAAGCGCTTTCCGCCCGCGTGATGCGACGCCCAGCGCGTCTCGACCGGGCAACGGCTTTGAGTGTTCTCGGGCCGCATCGTTCCAGCGACGCATTGTGAGCGCCGCTGGAACGGCGCAGCCCAAAGGCGGCCGAGGATCCATAGGCGATGGCGCCGCTCGCCGGAGGAGTCGGGCCATTTTCGACGGGCTGGTCCCGCTCGACGAGGTCGACGAGGCCCTGTAGATCAGTCAGCGCTCGGTCTTCGACGCGCGGCGTCGCCGGATTCGCGATAGAGACCGCGCCAGTTGGGGCCCTCATGACGTCATTGACGCTTACCTTCCTGGGCGGCGCAGGCACGGTCACCGGCTCGCGCCATCTGCTTCAGCAGGGCGGGCATAGCGTCTTGGTCGATTGTGGCCTCTTCCAGGGTCTCAAGGAATTGCGCCTGAAGAACTGGGCGCGCTTTCCCGTCGATCCGGACTCGATCGACGCGGTAGTCCTGACGCACGCGCATCTCGATCACAGCGGCTACCTGCCCAAGCTGGTCCGCGAGGGCTTTCGCAAGCGCGCGTTCTGCTCGATCGCCTCGGCCGACCTGTGCCGCCTCCTGCTGATCGACAGCGCCAAGATCCAGGAGAACGACGCCGCCTTCGCCAACAAGCACGGCTTCTCGAAGCACCACCCAGCTCTGCCGCTCTACGATCAGCGCGACGTGCTGCGCGCGCTCGATCTCTTGCGCCCGGTCGCCTTCGATACGCCCACGGATATCGGGCACGGCGCGCGGCTCACGCTGCGCCGCGCCGGCCACATCCTCGGCGCCGCGACCGCCGAGGTCGCCTGGGGCGGCAGGAGCGTCGTCTTCTCCGGCGATCTGGGCCGCTACGCCGATCCGCTGATGCCCGACCCCGAACCCGTCGCGGCCTGCGACTACCTCGTCGTCGAATCGACCTATGGCGACCGTCTGCACCCAGCGACGGATCCGGCCGACGCGCTGCTCGAGGTCGTCGAGCGCACCGTCGCGCGCGGCGGCACGGTGCTGATCCCGGCTTTCGCCGTCGGGCGCGCGCAGGAATTGCTATATCTCTGCTGGACGCTCAAGACGGCGGGAAAGATGCCGCTGGTACCGATCTATCTCGACAGCCCGATGTCGATCGACGCCAGCGACATCCTCCAGCGCCATCCGCGCGATCATCGGCTGTCCGCCGAGGATTGCCGGCGCTCAATGGCCGTGGCGCACTACGTCCGGGAGGCCGAGGAGTCGCGGGCGCTCAGCCACAGCGCGGTGCCCAAGATCATCATCTCGGCCAGCGGCATGGCGACCGGCGGCCGGGTGCTGCATCACCTCCGGGCGTTCGGACAGGATCCCCGCAACACCATCCTCCTCGCCGGCTTCCAGGCGGCCGGCACACGTGGCGACTCGCTGCTGAAGGGGGCGCGGGAGGTGAAGATGCACGGCGCCTGGATTCCGATCCGCGCCGAGATCGACGATTTGCCGATGCTGTCGGCCCACGCCGACGCCAACGAGATCATGCGCTGGCTCGCCGGCTTCAAGCGTCCGCCGAAGCGGACCTTCGTCGTACATGGCGAAGGCAAGGCATCGGCCGCTCTGCGAGAACGCATTGTCCGTGAACTGGCCTGGAACTGCGTTGTTCCCGCCGAAGGCGACAGGCACGTGTTGTCATGAGCGGTCCGCCGCCGGGCACGCACGCGTCGTGGCTCGCGACAAGCGGCACCATGCGCGGCCTACGGCACGACGAGGCGGCGCGCCTGTTGTCGTCGATCGGCCCGAACGAGGTCGTCGCTCCCGGTGGACGCAGCATCCCGCGCATATTTCTGGAGACCATGCGGGAGCCGATGTTCCTGCTGCTGATCGGCGCCGCTTCCCTCTATCTGGCATTGGGCGATCTGGGCGAGGGCCTGTTTCTCGTCGGCGGCGCCATCGCCGCGATCGGCCTCGTGATCGTCCAGGAGGCGCGCAGCGAACGCGCGCTTGCCGCCTTGCGCGAACTCGCCCAGCCCAACGCGCGCGTCATCCGCGACGGATCCGAGCGCGAGATTCCCGCCCGCAGGCTGGTACCCGGCGACATTCTGCTGATCGGCGAGGGCGAGCGAGTTCCAGCCGATGGCGTTCTGGTGGCGGGCGGAGCGCTTAGGGTCGAGGAGTCGGCACTGACGGGAGAGTCGGCGCCGGTCTCGAAGGTCGCGGCCGATCCCGCAGCGGCGCGCGACGCGGGCGAGGTGACTCCGGGTGCGGAGAACGGCCCGTTCTTGTTCGCCGGCACGCTCGTCGTCAGCGGGCAGGGTGTCGCCGAGGTGACTCAAACTGGCGAGCGGTCGGCTCTGGGGCGCATCGGCAAGTCGCTGGCCGGGATCGCCCAAGAGCTCACACCGCTGTAGAAGACCGCCGGGCGGCTGGTCGGCCTCCTGGGCGTGGTCGCGATCGGCTTCTGCGCGCTGGTGGCGCTCGCCTACGGCTTGCTGCGCGACGACTGGGTCGGCGGCGCGCTGGCCGGACTCACGGTGGCGATCTCCCTCGTGCCGGAGGAGTTTCCTTTGGTGCTGGCGGTCTTCTTCGCCATCGGCGCCTGGCGGCTGGCGACACACAATGTGCTGACGCGGCGCAGCTCGGTGATCGAGACTCTGGGCGGCGCCACGGTGCTGTGCGTCGACAAGACCGGCACGCTGACCGAGAACCGGATGGCGATCGCGCGCCTGTGGACACGCGAGGGCGATGTCGCCGTCGCCGACGGGGCCGACCTCGCGCCATCGGCGCGCACGGCGCTGCGCATCGCGGCCCTGGCCTCGGCCGCCCGTCCCGTCGATCCGATGGACAAGGCGGTGCGCGCCATGTCGCTCGCGGTGTTGGTCGACGAGCCGCCGTTGTCGGGAGCGCCGGAACAGGTGTGGCCCCTGCGGCCGGAGTTGCTGGCGGTGGTCCAGGTATGGCGTACGGCCGGCGAAGAGCGCATCGCCGCCGCCAAAGGCGCGCCCGAGGCGATCTTCAGGCTGTGCCGGCTCGATTCGGCCGAGGCGGCGCGCCTGCACGACGTCATCGAGGGCTACGCGACGCAGGGGCTGCGCGTTCTGGGCGTCGCGTCGGCGCGGCACGACGGTCCGCTCGACGCCGAGCCGCGGACCGTCCCGTTCGAGTTCGTCGGTCTGGTGGGCTTCATCGACCCGCTGCGCGCCGATGTGCCCGATGCGCTGGAGGAGGCGCGGCGGGCCGGAATCGACGTGATCATGATCACCGGCGACCATCCCGCGACGGCGTTGGCGATCGCGCGCACGGCGGGCCTCGATGTATCAGCCGGCGCGCTGCTTGGCGCCGAGGTCGCGGCGATGCCGATCGAAGAGCTTCGCGCGCGGCTCAAGACCGTCCGGGTCTTCGCGCGTATCGTGCCCGAGCAGAAGCTGCGCATTGTCGAGGCGCTCAAGGCCGACGGCGAGATCGTCGCGATGACCGGCGATGGGGTCAACGACGCGCCGGCGTTGCAAGCCGCCCATATCGGCGTGGCGATGGGCAAGCGCGGAACAGACGTGGCGCGCGAGGCCGCCGATCTCGTGCTGCTTGACGACAGCTTTGCGTCCATCGTCGGCGGCGTGCGGTTGGGCCGTCGCATCTTCGCCAATCTGCGGCGCGCGCTGATCTACATCACCGCGATTCACGTTCCGATCGCCGGGTTGGCGCTGCTGCCGATCCTGCTGGGCCTGCCGCCGATCCTGTTTCCCATGCACGTCGTGCTGCTCGAGCTGATCATCGATCCGACGTGTTCCCTCGTCTTCGAATCCGAACCGTCCGAGGCAGAGGCGATGCGGCAGCCGCCCCGGCCGGCGACCGAGCCACTCTTTGGCCCGGCCCATCTGGGCATCGCCGCGTCGCAGGGCATGGGCGTTCTGGTCGGTGTCCTCGGTCTCTACTGGTGGTCCCTGACCATGGGCGGGGTGCCCGAGCCGATGGCGCGCGGCGCCGCGCTCGTCGCCCTCATCGTCGCCAATCTGGTGCTCGCCCTGGCCGACGCGGCGGTGCCCGGACGCCTGCTCACGGCTCGCCGGCCCACCTACTGGTTCATCGTCGGCGTGGTCGCCTTGGTGCTGGCGCTGGTGCTGGGCGTACCGGCCGTCGGTTCGATCTTCAAGATCGCGATGCCCGACGCGGGCCTGCTTGGCCTCGCCGTCGGGATCGGGGTTGTCGCCGGCGGCGTGTGGCGATCATGGACGGTCCTGCGGTCGGTGGCTGGTCGCTGAATGAGCCAGTGGAACTTCCCGCCAGCCTGACGCCGTCTTTGGGACCGCCGGCGTCCCGCCGGCGGTCCCATTAAGTGATCTTCAGGCGACGCGGGCTCTCGGCCTTGTCGCGCGTCAGCTCGTCGAGCAGCCAGGAGCGAAAGGCGACGATCTTGGGCCGCTGCGCCATGGGCGCGGGGCAGACGAACCACCAGGCCTTGCCGCTGGCCACGACGTCGGGAAACGGCTGAACCAGCCGTCCCTCGCGCAGATCCTCGACGAAGAGATCGGGCGGGCCGATGGCCACGCCGGCGCCTTCGAGCGCCGCCTCGACCGCGATCTTGGTCGAGTCGAAGGTGAGCACGCGGCGCGGCGTGAAATCGTCGAGCCCCATGGCGCGCAGCCAGATCGGCCATTCCGGCTCGAAATGCGTGTCGATCAGCGGCGCCTTGCGCAGATCGTCGGGCGTCTTGAGTTTCGCCGCGAGCTTCGGGCTGGTGAGCGGCGTGAGCACGTCGACGAACAACTTGGTGGCGTGCAAATCCGCCGCCGGCTGGCCGGCGAAGCGGATCGCGCAATCGACATTCTCGCGCTCGAAGTCGACGTTGCGCTGCGCCGTCGTCATGCGCACCTCGATGTCGGGATGCGCGGTCTGGAAGCGGTGCAGGCGCGGCACCAGCCAGGCGAGCGCAAAGGTCGTCACCAGGCTCACCGTCAGCACCTTGGTGCCGCCGCGGCGCTCGAGCTTGCGCAACGCCGCGGCCATGCGGTCGAAGGCGTCGCGCAGGTCGGGCAGCAACGCCTCGCCCTCCTCGGTCAGCGACAGCCCGCGCGGCAGGCGCACGAACAGGGCCACGCCCAGCCGCTCCTCCAGGCCCTTCACCTGATGGCTGACGGCCGCCGGCGTCACCGACAACTCCGCGGCGGCGGCGACGAAACTTTTGTGCCGGGCGGCGGCCTCGAAGGCGCGCAAGGCGTTCAGCGGGAGTGGGCCACGGGACATATCTAGGCTTATGCCAGCTAAGCCTGAGCGCGAGAAGACATCCGTTGAGAAAACCCTCGTATTCCCCAATATCATTAATTGATAGCAATGAATTGACGGGCACTTGTATCGACACAATGCCCAAATGGAGTTGAGCCATGTTGCTCATGATCGACGACTTCCTCGACGCACGGGCGATCCGCGCGTCGAACGGCAGGCCGTTCACGTCGGCCGCCACCACGGCGTTCGACTGGCTGTTCCACCGCCTCGCGCTGGCGCGCTCGCGCGCCGACCTGCTGGAGATGGATGACCGGATGCTGGCCGATATCGGGCTGGACCGGGCGACCGCCAAGGAAGAGGGCCGGCGCGGCTTCTGGGGTTAGCGCCCGCTGGCGTCAGCGAAAATCCGGGACGCGGATCGCGTTGGGCAGCACCGTGACGGTCGCCGGCAGGCGGCCGACGGTCTCGCCATCGAGATCGACCAGCGTCTCGGCGTCACCGCTCTCCAGCCGGATCGATCGCATACCCTGCCGCAGACTGACCGAGGGGTGGGCCAGGTGCCCGCCGTCGTAGAGCTTCGGCATGAGCTTGAACAACGCCTCGAGGCGACCGATGCGGCCGAGCTCGACCATGTCGAGCAGGCCGTCGTCGGGCCGCGCCGGCGGCACCAGCTTCATCCCGCCGCCGCCATTGGGCAGGCCGGCGATCATGCCGCCGAACAGGGCGCGTTCCTCCGCCGGCGCGCCGTCGATGGCGATGCGCGTTGCGCGCGCGGCGTAGGTCAGCACCACCGGCGGCGTCGCGAGGTAGTAGGCGACGCTGCCCAGCCGCTTCATCCAGCGCGAGGCTGAAGCATTGCGGCTGATCGCGGCCGGCGCGCCGAAGCTCACCAGGATCAGGCCGTGACGCGTGACAGGCGCGCCGTCGAGGCCGCTGAGCTCGACACGCATGACGTCCAGCGGGCGCGTGGGCCTGGTCGCGAGCGCATCGATGGCGGCGGCGGGATCGAGCGGCACGCCGACGCCGCGACAGGTATCGTTGCCGGTGCCCGCCGGCATGGGCGACAAGGTCAGGCGCGAGGCGTCGACGCCCGACGACAGCATGCCGTTGAGCGTCTCGTTGACCGAGCCGTCGCCGCCCAGCACCACGAAGCGCTCGACGCCGGAGCGCACCGCCTCGCACGCCCAGCGCGTCGCATCGCCGGCGCGCTCGGTGAAGGACACATCGAGCGGCCCGAGCGCCGCCTCCAGCCGCGCGCGGTACCACGGCCAGCGCTTCGCCATCCGGCCTTTAGCCGCCATCGGGTTGACGATGACCTTGGTGCGCATGCCGCAGTCTATTCTCCTGTCATTCCGGGCGCAGCGAGGAATCCAGCGAGCGGCCTGGATTCCTCGCTGCGCTCGGAATGACAGGTGCTCTACACTGCCGCCACCTCGCATCTGGAGTTGTCATGACCATCGATCCCGCGATCGCCGCTTTCGCCGCCGACCTCACCGCCTGGCGTCGCGACATCCACGCCCATCCCGAGCTCGGCTTCGAGGAGGAGCGCACCAGCGCCATCGTCGCTGCCAGGCTCAAGGAGTTCGGTTGCGAGGTGACCACCGGGATCGGCAAGACCGGCGTCGTCGGCACCATCCGTGTCGGCAACAATCCACGCGCCGTCGGCCTGCGCGCCGACATGGACGCGCTGCCGATGGACGAGACCAACACCTTCGCGCATGCGTCGAAGCACAAGGGCCGCATGCATGCCTGCGGCCATGACGGCCACACCATCATGCTGTTGGGCGCCGCGCGCTATCTCGCCAAGACGCGCAATTTCGACGGCACGGTGCACTTCATCTTCCAGCCCGCCGAGGAAGGCCGCGGCGGCGCCGAGGCGATGGTCAAGGACGGCCTGTTCGAGAAATTCCCCTGCGAGGTCGTGTTCGGCATGCACAATCGGCCGAAGCTCGATGTCGGCCGCTTCCAGATCCGCTCCGGCCCGATGATGGCCGGCGGCGGGCTGTTCGACATCCACATCAAGGGCAAGGGCGCACACGGCGCGCGGCCGGAGAGCGGCATCGACCCCGTCGTCATCGGCGGCCATATCATCACCGCGCTGCAGACGGTGATCTCGCGCACCCTGGCGCCGATCGACTCGGGCGTGATCAGCATCACCCAGATGCACGCCGGCGATGCCTACAACGTGATCCCCGAGACCGCCGTGCTGCGCGGCACCGTGCGCGCCTTCCGCAAGGAGGTGATGGCGACGATCAAGGAGAAGATCGAGCGCATCGCCTCGGGTATCGCCCATAGCCTGGGCGGCGAGGCCAAGGCCGACGTGCGCATCGTCTTTCCACCGCTGGTCAACAACCCCGACGAGGCGAAGTGGATCGGCGACGTCGCCGCCTCGATCGTCGGCGAGCACAACGTCAACCGCGAGGGCGCGTATGTGATGGCCTCCGAGGATTTCTCCTACATGCTGGAGAAGGTGCCGGGCGCCTTCATCCTGATCGGCAATGGCGGCGGCGAAGGCGGCTGCGAGGTGCACAACCCCGGCTACGATTTCAACGACGAGGCGTTGCCGCTGGGGGCCACCTTGTGGTCCCGGGTCGTCGAGACGCGCCTGGCGAAGCGCGATTGACCGGCAACGACAAGCCACCGCTCGGTCGCCCCGGTGTCCTCGCCGTAGACGACAGCGTGTTCCTCAAACGCGACGAGCTGCGCGGCATCCGCTTCGCGCTGGAGTACGAGCGCGCCGAGCTCGCCCTGCGCGATTGGGGCGTGCACTCCACGGTCATCGTGTTCGGCAGCGCGCGCATTCCATCGCCCGAGCGCCTGCGCGAGCCCGGCGCCGACGCCGCGCTGCTCGATCGCCTGGCGCCGTTGGCGCGCTACTACGACATGGCGCGCGAGTTCGGCCGCATCGTCTCGCAGCGTGGCGGCGCGCTCGAGCGGACCCTGGATGGGCGACACAACGTCATCGCCACCGGCGGTGGACCCGGCATCATGGAGGCGGCCAATCGCGGCGCGGCCGATGTCGGCGCGCCGTCGATCGGCTTCAACATCGCCCTGCCGCATGAGCAGGCGCCCAACCCGTACTCGACACCCGAGCTGACCTTCAGCTTCCACTACTTCGCCATGCGCAAGATGCACCTGGCGATGCGCGCCCGCGCGCTGGCGGTCTTCCCCGGCGGCTTCGGCACGCTCGACGAGTTGTTCGAGATCCTCACCCTGCAGCAGACCGGCAAGGGCCACCGCGCGACCGTTGTTCTGGTCGGCGGCGAGTTCTGGCGCGGCACCATTGGCTTCGACGCGCTGGTCGAGCGTGGCCTGATCGACGCCGGCGATCAGGCGCTCTATCGCATCGTCGATAGCGCCGAGGAGGCATGGGCCTATCTGCTCGAACGCGGCTTGCTCGAGCAGGCCGCCTCCGACATCACGCCACTGCCGCTCGACGAGGGCTGAATATGTGTTAATTTCCTATTTGCAGTAATTTATAATTATGCCTACACTGAATCCGCCTCGTCAGCACGGCCGCGCCGTGCATATACCGGCCAAGCACACCACCACCGTGGCTCTGATCCAAGAGGGCGCACGGCCAGCGAGCCGGGGACCGCATCGCCCAGTGGCGCCGATGCGGGGCCGATGGAGCCGGACCAAGGTCCGAGAAGTCGCAGGATAGGCCGTCGCCGCCGTTCATCGTGGGCGGCGACGGTATGGGCGTTGAAGACCATGCCCAGGCCGTCCCCCATGAGGACGGTGCGCCGACAGCCCAACCCCGGTGCCGAGCCCACTCGCTGGCCACGATGAAGCACGATCGCGATCGTATCGGCGGGCTTCGCGGCCCGCATTGCGTCGATCCCGTTTGTCCATTCGGGTCGAGGTCAAGCGCGTAGCTCCAGCGGAGCGTCTTGACCTCCCTTCCAACCCCCCACCTCCCGTTGGCGGGAGGTGGGGAGTTGAAAGGGAGGCACCGGGGGGGTTGGAAGGGGGTCGGAAGGGGGTCGGAAGGGGGTCGGAAGCCTAGGGGTCGGGCTTGAGCACGCGGTGCAGGTCGAGCACCGGCGTGCGGCGGCCCAGGCCGAGCCGCGAAAGGATGGCGTGCGCCTGGCCGCGGTGGTGGGTCTGGTGGTTGAAGAAGTGCGGCAGGATCAGCGAGGGCGGATCCTCGAACACACGGCCCTCATTGTTGATGTAGCGGAGCGGGCTGTCGAAGAAGCCCTCCGGCGGCGCGGCGAAGAACGCCTCGATCCGCGCGTCGAGCGCGACGCGGGCGGCGTAAAGATCGTCGAAGGCGTCGTGGACGATGGCGTCGAGGCCGGTCGATGGCGCCTGCCCGCCCTCGAACCGCGCCATCCAGATGCCGTCGCCGATCATCAGGTGGTTCAGGGTGCCGTGCAGGCTGCCGAAGAAGGCGCCCATCTCGCGCTTGCGCTCCGCGTCGGGCAGGTCGGCGGCGGCGGCGTAGAGGCGCTGGTTGGCCAAGGTGTTGTAGCGGGCGTACTGGCGCCAGAGATCGTCATGTCGCATCGGCGAAGGGTAATTCTCGATTGATCTTGGCTGAAGATCGTCCAATGCTCGGTCCATGATGAATTCAGTTCATCAATAACAAACAGGGGCGGTTTGGATCGGATCGGCGACATGGCGGCGTTCGTCAAGGTGGTGGAGGCCAATGGCTTCTCGGCCGCCGCGCCGCAGCTCGGCCTGACGCCCTCGGCGGTCAGCAAGCTGGTGACGCGGCTGGAGGAGCGGCTGGGCGTACGGCTGTTCAACCGCACCACGCGCAAGCTGGCGCTGACCGAGGCCGGCGAGAATTTCTACCGCGACGCCGCGCGCATCATCGGCGAGGTCGACGAGGTCGAGGCGGCGATCGGCCGGCGCGGGCATGAGGCGCGCGGCCTGGTCAAGGTCACGACGTCGCTGGCCTTCGGCGCGCATCAGATCCTGCCGCTGGTGCCGGAGTTCCTCGACAACCATCCCGGCATCGAGCTCGACCTCAGCTTCACCGACCGCGTCGTCGATCTGGTGCAGGAGGGCTTCGATGTCGCCTTCCGCATCGGCCATCTCGCCGATTCCAGCTTCGTCGCGCGCAAGATCGGCGAGGATCGCCGCGTCGTCGTTGCAGCACCGTCCTATCTGAGGAAGCACGGCGAGCCGAAGCATCCCGACGAGCTGGTGCGCCACAACTGCCTGGGCTTCCGCGACCGCACGTCGATGAATCGCTGGCCGTTCCTCGTCGACGGCGCCACGCGCGAGGTGATGGTGCGCGGCAATTGCCGCGGCGACGATGGCGACATGCTCTACCAGCTCGCGGTCGAGGGCGTCGGCATCGTGCGCCTGACGCGGCTGACCGTGGCGCGCGCGGTGCGCGCGGGCGGGCTGGTCGAGATCCTGCAGCCCTTCACGCCGCGCGACACGATCCCGATCCAGGCGGTCTATCCGCATCGCCGCCTGCTGCCGCCCAAGGTCACGGCCCTGGTCGATTTCCTCACCACCAAATTCGACCCGCCACCATGGGAAGACGAGTCCTCTCCCTCCCTCTCCCCGCAAGCGGGGAGAGGGTCGGGGTGAGGGGCGGCCGCGAGTGGCGCAGCGTCGCCCTGCTCAACCTGAGACAACCCCTCACCCCAACCCTCTCCCCGCAGGCGGGTAGAGGGAGAGGATACGCATGACCTCCAGCACGACGCCGCGCGCCGCGCTCGCCTTCCTGTTCGCGCTGTTCTTCCTGAGCGGCTTCAGCGCGCTGGTCTACCAGACCGCGTGGCATCGCCTGCTCGGCCTGTTCGGCGGCGCCGACAGCATCTCCGCCGCGATCGTCGTCGGCGCCTTCCTGCTCGGCCTGGGCATCGGCAGCCTGATCGCCGGCCTGCGCGCCGACCGCCTGTCGCGGCGCACCGCGCTCCTGCTCTTCGCGGCCTGCGAGCTGGGCATCGCGCTCTTCGCCGTGCTGAGCCCGTGGCTGTTCCATGAGGTGGTATTCGCCAAGCTGGCGCCGCTGTCGTCCTCGCGCCTGACGATGTTCCTGATCGTCTTCGCCTGCCTGCTGTGGCCGACCTTCCTGATGGGCTGCTCGCTGCCGCTGCTGTCGAAGGCGATCGTCCAGGACATCGCCGCCTCGGCGCGCCAGATCGGCTGGCTATACGGATTGAACACCTTGGGCGCCGGCGTCGGCGCGATCGTCGCCGGCTGGGTGGTGATCGGCCATCTCGGTTATGACGGCGCGATCTACCTCGCCGCCGCGATCAATGTGGCGATCGCCGTGGGTGGCGTCTCGCTGGTGACCACGCGCGGCCTGCGCGGCGATAGCGTCGTCGAGGCGCCGACGGCCACGACCGCTATCGCCGACGCGCCGGTCGGCCGCTGGTGTTTCCTGGTCTTCGTCTCCGGCTTCACGATCGTGGCGCTGCAGATCGTCTGGTACCGGCTGATCGGCGTCACCCTGCAGTCCAACGCCTACGGCTTCTCGCTGGTGCTGGGCGTGTTCCTGATCGGCGACGCCATCGGGCTGCTGGCCGGCTCGAAGGTGATCGACCGCATCGCCAATCCGCGCGCCTTCTTTTTCCGCATGCAGGCGATCGCCGCCCTGCTGGGCATCGGCGGCGCGTTACTGACCTACTGGCTGATCGGCTGGGGCGTGCTGCCCGACGACATGGTGGACCGCGATGTCTTCGCCACCGGCCGCATACGGCGATGGATTCTGATCCCGACATTTCTGGTGCTGGTCGTGCTGCCCGCCAGCTTCGTCATGGGCTTCTCCTTCCCCGTCGTGCAGAAGGCGGTGCAGCGCGACCTCGCCTCGGTGGGCCGCCGCGTCGGCTACGTGCAGCTCGCCAATATCGTGGGCAACAGCGCCGGCAGCCTGGTCGCCGGCCTGGCGCTGCTGCACTGGCTGGGCACGTCGGGCACCTTGAAGCTGATCGCCGTGATCGGCCTCGCCTTCGCGCTGATCGAGGTGCTGCGCGATCGCGGCCCCGCGCGCCTGCGCATCGCCGGCACGGCGGTGGCGCTGGGCGCCTGCGTCGCGCTCTTGCCGGCGACGCACGGTTTCTGGGCCACGTGGCACGGGCTGAAGCCCGGCGAACGCGCCATCGTCGCCGAGGACCGTACCGGCGTGGTGATGATCCGGCTGACCGCGGCCGAGCGCGGCCGCATGTACATCGCCGGCCACTCGCAGAGCTGCCTGCCGTTCTGCACCGTGCATGCCTTCCTGGGCGCCATCGGGCCGCTGACGCACCCCGACCCGAAGCGCGTGCTGGTGATCGGCAGCGGCAGCGGCGGCACGCCCTACAGTGCCGGCGTCAACCCCGCGACCCAGCGCGTGCGCGCCATCGAGATCGTCGAACCGGTGATCGACTCGCTCAAGAAATTCGTCGCGTCCGGCGGCCGCATCGGCATCGACCGATTGCTGAGCGACAAGCGCTTTGACTTCCACATTGGCGACGGCCGCCACGCGCTCGCCGTCGACACCACGCGCTACCACGTCATCGAGGCCGACGCGATCCTGCCCAAGAGCTCGCTCAGCGGCCTGCTCTACTCCGTCGAGTTCTTCGAGCAGGTGAAAGCGCGGCTCGAGCCCGGCGGGCTCTACGTGCAGTGGGCGCCGACTGAACGCAGCGTCTCGACCTTCCGCAGCGTCTTTCCCTACGTGACGATGGTCCACCCGGCGCTGATCGGCAGCGACCGACCGATCGCCTACGACCCGGCGGCGATCCAGCGCAAGCTCGACGACCCCGCGATCCGCGCGCATTTCGAAGCCGCCGGCGTCGACGTCGCCGAGCTTCGCCAATGGTTCGGCGAGAAGAAGCCCGACGTTCTCAACGACGGCAAGGTCGAGCCGTTCGGCGACGCCAACACCGATCTGTTTCCACGCGACGAGTACTATCTCAATCGCCGGGACCCGGTGGGACACTGACCTCGATGGTCGCCTTGAGCGAGGCGTAGTCAGAGGAGGATCGCATCGATGACTGAAGAACCAGTCCTGCTCACGGTTGACGCGCGCGGCGTCGCGACCGTGACCTTCAATCGGCCCGAGGTGAACAACGCCTACAACGGCGCGCTGCTCGACGGCCTGCTGCGCGCCCTCGACGCGCTGGAGCGCCGGGCCGATCTGCGCGCCGTGGTGCTGCGCGGCAATGGCCGGCACTTCCAGGCCGGTGCCGATCTGGCCTGGGTCAGGGGCGTGCGCGACCAGGACGCGGCGGCCAACGAGCGGGCGTCGCTGGTGACCGCCGAAGCCGTGCGCCGGCTGAACGAGGCGCCCTGCCCGACCGTGGCGCTGATCCGTGGCGCCTGCATCGGCGGCGGCACCGGCATCGCCGCCGCCTGCGACGTCGTCGTGGCCGCCGAGGGCGCCTTCTTCGCCATCAGCGAGACGCGCTGGGGCCTGATGGCCGGCATCATCATCCCGCAGCTTGTCGACGCCATGGGCGTGCGGCAGGTACGCCGTTACGCCCTCACCGGCGAGCGCTTCGGCGCCCAGGAGGCGCGCCGCATCGGCCTGGTGCACGAGGTGGTGCCTGATGACCGGCTCGAGGCCGAAGGCGCGCGCATCGTCGACGCCATCTTGCTGAACGCGCCCGACGCGACCGCGCAGACCAAGCGGCGCAGCCTGCTGGTGGCGCGGTCGACTCTATCCGCAGACGCGCTCGACCCGCTGGTGCGCGAGCACGCCGCGAAGCGTCAATCCGACGAGGCCGCCGAGGGCCTCGCCAGCTTCGCCGAGAAGCGCAAGCCCGCTTGGTATCGCGGCTAGAGGAGGTTCCGTCATTCCGAGCGCAGCGACGAATCTTTCCGCCGCGTAAAGATGCCTCGCTGCGCTCGGGATGACACCGAGCGGCTTGCATTGGCGCCGCATCGTTGCGTAGCCTCGCGCGCGAGAACGAGGGAAGGAAACGGCGATGGCGGCGAGCGCGGGCAAGGTCGGCGAGGTCAGGGTCAAGGCCGACCGGTTGACGGCGTATATCAAGGCGATCTGCGAAACGGACGGCAGCGAGGCCGGCGAGGCGAAGATCGTCGCCGAGAACCTGGTGCTGGCCAATCTCTACGGCCACGACAGCCACGGCGTCGGCATGATCCCGCGCTACATCGAGAACACGCGCTCGGGCAACTGCAAGCGCAACTGGCACGCCAAGATCGTCGTCGACAACGGCGCGGTGATCACCGTCGATGGCGGCAAGGGCTACGGCCAGGTGGTCGCCGGTGAGGCGATGGATTTCGGCATCGAGCGCGCGCGGCAGTTCGGTGTCTGCGTCGTGGGCCTGCGCAACTGCCACCATATCGGCCGCATCGGCGCCTGGGGCGAGCGCTGCGCCGATTCAGGCATGGTCTCGATGCACTACGTCAACGTGCATGGTCACAAGCCGCTGGTGGCGCCGTTCGGCGGCGCCGAGGCGCGCTTCTCGACCAACCCCTATTGCTGCACCGTGCCGGGCGAGAACGGCCAGCACATCGTGCTCGACTTCGCCACCAGCCAGGTCGCCATGGGCAAGGTGCGGGTGGCCTACAACAAGCGCGAGGAGATGGAGCCCGGCCTGCTGATCGACCACGAGGGCAACCACACCAGCGATCCCGGCGTGATGTGGGGCAACGGGCCGTTTGGGGCGATCCTGCCCTTCGGCCTGCATAAAGGTGGTGGTTTGGCGGTGATCTGCGACATCCTGTCGGGCGCGCTGACCGGCGGCATGACGGCGACGCCGGAGACGACAAAAGGCCCGCCGGGCGACATCGTCAACAACATGCTGTCGGTCATCATCGACCCATCAAAGCTGGGCGGCGAGAGCATCTGGCGCAAGGATTCGCAGGATTTCATCGCCTGGGTGAAGTCGGCCAAGCCGCAACCCGGCACCGATCAGGTGATGACCCCGGGCGAGCCGGAACGCGCGCGGCGCGTCGACCGGCTGGCCAAGGGCGTGCCGGTCGACGACACCACTTGGGGGCAATTGCGCGACATCGCCCGCGTGGTCGGCCTGACCGACGGCGAAATCGCCCGGATCACCGGTCTCTGATCACGAGACGATGACGACGCGCGCGAAGCTGGGTATTATTGGGGCCTTGGGGTGATCCCCCCGTTGGGGGTCTGCCGCACCGGCAGGGCGACAGTCGAGAGGAGAGGATCGATGCTTCGCAAACTGGCGATCGTCTGCGGCGCCATAGGCGCCATGGCGATTTCGGGGGGTGCCCAGGCTCAGGGCTTCAGGCTGTGTAATCTGTCCTCGGTCGACATCGAGGTGTCCAAGGCGCTGAACACGGGCAACAAGAACCCGCAGGGCGGTCACATCATCATTTCCGAGGGCTGGTACAAGTTCGCCAAGGGCCAGTGCGCGACCTTGTGGAGCGGCAAGCTCCAGTACCGCTACTACCTGCTTTACGGCCAGAACAAGGACGTGAACAAGCAGTGGAAGGGCGACATTCCGATCTGCGTCAGCCGCCAGCCCTTCACCATCACGTCGGACCTTTGCCCGCCGGACAAGTACCGGCGCATGTTCTTCCAGGTCGACACCGGCGAGAACGACAGCTGGACGCAGAACCTGCGCGACTAGCCACGGCTATCGCATTTTCGCACGAAGCTACCTTCCCCCCTCCTGGGGAAGGTTAAGCTTCATTTGACCGTCTCGGGATTCATCACCCGGATCGGCTTGCCGTCGAGCCAGGCAAGCATGTCCTCGATCGCGTCGGCGTAGAACGCGCGGAACGCGGGTTCGACGACGTAGCCGAGGTGCGGCGCGAGCACGACGTTGTCGAGGCTGGTCAGGGGATGGCCCGGCCGCATCGGCTCGATGTCGTAGACATCCAGGCCGGCCGAGGCGATGTGGCCGCTCTTCAGCGCTGCGATCAGCGCCGCCTCCTCGACGATCGGCCCGCGCGAGGTGTTCACCAGCACCACACCTCTTCTCATCTTCGCGATCTCAGCCGCGCCGATCAGCCCGCGCGTGCGGCCGCTCAGGATCAGGTGGATGGTGATCACGTCGGAACTCGCCAGCAGCTCGTCCTTGGACACCAGCCTGGCGCCGTGCGCGGCCGCCTTCTCCGCCGTGAGGTTCTGGCTCCAGGCGACGACCTCCATGCCGAAGGCCTTGGCGTAGCCCGCGACGCGCGAGCCGAGCTTGCCCAGCCCCAGCACGCCCAGCCGCTTGCCCTCGAGCGCGAAGCCCATCGGCAGGCCCTTGTGCCAGCCGCCCTTCCGCACCAGCCGGTCGCCCGCCGTGACATGGCGCACGGCGTCCATCAGCACCGCCCAGGTCAGCTCGGCGGTCGGCGCGCTGGAGCCGCCGGTGCCGGTGTTGCTGACCGGGATGCCGCGCGCCGTGAGTGCGGCGAGGTCCATGCTGGGCGCCCGCGCGCCGGTCAGCACGACGAATTTCAGATTGGGCAACCGGTCGATCAACGCCTTGGGAAACGGCTGGCGCTCGCGCATCAGCAGCACCATGTCGAATGGCGCCAACGCGGCGGCCGCCTCGTCGGCACCGCCGAGATGGCGGTCGAACGCCGTGATCTCGACGCCACGCGCGCGTAGTCGATCCCAATCGCCATAAGCCAGGGCGACCTCCTGATAGTCGTCGAGGATGGCGAGTTTCATCGGTGTGTCCTTCCCGCTCGGTGCGGGCGCATCATGTCAAACGGCGCGCCGTCGGGGCAACGGCGCGCCGTTCACGGGACTCTATCCGAGGCTCATTCCGGCTTGAGGTTCTTCTCCTTGATGATCTTGCCCCAGATGGCCTGCTCCTTGCGCTGGAACTCGGCGAACTCCTCGGGCGTGGAGGTCAGCACTTCCATGTTGAACTGGTCGATGAACTTCTTGCTGACCTCGGCGCTAGTCGCCGCCTTCTTCAGCTCGGCGTTCATGCGATCGATGATCGGCCTGGGGGTGCCCGCCGGCGCGTAAACGCCCCACCAGGCGAACGAGGTCGGCGCCTTGATGCCTTGCTCGGCGAGCGTCGGCACGTCGGGCAGCGCGGGGATGCGCTTGTCGCTGGTGACCGCGATCGGTCGCAGCTTCTTGGACGCGAAGTGCGGCGAGATCGCGGCCACGCTGGAGATCGCCGTGTCGGTGTGGCCGGCCAAGGCGTCGGCCAGCAGCGGGCCGCCGCCCTTGTAGGGGATGACGTTGATGTCGAAGCCGTTGTCGCCCAGCATGCCGTTCACCAGCACCAGCGCCTGGCTGGCGGCCAGCACGCTCATCGACAGCTTGCCTGGCCGCTTCTTCGCGTCGGCGATGAACTCGGCCATCGTCTTGTACGGCCGGTCGGGATGCGTGCCGATCGCCTGCGGCGTGCGGCCGATCAGCATGACGTTGGCGAGCTCGCTGTCCTTGTACGGCAGGTCCGCTGTGAACAGCGGGTTGAGGATGTGGTTGTCGAAGACGACCAGCCAGGTCTGGCCGTCGGGCGGCGCCTTGGCGGCGACGGTGGCGCCGACCACGCCGGTGCCGCCCGGCTTGTTGTCGATCATGATGTTCCAGCCCAGCGACGCCGTAAGCTGAGCCGCCAGGATGCGCGCCACCGGATCGGTCGAGCCGCCCGGCGGGAAGGGCACGACGAAGCGCAGCTGGCCTTTGGGCCAGTCGCCGGTCTGTGCCCGCAGCACCGCCGGCGCCGCCACGCCCAGCGCCGCGCCCATCGCCACACCCGTTCCCAGCAGCGTGCGCCGCCGCAGGGGTTGCTTGATGTCCTTGCTCATTGTTCCGTCCTCTCTACGCCCGTCTGCCCACGGGGCTCTTGCATGCAGGTTTTTCTCCCTCTCCCCGCTTGCGACGAGAGGGAGTCAAAAGCGATCGCCCTGCGTCTGCCCACGGGCGAATCTGGCCGGTTGGTCGGCCTTGATCACACTATACTTCACGACCTAGCCCGGCGGTCCAGCCACCGCCGGCGTCCATAGGACGCGACGGGCGGGGATGCAACGGTCGTGGATGCCGTACCATGGGATGCTATGGCTGGTTCCCTGGTCGGCATCGCCGTCGGTTTCGTCGTCCTCGCGCTGGTCTTCGGCGTGATCGAGCGGCTGTTCCCGGCGCTGCGCCAGCCGATCGTGCGGCCGGGCTGGTGGACCGACCTGGCCTACTGGATCTTCACCCCTTTGGTGACGCGCGCGGTCACGCGGGTGGCGCTGATCGCGGCGGTCTTGCCGGTGCTGCTGGTGGCCGGTCAGGGCCTCGATCCCGAGCGCATCGCCAAAGGCTTCGGGCCGCTGTCGCGCCAGCCGATCTGGCTGCAGGCGATCGAGATGATCGTGCTGGGCGATTTCCTCGGCTACTGGGTGCATCGCTGGTTCCACAGCGGCTGGCGCTGGCGCTTCCACGCCATCCACCACAGCTCGACGCATCTCGACTGGCTGGCGTCCGTCCGCCTGCACCCGGTCAACGACATCGCCAACAAGCTGGCAATCGCGCTGCCGCTGGTGGCGCTGGGTTTCTCGCCGGTGGCCACGGCGGCGGTCGTGCCGTTCCTGACGCTCTACGCCATCCTGCTGCACGCCAACGTGACCTGGACTTTCGGGCCACTGCGCAAGGTGATCGCCAGCCCGGCCTTCCATCGCTGGCACCACACCTCGGCCGGGGAGGGCCGCGACCGCAATTTCGCCGGCCTGCTGCCGCTGTGGGACATCCTGTTCGGCACCTTCTGGCTGCCCGACCGCCAGCCCACGGTGTTCGGCGTCGAGGACAAGGTGCCGACCCACCTGCCCGGGCAGCTGCTGTGGCCCTTCCGTCGCGAACGCTAGCGCTTCACAATCGGCCGACAGAGCATCTCCATCATCCCGAGCGCAGCGAGGGATGACGGAGATGCATCGGGAATCGGCCGCCAAATTCTTTGAGCGGCCGGCAAGTTCGGGGAGACGCCGTCATGGGCACGATCGCGCTCGCGTTCACGCCGCGCTACGTGGTGTTCACGCTGTCGATCGCGGCGACGATCGCCTTCCTGATCCTGTCCTTCATATACCCCGGCTTCCTGGTGTTGTTCCTGATCGCCGCCGCGCTGACCGGAGTCGGCGTGCACGACGTCGTGCAGAAGAAGAGCAGCATCCTGCGCAACTATCCGATCGCGGCCCATATCCGCTTCCTGCTCGAGGAGATCCGCCCCGAGATCCGCCAGTACTTCCTGGAGAGCGACACCGACGGCGCGCCGTTCAACCGCGAGAAGCGCTCGATCGTCTACCAGCGCGCCAAGGGCCAGCTCGACAAGCGCCCCTTCGGCACGCAGCTCGACGTCTACGGCGACTCCTTCGAATGGCTCAATCACTCGATCGTCGCGCGGAATCCCTCGACCGAGCCGTTCCGTATCTCGATCGGCGGGCCCGACTGCGCGCAGCCCTACTCGGCTTCGGTGTTCAACATCTCGGCGATGAGCTTCGGCTCGCTCAGCGCCAACGCGGTGCGCGCGCTCAACACCGGCGCCAAGAAGGGCGGCTTCTATCACGACACCGGCGAAGGCGGCTTCAGCCCCTATCACAAGGAGAATGGCGGCGACATCGTCTGGGAGATCGGCAGCGGCTATTTCGGCTGCCGCAACCCCGACGGCACGTTCAGCGAGGAGCGCTTCCGCGAGACCGTGGCCACGCCGCAGATCAAGATGATCGAGATCAAGCTGTCGCAGGGCGCCAAGCCCGGCCATGGCGGCGTGCTGCCGGCGGCCAAGGTGTCGCCAGAGATTTCCGTCACGCGCGGCGTGCCGCAGGGCCAGGACTGCGTCTCGCCGCCCTGTCACTCCGCCTTCTCGACGCCGCTGGAAATGATGGCTTTCATCAAGAAGCTGCGCGAGCTGAGCGGCGGCAGGCCGGTCGGCTTCAAGCTGTGCATCGGCCATCCCTGGGAGTTCCTGGCGATCTGCAAGGCGATGATCGAGACCAACATCTATCCCGACTTCATCGTCGTCGACGGTGCCGAGGGTGGCACGGGCGCGGCGCCGCTGGAGTTCCTCGACCACATCGGCACGCCCCTGCGCGAGGGCCTGCTGTTCGTGCACAACGCGCTGGTCGGCCTCGACATCCGCGACCGCATCCGCATCGGCGTCGCCGGCAAGATCACCTCGGCCTTCGACATCGCGCGCGCCATGGCGCTGGGCGCCGATTGGTGCAACGCCGCGCGCGGCTTCATGATGGCGGTGGGCTGCATTCAGTCGCAGAGCTGCCACACCGATCGTTGCCCGACCGGCGTGGCGACCCAGGACCCGATGCGCCAGCGCGCGCTCGACGTGCCCGACAAGGCCGAGCGCGTCTATCGCTTCCACGCCTCGACCTTGAAGGCGCTGGCCGAGGTGGTCGCGTCCGCCGGCCTCGACCATCCCAGCCAGCTGGGGCCGCGCCACTTCTCGCAGCGCATCGCGCCCAACAAGGTCAAGAGCTTCGACCGGCTGTATCGCTTCCTCGAGCCGGGCGAGATCCTGCGCGGCACCAACGACCCGCGCTACACCCAGCCCTGGCGCATGGCGCGCACCGACAGCTTCGCGCCGGCGCCGTGAGACGCGTGGTCGTGATGCGCCGGCGCGCCTTCACACGCACCGCGTGCGGCCTGCTGCTGGCCGGCGCCGCCCCGGCGATGGCGCAGCCGGCATGGACGACACTGCCGCCCACGCCGGCGCTGCCGCCGCCCGCGAGCGATGGACGGCTGAGGATCGGCGATGTCGAGCTCTTTCATGCGGTGTTCGGCGATGGCGCGCCGGTGCTCCTTCTGCATGGCGGCATGGGCCATTCGAACTATTGGGGCCATCAGATCGCCGCGCTGGCCGGGCGCCATCGCGTGATCGCCCTCGACAGCCGCGGCCACGGCCGCAGCACGCTGTCGCCGCGGCGGATGTCGTACCCGCTGCTCGCCGACGACGTCGTGGGCGTCCTCGATGCGCTGAAGATCCGGCGCGCGGCGATCGTCGGCTGGAGCGATGGCGGCATCGTCGGGCTGGAGCTGGCGATGCGCCGGCCCGACCGCGTCGACCGGCTCTTGGCCTTCGGCGCCAACTTCAACCTGCAGGGGTTGCGGCCGCAGGGCGCGCAGAGCGCCACCTTCACGCAGTATGCCGAGCGCTGCCGCCTCGACCATGCCGCGATGTCGCCGACGCCGGCGAACTGGCAGCGCCTGCTCGACGACCTGCGCCGGATGTGGGGGTCGAGCCCGACCTGGACGCGCGCCGACCTCGCGCGTATCGGCGTGCCCACGACGATCGTCGGCGCGGAGCACGACGAAATCATCAGCCGCGAGCACACCGCGGAGCTGGCGGTCGCGATCCCCGGCGCCCGGTTGAGCCAGCTGCCCGGCGTCAGCCATTTCGCGATGCTGCAGGATCCGGCGCGCTTCAACGCCGAGTTGGCGGCGTTCCTGCGGCCCTAGGCGTCAGCGGAACCAGTGGCGATAGCGCCGCCACGTGTAATAGGCGCCGCCGACGACCGGCGGCAGGATGAGGATCAGCCAAATCCACCAGGAACCCTGCATCCCTGCCTCCGCCGTGGCGACATCACGCGATCATGACATCGCCGCCGCGTGTGAGGAATACCGCACCGGACGGGGAGCGCCTGGCTTGACGCGACGCCCTGTTTGACTCCCTAGGGTCAGAACCCAATAAATCTGTTGCGATGAGAATCGGTTGTTGATTCCCTGATGTCAAATGGGAGCAGCCGATGCGCGCCAATCTGTTCTGGCTTGACGACGATCAATGGCAACAGATCGAACCGCACCTTCCGACCGATGTGCGCGGCAAGGACCGGGTGGACGACCGCCGCGTGATCAGCGGCATCCTGCATGTCCTCAGAAGCGGCTGTCGCTGGAAGGATTGCCCGCCGCAGTACGGGCCACACACGACAATCTACAATCGCTTCTCGCGGTGGGCTGAACGAGGTATCTGGGAGAAGCTGTTCCGCGCGCTGGCCCAGCGCGGCCGCTCGACCCAGACGCAGATGATCGACAGCACGCACATCAAGGCACACCGTTCGGCCGCGGGCGGAAAAGGGGGGCGCAGAGGCAGGCGATCGGCCACTCTCGCGGCGGGCGCAACACGAAGATCCACGCACTCGCAGATGCTAAGGGCCGTCTTCTCTCCATCCTCCTGACCGCCGGCCAGGCACATGACTGCCCGCCCGCCCAACGTCTGATCCGACGCACCACGGCAGCCTGCAAGCTGCTTGGCGACAAGGCCTACGACAGTACGCCACTGCGCCAATGGTTGGCACAGCGCGGCACCAAGCCCGTCATTCCCAACAAGTCGAACCGCAAGCTGCCCTTCAGCTTCGACAAGAAGTCCTACAGCTTGCGCCACCGCATCGAAAATGCCTTCTCCAGGCTCAAGGACTTCCGACGCATCGCCACACGCTACGACAAGCTCGCCCGAAACTTCCTCGCCTCTGTCTGCCTCGTCGCTGCTATCGTCTGGTGGATTTTATGAGTCTCGACCCTAATCTCCTTCTCCCCGCCTTCGCGGGGAGAAGGAAAAGAGCGATGGAGGACTTCGCCATGAAAGCAGCGGTGGTGGGCGCCAACGGCGTCGAGATCCAGGACGTGCCGAAGCCCGAGCCCAAGGCGGACGAGGTGCTGATCAAGGTGCTCGCCGCCAGTCTGAACCGTGCCGATCTCGGTATCG
Organism: Alphaproteobacteria bacterium; assembly: GCA_016869975.1. GTDB lineage: Bacteria > Pseudomonadota > Alphaproteobacteria > Reyranellales > Reyranellaceae > JAFAZJ01. The sequence continues at coordinate 40,048 of VGCZ01000046.1, forward strand.
CGTCGGGCGCGCGCCACGGCTCGATCGGCGGCGTTGGTGCGCGGCTCGGGCTGGAGTGTGCTGGCGAAGTCGAGGCGGTGGGCGCCGCGGTCAAGGGCATCAAGGCGGGCGATCGCGTGATGGGCTCGGCCGCTGGCGGCTATGCCGAGTACGCCGTTACCGACGCCGGCCGCGTCAGCCGCATACCGGCCAACAACATGACCTTCGAACAGGCGGCCTGCTATCCGGTGGCGCTGCAGACCATGCACAACGCGGTGATCACCGCCGGCCGCATGAAGAAGGGCGAGAGCGTGCTGATCCAGGGCGCCAGCTCGGGCGTCGGCCTCATGGGCATGCAGATCGCCAAGCTGATGGGCGCGTCGATCGTCATGGGCACCTCGACGCACGCCGGCCGACGCGCGCGGCTGAAGGAATTCGGCTGCGACCTCGCCATCGACACGACCGACGCGCAATGGCCGGAGAAGGTCAAGGCCGCGACCGGCGGCAAGGGCGTCGATCTGATCGTCGACCAGGTCTCGGGCGGCGTCGCCAACCAGAACATGGACGCCTGCGCCATCCTCGGCCGCATCGTCAATGTCGGCCGACTCGGCGGCAACACAGGCGCGTTCAACTTCGACCTGCACGCGCTCAAGCGTATCGACTATATCGGCGTGACCTTCCGTACGCGCTCGCCCGAGGAGGTGCGGGAGATCGTCCGGCTGATGCGCGCCGATCTGTGGGACGCGGTCGAGGCCGGCAAGCTCACCCTGCCGATCGACAAGACCTTCCCGCTGAACAAGGTCGTCGACGCGCTCGAGATGATGAAGGCCAACCAGCATTTCGGAAAAATCGTGCTGACGGTGTGACGCCATGACCGTGAAGCTCTACGCGCTGACCTGCGGTTACCTCACCGGCAGCCTGGCGCATCTGATGGAAGGCGGCGAAGGCGACGTGCGCCTGCCGATTCCGAGCTATCTCGTCGAGCACCCGAAGGGTGTCGCGCTCTACGACAGTGGTATGCACCCGCAGTGCCAGACCCAGCCGGCGGCGCGTGTCGGCGAACGCCTCGCCGGCATGTTCAAGTTCGACTACGCGCCCGGCCAGGAGATCTCGGCCAGGCTCGAGGCGATGGATCGCGATCCGAGGCGGATCGACTACCTGATCAACTCGCATCTGCATTTCGACCACTCCGGCGGCAACGCGCTGATCCCCAACGCCAGCCTGGTGATCCAGCGCGCCGAGTTCGAGGTGGGGCGTGACGCCGAGCGCGCCCGGCGCTACGGCTTCAACCCTGAAGAGGTCAATTGCGGTCACCCGGTGATCGCGCCCGAGGGCGAGTACGACGTGTTCGGCGACGGCAGCGTGGTCTGTCTGCCGACGCCCGGCCATACGCCGGGCCACCAGTCGCTGCGCGTGCGGCTGGAGGGCGGCGACGTCGTGCTGACGGGCGACGCCTGTTATTTCTGCCGCACGCTCCGCGAACGGCGCCTGCCGCGCTTCGCCCACGACCGCGAGCAGATGTACGCTTCGCTCGACAAGCTGGCGGCGCTGGAGGCCGGCGGGGCGCGCATCTTCTTCGGCCACGATCCCGAGTTCTGGGCCACCGTGCCCCAGGGACCGACGCCCATCACGTTTTAGCCGACATCCACGTTGGCCTTCCTTCAACAGGCATACCCTTGAGCGTACCGGCCTCGTCGCCAGTCCCGATCGGCTGCGCGCGGTAGCTTTTATGGGCTAAACGTCCGCCGGCCCGTAGGCATCCCCGTGGGTCGCCCCCCCCACCGCCGCCGGATACACCGCCGGCGGGTGCACCGGAGCCCGCGCCGCCGGCCTTGCCGGTACCCGTGCCCGTTCCCGTGCCGGCGGAGCCGCCCGTTCCGGTGCCCTTGTCCGACTTGG
>VGCZ01000047.1 GCA_016869975.1 Alphaproteobacteria bacterium
TGCCTGCGCGGCAAGCGCCATCGCCTGGGCATCGGGGAAGCGGCGAATCTCGATCGGCGGCAGGTCGGCGCTGGCGGGGTGATGCGGGTTGGGCGCGAGTCGCAGCCGGCGATCGGCTTCAAAGGCGGCCACCGCCCAAGGTCCGGTGAAGTGCATTGTTTCGCCGTCGCGCCGATAGACCGCGAACACCCATTCAGCGAGCAGCACGGCCGCCGAGGGAATCGCGCGTTCGCTGCGAAGCCGAAGCGCGAGGTCGCCGTCAGTATCGAAGACGATGCTTCCCGCGCTCGCGCGCGCGGCGGCGTTTTCGCTGACTGTCCGGCTCAATGCCTCGGCGACCGCTCGGGCGGTGACCGGCGTGCCGTCGGAGAAACGGCGCCCCGCCTTCAGCGTGACCGTCCATGTCCGATCATCGATCCGCGCCGCACTGTCGGCGAGCTGCGGCTCCAGTCGGCCACTCTGATTCACCGAGAACAGTTTCTCGGCGACCCCGTGGCTCACCAGCGCCCATCCGGCCGAACCGCGTGCCGGGTCGAGGCCAGCCGACAGAAAGGTCTGGCCGACGACCAGCGGCTCGCGCGCTGTGGCGGGGGAAGAAAGAACCGTAGCCGCGAGGGCGCCGAGGGCAAGCGAACGGCGGCGCATCATGGCTAGTCTCCCAGGCGGTCGGTGGGGCTGCGTGGCCCGGCAGGGAATGAGCGGCGCGACACGACCAGATCGTGCGACGAGTCGAGCGGCGGCACGCGACCCAGGATGCCGGTGCGCATGGAGGCCGGCCGTTGCGGCCGCGTGAGGTAGCCCTCGGGCTCGGTCAGCCACAAATCGATCGTTCGCAACACGTCGGCGGCATGGAGGCCGGGCGCCAGGTCGCCGAAGACGTAGGCGTAGCGCGCCGGATCGGAGAGGGAGATCACGCACGGCCGCAGGCACTGGCTCATGCAATGCACCCGACGAAAGACGATGGGGTGGGCAAGCGCACCGCGCTCGAGTTCGGCCTCCATCTCGTGCGCGAGCATGGCGCCGGGGCGCTCCGCGTCAGGCCCGGTCCAGCCGGGCGGCCGACAGCGCGTGCACACTGAGAGCGTGGCGTGGCTGCTCATGCGCGACTTACCTACGGATGGAGTGGGAGCAAACGGCGCGCGACGTTCGCGCGGCCAAGCCGGCGCCGGAACGTCACGAGGCGATTAACAGACGCACAAGTGGCACACACTGTTATGTTATAACGTACTAATTAACGATCGATCAAGGTCCGCTGGCCGGGGTGGATAGCCCGGTGCCGATTGATCGGCTGTGGCACCACCCCCCACCTTGTTGGCCGTTGGTCCGCTCGCCACGCGATGCTGGATACTGCCCCTGGACAGTTGACGTGGCGCCGGCTCAGGAACGCGCCGGCAGTCTTGAGAGGGGTTACTCGGCGGCGATCGCGGAGTTGTCGACGGTGGCGACGACTGGCGCGATAGGCAGCGTGAAGCGGAAGCGCGCGCCCTTGCCCTCGAGGTTCTCGGCCGAGATGGTGCCGCCCATCTGGCGCACGATCTCATAGCTGATCGACAGGCCCAGGCCCGTGCCCTTGCCACCGGGCTTGGTGGTGAAGAACGGCTCGAACAGGCGCGGCAGGACTTTGGGCGGAATGCCGGGGCCGTTGTCCTCGACGTCGACGACGACACCCGAACCGTCGGGCTTCGGGTAGGCATGGACGCGGATCGTGGGCGGCGCGTCGCCGGGCTTCTCGAGCATGGCGTCGCGGGCGTTGAGCACCAGGTTGATCACCACCTGCTGCAGGCGGTTGGCGTGGCCCAGCACCTGGCCGCAGGCCTCGTCGAGCCGCAGCTCGATGGCGACGCTGGCCAGGCGCAACTGCTCGTGGACCAGGTCGGCGGCGCCGCGCAGGGCGTCGGGAACCGAGAACGGTGTCGGCTGATCGTCGGGCTTGCGCGCGAAGATGCGCAGGTCGCGGATGATGGTCGAGGCGCGCTCGGTCTGGTTGGCGATGCGCTCGAGCTTGCGCCCGGTGAACTCGCGTAGCTCGGCCGGCACGACGCCGGGCTCGGCGAGCTGGAACTCCTCGTTCAGGGTCTCGGCGGCGAGACGGATCACCGCCAGCGGCTGGTTGATCTCATGCGCGATGCTCGAGGCCATCTCGCCCAGGGTCGCCAGGCGCGAGGCGTCGAACAGGCGGACCTCGGCGGCGCGGCGCATCGTCTCGTCGACGCCCAGCAGCACGAGGTGGCGCATGCGGCCGTCCTCGGCGTAGTCGGCCTGCGCGGTGACGCGGATGATGCGCTTCTCTTGTCGGGTGTCGTTCAGGGTAACGTCAAACTCGACCGGCGCGCGCGCCATCGGCCGTGGCGAAGGTCTCGACCACGCGGATATCGGGCGGGCAAGGGATGACGAGGTCGAGCGGCTGGCCGACGACATCCTCGTGGCTGAGCCCGGTGAGCGCCAGGAAGCCGCTATTGGCCATGGTGACGCGGCCGTCGCGATCGACCAGCAGGATCAGGGCGCCGCTCGAATGCACGATCGAGCTCAGCCGGCTCATCTCGTTGCGCAGCTGCAGGACAAGGTGGTGCTGCTTGTGGATGTCGCGGATCACGCCGGAGATGACGCTGTTGCCGGCGTCGCCCGATTCGCCGGCGCCCAGCCGGATCTCGACGAAGCGCGCGGCGCCATCAGGGCGCACGGCGCGGCAAACCACGGTAAGCGGCGCGCCGCGCGGGTGCACGCTGCGCATGGCGCGCCGCACCTTGTCGTGGTCCTGCTCGTGGATCAGCGTGAGGATGTCGCGACCGTGGAGGCTGTCGGCGGGATAGCCCAGGAAGCGGGTCACCCGGGCGCTGATGTAGGTGATGTCGCCCGAACGGCCGCAGGAGAACACGACGTCGGCCAGCGAGTTCACCAGGTTTTCGTAGCGCCGGCGACTGGCCTGCAGCTCGCCCTCGCGACGCTTCAGGGGCGTGATGTCGAGCTGCATGCGCACGCGCTCGCCGCTGCCCATGCCGACACCGAAGTTGCGTTGCCAGGAACCGTCGGGGGCCGGCGAGTCGTAGGGCTCGCCGGCGTGGGAGCCCTCGATCAGCAGCTGGCGCGTCGCTGCCCAATCGTGGTCGGGCCGCTTGGCTCGCTCCTGCTCGATCAAGTCGTCGAGCAGCTCGGTGAAGGTGCGGCCAAGCGCGTGCGGGCCGACGATCGCGCCGTTGAGCTCGACCGAACGGCGATTGTAGAGAATGAGGCGGTCGTCGCGATCGAACAGGCCGAACGACACCGGCAGCGTGTCGATGGCCTCGAGCAGCAGGCGCGTGGTCGAGGAGGCGCGCGCGCGTTCGGCATTGGTCGCCAGCGTGCGTTGGCCAAGCAGCATCAGAGTGATGCCCAGCAGCACGCTCAGCGCGATGGCGCCGGCGACGTACCGCGACTGGTGCGCGGCGACCGAGCCATTGATGGGGCCGAGATCGAAGCCGACGGAGACGATGAGCGGCAAGCCATCGAGGCGGTGATAATACGAGAGGCTTTGGCGGTCAGAAGTATCGCGCCGTAGGCGGCCGCTGGAGGCGCTCTGTTCGGCGTCGACAAGATCGGGCGCCCTGGTGGCGGCGCTCAGTGCGGCCTCCAAGGCGTAAGATCGCGCGCGCAGCAGGCCGTCGGTGCCGACCAACTCGATGTGTCCGCCGGGAGCGAGTTTCAGGCTGCGCCAGGACTCGGCGAAGTACGCGGGGTCGACGGCTGCTACGACGATGCCCAGTAGCCTGCCGTCGGCGTCGCGCACCGCGCGCGAGATAAACACTGACCATTTGCCGCTGATCTGGCCGATGATCGGCTGGCTGATCAAAAGACCCGTGTCGGGCGAGCGCAGATGCGGGGCGATGTGGCCGCGGGCCGACAGATCCGGCCCGTCGGCGATCGGGCCCTCGTGGGTCTGCACGAGCCGACCCCGCTCATCGATGAGGCCGAGCATGACGACCTGGCCAAGCGAGACCGCGCCCTCTTCGACCAGCGCCCGCACCGATACACCGCCGCTGTCGCGACGCACTTCACGGGCGACATATCGCAGACGCTCCTCGACATTGGCGAATGTGCGCTGCACGTGCTCGCTGACGATCGCGGTTAGGCCCTCAGCGTCACGAAAGGCCGTTTCGTGCGCCTCGAGATGGCCGGAGTCGATGAGCTTTTTGGTGCCGAATGCGATGGTGCTGATCATCAGCACGGCGATCAGCAGCACCAGGCGTAGCTCGCGGACGAGAGCCCACAGCCCGAGCGAGTTCGTGTCGTTCAGCGCGGGCGCAAGAAAGCGCTGGGCATATTCGACCGAAAGCGCCGTGGCCTCGCGGTCTGGCGCGGGCGAACGGCTGTCAGTCATGGCCATGACCTGTCTCTTTCGTCGCAGGGAAGCGGCCGTTACGGGTCCTTACCCGCGATATCGCGGCGAGGCGCGCCCGCCTGGATGGCGCGGTTGAGTTCGGAGAGGCTGAACGGCTTGAGCAGCACATGCTCCGCGCCCGACGCCTGGGCCTGGTCGATGCCTTCCTGGTCGAGATGGCCGGTCATCGCCACGCGACGTAGCGCGTTCGGGCCGCCGGCGCCGGCGGAGCGCAGCAGGTCCAAACCGCTGCCGCCGGGCAGGCGCACATCGGTCAGCAGAAGGTCCAGCCGGTGGGCGCAGTCTTTCAGCTGCTCGAGCGCCTCGTCGAAGTTCGAGGCGGTCCGCACGTCGTGGCCACGACGACGCAGGAAGGCGGAAATCTCGGCCAGTAACTCGATCTCGTCCTCGACGAGCAGCACCAGGCGGCGGTGGGTCGGGTCGGTGGTGGCGGTATCAGGCGGGGCTGGCATCGAGCGCACCGATGAAGCGGGCGAGCACCACAAGCGGCACCGGCTTGTCGACGACCTGCACCGTGGGCAGGCGGGCCAAGGTGCCGTAGCGCACGAGTTCGCGATTGCCGGACATCAGGACCCATTTTGTGCCGGGCATGCTGTCGGCCATACGGGCGCAGAAGCTCACGCCATCGCCATCGGGCAGGTTGATATCGGAGAGGATCAGCCGCGGCTTCAACCCTTGCTGGCAGGCCTCATCCGCCTGGGCGATGGTTTCGCAGCACACGACGCTGCGTCCGCGACGCGCCAGGAAATCAACGATCTCGTCGCGAAGAAACGCGTCGTCCTCGATGACCAAGATTTCATTAGCCATGAATGTTTCCGTCGGGACAACAGTTTAAATTAGTATCTTATATAATCGCTTTAGCTGTGCAATAGCAAGTGAGTATTGGTCGATTAAGCCCTCTGGTCTGCAGCATATAGTATGCGGAAAGCGGGTCGCTGGTCGAATGTCGCGGCGATGGCGAATACATGGATCGTCGGCCCCGGAGTTGGCTGGTCGAGTCGTTCGTCCGCTCAACGGCGGATTGTGCGGCTGGCCTGGTGACAGTCGCGTCATGATTGGCGGCGGACACAGAACCCGGCCGGCGGCGCGTCGGGGCGATACCCAAATGACCCGGACCTCCAGCAATCTGACGCGCCACCATCTCGGCGAGTATGGCGGGGCCTTGGGGTCGATCACGATGAATCTTCGCCAGATCGAGGCCTTTCTGGCTGTCTTCGAGGAGGGCGCGTTCAGCGCCGGCGCAGCACGACTGAAGGTCGCCCAGCCAACCGTCAGTAAGCCGGTGGACGCGCTGGAGCGCACCGGGTCCAGCGCGCGCTGGTTGGCGGGACGGTCGACTGGTCGCGCGGGGTGAGTCGGCAGGCTTGACTCGGCGGGGCGCGTTCGCAATGTGCGCGCCGTGAGCGGCGACCCGGATTTTTGCGACATTATCGTCATCGGCGGCGGCCATGCCGGTACCGAGGCGGCCGCCGCGGCCGCGCGCATGGGCGCGCGCACGCTGCTCTTGACGCACGACGTCGCCACCATCGGCGAGATGTCGTGCAACCCGGCGATCGGCGGGCTAGGCAAGGGTCATTTGGTGCGTGAGATCGACGCCCTGGATGGCGTGATGGGCCGCGCCATCGATCGCGCCGGCATCCAGTTCCGCACCCTGAATGCGAGCAAGGGACCGGCTGTCCGCGGCCCGCGAGCGCAGGCCGACCGCGCGCTCTACCGCCGCGCGGTACAGGCGATCCTGGCGGACACGGCGGGGCTGAAGGTACGGGCGGGCGCCGTCGAGGATGTCTGGCTCGACGCCTCCGGCCGGGTCGCGGGGGTGGAGCTGGCGGATGGCGGCAGGATCGCCGCCCGCGCGGTGGTGGTGACCACCGGCACCTTCCTGCGCGGCCTGATCCATTGCGGCGAGGTCACGATCCCGGCCGGCCGCGCGCGCGGCCAGCGGGCGGCGGGCGGGCCGAGCGACCTGCCGCTGGCATCAGGCGCGGCCGGTGCGGATGCCGCGTTGGAGCCGCCGTCGAGCGGCCTATCCCGGACCCTAGCGCGGTTGGGATTCCAATTGGGGCGCCTGAAGACCGGCACGCCGCCGCGCCTCGATGGTCGCACGATCGACTGGAAATCCCTTGTGGAACAACGTGGTGACGATCCGCCACTGCCGTTCTCCTATCTTACGGACCGAATCACTGTTCCGCAGATTTCCTGTTTCCTTACTTCCACGACGCCGGCGACGCATACGCTGATCCGCGAGAACCTGCATCGCGCGCCGATGTACTCCGGCCAGATCGAATCCTCGGGCCCGCGCTATTGCCCGTCGATCGAGGACAAGGTCGTGCGCTTCGGCCAGCGCGAGCGGCACCAGATTTTCCTCGAGCCGGAGGGGCTCGACGACATCACCGTCTATCCCAATGGCATCTCGACCTCGCTGCCGCGCGAGGTGCAGGCGGCGCTGCTGCGCACCATCCCGGGCCTGGAAGCCGCCGAGATGCTGCGGCCGGGCTACGCCATCGAATACGACCATGTCGACCCGCGCGAGCTGCGCCACACCCTGGAGACCCGTCGGATTCCCGGCCTGTACCTGGCCGGCCAGATCAACGGGACCACGGGGTACGAGGAGGCGGCGGCGCAGGGGCTGATCGCCGGCATCAACGCCGCCAGCGACCGCGATTTCATCCTGGATCGCGCCGACGCCTATATCGGCGTGATGATCGACGATCTGGTGACGCGCGGCGCGCCCGAGCCCTACCGCATGTTCACCTCGCGCGCCGAGTACCGCCTGCTGCTGCGTGCCGACAATGCGGACCAGCGGCTGACAAGGCGCGGCATCGACATCGGTTGCGTTGGCACGGCGCGCGCCCAGGCCTTCGCCGCCAAGGCCGAGGCGCTGGCCGCCGGCCGGGCGCTGCTGGCCAGCCATAGCCTGTCGCCCTCGGCGGCGGCAAAGCACGGCATCGCCGTGAACCAGGACGGCGTCGTCCGCGGCGCCCAGGACCTGCTGGCGCTGCCTGGCGTGACCATTGACCGGCTGTCGGCGATCTGGCCTGACCTCGCCGCCCTGTCACCTGATATTGTCGAACAACTTCAAATAGATGCCCTCTACGCCGGCTACCTCCGGCGCCAACAGGCGGACATCGAAGCCTATCGCCGGGATGAGGCACTATTACTGCCCCAAGATCTGGACTACGACACTATGGGTAGTCTTTCCGCCGAGATTCGGCAGATCTTCACCACCCATCGGCCCGCGACCCTGGGCCATGCCGGCCGCCTGGCCGGCGTCACCCCTGCCGCCCTCGTCGCCCTGCTGCGCCACGTCCGACGTTTCACGTGAAACACTCTGTCGCGGCGCCCCTCCTCCCTTCCCCCGCCGGCGGGGGAAGGTGGCAGCGCGAAGCGCTGACGGATGGGGGTGGCTCTGGCGGTCAGACGCGATCCGCGGATGAGATCTCATTCGTCTGCGACCGCCACCCCCATCTGGCGCTTCGCGCCGCCTTCCCCCGCCAGCGGGGGAAGGGAGGAGTGTGTTTCACGTGAAACACGCCGCCAAGCTCCAGACCTATGCCGACCTGCTGCGCAAGTGGCAGCGGTCGATCAACCTCGTGGGTCGCTCGACGCTCGACGATCTGGAGCGGCGGCATTTCGACGATTCGCTTCAGCTTCTGTCGCTGCTGCCGTCTGAAGCCCGGTCTTTGCTCGACCTGGGCTCCGGCGCCGGCTTCCCGGGCCTCGTCATCGCCGCCGAACGCCCCGACATCGCCGTCACCCTGGTCGAATCCGACCAACGCAAGGCCGCCTTCCTGATCGAGGTCGCGCGCGCCATCGCGCCCAACGCTACGGTCAAGGCGACCCGCATCGAGGCCCTGCCGCCCTTCCCCGTCGACGTCGTGACCGCCCGCGCCCTGGCGCCGCTGCCGAAACTGCTCGCCTGGGCCGCGCCCTTCGCGGTTGACCCCGCTATTTGCCTTTTCCACAAGGGCGCCACCGTCGACGCCGAATTGACCGAGGCGGCGCGGGGCTGGATGATGGACGTCCAGCGCGTGCCCAGCGTGACGGAGCCCAACGCCTCCATCCTCCGGATCGCGCGGCTGCGCCCGCGCATCTGAGAGCCCGAGTGTCCGACGCCCCCGCCGTTCCGCCGACACCACCCCGCATATACGCGCTCGCCAACCAGAAGGGCGGCGTCGGCAAGACCACGACCGCGATCAACCTCGCCACCGCGCTCGCCGCCGTCGGCCAGAAGGTGCTGTTGATCGACCTCGACCCGCAGGGCAACGCCTCGACCGGGCTGGGTGTCGGCGCGGCCGAGCGCAAGACTGGCACCTACGAAGCCCTGCTTGGCCTGGCGCCGCTCGCCGAGGCGATCGTCGAGACCCGCATTCCCCACCTGTTCGTCGCGCCCGCCAATGTGAACCTGGCCGGCGCCGAGCTCGAGCTGATCGACATCGAGCGCCGCGAGTTCCGCCTGAAGGATGCGCTCGACGCCAGCGACGCGCGTGCGCGCTGGGACGTGATTCTGATCGACTGCCCGCCCTCGCTCGGCCTGCTGACATTGAACGCATTGGTTGCAGCCGACGCCGTGCTGGCACCGCTGCAATGCGAGTTTTTCGCGCTCGAAGGCATCGGCCACCTGGTGCGCACCGTCGATCGCATCAAGCGCGGACTCAACCCTGGATTGCATATCGCCGGGATCATCCTGACCATGATGGACCGCCGCAATAATCTCGCCGTCCAGGTCGAGAAGGATGTGCGCGCGCATTTCGGCGAGGTCGCCTTCGGCACCACGATCCCGCGCAACGTGCGCATCTCGGAGGCGCCGTCACACGGCCTGCCGGTGCTGGTCTACGACAAGGATTGCAGCGGATCGCAGGCCTACATCCTGCTGGCGGGCGAGCTGCTGCGGCGGCGCCGGCTGGGCATTCCCGCGTCAGAGAGAGCCGCGCAATGAGCAAGGAACCGATCAAGCCGCGTGGACTGGGCCGCGGGCTCGCCGCCCTGCTGGGCGACGACCCGCCGCCTCCAGTCGAAACCGCAGCGCCCGCCGCCATATCCACCGGGCCCACGGCCGCGCCGCCGGCGACCGCGCCGGCCCTGCCGACCATGACCCTGCCGATCGAATGGCTGCGGCCCGGCAAGTACCAGCCGCGTCTCGACTTCAGCGACGAGAGCCTGGCGCAGCTCGCCGAGTCGATCGCCGCGCACGGCCTGGTGCAGCCGATCCTGGTGCGCCCGGCGCGCGATGGCGGCAACGTCGTCATTCAGCAGCGCTACGAGATCGTCGCCGGCGAGCGGCGCTGGCGCGCCGCGCAGCGCGCCAAGCTGCACGAGGTGCCTGTCGTCATCCGGCCGCTGGCCGATCGCGACGCGCTGGAGATCGCGCTGATCGAGAACGTGCAGCGCGCCGATCTCAACCCGATCGAGGAGGGGCTCGCCTATCGCCGCCTGCAGAACGAGTTCGGTCATACCCAGGAGCACATCGGCGCCACCGTGGGCAAAAGCCGCGCGCATGTCGCCAATACCTTGCGCCTGCTCGACCTGCCGGCCGAGGTCGCCAACATGATCATCAACCAGCGCCTTGAGGCCGGCCAGGCGCGCGCGCTGCTTGGCACCAGAGATCCGGCGGCGCTGGCGCGTTTCGGCGTCGAGCAGGGATTGAGCACGCGCGAGTTCGAGCGGTTGGGCAATCTCGCGAAGGAGGCGGCGAAGGCGGGCTGGGACGGCGTGGGCGTGCCGCCGGGGTGGAGCAAGGCGGCGGCGAAGCCTCCGGTGCGCGGCGGCGCCAAGCCGGCGCCCGCTGCGAAGCCGGGCGAGAAGGACGCCGACACCTTGTCGCTCGAGCGCACCCTGACCGAGTCGCTAGGCCTTCGAGTCGAAATCGAACAGGTCGGACGCGGCGAAGAAAGCCGCATGACGATTCACTTCGAGAATTTCGATCAGGTCGATCTTGTGGTGCGGCGACTGACACGGGCTTAGCGAAAGCGAACTTCCTTGTGGCGAGTCGTGGCCACAGCGCAAGCGCAGAACAGTGGGGCCGCGACTCGAAGGGCGCGGATTTGCAGATCGCCCGCCACCGGCGCACGACTGACGGCGGTGGTCGGATCCGGCAGCATCAGGCGGACAAGCGCAACTGCTCGAAGCGCGCCACCGTTTCATCGACCTTCCGCTTGTGGCAGGTCGGACAGACGATCTTCGGGTTGGGCACGTCGGCGCCCGAAAGCATCACCTTGTCGGTGCCGCACTTCCTGCAGGCGTAGCCGTCGAGCCGAAGGAATGGCGCCAGGAACCCGGGATCGGCCAGCGACACCTTTGCCGCCAGGCGGGCGAATTGGACTTGCGAAAAGATGTTGCCGATCGCGAGCTGTTCCAGCCCCACGAGGCCGTGCAGCGGCGACAGGTCGCCGTCCTCGGCCCGCACGCCGGACAGGACCAGTTTCTTCAGTTTCGTCAGTCCGCTGAGCGGCTGGAAACTTTCCACCACCTGGTGTTTGCGCGAGGCATCCCAGCTCGGCAGGGTCTGGAGGGTCAGCTCCTGCAAACTTGCGAGGCCCGCCAGCGGCGCCAGCGAATGGACCTTGGGGAAGTGCGTGATCGACAGCAGCCGCAACGCCCGCAGCTCGGCCAGCGGCGCGAAGGATGGACCAACAAAGTCCATGATGGTTAGTTCCGCGAGATTGGGGAAACGGGCCAACTCCTCGAATCTTTTGAACCCCATATTCCAGATCCGGAGCTTCAGGTCTGGGACCTCTCGCAGGGATTCCGGGATCGAGGTTTCATTCCTGCCGAGGTAATGCGTGTCACCGTCTTTGGGCATTGTCCGGCTCCGGTAAAGTCGCGCGACCTGAGCATGCTCGAGCGGCGAAGGGGATGATACCGCGGGGCGCCGCGTCCTGTCGCGGCTTGACGTTGTGGGCCAGGCCACAACGTGCGCAGCGAGCGCCGTCGTTTGCGTGAGCGAAGGAAGTTCGGCTGGAGAGCGTGGCCGGCCCTCTCTCCTCATGCTATCGGACGCGCATGGACATAGGTCTTCGCGAATCACCAGGGCCGACCCCGGTTGCAGCGCCAGACGGCGCGCGTGCTGACCGACCGGCTCGGTGCGCGGAACCTTCTCGATCGACCGCATGAGCACATCCCCAGGTTCGGCCGCGCGCTGGCGCGTCGGCGTCGATTCGGGCGGCACCTTCACCGACATCTGCCTGTTCGACGAGGCGACCGGCCGCGTCGAGGTGTGGAAGGTGCCGTCGACGCCGGACGATCCCTCGCGCGGCATCGCCGAGGGCGTCGAGCAGGGCATGAAGCGCGTGGCGGCCGAGGGAGGGGCGATCGTCTATTTCGGCCATGGCACCACGGTGGCGACGAACGCGCTGATCCAGCACCGCGGCGTGAAGACCGGCCTCGTCACCACCGACGGGTTTCGCGACCTGCTCGAGATCGGCCGGCAGAAGCGGCCCGACCTCTACGACATCCAGGCCGACAAGGCGCTGGTCCTGGTGCCGCGCGATCTGCGGCTCGAGGTGCCCGAGCGCGTGCTCTACAGCGGCGAGGTCGCGACACCGCTCGACGAGGCGGCGGTGCGCGCCGCGGCGCGGACATTGAAGGCCGCCGGCGTGGCGGCGGTCGCGGTGTCCTTCCTCTACGGCTTCCTGCGGCCGGATCACGAGATGCGAGCCGTGGCCATCCTGCGCGAGGAACTGCCCGATGCCTTCATCTCGGCCGGCCACGCGATCGCGCCAGAGTTCCGCGAGTACGAGCGCCTGTCGACGGTGGTGCTGAACGCCTATCTCGGGCCGGTCATGGCGCGCTACATCAAGCGCCTCGCGCCGCGGCTCAAGAGTCTCGGCATGACGGCGCCGCCGCATCTCACGCAGTCGAACGGCGGCGTGATCGGCTTCGCCAGCGCCGCCGACATGCCGGTGCGCACGATCCTGTCCGGCCCGGCGACCGGCGTCGTCGGCGCCCAGGCGATCGGCCGGCTGGCGGGCTTCGAGGATCTGATCACCTTCGACATGGGCGGCACCTCGACCGACGTGGCGCTGCTGCAGGGCGGGCAGTGCAAGCTCGCGTCCGAGGCGACCGTGCACGGCTATCCGATCAAGGCGCCGATGCTCGACATCCACACCGTCGGCGCGGGCGGCGGCTCGATCGCCACCATCGACGAGGGTGGCCTGCTGAAAGTGGGGCCACGTTCGGCCGGCGCCGATCCCGGTCCGGTCTGTTACGACAAGGGCAACCAGGAGCCGGTGACGACCGACGCCAATGTCGTCCTGCAGACGCTCAATCCGCACCATCTCCTTGGCGGCCGCATGACAATCCGCCGGGACCTCGCCCAGCGAGCGGTCGGGCGGCTGGCCGAGCGGCTGGGCCTCGGACTCGAGGAGACGGCGCAGGGCATTCTCTCGGTCGTGACCGCCAACATGGCGCGCGCGATCCGTGTCATCTCGGTGCAGCGCGGCCATGATCCGCGCGACTACACGTTGATGGCGTTCGGCGGCGCGGGGCCGCTGCACGCGGCCCGGCTCGCGCGCGAGCTCGACATCAAGCGCGTGCTGGTACCGGCCAATCCCGGCATTCTCTGTGCGATGGGTCTGCTGCTCACCGACCTGCGCGCCGACTTCGCCGGCACGCGATTGCTGCCAGCGACCGATGCCTCGGCGGGCGAGGTGGTGGCGGGCTTCGCAGCCCTCGCCGAGCGCGCCGGGCAATGGTTCGCGCACGAGGCCATCGCCACGGCCGACCGTCGGCTCGCACGCGCCGCCGACATGCGCTACGAGGGGCAGAATTACGAGCTGGGAGTGCCGGTGCCCGACGGGCCGATCACATCCGAGACCATGCGAACGCTCGTGGCGCGCTTCGCCGACGCGCATCGCCAGCGCTATGGCTTCGCGCCGGAGGCCGACCCGGTGCAGGTCGTGACGTTGCGTGTCGAGGCGACCGGGATTGTCGCCAAGGCCGCGCTCAAGTCCCATCCCGACGCCGGCCCCGATGCCTCTGGCGCCATTACCGAGCGGCGGCCGGTGTGGCTGGCCGAGACGCGCGGCGTCGTCGACACGCCGATCTATGCCCGCGACAAGTTGCGGCCGGGCAACCGCTTCGCCGGTCCGGCGATTGTCGAGCAGATGGACGCAACGACGCTGGTGCCACCGGGCATGACAGCGCGGGTCGACCGCTGGCTCAACCTGATTCTGGAGGCGGCATGAAACCGAGCGCTGTCGATCCGATCACGGTCGAGGTGATCGGCGCCGCCATGGCCTCGATCGTCGAGGAGACCGGCGAGACGCTGATCCGGGCCTCGCACTCGACCAACATCAAGGAGCGGCGCGATTGCTCGACCGCGTTGTTCAACGCCGCCGGCGAGACGCTGTGCCAGGCCGAGCATATCCCGATCCATCTCGGCAGCTTCCTCGACCTCATCCCACACATCATGCGGCGCTATCCGACCCAGGACATCCGCCCGGGCGACGCCTTCATCGGCAACGACGCCTACGAGGGTGGCGGCACGCACCTGCCTGATATCGTGATCGCCGAACCGATCTTCGTCGACGGCAAGCTCGCCGCCTGGACGGTGAACCTGGCGCACCACGCCGACTTCGTCGACCGCGGCCATGCCCACATCTACCAGGAGGGGCTGCGCATCCCGCCGGTGCGGCTCTATCGCTCCGGCGAGCTGCAGAAGGACGTCCTGGACCTGATCCTGCTCAACATGCAGGTGCCGAAGGAGCGTCTCAGCGATCTGCGGGCGCAGATGGCGGCCAATCGCGTCGGCGTCCAGCGCTTCCAGGCGCTCGCCGCCAAGTACGGCACCGAGACGGTGCTCCAGGCGGGCGGCGCGCTGATGGACTACGCCGAGCGCAAGATGCGCAACGCCATCGCCGCGATGCCCGACGGCACCTGGCGCTTCGAGGACGTGTTCGACAACGAGGAATTGGCCGGCACGGTGGCGCTGGCCGTCGAGCTCACCGTGAAGGGCGATACGATGTCGCTCAAGTTCGACGCGCCCGATCAGATGCGCGCCGGCATCAACATGACCATGACGGCGCTGCTCGCCACGACCTATTACGTCGTCAAGTCGGTGCTCGATCCCAGCATTCCACCGAACGCCGGACTGGCGCGGCCGCTGCGGGTCGAGGCGCCGCTCGGCAGCATCCTGAACTGCGTGTCACCCGCCGCGGTCAACGGCCGCCTGCAAACCTGCCAGCGCGTCGCCGACATGATCCTGGGCGCGCTGGCGCAACCGGTGCCGCAGCGCGTGATGGCCTGCTCCAACTCGGCCTGCACCGTCGCCTACTTCATCGGCAAGAAGCCCAAGGACGGCTCGACCTGGGTCTATCTCGAGACCATCGGCGGCGGCAGCGGCGCGCGCTCGGCCAAGGACGGGCTCGACGGCGTCCACGTCCACACCACCAATACGTCGAACCTGCCGGTCGAGGCGCTGGAGATCGAGTATCCGCTGACGCTGCTGCGCTACGAGCTGGTCGAGGATTCGGGCGGCGTTGGCCAGTACCGCGGCGGCATGGGCCTGCGCCGCGTCTACCAGGCGACGCACGATTGCCGCGTGCGCGTCGACCTCACACGCCAGCGTTCGCGGAGCTGGGGCCTGTTCGGCGGTGGCGCCGGCGCGAACGGCAAGGTCGAGGCGGGGCCCGGCGTGACGTTCGACGGCGACCAAGCAGCGCTGAAGGCGGGCCAGTGGTTTGCGCTGGTGACACCGGGCGCCGGCGGATTCGGCCCACCCGACAAGCGCGATCCGGCGGCGGCCGCGCGCGATTTCGCCGAGGGTGCGATCAGCGCCGCGACGGCGAAGGCAGCCTACGGCGTCGGCGACTGACCATCGTGGATTGCCTAAAGCGGAAGTAGGACATCGTCGCTTCCCTGGCGGTCAACCCTTCGTCAGCTTTCAGGCCGTACCCTTGCCGCCGTCCATTCGGACCACAGCGAGGAAAGGAGCGGCCCATGGCTTTGCAACGACGGCATCTTGGAATCGTCGGCATCGGTGCGCTGGCATTCGTCGGGTCGGGCATTGGATTTGCGGCATTGGCGCAATCGGCCGATGAGACCGCGGTCGCCAAGGCGGTCGAGGCGTTCCGCGACGCCATGCTCAAGAAGGACAAGGCGGCGTTCGAGAAGCTGTGTGCGGAGGAGATGAGCTACGGCCATTCGGCCGGGCGCATGGAGACCAAGGCGCAGTTCATCGCCGACGCGACCGGCACGCGCAGCGAGTGGAAATCGATCACCTTGTCCGACGCGTCGGTGCAGATCGTCGGCACCAACGCCATCGCGCGCCACAAGCTGACCGGCGAGACCCTCAGCGAAGGCAAGACCAACGCCATCAACATCGGCATCCTGATGGTGTGGACCAAGCAGGGCGCCGACTGGAAGCTGCTGGCGCGTCAGGCCTATCGACTGTGATGTGACGCCGAGCGCGGGAAGAACGCGGCGTGCCGGCGCGCGCCGGGTCGACGTGTTCGCCCGCCTCGCCCACGCCATGCCGTTTGCGCGGGCGCGACGCCCTCAACAGGCGTTGAGCGCTGACGATGACAACAACCCACCCGTGTGCCACTCTGTGGCCAGGGATGGGAGGGCGCCATGTTCGGGATTAAATCGACATCGGCCAAGCGCCTGGACGTGGCGATCAAGCTCGCCACCGCGGAGATCGCGCGGATCGCCACGGCCAACGCCAACGACCCGCGAGTCGTCGAAGCGCGGACGTTGCTCGGCAACGCCGAGGAGGCGCACGCCGCCGGCCGCGTCGAGCAGGGCTGGCAGTGCCTCAAGGCCGCGCAGCGCCCGCTCTGGCACTTCGCCGATCTGAGCGCGCTGGAGGCCGAGGCGCGGGCCCTGCTGGCCACGGCCAAGGACGCGGGCGTGGGCATGACGCCGTGGCGCGCCAAGGCGATCGTCGACTCGCTGGAGCCGCAATTCGCCGCCGGCGTGAACCGCCAGGAGGCCGTGATGCGCCCCCTGGTGATCGGCGCGCGGCGCCTGCTCGACGATTATCTCGACAACAACTACATCCGGCTCTCGGCGCTGCGCCGCCGGCTCGGCTGGCTGAGCTTCGCGAGCGCGGTGGCGCTGGCGCTGTGGGCGATCTTTCCGCCGCTCGACATGCGGGCGCCGACCCCGCCTGCGACGGCCCTGGGCAAGCAGCTCGTCAAGACGCCGGAACTCTTCTGGGCATCGGTCATGCTGGCCGGCGCCATCGGCTCGCTGATCAGCACCTTCACCTCCGCGGTGAGCGCGATCGGCGCGCGCTCGAAGATTCCCGAGGAGATCAACGCCGTCACCATCACGCTGTCGCGGCTGTTGCTCGCGGCGCTGTCGGCGACGGCGCTGGTTCTCTTCGTGGTGTCCGGCCTCCACACGGTGGTCCAGGCCAGCTACGAGCTGGTGCTGTCGCTGGCGCTGATTGCCGGGTTCTCGGATCGGCTTCTGATGGCGGCCCTGGAGAAGACCAAGTAGGCTCCGCGCCGATCGCAACACCGGCCGGAGCCACCATGCCGCTGACCCTCACCCAGGCCAACGCCATCATCGCCGTCGCCTTCGCCAAGGCGCGGGCGATGAACATCAAGCCGCTGGCCGTCGTCGTGCTCGACGAGTCGGGTCACGTGAAATCGGCGCAGCGTGAGGACGGCGCCAGCATGTTCCGCGTCGACATCGCGACCGGCAAGGCGTGGGCCGCCGTCGGCATGGGCGCGTCGAGCCGCACGCTTCTGGGCCGCGCCAAGGAGAACCCGCAATTCTTCGGCGCGCTGGCCGCCACGGCGCAGGGCAAGTTCCTGCCGCAGACCGGCGCGGTGCTGATCAAGGACGCCTCGGGCAACATCCTGGGCGCCGCCGGCGCCTCGGGCGGCACCGGCGACGAGGACGAGGCCGCCTGCATTGCCGGCGTCGAGGCGGCGGGCCTGACGCACGGCTGAGCGCGGGATCTTTGGGGCCGCCGGCGGTCCCACAAGATGAGTCTGAGTTGACTTCGTGCCGTCAGCCGGCGATGGTGTGGGCATGCACATGCGCGTTCTTCAGGCCAAAGCCAAACCGTTCCCATCTCGGGGGACCGGAGGTCTTTGCCTGCGCTGAACGCGCGCCGCATCGATGACCAACAGGCCCCGCCGCATCAGGACGGGGCCTTCGCTTTTTGGGTGTCCGCTCCTGCTCCGGCTTCGACAGGAGACGAGACCATGGCGAACACCCGAATCACCCCGGCCACGCGACCGCGCTTCAGCGGCGTATGGCTGCCGCTGATCACCACTTTCCGCGACGGCGCGCTCGACGACGCCTCGTTGCGCAAGCTTCTGCGCCACTATGCCGGGCTGCCGATCCACGGCATCATCCTCGCCGGCACGACGGGCGAGTCGCTGACGCTCGACGATGACGAGTTGCACCACCTGGTCGAGGTCTCGGCCGCGACGCTCGACGGCGCCAAGCCGCTGCTGCTGGGCCTCTCGGGCAGCGACACCCGCAAGATGCTCAGGACGCTCGACAAGGTCGCGTCGTGGCCGGTGGCGGGCTACCTGATCGCCTGCCCCTACTACACGCGGCCCTCGCAGGAGGGCATGCGTCGTCACTTCGAAGCGCTCTCGGACAAGAGCGCGCGACCGATCCTGGTCTACAACATCCCCTATCGCACCGGCGTGAACCTCTCGAACGAGACGCTGCTGCGCCTGGCCGAGCGCGCCAACATCGTGGGCGTGAAGGATTACTGCGCCGACGCGCTGCAGAGCTTCGAGCTGATCCGCGACAAGCCCGAGGGCTTCTCCGTGCTGACCGGCGAGGACGCGCTGTTCCGCACCATGGTGGCGCAGGGCGCCGATGGCGGCATCCTCGCCGCCGCGCATGTCCAGACCGCGGGTTTCGCGCGCGTGCGCGAGCGCCTGCTGGCCGGCGACGCGGCCGGCGCGCTCGACGAATGGCGCGGCATGATCGATCTGGTGCGCCTGCTCTTCGCCGAGCCCAACCCGGCGGCGATCAAGCACTGGCTGTGGCTCGATGGCCTGATCGCCAGCCCGGAGCTGCGCCTGCCGATGACGGCGGCGAGCCCGGCGCTGGCCGCGCGACTCGCCACCGAGCACGGCAGGCTAAGCCAGAAGGCGGCGTGATCTTGTTCCCTCTCCCCGCTTGCGGCGAGAAGGAGGTAGAAGATTGTCCCGGGACATCTTCGGCCTCGACAGAAGCATCGCACGCGCCCGGGATGCTACGGCACGGCGTCACCCACACGCGGACCGGAGATCCAGCATGACCACGCAGGCCGACAAGATCGCCCGCTTTCACGCGCTGCACGCGAGCGGCACCTTCGTCATTCCCAATCCCTGGGACATCGGCAGCGCGCGCTACCTCAAGAGTCTCGGCTTCAAGGCACTGGCCAGCACGTCCGCCGGCTTCGCCTGGACCATCGGCAAGGCCGACTTCCAGTGGTCGGTGAGTCTCGATGAGATGCTCGAGCATCTGCGCGCGCTGTCGGCGGCCACCGACCTGCCGGTGAACGCCGATTTCGAATCGGGCTACGCCGACGATCCCGAGGGCGTCGCCGCCAGTGTGACGCGCTGCGTCGCATCGGGCGTGGCGGGGCTGTCGATCGAGGACCACACGTCGCTCAAGGACAAGCCGCTCTACGACTTCGCCGACGCCGTGGCGCGCATCCGCGCGGCGCGCGCGGCGATCGATGCGACGGGTCTGCCTGTCCTGCTGACGGCGCGCAGCGAGGCCTGGCTGGTGCGCCATCCCGAGGCCAAGCGCGAGAGCATCAAGCGACTGGTGGCCTTCGCCGAGGCTGGCGCCGACGTGCTCTATGCGCCTGGCGTGCGTACGGCCGAGGACATCGCCGAGCAGGTCAGGGCGGTGGCGCCCAAGCCGGTCAACGTGCTGGTCGGCTGGCAGGGCCTGCCGGTCAAGCAGCTCGCCGATCTCGGCGTGCGTCGCGTGTCGATCGGCGGGGCGCTGGCCAAGGTCGGCTGGAGCGCGGTCATGGCTGCCGCCGAAGAGATCGCCAAGGACGGCACCTTCAACAGTTTCGCCGGCGGCCGCGACGTCAACGGCTTCTTCCGCGGCCTGGGCTGACCACCCGCAAAGCGGTGCGTAAGGCGGCCACCCGCTTGACCGCGCCCGCTGGTCGCTGCTCCCATAGGTGGTAAGAACGGGCGGAGGGAGCGGACGACCATGGGCCTGAAGACGGCGGCGCAATACACCCAGAGCCTGCGCGACGGGCGCGGGACCTATTGGGGTGGCGAGCGCATCGCCGACATCACGACGCGCCGACCCGCGGCGGCGCAGTAGAGTCCGGGGCGTGCTGCCGACCGATCCTGACTATCTCCACGACGTCGCCATCGTCGGCTTCGGTCCGACCGGCGCGCTGCTCGCCAATTTGCTGGGCCGCGCTGGCCGGTCGGTGCTGGTGCTGGAGCGCGATCCGGAAGTCCATCCCCTGCCGCGCGCCGTGCATTTCGACGGCGAGGTCATGCGCATCTTCCAGACCGCCGGGCTGGCCGAGGCGGTGCTCGGCGTCTCGCGGCCGTCGAGCAAGGGCATGCGTTTCATCAACGCCGAGGGCGAGACCTTGATGGAGCGCCGCGGCCTGGACGGCGTCGGGCCGCAGGGCTGGGTCAACAACTGGTACTTCCATCAGCCCCGCCTCGACTCGGCGTTGCGCGAGGGCGTCGCCAACCTGCCCAACGTCACCGTCGCGCTCGGCCACGAGGTGGTGCGCATCGACGAGCACGCGGACCACGTGCGGCTGTCGGCCGGCGCGCCGCTGCGCACGCGTGGTGTGACTCATCAGGCGCGCTATGTCGTGGGCTGCGACGGCGCGCGCTCGCTGGTGCGCCGCCACATGGGTGTCGACAGCGAGGATCTCGGCCTGCATCAGCCCTGGCTGGTGCTCGACCTGCTGGTCGATCCCGCCGCGCCGCGCGCCCAAGCGCTGCCGGACCACACCATGCAGCTCTGCGATCCGGCGCGGCCGATGACCATGGTCCATATCGGCGGCCGGCGGCGGCGTTGGGAGATCATGCTGATGCCGGGCGACGATCCGGAGGTCGCGATCCGACCCGACAAGTTCTGGCCGCTGCTGTCGCGTTGGATCAAGCCCGAGGACGCCGTGGTCGAGCGCGCGGCGGTCTACACCTTCCACGCGACGATCGCGCGGCAATGGCGCAAGCGCCACCTGCTGCTGGCCGGCGATGCCTGCCACCAGACGCCACCCTTCCTCGGCCAGGGCATGTGCGCGGGCCTGCGCGACGCCGCCAATCTGGCGTGGAAGCTCGACGCGGTGCTGCGCCGTGTCGCGCCTGACTCGCTGCTCGATAGCTATGGCAGCGAGCGCATCGCCCATGTGCGCGCCTTCATCGAGCTCGCCGTCTATCTCGGCAGCGTCATCCAGGCCACCGACAAGCGCGGCGCCGCCGCGCGCGATCGGCATTTCCGCGAGCAGGGCGCCGAGATCTTCGACTTCCCGCAGCCGCAGCTCGGTCCCGGCGCGCGTCAGGACGCGCCGCCGCCGGTCGGCGTCGTCTTCCCGCAGCCGCGCCTGGCCGACCGCCGCCTGCTCGACGAGGCGATCGGCTGGCGCTTCGCGGTGATCGGCACGGCGCGCGCGCTGGGCGGCGTGACGGCCGATACGCGACGGCGCTGGCACGAGCGCGATGTCGTGACCATCGACGACGGCGGCCCGGTGATCGAGGCCTGGCTCGCCGCGCACGACTGCGCCGCGCTGATCCTGCGCCCCGACCGCTACGTCTTTGGCACCGCGCGCACGCCGGCCGACCTCGACGCCCTGACGAGCGCCCTGCCATACTGATGGCGGGAGGATCGTTCATGGTCGCGGATATCAAGGCTTGCATCTTCGACGTCTTCGGCTCGGTGGTCGATTGGCGCTCGAGCCTGATCAAGGATCTCTCGGCTTTCGGCGCGTCGAAGAACATCAGCGGCGTCGACTGGACGGAGTTCTCCGTGGCGTGGCGCAAGATGTACCAGCCGGCGATGGAGGAGGTGCGCTCCGGCCGCCGGCCGTTCACGCAGCTCGACACCTTGCATCGCGAGAGCCTCTACGTGCTGCTCGGCCGCTTCGGCATCAAGGGCCTCACCGGCGCCGATATCGAGCACATGAACAAGGTCTGGCACCGCCTCGATCCCTGGCCTGACTCGGTGCAGGGGCTCACGCTGCTGAAGACCAAGTACATCATCGCGCCGTGCTCCAACGGCAACGTGGCGCTGATCGTCAACATGGCCAAGCGCGCCGGCCTGCCGTGGGATTGCATCCTCGGCGCCGAGGCGACGCGGGCCTACAAGCCGACGCCGCGCGCCTATCTCGGCTCCTGCGAGCTGCTCAACCTGATGCCGCACGAAGTGCTGATGTGCGCCGCGCACAACGGCGACCTGAAGGCCGCCAAGGCGCAGGGCCTGTGCACCGCCATGTGGCCACGACCCACCGAGCACGGCCCCGGCCAGACCACCGACCTCGCCGCCGATCCCGCGGTGGTCGATATCGCCGCGACGGATATCGTCGATCTGGCGCGCAAGCTCGGGTGTTGATCCGCCGCCGTCATCCTGAGCGCAGCGAAGGATGACGGGGAGCGTTCAAGCTCGCCTGCGCTGCAACCCACGCGCGGCCTGCGCCAACCGAAGGCACAGCCGCCGTGCGATCGCCTCGTCGGGGAAGCCGGTGGTCTTGGTGTGCATGTCGGCTTCCAGGATCAGGCCGAGCGCGTCGGCCATGCGGGTGTCGGGCCACATCCGGGCCTGGCGCAGGATCGTGTTGCGGCGGCTGAAATGCGGGCGCGGGAAGATGCGGGCGTAGGCGCTGTCGATGCCGCTGCCGGCCGCGCCGAGGCGATGCAGCATGTCGGCGTGGCGTTGCACGGCGCGCACGATCTGCGGCGCCTTCACGCCTTCGCCGATGACGCGGTCGAGCGCGCGGTCCATGCCGGCGTAGTCGCCGTCGAAGGTGCGGTCGACGACGTCATCGAGGCCGATGGCGGCGGTGTCGCCGATCACCGCCATCGCCTCGTCGAGGCTGACGGTGCGCGCCTCGGCTGACGCGCCTTCGCCGGCCGGGCCCTTGTAGAGCGCCAGCTTCTCCAGCTCGGAGCGCGACAGCGCGCGGTCGCCGCCGAGATTGTCGACGAGATATTCCTGCGTCTCAGCGTCGGCGCGCAGGCCGAACTCGCCCAGCACGCGCTCGACCAGCCCGCCCAGCGCGTCCTCGGTGTCGGGATAGCAGCCGATGGCGGCGCCCGCCTCGCTGTTGGTGACCGCCTTGCGCAGGCCCGAGGACGGCGCGAGATTGCCGGCCTCGATCACGACCAGCGCGTCGCCGGCCTTGGCCTCGAACAGCGCCTCGACGGCGGCAAGGCATTCCTCGCCCGCCGGCCGCACGCGCACCACACGGCGGCCGCCCATCAGCGACATCGACTGGAATTCGTCGGCCAGCCGCGCCGGATCCTGCTTCAGCGCGTCGCCACCGATATCGACGACGCGGAACGGATCGGCGAGGTCGGGGCAGACACTGAGCGCCAGGGCCTTGCCGCGCTCGGCCACCAGCCCGTCGTCGCTGCCGAAGAGCAGCACGGCGCGCAGCGCCGCGTCGGGCTTCTTGGCGTATCCCCGCAGGAAGGCTTCGGCCTGGGCCGCCTTGATCTCCATGCCAGGAGATTAGCCGTGCAGGTGGGCCGGGCGCGAGAGGCGTTGACGCACCGAATCGCGCGCGCCCAGCAGCAGCGAGGCGATGTAGCAGGCGGCGGCGGTGAGCACGATCGAGGGGCCCGAGGGAAGGTCGCTATGGAACGAGACCAGCAGGCCGACATAGCTGGAGAACAGCGCGATCGGCGCCGCCACCAGCGCCATCGACGCCACGTCGCGGGTCCAGAACGAGGCGGCGATCGCCGGCAGCAGCACCAGGCCCAGCGCCATCAAGGTGCCGATGGCCTGGAAGGCGGCGACCATGTTGAGCACCGCCAGCGCCAGGAAGGCATAGTGGAAGATCGCGCCGCGCTCGCCCATCGCCACCAGGAAGCCGGGGTTGAAGCACTCCACCACCAGCGGGCGGTAGATGATCGCCATGCCGACCAGGGTGATGGTCGCCGTCGTCGCCACCAGCAGCAGCGACAGATCGTCGACGGCGAGGATCGAACCGAACAGGATGTGCATCAGATCGACGCTCGAGCCCCTGAGCGAGATCATGGTCACGCCCAGGGCCAGCGCGGTGAGATAGGACGCGGCGAAGCTCGCGTCCTCGCGCAGCGAGGTGTAGCGCGCGACGACACCGGACAGTAGCGCCACGAGGATGCCGGCGGCGAAACCACCCGCGCCCATCGCCGGCAAGGACAGGCCGCCCAGCAGGAAGCCCACCGCCGCGCCGGGCAGCAGCGAATGCGCCAGGGCGTCGCCCATCAGGCTCATGCGGCGCAGGATCAGGAACACGCCGATGGTCGAGCTGCCCACCGACAGCGCCAGGCACGCCACCAACGCGCGGCGCATGAAGCCGAACTCGACGAATGGCCCGAGCAGGAAGTCGTAAAGGGCTTGCATTGCTAGTTCCTACCTTCCCCCGGAGCGGGAAGGTAAGTCCGGAATCCAAATGCGATAGCCCCGCCCCTCCGTGGGAAGGGACTAGTCAGCCGCGCGCAGGCAGGCATCGGCGTCCTCGTCCCACGCCTCGGCCATGGCGCGGGCGCGCAGCAGGTTGGCGGCGCTCAAGGTCTCGGCGGTCGGGCCGGCGGCGACCAGCTCGCGCGCCAGCAGGATGGCGTCGGGGAAGCGCGCACGGGCCTGGTCGATGTCGTGCAGCACGCAGAGCACCGTGCGGCGATCGGCGTGCCAGCGCTGCACCAGCGCCATCAGGTCGGCCGTGGTGCGCGCGTCGATGGCGTTGAACGGCTCGTCGAGCAGGATGATCTCGGCGTCCTGCAGCAGCACGCGCGCGAACAGCACGCGCTGGAACTGACCGGCCGACAAGGTCGAGATCGGCCGCCGCTCGAAGCCGCGCAGGCCGACCGCCTCGATGGCGTGGATCGCCTCGTGCCGGTCGTGCGCGCTGGCGCCGCCGAAGCCGCCGATGCGCGCCCATCGGCCCAGCAGCACCACCTCGAGCACCGAGATCGGGAAGCCGCGGTCGATGTCGGAGACCTGCGGCAGATAGGCGATCTTGGCACGGCCGCGGCCCGCCAGGTCGATGCTGCCCTCGACCTTACGGACCTCGCCGATCACCGCCTTCAGGAGCGTGCTCTTGCCGGCGCCATTGGGCCCGACTACGGCGGTCAGCGCGCCTTCGGCCACGTCGAGGGTGACGTGATGGATCGCCGGATGCCGCTCGTAGGCGACGGTGAGGTCGCGCAGACTGAGCGCGGCGCTCATGACAGCGCCCACCACACGGCCAGCCAGATCAACCCCGCCGGCAGCAGCGCCCAGGCGACACGCCTGACGGCGCTCAGCGATATCAAGGCGGTCGCGAGGTCGGTAGACAGGTGGTGGTGATGCGTGGCCATCGGATTGGCGCAATATTATAACATAAGACCGCCCAAGATGTGGCCCATCGACCAGTCGGGCGCAAGGCGATTCAGCGCAGGGGGCGTCGCCTTTACCAGCTTGGATCGATGTGGCATCTCCCGCCAGCAGTCGGCGATATCACCCGCTTTTGACCCGGCACGGCGCGTTTCGTGAGCGAGGTTTCCGCGAAGTGATTGGCGCGGGCGGTTCACGACAGGCACATTCGGATTATGACAACTCGACGACAGTTCGCTCGTATCGCCGCCGGCGCGGCGCTGGGCGGGCTGGGCCTTTCATCGCCGGGCGCCGCCCAGCCCACGGTTCCACTGCCGAACCCACCGGTCGTGGTCGAGCTGTTCACCTCGCAGGGTTGCTCGTCCTGTCCGCCAGCCGACCGCGTGCTGGGTGAGCTGGCGCGCCGGCCCGACGTGATCGCGCTGTCGGTTCATGTCGATTATTGGGACTACATCGGCTGGAAGGACCGCTTCGCCAGTGCCGCGACCACCGCGCGCCAGCACGCCTATGCCCAGAGCTTGAAGCAGCGTTACGTCTATACGCCAGAGATGGTGTTCAACGGCGCCGCGCACGATCCCGGCATCAACGCCAGCCGGGTCGAGAAGCTTCTGCGACAGGCGGCCGAAAAGGCCGGCGCGCGTGTCAATCCCGTGCTTGGCGCGCTGAGCGGCGGGCGCGGCCTGATCGAGCTGCCCAAGACCCCCGGCGTGCCGCCGGTGGATGTCTGGCTGCTGGGCGTCGATTCGCGCCATGTGACGTCGGTGAGCCGCGGCGAGAACCGCGGCGCCACGCTCACCAACGTCAACGTCGTGCGCTCGATCGAGAAGATCGCGACCTGGAGCGGCGAGGCGGCCCGCCTGACCGTCGCATCGGACAAGCTGGCGCCCGGCGCGGCGATGGTCGTGCTGGTGCAGAGCGTCAATTGCGGCCCGATCCTGGGCGCCGCGCGCCTCGACCGGCTGGCCACCAACTAAGACGCATTCCTGTCATCCTGAGCGCAGCGGGGGATCCAGGCCGACCCTGGATCCCCCGCTGCGCTCGGGATGACAGGAGTGTCCGCTCGATCGGATCGCGCATGGAGGCGCACGCGACGTCTTGGGCCGATCGCGTCGGCCGCCTATATTCGCGGCCATGCTCTCCGCGATCGAGAAATCCTTCGGCCAGCTGTTCGACCCGAAGCTGCGCTGGGTGGTGCTGAAATCCCTCGCCCTGGCGTTGGTGCTCTACGTCGTGCTGTGGCTGCTGATGCGCTGGGCGGGCAAGTCGATCCCGACCGTCGACATCGGCTGGTTCGGGCCCAAGACCAACGCCTGGATCGATGGGGGCGTGCGCTGGATCGTCGGCCTGCTGGCCTTCGCCGCCCCGCTCCTGCTCTTCCCCGCCTTCTTCGGCATGATGGTCGGCCTGTTTCTCGACGAGGTCGCCGACGCGGTCGAGGCGCGCCACTACCCCGAGCTGGGTGTCGCGCGCGGCACGCCGATCGCCAGCGGCCTGTGGTCGGGCGTGAAGTTCCTGCTGCTGATGCTGGGCGTGAACCTGCTTCTGCTGCCGATCTACCTGCTGCTTCTGTTCATTCCGCCGACCGGCCTGATCCTGTTCTACGCCATCAACGGCCATATGACCGGCGCGATGTATCACGAGGGTGTCGGCCTGCGCCGGCGCACCGCGGGCGAGACCAAGAAGCTGCGCGCGCCCGACAGCGGCCGCGTCTGGATGACCGGCATCCTGATCATGCTGATGGGCACCGTGCCGTTCCTCAACCTGCTCGCCCCGGTGGTCGGCACGGCGATGATGGTGCATATCGCGGGGGCGCTGCGTCAGCCGGTCGTGCCGCCGCCGTTCCCCGATCCCTCCACGCCACGCGCCGCCTGAGGCTTGCCGGGCCGATCATATGCGATGGCTCTGCCCGCGCCGGCGGCGTAAGGTGCCGCCGTCCTTCAGCTACGCCAGATCAGAAACAATGCGCTTCGCCGTCCTCGCCTTCAGTGCCTTGTCCCTCGCCGCCTGTACTGGTGGCGATGCCAGCGGCGGCCGTACGGTCAGCCAGTACTCGCTGACCAGCGCCGAGCCCGGCGTCTTCTCGTCGAGCAAGTCAGGGCAGCCGATCCCGCTGGAGAAGTTGCGCGGCATGGACGAGCGCAGCGTGGCGCAGACGTTCGGTCGGCCGGTGTTCACCCGCGAGGACGGCCCCTCGCGCCTGCTGCGGTTCCGCAGCGACGCCTGCGATCTCGACCTGTTCCTGTATCAGGCCGGCGGCGGCTGGCAGGTTCGCCATGTCGAGGCACGCGACCCGCGCCTGCGCACCTTGCCGGTCGATCGCTGCGCCGGCTCCGTCGCGGCGCAGAAGCGCACGGCTTAGCCGTTCCCCACGACTACTTCCCGCCGCGATCCTCGCGCCACAGATCCAGCCGTTCCTGGATCGGCCGATCGGAGAAGCTGAACAGCACCGCCTCGCTCGAGGCTTTGTGCGTCACCGTCATCCAGCTCGGCACGATGAAGTGGTCGCGCTTCTTCCAGGCGATGACCTCTTTGCCGATCGTCGTCTCGCCCTCGCCTTCGACGACCGAGACCACCGTGCCGTCGGTGCTGCGATAGGGCGCCGTCGCGAAGCCCTTGGGCAGCAGCTGCATGAACGTGCCCATGGTGGGAATCGGCGCGCCGCCGGTGGCGGGATTCACATAACGCAGCTTGTGGCCGTGACAGGGATCGGGCGCGCCGGCGGCGGCCATACGCGCCAGTGCCTCGCGCGTGCGCGCGTAGGGATAGTTGAAGATCGGTGAGGCCTGACGCGCGACCTTGTGGTCGACCGGCAGCAGGCCGGCGGCGTAGCGTGCGTCGGAATCGCCCTGCGGTCGCGTGATCACCTGCTCGTCTTGCGCGCCGTTCTCGGCGAAGCTGGCGTTGAACATCGCGACGATCGGGATATCGAGACCGTCAAGCCAGACCATCGGCTTCGACGACTCGTTGCCATGGTCGTGCCAGGTCCAGGACGGCGTGATGACGAAGTCGCCTTCGCGCATGATGGTGCGCTCGCCGTCGACCGCGGTATAGGCGCCCTCGCCTTCGACGATGAAGCGCAGCGCCGATTGCGTGTGGCGATGGCTGGGCGCGATCTCGCCGGGCAGGATCAGCTGCAGGCCGGCATAGAGCGTGGGCGTCGCGCAGGCGGTGCCCTTGAGCGCCGGATTCTCGAGGATCAGCACGCGGCGGATCGCTTCCTTCGCGGTGATCAGCGCGCCCGATTCCATCAGATACGGCCGCACTTGCGCGTAGTCCCAGTGCGCCGGCCCATACTTCGGTGCCGGCGCGGGCGGCACGAGCTGATGCATCGACTCCCACAACGGCGTCATCGAGAGCGTGGCGATGCGCTCATAGAAGTCGCGCCGCGCGTTGGCGCCGCTGCGTACGGGCTCCGCCGTCATGATCCGCTCCCCGTCGATACCGGCGGATTAGACGATCCGTGCCCCGTCTTGTCGAGGCGCGCTTGCGTCGCGCGTCGCCCTCGGCTTGACTGCGCGCCGCTGTTCGACGGGAGAATTTCAGTATGGCCATCCGCTTCAGTCGCCGACAGGCGCTCGCCCTGGGCGCGGGCGCGCTCGCTTCGCCGACGTTCGCGCGCGCACAGTCCGCTCTGCCGGCGGGCACGATCAAGCTGCTGATCGGCTTTCCCGCCGGCGGCGGCACCGACGTGATGGGCCGCATCGTTGTCGAGAAGATCCGCGAGCGCACCGGCGCCAACATCGTGGTCGAGAACAAGGGCGGCGCCAGCGGCACGGTGGCCGCCGAGCAGCTCAAGAACGCGGCGCCGGACGGCCTGACGCTGATGCTGGCGCCGATCGCCTCGACTGTCATGGCGCAGCTCACCTTCCCCAAGCTGCCCTACGACATCCAGGCCGACTTCGCGCCGATCAGCCTGCTCGGCACCTTCCAGCTCGCCTACGCGATCTCGCCGACCTTGGGCGTCAACACCTTGGCGGAGTACATCGCCTGGCTGAAGGCCGATCCCAAGCGCGCCAGTTTCGGCACCACGGCGATGGGCAGCCTGCCGATGTTCTTCGGCACCATGTTGGGCGGCGGCATCGGCGTCGACCTGCAGCCCGTGCCCTATCGCGGCGCGGCGCCGCTGGTCCAGGATCTCACCAGCGGGCAGGTGCCGGCGGGTACCGGCGCGCTCACCGACTTCCTTCAGCACCATCGCGGCGGCAAGGTGCGCATCCTCGCGACCTCGGGAGCCAGGCGCGCGATCGCCGGTCCCGACCTGCCGACCTTCACCGAGCTGGGCTACCCCAAGATCGTCGGCGACGGCTGGCTGGGCTTCTACGCGCCGGCGAAGACGCCGCTGGCCATCGTCGAGGCGTTCAATCGCGAGATCATCGCCGCGGCGAACGCCGAGGACGTGAAGAAGAAGCTGCTCGACGCCGGCCTGGAGCCGCGCACCACCACGCCGAACGAGTTCGCGGATTTCGTCGTAGCGGAACTCGCGCGCTGGAAACCGGTGATCGCCGCCTCGGGCTACAAGCACCAATAGGCGGCGCGGGGCTGTCATCCCTCGCTGCGCTCGGGATGACAGATGTGCCTGAATAATCGCTCGATGCCCTGAACTACTCCGCCGCGGCGCGCAGCGGCAGGCCGTGGCGTGCGGCCATGTGTGCGCGGCAGGCCTCGCCGAACGCGTGGAAAATCGCGCGCGACAGCGGGTTCTCCAGCGCGCGGTGCTCGGGGTGCCACTGCACCGCCAGCATGAAGCCCGGCGCGTCGGGCAGGCTGATTGCCTCGACCTGGCCGTCCGGCGCCACCGCCTCGATGCGCGCGCCGGGCGCCACCTGGGCGATGCCCTGGCCGTGCAGCGAGTTGACCTCGGCGCGCTTCAGGCCGGTGATTCGCTGGAGCAGGCCGCCCGCGGTGATGTCGATGGCGTGCGCTGGTGCCACCTTGGCTTCGAGGTTGTCGACGCGTGGCGAGCGGTGATCCATGCGGCCGGGGATTTCCTCGACATGGGCGTGCAAGGTGCCGCCCAGGGCGACATTGACCTCCTGGATGCCGCGGCAGATCGCCAGCAGCGGAATGCCGCGCGCGATGGCGCCCTTGATCACCGGCAAAGTGGTGGAATCGCGCGCCGGATCGGCCGCCACACCGGGTCGCGGATCGCGGCCGCCATAGTGCAGCGGCTCGACATTGGACGGGCTGCCGGTCAGCAGCACGCCGTCGACGGCGTCGAGGATGCGGTCGAGGTCGAGGCCCTGCTCGCCGACGCCGACGGCCGGCAGCAGGATCGGGGTGGCGGTGACGGCCTCGACCACGGCTTTGATGTAGCGATCGCCGACCGAGTGGATGGTCCAGGCCTTGATCTGGCGGCGGCAGGCGGAGATGCCAACGAGGGGACGCGACATTTGGGGAGGTTGGGGCCTTCGGCGCGGATTGGACGCGTCCGCCATCCTCCGCCGCGCGGTTCAGCGGGGCAAGCGCAATAGCCGCAGGGATCGCATGTCTATTCGCGGCGGCTTGCCTTGTCCCGGCCGGGCGGCGCGTGCTACGCGGGCCGCGCCCCCAAAGCGCGGGAAGATCCGAGCAGGAAGATCCGAGATGAGCGACACCAACCAGCCGGCCGGCCAGGCGCCGATCACGATCCATGGCCAGTACATCAAGGACATGTCGTTCGAGAACCCCCGTGCACCGCAGAGCCTGCAGCTCACCGCGCCGCCGCAGTACAACCTCAACGTCCGCTGCGATGCGCGCAACCTCGAGCAGCCCGGTATGTTCGAGGTGACGATGAGCATCGAGCTGGACGGCAAGGACCAGCAGGGCCAGCTGATCTTCATCATGGAGCTGGCCTATGCCGGCGTGGTCAGCGTCGGCGCCGTGCCGCAGGATGCGATCGGGCCGATCATCGGCATCCACGTGCCGATGCTGCTGTTCCCCTTCGCCCGCGCCATCGTCACGGCCGTGCTGAGCCAGGCGGCGCTGCCGCCGCTGCTGCTTCAACCGGTCGATTTCGCCGCGCTCTACCAGCAGCAGATGGCGCAGGCCGGCAACACGCCGGTCGGCCGCGCGTGATCTGTTCGCTCTCCCCGCTCGCGGGGAGAGGGAGTCATTTCAGCCAGAGCGGATCGCTCAGTTTCTCGAGAAAGGCCTCGTGTGCCGCCAGTTCGGCGGCGGAGGGCGCGTGCGGGCGCGGCGGGCGCGCGGCGCTGATCGTCGTCGAGGCGCCCGCGCTCGCCTGTACCGCGGCGACTTTGGCGGCGGCGGCGAGGTCGAGGCCGCGCTGGCGGCCGCCGTTGAGCTCGATATAGACCTCGGCCAGCAATTCGGCGTCGAGCAGCGCGCCGTGCTTGGTGCGGTGCGCGTTGTTGATGCCAAAGCGCTCGCACAGCGCATCGAGGCTGTTACGCTGGCCCGGGAATTTGCGCCGCGCCACGCTCACCGTGTCGACGAAGGTGTTGGTGAGCGCCGGTCGGCCGACCCGGTCGAGCTCGGCATTGACGAAGCCCAGGTCGAAGGCCGCGTTGTGGATCACCAGGGTGGCGTCGCCCAGGAACGCGAGGAAGCCTTCGGCGACGTCGCCGAACAGCGGCTTGTCCTGCAGGAAGTCGACCGACAGGCCGTGGACGTTGAACGCCTCCTCCGGCATGTCGCGCTCGGGGTTGAGATAGCTGTGCCAGGACTGGCCCGAGGGCATGCCGTGGATCAGCTCGACGCAGCCGATCTCGACCAGCCGGTGGCCGGCCCGCGGATCGAGCCCGGTGGTCTCGGTGTCGAAGGCGATCTCTCGGGTCATAGCGGTCGGCCCCTGCGGCCGCGGGCGATCTCGGCGATGCGGCGCTCGAACAGCGGCCGGCCGGGCCAGAACTTGCCCTTGCGCTTGCGCAGCTCTTTCAAGGCTTTGGCCAGCGCGGCGCGGGTCGGGCCGATGCCTGAGTTGCTTGGCAAAACGAAGTCGGCGTATCGGCGCTTGATGGTGTCGTGGACCTGCCGGCGATGGATGTCCTGAAACTTCTCCAGTGTCATGCCGGGGCGAGCCAACACACGCTGTCTTTGCAGGAAGTAAGGAGAACTGACGACCATCGTCGCGTCCATGCGTCGATGACCGCTGCCCTCGAACAATAGCGGGATGTCGAGGACCACGATCGGCGCGCGGCGCATGGCCCATGTCTTGAGGAAGGCGCGCTGGCGGCGGCCGACGATGGGATGGACGATGCTCTCCAGCCGGCGCAAAGCGACGGGATCGCCGAATACCTTGGCGCCGAGCGCGGCCCGATCCAGGATGCCGTTCTTCACCGCCCCCGGAAAGGCTGCCTCGATCGGTGCCAACGCCTCGCCGCCGGGCGCCTGGACGGCGTGGACGGCGGCGTCGGCGTCGTAGACCGGCACGCCCATGCTGTGCAGCAAACGCGTCGCGGTGGATTTGCCCATGCCGATGGAACCGGTCAGACCAACGATCAGCATCACCTCAATCGTCCTCACCTAGAGCCGACCGCAAGGCCCGGCGCAGCGCCTTGGCGTCCTTGCGCGCCAGTTCACCCAGCCGCCGTTCGGGCTTGGCGTTTTCGACCACGAACAGCTTCAGCCGCACCACCGACGGCACCGGCAGGCCGGCGGTCAGCAAGTCGACGATCGGCACGTCGCTCGACCAGCCGCCGGCCGCGCTGGTGATCATGGCGCACAGCGTATGGCCCTGGCTGATGTTGAAGTTGCGCGTCGACAGCACGACGGCCGGGCGCCGCTCCGACGGGTGCGGATCGGTCAGCGGGTGCGGCAGCGCTACGACATCGTAACGATCAAAGATCACGGTAGGCGTTCCGGTCGGCCGCGCCGCCCCATTCCGACAGATCCGTGGTCACCGCGCTGGCGGGAGCGGGTTCGGCATGCTGCGCAATTTTGCGCAGCATCGCCTGGTCGTGGTCTATGGCGAACGAGACCAGATCGCCATCCTGCAGGCCGAGCGCCACGCGCACGGCCTTGGGGATGGTGATCTGACCCTTGCTGGTGATCCGGCTGATGAGACGCATTCCTTACTTTCTGCCTCAGAAGTAAGGAAGTCAATAGGATCAGGGGATCAAGACGGTCTGTCCGGTCGTCTTGCGGCTCTCCAGATCGCGATGCGCCTGCGCTGCGTCCTTCAAAGCGTAGGTCTGGTCGATGGTGATCTTGATCTTGCCGCCCTTGACCATCTTGAACAGCGCCTTGGCGCTGCCCTCGAGGTCCTTGCGGGTGGAGGTGTAGGCCCCCAGGCTGGGCCGGGTCAGGAATGCCGAGAGGTTGCCGCCCAGAACGGCCGGCGCGACCGGCGGCACCGGGCCGGAGGCGTTGCCGAAGCTCGCCAGGGTGCCCAGCGGCGCAAGGCACTTCAGCGAGATGTCCCAGGTGTCCTTGCCGACGCCGTCATAGACCACCGGCACGCCCTTGCCCTTGGTGATCTCCTTGACCTTGGCGACCACGTCTTCCTTGGAATAGTCGATTACCCAGGCGTAACCATGTTTCTTGGCGATCGCCGCCTTCTCCGGCGACGACACGGTGCCGATCGCCTTCACGCCGATCGCCTTGGCCCACTGGCCGAACAGCAGACCGACGCCACCGGCTGCGGCGTGGAACAGCACGATGTCGCCCTTCTTGCACTTGTGCGTGCGGCGGATCAGGTACTCCGTGGTCATGCCCTTGAGCATCATCGCGGCGGCCTGCTTGTCGCTCACGCCGTTGGGCACCTTCAGCAGGATCGCCGCCGGCAGGACGCGCTCCTCGGCATAGGCGCCCGGCGCGCTGCCGCAGTAGGCGACCCGGTCGCCCTTCTTGAAGCCCTTCACCTTCGGGCCGACCTCGACCACCACGCCGGCGCCTTCGCGGCCGATGCAGTTGGGCATCGGCACCGGGTACAGGCCGGAGCGGGTGTAGATGTCGATGAAGTTCAGGCCGATCGCGGTATGGCGGATGCGCACCTCGCCCGCGCCGGGCTTGCCGACCTCGACATCGGTGTACTCCATCACCTCCGGCCCGCCGGCCTGTTTGATCTGCACCGCCTTGACCATGAGAGCCTCTCCTCGACTGTTGCGAGGCGGAGCCTAGAGCAGCGCGGCGCCGCTCGCCACCGCGACAGCGTAACGCTTGCGCGTTTGTCGTGTGACGCGTAGGCGTCGCCGCCTGTTTCGTCGGGAGTCCATCATGCGTCGTCGTTCCCTGCTTCTCGCCGTTCTCGCGATGCCCGCCGCCGCCCTGGCGCAAGGCACCAGCCCGTTGCGCATCGAGCAGCCCTTCGCCCGCGCCACCGCGCCGACGGCGCGCGCCGGCTCCGCCTACATGACGATCGTCAACGGCGCGGCGAGCGCCGATCGCCTGCTGCGCGCCGAATCGCCCGTCGCGGCCCGGGTCGAGCTGCACACGGTGATCAAGGAAGGCGATGTGATGCGCATGCGCGAGGTGCCCGCCATCGACGTGCCGGCCAACGGCAAGGCGACCTTGGCGCCGGGCGGCCTGCACATCATGCTGATGGAGCTCAACGCGCCGCTGAAGGCGGGCGACACGGCGGCGATCACGCTGGTCTTCGAGAAGGCCGGCCGCGTCGAGGTCGCGGTACCGATCCTGCCGCTTGGCTCCGCGCCCGCCGGCGAGCACAAGCACTGATGGACCTGGTCCTCGCCTCGACCTCGATCGCGCGCCGCGCGCTGCTCATGGGCGTCGGTCTCGCGCACGAGGCGCTGTCACCCGGCGTCGACGAGAATGTCGAGAAAGCCCGGCTGGGCGCGATTTCGGGCGAGGCGCTGGCGGCGGCGCTCGCCGACCTGAAGGCGTTGGCCGGCGCGCGCATGCGGCCGGGCGCGCTGGTGATCGGCGCCGACCAGACCTTGACCAGCGACGGCGCGCTCTACGACAAGCCGGTCGACCTCGCCGAGGCGCGCTCGCATCTGGTGCGCCTGCGCGGTCGCACGCACACACTCCATGCCGCGATCTGCGTCGCGCGCGACGATCGCGTGATCTGGCGCCATCTAAGCGAAGCACACCTGACGATGCGCGATTTCAGCGACGCCTTCCTCGATCACTACGTCGCGCTGTGCGGCGAGACGCTCACCACCTCGGTCGGTGCCTATCGCCTCGAAGGTCCGGGGCCACAGCTCTTCGAGCGTATAGAAGGCGATTACTTCACCATCCTCGGTCTGCCACTATTGCCGCTGCTCGACTTCCTGCGCGGTGCCGGGGTCGCCCGGAACTGACCGATGACACCCGATTTCGCCACCCTGCTCGCCGCCGCCCAGAACCGGCCTTTCGCCTTCATCGTCGGCTGGCCGGTCGAGCATTCGCGCTCGCCGCTGATCCACGGCTTCTGGCTGAAGGAGCGCGGCATCGTCGGTCATTACGGCCGCCTCGCCGTCGCGCCAGGCGGCGAGGCGTTGCGCGCCACGCTCGATTTCATCCGCAAGACACCGCACGCGCGCGGCTGCAATCTCACCCTGCCGCACAAGATCGACGTGCTCGGCATGCTCGATCGCATCGAGCCGGGCGCTGCGCGCATCGGCGCGGTCAACACCATCGTCAAGCGCGCCGACGGCACCCTGGAGGGCCGCAATACCGACGCCTTCGGTTTCATCGCCGCGCTGCGCGCCGGCGCGAAGGCGTGGCGGCCGAAGGCGGCGCCGGCGGTCGTGCTCGGCGCCGGTGGTGCGGCGCGCGCGGTGTGCCACGCGCTCATCGACGCCGGCGTGCCTGAATTGCGTCTGCTCAATCGCACGCGGCAATCGGCGATCGACCTCGGCGCGCAGGTGACACCCAAGGACGGCCGCACCGTGGTGATCGACAGCTGGGACCGGCGCGCCGCGGCGCTCGCCGGCGCCGGGTTGCTGGTCAACACCACGTCGCTGGGCATGAAGGGCGCGCCGCCGCTGGAGATCGAGCTCGCGGCGCTTCCGAAGAAGGCGGTGGTCAACGACATCGTCTACGTGCCGCTCGAGACGCCCTTGCTGGCGGCGGCGCGGGCGCGCGGCAACGCCACGGTCGATGGCCTCGACATGCTGCTGCACCAGGCGCGGCCGGGCTTCGGCGCGTGGTTCGACGTGGCAATGCCCGAGGTGACCTCGGCCTTGCGCCGCGCCGCCGCCGGCGATCTCGGCGCGCGTTGAGCATCTGTCATCCCGAGGCTACAACCCGCGGCGCTGGCGGAAATACAGCGCGAGCTTCACCCGGATGTCCTCGGCCAGATCGCGCGCGGCGCGCTCGCGCGCGTTCTCGCGCGCGGCTTCGGTGGCCGGCTGCGAGCGTGTCAGGTCAAAGCGCGCCACGGCGCGGCTGACGCCCGCGGTCAGCGTGGCACCGGTCGGATCGCGCAGGCTCCATGTCGCGCTGACGCGCAGAATCTGCAGCATCGCCACTTCATCGAGCCGTCGTAGCGGCGACTGCTCGGACTCGGCGCGCGTGACCACCAGGTTGTAGAGCGGCTGGCGCGGCTCGCCCTCGGGCGTGAGGTGGTCGAGCAGGGCGTTGCGCAGCACTTGCCCGCCACGCTCGGCGATGGTCGCGATCTTGATCGCCGCGAGGTCGCCGCGCACGCCACCCGACGGCGCGCCCGCCGGTGACACGCCCTCGCCGCCGCCGTAGAGCGGCCGCAGGCCGCAGGCGGGGAGTGCCGTCAGCGCCGCCAGTACCAGGCCGCGCCGCGTCGTATCGACGATGGCGCGACGAACGCTCACACCACCACGTTGACGATGCGGTTTGGCACGACGACGATCTTCTTCGCCGGCTTGCCGGCCATCGCCTTTATCACGTCGGCCTCGGCAAGAGCCGCGGCCTCCGCCTTCTCCTTCGGCGTGTCCTTGGCCAGCTTCAAGGTCGCGCGCAGCTTGCCGTTGACCTGCACCGCCACGGTGACGGCCTCGTCGGCCAGCAGCGCCGCGTCGGGCGTCGGCCAGGGCGCGTCGGCGACCAGCCCGTCGCGGCCCAGCAGGGTCCACAGCTCCTCGGCCAGATGCGGCGTCATCGGCGCGATCAGGCGCACGAAGATGTCGAGCGTCTCGGCCAGCGCCGCGCGATCGGAATCGGTCGTCGCCTTGAAGCCCTCGATGGCGTTGGCCAGCTCGTAAAGACGCGCCACCGCCTTGTTGAAGTGGAAGGCCTCGATGTCGGCGGAAATGCCGGCCGCCGCCTTGTGCGCGGCGCGGCGCAAGGTCATCGCCGCGTCGGAGAAGGCGCCATTGGCCTTGGCCGCCGACACGCCGCCGCCGATCGCCTCGCTCAACAGGCGGTAGAGCCGCTGCTGGAAGCGCCAGGCGCCGCTGACGCCGGCCTCGGTCCACTCCAGGTCGCGTTCCGGCGGGCTGTCGCTCAGCATGAACCAGCGCGCAGTGTCGGCGCCGTAGTCGCGGATGATCTGGTCGGGATCGACCACGTTCTTCTTCGACTTCGACATCTTCTCGGAGCGGCCCACCGTCACCGGCGAGCTGTCCGAGGCGCGCACGACGGCGCCGCCGTCGAGCCGCTTGATCTCGTCGGGGAACAGCCACGTGTTGTCAGCGGCACGGTACGTCTCGTGGCAGACCATGCCCTGCGTGAACAAGCCGTCGAACGGCTCGTCGCGGCCGGTCATGCGCACCTCGCGCATCGCGCGCGTCCAGAAGCGCGAGTACAGCAGATGCAGGATCGCGTGCTCGACGCCGCCGATATACTGGTCGACCGGCATCCAGTAGTGGTTCTCCTCGCGATCGAACGGCGCGCTCTCGACGCCGGGCGAGGTGAAGCGGTCGAAGTACCAGCTCGAATCGATGAAGGTGTCGAAGGTGTCGGTCTCGCGCCGCGCCGGCTTGCCGCACGACGGACAGGCGACATGATTCCACGTCGGATGGCGATCCAGCGGATTGCCCGGCGTGTCGAACTCGACGTCGTCGGGCAGGGTCACCGGCAGATCCTTCGCCGGCACCGGCACGACGCCGCAGGCATCACAATGGATCGCCGGGATCGGGCAGCCCCAATAGCGCTGGCGCGACACCAGCCAATCGCGCAGGCGGTACTGCACCGTGCCCTTGCCCTGCCCCTTGTCCTCCAGGTGGCGGATGATCGCGCGCTTGGCGTCCGGCACCGACAGACCATTCAGGAAGGCGGAGTTGTAGATCGTGCCGTCCTCGACGAAGGCCTCGGCGCCGATCGTGAAGCTCCGGGGATCGGCGTCCTTGGGCAGCACGACGGGAATCACCGGCAGGCCGTACTTGCGCACGAAGTCCAGGTCGCGCTGGTCGTGCGCCGGGCAGCCGAAGATGGCGCCGGTGCCGTATTCCATCAGCACGAAATTGGCGACGTAGACCGGCAGGGTCTCGCCATCCTTGACGATGTGCTTCACCGACAGCCTGGTGCGATAGCCCTTCTTCTCGGCGGTCTCGATCTCGGCGGCGCTGGTGCCGGTCTTGCGGCATTCGGCGATGAACGCCGCCAAGGCGGCGTCGTCCTTCGCCAGCCGCGCGGCCAGCGGATGGTCGGGCGAGATCGCCATGAACGAGGCGCCGAACAAGGTGTCGGGCCGCGTGGTGAAGATCTCCAAGGTCTCGCCGGGCTCGGCGCCCTCGCCGGTCAGCGCGAAGAAGACGCGCGCGCCCTCGCTCCGGCCGATCCAGTTGGCCTGCATCAGGCGCACCTTCTCGGGCCAGCGCGGCATCGACTCCAGGCGGCTCAGCAACTCTTCGGCGTAATGCGTGATCTTCAGGTTCCACTGCGACAGCTTGCGGCGCTCGACGGTGGCGCCGGTGCGCCAGCCCTTGCCGTCGATCACCTGTTCGTTGGCCAGCACGGTGTTGTCGACCGGATCCCAGTTGACCCAGGCTTCCTTGCGGTAGGCCAGGCCGGCTTGCCAGAAGTCGAGGAACATCTTCTGCTGATGGCGGTAGTAGCTGGGATCGCAGGTCGCGACCTCGCGGCTCCAGTCCAGCGACAGCCCCATCGACTTGAGCTGTCCCTTCATCGTCGCGATGTTTTCGTAGGTCCATTTCTTGGGATGGACCTTCATCTGCATCGCGGCGTTCTCGGCCGGCAGGCCGAAAGCGTCCCAGCCCATGGGGTGCAGCACGTTGAAGCCGCGGGCGCGGCGGTAGCGCGCCACCACGTCGCCCTGGGTGTAGTTGCGTACGTGGCCCATGTGGATGCGCCCCGACGGATAGGGGAACATCTCCAGGACGTAATACTTCGGCTTGGCGCGATCCATCTTCGCGCGGAAGGTGCCGCGTTCGTCCCAGGCCTTCTGCCACTTGGACTCGGTCTCGCGGAAATTGTAGCGCACGGGGGATTGGCTGGAGGACATGATCGGACCTGATGAGAACTCGGCGACGGGACCACAGGGCGCGAGCGCCCGACCGGCCTCAGTGGCCGGCGGCGATAAGTCGAAGGAGAGGTCGACGTCCGATCATCATGGGCGGGCAAGCTAAGGCCCGCCGCGCGATTGTCAACTCGATTGCCCGGCTGGTCGCCGCTCGCTCAGTTGCCCCGGGCGGCGATGCGCAGCTGGCGGGCGCGGGTGAGAATCGCGTTCTCGAACTCGAAGGCGGTCTTGGGGTCGACAGGCGCGTCGACCCAGCCGCGACCGCCCGCCTGCTGCTGGCGGATGATCGACGCGCGGATGGCGTCGGCCCGCAGATCGCGGTCGAGGATCAGCACCTGCAGCTTCAGCCGCTCGTTGGGCGACTCGGTGAACTGGAACCAGTCGGTGATGATCAACCCACCGAACGGGTCGGCCGACGCGATCGGCCACTTGTTGTCGATGATCACGTCGAGCGAGGCGCGCCACAGGAAGGCGTTGACGGCGATTCCCGGCTCGTTCAGCCCCTTGCTCTTCTCCTCGCGCGAGCCGAACAGGCCGCCGGGGCCGAACAGGCCGACGCCTTCCTGCCGGCCACCGCCAATACCCAGGCCGCGGTCCTGCTTCGGGCGGGTGAGCTGGTCGGGCAGCGCCGTGTCGTCGCCGCTGCAGCTTGCCAACCCGACCGACAATCCGGCGATGAGGATGATGGAGGCAACGCGCAGACCGCCCCGGATCGGGCGACGATGGCCTCTGAACATTGCGAGCGGCTCCCTGTGGCGGCGCGGCGGCTCGTGGGCCCGCCGGAGCGCCGAGACCGAGTTATAGGGGAAGTCCGCCCCCGGGAACAAGTCACGGACACGGAACGGGGGTGTCGACGCGGCACGCGGCGAAGGCGGTGATAGAAAACGCAATAATTTCAATGTGATAGCAAATAATGCTTTTGCTAAACATACTATATATAGCGTCACTCATAGGTCTTGCTCAATATATTGACGATCAGGGGTGTGGTTGGAGCGGGGCGCCGAGGCGGCTGATTTGTGGCGTTCCTGCCACACCCCGGGACCGAATCGGTTCATACGGCTTTGGTTTCTTGACCCCTGATAAGGCGCCGAGTTTAATCCGCCAAGGCCCGGCGAGTGGCAGGAGCGGTTTTGGCCGAGTTGTGTGGCTAGCCCTTCTAAAACCGGTCGCCGTCGGTCCTGATCGCGAGACGCAGCAGAGAGAGAGGGAGAAATGAAGAAAGTCCTCCTGGGGACGACCGCTTTGATCGCAGGCGGCCTCGCGGCCGTACCGGCGATGGCGGCCGATCCCATCAAGATTGGTGTCGGCGGCTACATG
>VGCZ01000048.1 GCA_016869975.1 Alphaproteobacteria bacterium
GCGGCAAGCGGTGGTCCGCCATGCGGGACAAGATAATTGTGCCGTGGCCCGGCGGCGCTCTACTGTCGGCTCGCCATACGAACGAGGAGGGATTTTCATGGGTGAAGCGATTGCGCTCAAGCCGGCGGACGGCGCGGCGGTCGGCGGCTATCTGGCCAAACCCTCGGGCGCGCCGAAGGGCCATGTCATCGTCGTGATGGAGATCTTCGGCGTCAACAAGCACATCCGCAACGTCGTCGACCGTCTCGCCGCCGACGGCTATGTCGCGCTGGCGCCGCAGTTCTTCGATCGCCTCGGCCCGAAGATTGAGCTCGGCTACACGCCCGAAACCATCCAGCAGGGCATCAAGCATGTCACCGCGCTGGGCTTCGACAAGGCGCTGGCTGACGTGCAGGCGGGCGTCGACGTGCTGAAGGGCATGGGCGCGAAGAAGGTTGGCGTTACCGGCTTCTGCTGGGGTGGCACGATCACCTGGCTGAGCGCCTGCCGGCTAAAGATGGACGCGGCGGTCGGCTATTACGGCGGCGGCGTGCACGGCGCGCGCGCCGAGAAGCCGAAATGCCCGACCATGCTGCATTTCGGCGATAAGGACGCGCACATCCCGATGACGCACGTCAACGAGGTGCGCCAGGCGCATCCCGGCGTCATCGTCTACGACTACTCGGCCGATCACGGCTTCCACTGCGACGAGCGCGCGAGCTACGACGCCGTCGCCTCGAAGCTCGCCTACGGCCGCACGCTGGAGTTCTTCGCCAAGCATTTGGCGTAGCCTTCCGGGACCGCCGGATCTCCGAAATCTCCACACGCCGGACGTCACCCAGTCGGTGGCGTTTCGGCTGGCCGTTAGAGAACCATCCGCGGTCGCGTCGGCACTCTCCATCTGGACGATGATCGGATCGCTGGGCCGATTGAGCTGGCGATGCCGTCCTCCGATGGAGAGCCGCGCCGACAGCTGGCTTGCTGCTTGCTGCCCCATCAAGTCTACGCGCCGGTCGAGCCGGTCGCGCTGTTTGCTTTGGCTGAAGCGTTCTGTGGGTAGGAATCTTGCGTCGCGACGATGAATTGGCGTCCTCGCGATGCTGGGACGTCAATGGCCGGCGCAGCGTATCAGGTTGGCCGCAATGGCACGATAAACTGCGACCAAATCGACATTCAGGATCAGCCTCTCGACAGTCGGCACCCGCCTCCCGAGAGGTGAGTCACCCTGCGACGAAGCCGCAGGTTGGGCTCATGAATGCGGCACAGTTGCTGCTCTCGTGGTGGATGGTGAGACCGGAAGTCGGCCGTGCGTTGTGAGCGGTCCGCCTTGCCGGCATGACCGGTCGAGTTGCCCATGAGAGAGGGACAGTGAACCGGAAACTGACTTGGGTCGTAGGAGATAGAGAAACTGCCCAACCTCGGGTCTGACCGGGGTTGGGAGGAGGAGAGACGTGGCGAATGTCTTGGTCATCGGAGCCAGCAAGGGCATCGGACTGGAAACCGTAGGGGTGGCCCTGAAAGCTGGCCACCGTGTGCGAGCTTTCT
Source organism: Alphaproteobacteria bacterium (assembly GCA_016869975.1). Classification (GTDB taxonomy): domain Bacteria; phylum Pseudomonadota; class Alphaproteobacteria; order Reyranellales; family Reyranellaceae; genus JAFAZJ01. Next base: position 1,525 of record VGCZ01000048.1, read on the forward strand.
CTCGTTCGGGCGGCCGACTGAGCGTTGCTCATCCCGGCCTGGAAACACGCCGTGGCGACGCGCTCAACCCTGATGACATAGACGGCGCCCTCGAAGGCATCGACGTGGTGATTCAGGCATTGGGCGTGGCGTCGCGTGACCTCATCTCACCTGTCACCCTGTTTTCCAATGCCTCCCGCATTCTTGTCCCGGCAATGGAAAGGCGGGCGGTGCGGCGACTGATTTCGGTGACCGGGTTTGGTGCTGGAGACAGTCGCGCCGCGATCAACTGCGCTCAACGTGTTCCATTTCGCCTTTTCCTCGGCCGCGCCTATGACGATAAGGACGTTCAGGAGCAGCTGATCAAAGACAGTACGCTCGATTGGACGATTGTCCGCCCGGGCGTTCTCGTGCCGGGTCCGGCATCCTATCGCTACAAAGTTCTGGTGGAGCCCGCGCAATGGCGTAACGGCTTCATCTCGCGCGCTGACGTAGCCGATTTCCTCGTCAAGCAAGTGGCAGCAACGGAGTTCTTGCGTCGGGCTCCGGTCATCGTGCGCTTCTGACGTCTTGAGTGGTGGCGCAAGTGAAAGAGTCCGACCCCAAGACCGTGGTTTTCTTCGACGGCTCCTGTCCTCTGTGTAGGGCCGAAATCAACTATTACCGACGGCGCGACAAGGGCCAGGCGCTGTGCTTGGTCGATGTTTCCGTACCAGGCGCACCAGTTCCGCCCGGCCTGGACCGCGACAAGGCGCTATCGCGGTTCCATGTCGTGGCGGATGACGGCAAATTGCTTTCAGGGGCCGCAGCATTTGCGGAGGTCTGGAAGAAGGTACCGGGCTGGCGATACGCTGGAAGGCTCGCGAGCCTGCCTGCGGTCAGTCGCGTGCTCGAATCTTGCTACCGGCTCTTCCTCCTGTTGCGTCCGACCCTTGTCCGCGCCTTCGTACTCGCGCAAGGCGCCAAAGCGATGTTTCGCGCGCGTCGCCCATGAGATACCTGGTCGATGACATGCTGCATGGGTTTCGAAGTACACCCGTTGCGGCTCAATGGCTCGGGTTATTGGGGTTGATTCCCTTCGGGGCGACCGTAGTCGCAGGCCTCATCCCGGCCCTACAGCTGCACAGTGTGGCACTACAGGCGCTGCTGGCCTATGGGGCGGTGATTCTGTCGTTCTTGGGTGGCATCCGCTGGGGCCTGGCAATCGTCAAGGCCGGTCACGCCGACCTGTTCTCGCCGCTCCTGATCAGCGTTCTGCCATCCCTTCTTGGTTGGATCGCCCTGTTGGTGTCGGGTTCAACGGGGCTTTTGCTGCTGGCCTTCGGATTCTCCGCGCTCCTGCTGGCAGACCTCCGACTTCCAATGGCACCGGATTGGTACGGCGCCCTGCGATTGCCGCTGTCGGTTGGCGCTATCGCCGCATTGCTGATGGGAGTCCTATTCTGATGTCAAACAACGTCGCGATCATCGTCGGCGCAAGCGGAGGAATCGGAAGTGCATTGTGTGAGTCGCTGAGAGATGCGGGTGACTTTGGTGACGTTGTCGGGCTCAGCCGGCCGGAGATCGACCTCTGCGACGAAGCAAGCATCGCTCGGGTGGCCAGCCGGCTTCCAAGAGGCGACGTACGGCTTGTCATCAACGCAGCTGGCATTCTCCATGATGCGGGCCGGCGCCCTGAGAGGAGCCTACGCGACCTTGATCCCGCTTTTCTTTCCCGATTGTTCGCGGTCAATGCCATCGGTCCTGCTTTGTTGATGAAGCACTTTCTCCCCTTGATGCCTCGGCAGGGTCGCGCTGTGTTCGCCACCCTTTCGGCGCGGGTCGGCAGTATCGGCGACAACAGGCTAGGTGGCTGGTACGGCTACCGCGCTTCCAAGGCCGCATTGAACCAGTTGATACGCACCGCCGCGATCGAGTTTGCACGCAAGCATCCGGAGGCCATTTGCGTGGCTCTTCATCCGGGGACTGTCGCGACGCGACTCTCCGCTCCGTTCGTGGGTCAAGGGAAATCGCCCCAAAGCCCCAACGATGCGGCGAAGCACCTACTGAGGGTAATTGCCGCGCTGAAGGTCGAAGATAGCGGCTGTTTCTTCGACTGGCGCGGTACGTCGGTACCTTGGTGAGCCATGGGCAAGATGCGTCGCAAGAGCGATCTGCCAACCAAGCTTTGCCCGGCTTGTGGTCGCCCCTTTGCGTGGCGGAGAAAATGGGCGAGCAACTGGGCCGAGGTCAGGTACTGCTCTAAACGCTGCGGCGGCGAATATCGCTCCGCGAGGAGCGCCCTGCCGGCGAAGCGGCTATGAAGACTTTACGCCTAGTGCTTGGCGATCAGCTGTCGACTGGTGTAGCGGCTCTCACCGGTATCGATCGGGCGAACGACGTTGTACTGATGCTCGAGGTTGAAGACGAGTGCCGCTACGTTCCGCATCATCAGCAGAAAATCGTTCTGTTTCTGAGCGCCATGCGGCACTTCGCCGAGGAACTTCGTCAGTCGGGAATCAACGTCGACTATGTCCGGCTCGACGATCGCGCCAACACCGGTACCCTCACTTCGGAGCTCGGGCGCGCTCTGGCCCGACATCGACCCCAGCGCCTGGTTCTGACCGAGCCAGGCGAATGGCGAGTGCTCGCCATGGCCGAGGGCTGGTCAAACCGTTTCGGCCTGCCAGTCGAGCTGCGTACGGATAGTCGTTTCTTCTCGACCAGGGCGAGGTTCCGCGCCTGGGCCGATGGCCGTCGCAGTTGGCGAATGGAGCATTTCTACCGCGAGATGCGTCGGGAGCACGACATCCTGATGGACGGTGATCAGCCGGCTGGCGGGGCGTGGAACTTCGACACGGAAAACCGCAAGAGACTGCCCGACGGAACGCCGCTGCCATCCCGGCGGCGCTACGCTCCGGATCATACAACCCGTCAGGTCGCGGAACTCGTGGCTGATCGCTTTGGCGCGCACATTGGCAACGCCGAGACATTCGACTGGCCCGTAACCCGCTCCCAGGCCTTGAAGGCCTTGGACGATTTCCTGGTGAATGGACTGCCTTGGTTCGGCGACTACCAGGATGCAATGAAGGAGGGTGCTCCTTTTCTTTATCATTCCCTGCTGGCGCCGGCTCTCAACCTCGGCCTGTTGTCGCCGCGAGAAGTCTGCGCTGCGGCCGAAAAGGCTTGGCGCGCGGGTCGTGCGCCGATCAATGCCGTTGAAGGTTTTGTCCGTCAGATCTTGGGCTGGCGGGAGTATGTTCGTGGCATCTACTGGGAGATGATGCCGGGTTACGCCGATTCCAATGCCTTGGAGGCCCACAGGCCCCTACCGGATTTCTACTGGACCGGCGAGACCGACATGCGGTGCCTGCGCGAGGCGATCACCAGTACCCGGAAGTATGCCTACTCGCACCATATCCAGCGGCTGATGATCACAGGAAACTTCGCGCTGCTTGCGGGCATCGCGCCGCGCGAGATCGAACGCTGGTACCTCGCCGTATATGCCGACGCTGTCGAATGGGTTGAGATGCCCAATACGTTGGGTATGGCTGTCTTTGCGGATGGAGGCCGAATGGCGTCCAAACCCTATGCGGCTTCAGGCGCCTACATCAATCGTATGTCCGATTTCTGTGCGGGCTGCTCTTACAGCGTTGCTCTCAAGACAGGGCCACGAGCCTGCCCATTCAACTACCTCTACTGGGCATTTCTCATTCGCAACGAGGATCGCCTGAAAATGAATCCGCGAATGGCGATGCCCTACCGCACGCTCTCGAAATGGTCTGCTGCAGAGAAGAAGAGGTACCTTGGCGAGGCGGAAGCATTTCTTGATAAGATTCTGCCAATCGATAACCGAGGCAGCTAAACAGTCATCGCAAAGCGGAAACTTTTGCGTTCTCTGCCCGAAACGAGGCTGTCGTTACCGATCGCCGCGACCAAGCCGGCAAAGCCCCCCCCGCACGCCGCGCCCGGGCGCCGGTCCCGCCACCAGTCAGCAAGGATCGCCCCCCTTGGCGACCATACTGCCGTAAACGACTTAGTATCGAACAGCGGTTTACAGCAAGTAGGCCGCGCGGCCGCGCGCGGCCCAGGCGGGTCGAGGCGATGACGATGGCAGACCTGACCTTCTACCTATTTCTCATACGTCGACTGATTGAGTGTGTTTCGCCTTTGACGGTACCTCGGAGTCCCGGCCGCGCATCAGGTGAGTTTTCCGACCTCAGAAGCACCCGACAGGCCAGGATCGTGTCCCGAGCCCGAGACTAGCTGCCAGAAGGTCAGCAAGACAGAGCCGGGCCGGGGCTGGATCGCTCAGGCGGCCACGGCCACAGCCCAATGATGGGATCATCGCTGATGGGCGCGATGAGTCCAGGGTGATAAAGCGGGGGCCTCGCTGACGGGCCGGTGTCCATGCTGAGCACTTTGCGTCGGCCGTTGCTGGTAACGCCGATGGCAACCGAGATGATGTGGCCGGCCCAGCTGACCTTCACGTAGGTCGCGTCGATCCGCAGATAGGGCAAGTCAGCCTCGCTCGGCCCGTCGAGTAAGGCGTTTACCCTCTCGTCAATCTCCTCCCAAGGCTTCGATACTTGGCTCTTGCAGATGCCGCTCGTACCGATGGCCTAGCAAGCTCGTCGACCGATCGGGTCTAGACGTTCTGGATATAGGCCACCCGGATCACCGCGGTCAGCCCCTTCTCCGCCATCTGGATACGAATGGTCTACCCCAATGGAGCATGCATGCTGAGATCTGGCTCATGCAGGCCGAACCGACCGCCTGGCGGCCAGCGCCATAACGCACATGTGCGGCACGGTCAGCGCCGCAAGCGCAATGAAGACGATGCGCACGAGGTCGTCGTCCCAGCGCGGGCTGGCGATGTCGGCCAACCACGGCGAGGCCGACGCGAAGCAAAACAAGGCGAGGGCCGTGTATAGGGCAATAACGGCGAGCAAGCGGCGCCTAGTATGTGCGTTGGCGCCGGCGGCGGCTTGCCGCAGGTGTCTTGGGCTATGCAGGAAGCAGAAGTAAACGACGAAATAGGCAAGTGGTGGCAGAAGCGTCCCCAGCGTCGCCAGCGTCGTCAATTCGAGGGCTGCCAGCGTGGCCTTGCGAATGGCGAGACCGGCCGCAGCCAACAGCGCCACCAGAGTAAGGGCGGGACCGGCGTCACCGAGTACGCCAGCAAGCGTCTTCCCGCCCTCGCCGCCAAGAAGGGTGAGCAAGTGTTCGACCTCTACGGGCCAGTGCCACGCTGGAAACGCTAGTAGCGCGGTTCCGACCAACGGGCGGAGGACTGAGGGCAAGGGCCAGTCGCCAGCGAAGTGCCAGGCCGACACAGCGAGGAACAACGCAAGGCCGGCAGCGGGCGCTGCCAGCCAGCCGACGACGACGGACGCGGCGGCGGCGATATACACAACATGGAACACCACGGCGCCGCGCCACGTGCGCCAGAGCGCTGCGCGCCATGCGATCCATGGGTCGAGCGCGCCGTGCGGCAGCCCGCCAATCACGACCGCCGCAGCAAGCAGCACGGCGATTCGGTGATCGTCGACTGTCGGCCCGGTGATGACGAGCACTACTGCGAGTGCGGCGATGGCTAGGAACACGAGCGTCTCCGTCCCGCCACCTCTTGAGGTATCCAAACTCACGAAGCCCTCCCGGCGGCAAGCTGCATCGCGGCCGCGCGCAGGAACGCCACCGGCGGCAGCGCCGCCATCACCTGGACGACATCGCGGCATCGACCAAAGTCTGACAGGAATGGCAGCAGTCTGATCGGGGGGCCCGCCTCGGTGAGACGCTGAAAGTAGCCGAATACGCGTTCGGGTTGCGTGGCCGGCGCGCGCAGGAAAATCCCGTCCAGCCATCGACGCAGGTACGGCTCGCGCAGGTGGCCCTGAGGCTCATACTCGCGCACGGTAGCGTCGGCGCAGCCGTCGGCCCTGGCCGGCAATCGCAGGACACCGTAGCCCGAGTCCGCCCGCAATGTGCGTCCGGACGTTCCGGCACGGACAACGTCCGCTATCAACTCGTCCGAGGATGGATCGGGCTGGTTCAGCGGCAGCATCGCGTGTTCTTCGCGCACGCACGATGCCCCGACCCAGCCGCGTTCGACTAACAGGCCATCGACGCCTGCGGCCGGGGCGTTTAGGTTGAACGGGGCTGGCGCAAAGCGGACCATTTCAACCAGCGCGTTGCGCGGACAGCGATCGGGTACGGGCAATGTCGAACCCCCTCGCGCCACAGAGCATATCGCCCATGACCTCGGCTACGCCCGCGTCTGTCGGACCGTCGAGCGCGAGTTCACGTTCCAACAACGACTGCAACAACGTCGAAAGTGCCACGCGCCCAGCGTCGAGTAGACGCGTGTCGAGCACCCGGCGGACATCTATGCAACCGAGGCTCCGGTCGACGGCGACACCGGTGCCAAGAGGCCTCACGGCTGCGGCCTGAAGATCAAGTTGCAACGTCACCGTTTCATTCGAAGCGACGGCGAGACGCCCTGCGTCTCTGACACGCTTGATCGTACTATCGCCATCAATCGACGAGCCGCGAACAAGTAGAAGGAGCGAAGCGCTGCCAGAAGCTGCGCTTCGCTCCAGCCCGAACGTAGGTCCCATGGCGAAAACGCTCCGGGACTGGTATTCACGCCTTAACGCCGTCCAGCTCAGACTTTCTAATGGCGATCATAAAGATCACGACACCAAAGACTGCCTTCGCGACGATGTCCGCGATCGTGTACCCGACCTCAATGGCTGCCGTCGCCGTACCGCCACCCAGCGCAAGCACAAACGGGGCGAAATAGACCACCGGGTAGAAGCACCACGACAACACCGTCAGGTTCCGCGCAAGTCGAATCAGGCCGCGGACTTCGGATGATTGCCGAGAGATCGATTGCTCAAGACTCGTGTACAGTGTGTAGACAATGTACACAAACGGGATCATCGACAGCGCGCCCCAAATAAGCCGCGTGCTATCGATTCCGCCTGACACTTCGCCTGGGTAGCCGAGCGCAATCATCAGAGCTGCGGCACCGCCAAGGCTAACCGAGCGCGACACCGTTTCTGTTTGCGAGAGCCGCATCACCAAGATCAGTTCGATGAGAAGCAGCGGAACCGTCAGCAGCCAATCGACGTAGCGGTAGGATTGGTTGAAGACTACGCCGGTTGCTGTGATAACGCCCTTAGAGACGTCATAGGCGGCATCCCAACTATTGAAAATTCGCCAATAGTGGTAAAGAGCGATGAACGTCACGAGACCGGTGATCGTCACAGCGGTTTTGTACTGAAGCGATACTTGGGATCGGCCGAGCCAGAAGAACAGAGTGGCCGCCGCGAAGGTGGCAATGCCAAACGAGAACGCGTTTGCTACCAGCGTGTACTGGCCGACGCTAAGGGCATCCATGATTAACTCCGGTGATCCGTATCGAGGTTTCTTCTAACCTCAAGGCAAGCTATTGGAAGGTATCCAGCGTTGACTTCGCGAAGCTGTTAGCCACCCCAGACATCATCGTAGCGCGCGGTGCCATCGTTGGCCTTGTAATCGCGGTACGTGGCTGGAGACTGCTGCTGCGCTTTCGAGAAGGTGAAGCCTGTCAGAAGAAATCCACACGCGACCAGAAGGTGGAAAACCATGAGTTCGCCGTACCACAGCCAGGCGCCAGCTCCAGCGCAGAACACGGTGGTCCACATGGTGCCCAGCATGGCCATCACCTGGAACCTCTGCGCGGCGGGCAGGTTTCTCAGCGGGTTTACGTTCGAGTCCATCACAGCGCGATAGATTGACCACATAGCTACTCTCCCTATGAATGTTCGATATCAGGACTACGACAAGCGGCGTTTGTCGGATCAGCCTGCGACAATATGAGATCGGCGGCGGTCGAATGTCTTGAACCGGGGGCAAGTCGTACCCCGGCGTCGTGATCGTCGCCGAAAGCAGCGAGGTTCAAGACCCGCCGTTTGGCCGCGGGTATCAACACGGCCACCATACAAGTCTTCCTGCCATACAACGGCTTTCAGGCGCCTTTCAGGAAGTACCAGACTGCAGCCAGCCCGACTGCGAGGACCTGAAGTCGTACGCGCCACCACATCATCTGGTTGCCGCGCCGTAGGCCGTCGACACCGCCGTGCCCGGCACGGATCATTCCGACGAAAACAGATCCGAGCGCCCCAAGCATGCAAAGCGCGGCAAGGATCAGAGCGAAATTGGATATAGCCTTGGCCACGATGGCGGCTCCTTGGATTCTGGGGCGTCACAATGATATGAACCCGGGTAATCGATTCCCACCGCCCCTAGAGGTTTTCACTCGCAATGGCATCGATAAACGCCTCTGCGCTGCGCAGATGAGGCTCATCGCCTTGTTATCTCGGATGTCCGGCAGAGCAGATCACCCGATGAAAAGGTTGGGTTTCACCGTCGACAGGCGATGCACTCACCGAGCGCCGTGCTCTGCCATCGTCGCCCAACCCGCGCCTCCCATGCTAGTGAAAAGAGTACGTTGTGGCCGGGGCATCGGATGTGACGGCGCGAACCCGATCCTCACGGATTTACAGACGGCAGGTCTTCAGGAGACTGCATCCGCAATTGCTGAAAGAACGCGAGTCGTTCGCGAACCGGCGCCTAACGACTTTGGGCGAACAGCAGCCAGCGGTTTCGCGATGACATGAGCCCCTGAATGTCATCCAGATGTGACGAAAGTCCGTCGGTGGGAGACGGACGAAAAAGCGATCGCCATACACGGCAGAGCAGATAATCCAGGTCTTGCGGGAGCAAGAATCCAGGGATGAAAAGACGGAGTCGTGCCGTCGGTATGGGATCAGCAGCGCGACGTTGCATAAGCGGAAGATGTTGCACGGAGGCCCCGAGGTTTCGGATGCGCGACGCCTGAGGAAGCTGCTGGTCGAGCAGATGTCGAACACTGCGGTGCCGAAGGACGCGGCAACATTAAACGGGGCCGCCGGCGGCCATATGAGAGGCCACGGCTCGTAGAGCGGGAGCTTTACAAGTAGAAAAGACGCCCCGAAGGGCGTCTTCGTCGAAGGCTGCTGTGATAGACGAATCTCGCGCAACAAATTTGCACAAGATAGCCCGAGTTGCGACTCGATCGCCGCTAGGAGTATTTCACCACGTCTACCGGGGATCCTCGTCCACGCTGACAACCGCGCTACTCTCAGAGCGTCACTGCTCAGCGGGTGAGGTTACTTCGGCATCAGGACGGTATCGATCACATGGATCACGCCATTGTCGGCCGCCACGTCAGCGGACAAGACCTTGGCGCCATTGACGTTCACGCCGCCCGACGTGGCATCGACCATGACCATACCGCCCTCGACTGTCTTGGCGTCGGTCTTCTTGCCGGCAAGCGCCGAACTCATGACCTTCCCGGGCACCACGTGATAGGTCAGGATTTTCACCAACTGTGCCTTGTTCTCGGGCTTCAGGAGGTTCTCGACCGTTCCAGGGGGAAGCTTCTTGAAAGCCTCATCCGTCGGCGCAAATACCGTGAATGGGCCGGGGCCCTTCAGAACAGCGACAAGATCGGCCGCGGTCAGCGCGGCTGCGAGAGTTTTGAACTGGCCCGCTTTCACCGCTGTATCGACGATGTCTGCCGCTTGGGCGGTGACGGACATGACCGAGACCAGCGCGCCGGCGGCGAGACTGAGGAAAGTTTTGCGCAGCATTGTGTGGATCCTGAGCTTGTTGCAGACGCCAGTTTACGCTCGGCGTCGCTCTCCAGATCACCGGGCCGCTGAGCATTCGACACAAATTCCTTTGTCGTGCTGCGAAGGACTTAGTGGGGCAGCATCAAGGCCCGATTGATTAGTCCGGCTCAATACACACTTGCTGCTCGGACGGCCGTTGCGGGTGAAGCCCGCGTGCTTCCGAGGAGTGTCTGAATGGCGAGTGTCTTGATCATTGGTGCCAGCAAAGGCATCGGACTGGAAACGACACACCAATTGCTGGCGGCCGGGCATCAAGTGCGTGCGTTCTCCCGCTCGGTGGCAGAGAGTGAAATGTCCCACCCACGCTTGGAGAAAATTCGCGGCGACGCACTGAATAGGCACAACATAGACGCCGCGCTCGAGGGAATGGACGTTGTCATCCAGGTGCTGGGCTTATCGTCACTGCTGGATCTTTTCCGGCCGGTTAGCCTGTTTTCTAACGCGACCCGTGTCCTGGTGAAAGCCATGGAGGCTAAGCCCGTGAAGCGGCTGATCTGCATCACCGGTTTCGTGGCTGGCGACAGCCAGGCCAGCATTAGCTACCTCCAGCGCCGACCATTTCAGATTTTGTTTGGCCGGGCCTACGCCGACAAGTCCTTACAAGAACAACTGATCAAGGACAGTTCGCTGGAATGGACAATTGCAAGGCCTGGATTCCTGACAAACGGAAGGCGGACCGGACGGTACAAGATCCTCGACCGGGCTTCGGAGTGGAGGAACGGGATGATCTCTCGTCTGAATGTTGCGGACTTCCTGGTTCGGCAGGTCGAGGATCGAACCCACCTCGAAAAGACGCCTGTGCTGGTTTGCTAACGCCTCGATCGCTGGGAGCTTCATTTGCTTCGCGAGGCGCGCTCGCTTCTCATGATCACGAGAGATGCTGGGGCAGTTGAGCAGTGCGGCACGGTGTCGGGGCCGCGCCGCGTATTGAAGCATCGCGCGTGCCGCCCGATTCATATGCATTCCCTACATCCGGCCGGGATAGGCTGCCCCGATGTTGTCGGCCCAAGAGTCAGCCGAGCTGATCGAGGCCATCGCGGCTCGCCAGGATCGCGCGGCTTTCGCCAGCCTGTTCCGCCATTTCGCTCCCCGAGTGAAAGGCTTCATCATGCGCGGCGGCGCCGATGCGGAGGCCGCACAGGAAGTGGCTCAGGAGGCCCTGATGATAGTGTGGCGGAAAGCCGCCACCTTCGACCGCGCCCGTGCCTCGGCGGCCACCTGGATCTTCACCATCGCGCGCAACAAAAGGATCGATCTTCTGCGTCGGGCAGCCCGGCCGGTCGACGCCGAGGACTGGCTGATGGTCTACGCGCCGGAGAGCGAGAATGCCGACAAATCCATCCTGGCAGGACAAACGTACGACAGGGCACATCACCTGCTGGAGGGGCTCTCCGAAGATCAACTGTCGGTGATTCGGAAGGCCTTTTTTGAGGACAAGTCGCATTCGGTCATCGCGGCTGAACTGCAGTTGCCTCTGGGAACGGTAAAATCCCGCATTCGTTTGGCTCTCGGGCGGCTGCGGGACGCGTTGAAGAAGGAACAGTCGTGAGTCGCCATTTGGCCCCCGAAGAACTTCTGTTGGACTATTCCTCGGGCGCGCTTTCTCACGCCCCTTCGCTAGCCGTGGCAGTTCATTTGGCGCTCGTGCCCGAAGCCCGCCGGACCGTTGAACTATTGGATGCCGTCGGCGGCGCGCTGCTCGAGAACGAGTGCGCTGCGTTGCCGGACGATTGCGGCCTGGAGCGGGCGATGGCCCGGCTGGACTCGGTCGCATGCGAGCCGCCGGCTCTGCCGTCTGCGCGGCGTCCAGGCTTCGAGTGGGCTCCGACGCCGCTTGCCTCGTACATCAGGCCGGGTAGCGGCTGGCGCCGCATCCTGGGCAAGTTTGACGAAATTCGTCTCGAGGTCCCCGGCGATGCCTATCGCGCGTCGTTGGTGAGACTGGAACCGGGCCACAGCCTGCCGGAGCACAAGCATTCAGGGTACGAGTACACAGTTTGCCTGCAGGGCGGTTACACCGACGCGACCGGCAGTTATGGCGTAGGCGACTTTGCCGTCGGGCCAGGTGCAGAGCGGCATGAACCGATCGCCGATCCCGGTGAGCCGTGCATCGCTCTCATCATAGTCGAGACGCCGATTGTCCTGACGGGACCGTGGCGCCGCTGGCTGAACCCCCTGGTGAGCCGCCACATTATTTGACGCGGCTATCAGTTGGCCGCCTGAGCCATAGACTGACCGCTATCATTGCGCCACCTCTCTGTGGGAGACATCATGACTATGCGTTGGGATGAGATGCGGCGTAGATGACCGCGTAGGTCGGACTAGCAGCCCTTTTGCCAAGGAATGTAGCGAGATGGACAGCTCAGGTGATGACAACGCCGCGACGGAAGGATCGGCGATTTCGGCGCGCATTCGGGATCGCTTGGTTCGGGCAAAGCGGCGCTTCAACGCCAACGACAACATCGCGGACTTCATAGAGCCCGGTGAGCTCGACCTCCTGCTCGATGAGGTAACGGACAAAATGAAATCGGTCCTGGAAGGGCTGGTCATCGACATCGAGAACGATCACAACACACAAGGCACGGCGCGGCGCGTCGCCAAGATGTACCTCAACGAGGTATTCCGCGGGCGCTACCACGCGGCGCCGCCGGTGACCGAGTTTCCGAACGTCACTAGCCTCAACGAGTTGATGATCGTTGGCCCCGTTACAGTGCGGAGCGCCTGTAGTCATCACTTCTGCCCCATCATGGGCCGCCTGTGGATCGGCGTGATGCCCAATCAGCATTCCAACCTGATCGGGTTGTCGAAGTATGCCCGCCTTGCAGAATGGTTGATGACTCGACCACAAATCCAAGAGGAGGCCATCACGCAGATGGCCGAACTGCTGATGGACATGGTCAAGCCCGATGGCCTTGCGGTCGTTATGGAAGCGGACCATTTCTGTATGCAATGGCGCGGCGTGAAAGACACCTCCACCAAGATGGTCAACAGCGTCATGCGCGGATCGTTCCTCAAGGATCCTGCGCTGCGGCGTGAATTCCTTTCGCTCGTCACCATAAACAAGTGAGATGCAAATGCTCGTCCGCTGCCTCTACGCCAGTCGAATTTCAACGCCGCTCGCAGCATCTGCGTTAGACGGAATTCTCGAACAGTCGCGGAAGAACAATCCCAAGCTCGGCATCACAGGCTTGCTTTGCTACACTCACGATAGCTTTGTCCAAGTGGTCGAAGGGGGGCGAGAGCCAATCTCGGTCCTGCTCAGATCGATTTATCGTGACGAGCGGCACCAGAAGGTAACCATTCTGTCGTTCGAGGAGATCGCCGAGCGGCAGTTCGGCAACTGGACGATGGGCAGTGTCAATGTCGAGAGCATCAACGCTGGCGTATTGTTGAAGTACTCCGAGAGTGTCACGTTCGATCCGTTCTCCTGCTCCAGTCAAGCGATGATGTCGCTACTCATGGAGCTTATTGCGGCAGGTTCGATCGTGAACCGCGGTACCGCCTGACTTGTCGATTATCGCGCGCACTAAAGAGTAGATCGTTTTGGGCGTTCTTTGATTACCACACGCCAAGCGCTCTCGTGTCGCTCGCTTGCTCGCTGCAGTGGCGCGGGGCGTGGCTGTGAACCATGAAGAGCTGCGCCTGCCATACGGCGAGGACCAGTTGCAGGTGCGCCACTGCGGCGAGCGCAAGCGGGCGTTGGGCGCACGGGCTCCGACGATCCTGCCGCAGGGCGTCAACTGGCGCTGGTCGGTGGACTTCGTCAGCGACATGCTGCTCGACAACCAGCGCTTCCGTATTCTGGCGATCGTCATGACTTTACGCGCGAATGCGAATGCACTTGGGTTGGCAATAGCCCGACAGGCGCCGGTCTTGTTTCCAAACGGTGTAGCCGTAGGAGGAGCAATGCTCGATGGCATAAGAAGACCGGCGAGACTCGGCAGTCCCAAGAAGAAAGGCCGCCCACTTGGGCGGCCTTTGCAATTGAACGCTTGCGACTACGCTCAGTGCACGTCGGCCCAGACCTTGCGCTTCACGGCGTAGAACAGGCCGGAGAGGATCAGCAGGAAGATCACCGCCTTCACGCCGGTCCTCTTGCGCTCCTCCATCTTGGGCTCCGAGGCCCAGGCGAGGAAGTGCGTGAGGTCCTTGGCGAGCTGCGGCAGGTCGTTCTTGATGCCGGCCGTGGTAGCTTCCTCGTTGTAGGCGATCTGGCCGTCGTTGAGCGGCTTCACCATGGCGATCTGGAAGCCCGGGAAGTACTTATTGAACTGCATGTTGGGCTGCAGCTTGAAGTCGGCCGCCAGCTTCAGCTCCTTCTTTTGTGCGTCGGTCAGCTTGGCGTAGTCCTCGTAGCCCAGCATCAGCGAGTAGAGATAGCGCGCGCCGTCGAGCCGCGCCTTGACCATCAGGCTGAGGTCGGGCGGATAGGCGCCGTTGTTGGCGGCGCGCGCCGCGGCCTCGTTGGCGAAGGGCGCGCGGAACCTGTCGGCCGGCCGGCCGGGCCGCTCGGCCATTTCGCCGGCGTCGTTGAGATCGCGGATCTGCACCTCCGCAGCGATCGCCTTTACCGCCGCTTCGGAGAGGCCGATGTCCCTGAGGTTGCGATAGGCGACCAGCGACAGCGAATGACACGCCGCGCAGACCTCCTTGTAGACCTGGAAACCGCGCTGCACGGCCTTGTAGTCGTAGGTGCCGAACGGGCCCTCGAAGCTGAACTTGACGTCGAGCAGCTTGACCTTCGGGCCTTCGGCGAAGGCCGGGGCGCTGAGCGCGGCGAGGGCCACGGCCGCCGCGGCGAGAAGCTTACGCATCGGTCGGCCCCCTAAATCGCGCTCTTCTTCAGCACCGATTCGGCGATGCTGTTGGGCAATGGCAACGGCCTCTCCAGCTTGCCGAGCACGGGCAGCAGGATCAGGAAGTGGAAGAAGTAGTACAGCGTCGCCACTTGGGACAGCGGCACAAAGTAGCCTTCCGGCGGGTTGGCGCCGCAATAGCCGAGGATGAAGCAGTCGAGCACCAGCACCCAGAAGAACCACTTATAGATGGGCCGGAAGCGCGCCGAGCGCACGCGGGCAGTGTCGAGCCAGGGCAGGATGTAAAGCACGGCAATCGCGCCGAACATCGCCAACACGCCGCCCAGCTTGTCGGGCACCGCGCGCAGGATGGCGTAGAACGGCAGGAAGTACCATTCCGGCACGATGTGCGGCGGCGTTACCAGCGGGTTGGCCTTAATGTAGTTGTCCGGCTCGCCGAAGAAATCCGGCGCGAAGAACACGAAGATCGCGAAGATGGTCAGGAATGCGAGCAGCGAGAAGCCGTCCTTGGTGACGTAGTAGGGGCTGAACGGCAGCGTGTCCTGCGGACCCTTGGGATCGATGCCCAACGGATTGTTGGAGCCGGCTACGTGCATCGCCGCCACGTGCAGCACGACCACGCCGACGATGACGAAGGGCAACACGAAGTGCAGCGAAAAGAAGCGGTTGAGCGTCGGATTGTCGACCGAGAAGCCGCCCCACAGGAAGGTGACGATGTCCGGACCGATCACCGGGATGGCCGAGAACAGGTTGGTGATGACGGTGGCGCCCCAGAAGCTCATCTGGCCCCATGGCAGTACGTAGCCCATGAACGCGGTGGCCATCATCAGCAGCAGGATGGTGACGCCCAGGATCCAAAGCAGTTCGCGCGGGTTCTTGTAGGAGCCGTAGTAGAGACCGCGGAAGATGTGGATGAAAACGGCAATGAAGAAGAACGACGCGCCGTTCATGTGCAGGTACTGCACCAGCCAGCCGTGGTTCACGTCGCGATGGATGCGCTGTACCGAGTCGTGCGCGAAGTCGATATGCGGCGTGTAGTTCATCGCCAGCACGATGCCGGTGACGATCATGATGATCAGCATGACCATCGCGATGCCGCCGAAGCTCCACCAGTAATTGAAGTTACGCGGCGTCGGGAAGACACCGTATTCGTGGTGCATGAAGGTGAAGATCGGCAGCCGCTTGTCGATCCAGCGGACGACTGCGTTGTTGAATGCCGGGGGGCCGCCCTGGGTCGAGGCCATGACTGTTCTTCCTCTCCACTCAGCCGATCTTCAGGACGTCGCCGTCGAGGAAGCTGTAGTCTGGCACCTCGAGGTTCTTGGGCGCGGGTCCCTTGCGGATACGTCCCGACGTGTCGTAGTGCGAGCCGTGGCAGGGGCAGAACCAGCCGCCGAACTCGCCGCGTTCCGAGCCAACCTGCTGGCCGCTCGGCACACAGCCGAGATGGGTGCACACGCCGATCAGCACAAGCCACTCCGCCTTGTCCTTTTTGACGCGCTTGGCGTCGGTCTCGGGATCGGGCAATGCCGCCTTGTCGTCGGCCTGCGCCTTGGCGATTTCCTCCGGTGAGCGGCGGCGCACGAACACCGGCTTGCCGCGCCACTTCACGGTGATGCTCTGGCCGACCTCGATGCCCTTGAGCGACAGCTCGATCGAGGCCAGCGCCAAGGTGTCGGCGGCCGGGTTCAAGTTGTTGATCAGCGGCCAAGTCGCGGCGGCCGCGCCGACCGCGCCTGTCGCCGCCGTGGCGACATAGAGAAAGTCGCGACGCGTCACGGCGTCACCGTGCCCGGCGTGCCCGCCGAGCGACGCGGTCTTGTTGGATGTCGCCATCGAAAACGCCCCCAGAGACGGACGATCGACTCGCCCGGAAAACGCGGCACAATGAAGCGGAAAGCCCCTAGCCGTTCAAGGCTTTAATGCCCGTTCCGGCGCGCGGCTTCCATTCTCTGTGACAGGATGACGCACAAATCATCCTGCGTCGCGAGGATAGGAGGTCGCGAGCGGTCGGGCCAATGCGCGCGTTGTCGCTGCGGCGCCGTCGCGAGCCTTCCTCTTTCGACCTGCGATGCGCCTCGCCCTGTTCCAGCCCGATATCGCCCAGAACGCCGGCACGATGCTGCGGCTCGCCGCCTGCCTCGGCGTCGAGGTCGATGTCGTCGAGCCCTGTGGCTTCGCCTTCGACGAGCGGCGCTTTCGTCGCGCCGGCATGGACTACCTCGACCGCGTCGACCTGCGTCGGCACAGCTCCTGGGCGGCGTTCGTGCGTGACGGATGGCGGGGTCGGCTGGTGCTGCTGACCACGCGGGCTGAGATCGCGCACACCGCCTTCGCCTTCCGGCCCGACGACACGCTGATGGTCGGCCAGGAAGGCGGCGGGGTTCCGCCGGAGGTCCACGACGCGGCTGACGCGCGAATCCGCGTGCCGATGGCCGCCGGTTTGCGCTCACTCAATGTCGCGCTCGCGGCCGCCGTGGTATTGGGCGAAGCCCTGCGTCAGACCGACGGTTTTCCCAAGACACCATGACAACCGCGACCCATCAGCACGAACGCGCGCCCTCGGCCACGCCCTCACCGCTCGGCGACGATATCGAAGACCGAAAGACTGCGGCGCGCGCCTGGTTCGAGGGGCTGCGCGACCGCATCTGCGCCGCCTTCGAGAGAATTGAGGACGATCTCGCCGGCACGCATCGCGAACTGCCGGCCGGCCGTTTCGAGCGAAAGGCCTGGCAACGCGCCACGGAAGCGGGCGAGGCCGATCGCGGTGGCGGCGTGATGTCCGTCATGCGCGGGCGCGTCTTCGAGAAGGTCGGCGTCAACGTCTCGACCGTGCATGGCGAGTTCTCGCCCGACTTTCGCCAGCAGATTCCCGGCGCCAGCAAAGACCCGCGCTTTTGGGCGTCCGGTATCTCGCTGGTCGCGCATATGCGCTCGCCGCGCGTGCCGGCGGTGCACATGAACACGCGCTTCATCGCCACCACCCGCGCCTGGTTCGGCGGTGGCGCCGATCTGACGCCGA
The DNA here is from genome assembly GCA_016869975.1 of Alphaproteobacteria bacterium. GTDB lineage: Bacteria > Pseudomonadota > Alphaproteobacteria > Reyranellales > Reyranellaceae > JAFAZJ01. The sequence continues at coordinate 19,041 of VGCZ01000048.1, forward strand.
TGACGCCCAACGAACAGGACACGCAGGCCTTCCACGGCGCCTTGCGCGCCGCCTGCGATCGCTTCGACCCGGCCTACTACGAGCGCTACAAGCGCTGGTGCGACGAGTACTTCTATCTGCCGCACCGCGAGGAGCCGCGCGGCGTCGGCGGCATCTTCTACGACTATCTCGACAGCGCCGATCGCGATCGCGACTTCGCCTTCACCCGCGCGGTCGGCGAGGCCTTCCTCGATATCTATCCAAGGATCGTGCGCACGCACATGAATGAGCCGTGGACGGCGGCGGAGCGCGAGCACCAGCTGCGCCGGCGCGGTCGCTACGTGGAGTTCAACCTGCTCTACGACCGCGGCACCAAGTTCGGCCTGATGACTGGCGGCAATGTCGAGGCGATCCTCATGTCGCTGCCGCCGGAGGTCTACTGGTAAGGCGCCAGGCGAGCAGGGGCGGCAGCAGCAGCTGCGTCAAGGGCAGGATCACCCAGATCGGGCCTTCGAAGAGCCGATAGCGATCGAGCAGGCTTGACGCGCTCTCGCTGAAGGTCAGCCGGCCATAGGCGGCGTCGAGCAGGACAGTCGAGCTCGCCCACAGCACGCCGGCGACGATGCCGGCGGCCAGAGCCTGCGGCCCGCGCGAGCGGCGTGCATGGATCAGCGCCAGCAGCGCGATGTAGGGTAACGGGATCAGCGTCTTGTAGGTGAGCGCCAGGCGCGGGCCCAGCAGCGCGGCGATCAGCGTGTCGCCCAGCGCGTGGTTGGCGAGCAGCGCCACCGCCTGCGCCAGCCACAGCGTGAAGATCAGGCCGGGCCGGATCATCGCGCCGCGATCAGCCGCGCAAGCTCGGCGAGGCAGGCGTCGCGATCGGGCGCGAAATCGCGCGCGATCCACCAGGTCTCCACCGCCTCGATCAGCGCGCCGACATCGGGGCCCCTTTTGACCCCGGCGCGGATCACATCGGCGCCGCGAATCGGCAGCTCCGGCACCCGCCAATCGCGGGCGAGGCGATGCGCGGCGCGCAGCTGCTCGTCGTTGGCGGCGCCGCGGCGCGGCAGCAGCCGGTCGATGTAGAGCGCGCCGCCCAGCCGGTAGACCTGCTGGCGCACGGCCTTCTCGTCGGTCGCGTCGATGACGGGTTCGGCCGCCAGCATCACCTCGAGGCGCACGCTTTGCTGCGTCGAGAACTTCAGGCGCTTGGCGAAGGCCGCGGCATCGGTCGTCGGATCGAGCAAGGTGACGAGGCGGCGCAATCCGTCGCCCTCGCCGACCACGCGCTCGCTGGCGATCAGATCGCGCAGGCGCGCGGTGCCCTGGTATCGCGGCAGCCAGTGATCGAACACGCCGCTGATGGCCATCGCCTCGACGACGTCGACTGGATCGGGAGCGTCGAGCAGCTTCAGCAGCTCGGCGCGCACGCGCTCGGCCGACAGACCGCTGAGCTTGCCGGCGTGGCGGCGACAGGCGGCGAGGCCGTCGGGGTCGAGCGGCGGCCGCCCGTACCAGGCTTGGAAGCGGAAGAAGCGCATCACCCGCAGCACGTCCTCGGTGATCCGCGTGTCGGGATCGCCGACGAAGCGCACGCGCCGCTCTGCGAGATCGGCCTGCCCGCCGAAATAGTCCCACAGCACGCCCGACGCGTCGCAGGACATCGCGTTGATCGTGAAGTCGCGTCGCGCGGCGTCGGCGCGCCAATCGTCGGTGAAGGCGACGACGGCTCGGCGTCCGTCGGTCTCGACGTCGCGGCGCAGGGTCGTGAGCTCGAAGGGACGCTTGTCGACGATCGCCGTGACCGTGCCGTGCGCGATGCCGGTCGGCGCGACCTTGATGCCGGCCGTCTGGAGCGCGCGCGTGACATCCGCGGGCGGCTTGTCGACGGCGATATCGAGGTCGCCGGGCGCCAGGCCCAGCAGCGCGTTGCGCACGCAGCCGCCGACGAAGCGCGCGCCGATGCCGGCCGCCCTCAGCGCCGACAGCAGGCGCGTGGTCGACGCGTCGACCATCCAGGGCTGCGGCGCGATGCGGTCGGCGCCGCTCACTAGCGGGTCGGCCCCAGCAGGCCACCTGGCGCGGTGGACTCGGCGAAGAAGAAGATCCACAGCATGGCGCCGACCACCAGCGTCAGCCCGGCTATCGCCAGATTGGTCCAGGGCAGCGCCTGCCATTCAGGCAGGGTGCCGGCGAGCCTGCGCTCTCGCTTGATCCTCACCAGCCACGCCCACAGAAAGAACGCGACGGTCGGCGCGACCAGAAGCGCTAAGACACCCAGCGCGATGCGCATGCGAGGTCAGCCTCCCTCGGCGAGGATGTGGTAAAGGTTCTTGATCATCCCCGCCGTCGCGCCCCAGACATAGCGCTCGCCATAGGGCATGGCGTAGTAGCGCCGCTCGCGGCCTTGCCAGGTGCGCGAATGGATATGGTGATTGGCGGGATCGAGAAAGAAATCCAGCGGCACCTCGAAGACGTCGGCGACCTCGCGCGGATCGGGCTTGAGCGTGAAGGCCGGGCGCACGAAGCCGATGATTGGCGTCACGGCGTAGCCAGTGCGCGTCACATAGGTATCGATCGGCCCCACCACCTCGACGAAGCTGCGGTCGATACCGACCTCCTCCTCGGTCTCGCGCAGCGCCGTGACTACCAGGCTGGCATCGTCAGCCTGCTTGCGACCACCGGGAAAGGCGATCTGGCCGGCGTGGCTGGGCATGTCCTCGGTGCGCTGCGTCAGCAGCACGCTCAGCGCGCCGGCGCGATCGACCAGAGGTACGAGAACGGCCGCGGCGCGCAATTGGGTGGGCGGCTCGTCGAGGCCGCTCAGCGCGAAATCGCTGCCGACATGGGGCGGCGGCACCAGCGCTCCCGACGCTATGGCGTCGCGCCGGGCTGAAAGTTTCTGCACAATCTCCTCGCGCGTCATGCCTTGGCCCCGCCATATTCCAACGCTTGCGTCACCATGTCCGCGCGAACGTTATTTGCCCTGCGGCGGCCGCTCTGAAATGCTGCTCCAGCAACCTCTGGGAGTTCATCCTTGTCCCCCGATCTGCCGCCGCCCCTGACCGCCGCCGTTCCGACGGCCGCCGATGCCGATGCCGTCCTGCAATCCATCGAGGTGCTGGGTGGCCAGCTGCGGCGCGTCCGCGAGGGCGTCGGCCGGATCATTTATGGGCAAACCGAAGTCATCGATCAAACCCTGATCTCGCTCCTGTCCGGCGGCCACCTGCTGCTGGTCGGCCTGCCGGGCCTCGCCAAGACCAAGCTGGTCGACACGCTGGGCACCGTGCTGGGCCTCGACGCACGGCGTGTGCAGTTCACGCCCGACCTGATGCCGGCCGACATCCTGGGCTCCGAGGTGCTGGAAGAGGATGACAGCGGCCGCCGCTCCTTCCGCTTCATCCCTGGCCCGGTCTTCGCCCAGCTGCTGATGGCCGACGAGATCAACCGCGCCTCGCCGCGGACCCAGTCGGCGCTCCTGCAATCGATGCAGGAGTACCACGTCTCGGTGGGCGGCAAGAGGCACGACCTGCCCCGGCCGTTCCATGTCCTCGCCACCCAGAACCCGCTGGAGCAGGAAGGCACCTATCCGCTGCCCGAGGCACAGCTCGACCGCTTTCTGCTGCAGGTCGACGTCAGCTATCCCGACGAGGCCGCCGAACGTCAGATGATGATCGTCACCACCAGCTCGGCTCAGCCGACGCCGCAGGCCGTGCTGACGGCGGACGATCTGATGGCCGCCCAGGCGCTGATCCGCCGCGTGCCGATGGGCGACAGCGTGGTCGAAGCCATCCTGCGCCTGGTGCGCGCCGGCCGTCCCTCGAGCACCGATATCGAGGAAGTGCGCAAGCATGTTCACTGGGGGCCAGGACCGCGCGCCAGCCAGGCGCTGATGCTGGCCTGCCGCGCGCGCGCCGCCTTGCAGGGCCGGCTGGCGCCCTCGGTCGACGACGTGGTCGCCCTGGCGCCGCCGGTGCTGCGCCATCGTATGGCGGTGAATTTTACTGCCCGCGCTGAAGGCACTACCGTCGACGACATTATCCGCCGGCTGGTGGCGAAGCTGGCTTAAGGAACCCATCTCCCTCCGATGGTCCGTCCCGACGATCCGATCGCGCTGCGCCAAGCCAATGTCCTGGCCGGCGCGTTGCCGCCTCTTCTGGTGGCCGCGCAGCGCGTCGCCTCGACCGTGCTGCAGGGCGTGCACGGCCGCCGCCGAGTCGGCCAGGGCGACGCCTTCTGGCAGTTCCGCCAGTATCGCCCCGGTGACTCGATCAATCGGATCGACTGGCGCCAGAGCGCCAAGGGACGCGCAGTCTACGTGCGCGAGACCGAATGGGAGGCCGCCGCCAGCGTCTGGCTATGGCGCGACGGCTCGCCGTCGATGGCGTTCACCTCGGGCCGCGGTGTGCCGATGAAGCGGGAGCGCGCCGAGATCATCCTGCTGGCGCTGGCAACCCTGCTGGTCGACGCCGGCGAGCGCGTGGCGCTGTTGGGTGGCGACCGGCCGATGACCGGCCATGCCGCGCCGCGGCGCCTGGCCGAGGGCATCGCGACGGACGCCATGGTCCGGCCGCATGACAGCCTGCCACCCTTGCTGCCGCTGCCCTCGCACGGCCATCTGGTGATGATCGGCGACCTGCTCGATCCGTTGCCCAAGATCGAGGAGATCGTGCGCGGCTACGCCAGCCAGGGCGTGCGCGGCCATCTGCTGCAGGTTCTCGATCCGGCCGAGGAGGACCTGCCCTATGACGGCCATGTCCGATTCTCCGGCCTGGAGCGGGAGGGTGACCACCTGATTCGCCGCGTCGAGGCGGTGCGGGAGGCCTATAGCGGCCGCCTGCGCGCGCAGAAGGATGGTTTGGCGCAGATCGCCTCGTCGGTCGGCTGGACGTGGCGGGCGCATCGCACCGACCGGCCGCCGGAAACCGCGTTGCTGTCGCTCTATATTGCCATGGCTGATATGGGCGCCCGGCCCGTGCGGTGGGGCGCCTGATGCTGGCCCTGGGCACACTCGCCTTCGCGACGCCGTGGATGCTGGCGCTGCTGCTGTCGCTGCCGGTGATCTACTTCCTGCTGCGGCTGATGCCGCCGGCGCCGAAGCTGATCCGCTTTCCCGCGATCCGCCTGCTGCTGGGGTTGGAGCCCGAGGAGCAGACGCCCGTTCGCCTGCCCTGGTGGCTGCTGCTGCTGCGCCTGCTGCTGGTGACTCTGCTGATCCTGGCGCTGGCCCGGCCGCTGCTCAATCCGCAGGCAGAGCTGCCCGGCAGCGGCCCGCTTGTGCTGGCGATCGACGATGGCTGGTCGGCGGCGCCCAACTGGTCGGTCATGCAACGTCACGCCGAGCGCCTGACGGAACGCGCCGAGCGCGCCAAGCGTCCGGTCGTGATCCTCACGACGGCGCCGCCCGCGCTCGACGAGGCGCAGCCGCAGCGGGGCCTGCTGCGGCCAGACGAGGCGCGCGCCGTGCTGCGCGCGCTCAAGCCGAAGCCCTGGCCAGCCGATCGCGCCGCGGCGGCCAACGAGATCGGCCGCGTCAGCATTCCGCGGCCGGCGCATGTCGTCTGGTTGAGCGATGGCCTGGAGTCGCCTGACACCGCGCGCTACGGCGAGCGGCTGGCCGCTTTGGGCACGCTCGAGGTCGTGCGGCCGGCCGCGCCACGCGCGCCGATGGTGCTGATGCCGCCGGCTCTGGCCGGTCGCGAGCTGAAGGTGACGGCACGTCGTCCCTCGGGCGACGGACCGCGGCGCATCGCGGTGCAGGGCGTCGATGATCGCGGCGCGCTGCTGGCGCGCGGCTTCATCGACTTCGCGCCGACCGCGACCGAGGCGACGGGCACGCTCAACGTGCCGACCGAGATCCGCAATCGCATCATCCGCCTCGACATCGAAGGCCAGACCAGCGCCGGCGCCGCGGCGCTGCTCGACGAGCGCTATCGCCGCCGTCCCGTCGGCATCCTCGGCGAGAAGCAGACCGCGAGCGGCCAGCCACTGCTGCAGGAAGTCTTCTTCCTCGAGCGCGCCTTGGAGCCCTACGCCCAGCTCAGCGTCGGCGACGCGGCCACCATCCTCAATCGCCAGACGGCGATTCTGCTGGTGCCCGACGGCGCCTCGCCCGGACCGGCGGAACGCGAGAGCGTCATCGAGTGGATGAAGAAAGGCGGCGTGCTGGTGCGCTTCGCCGGGCCGCGTCTGGCGGCCAGCGAGGACGATCTGGTGCCGGTCAAGCTGCGCCTGGGCGATCGCGCACTGGGCGGCGTGATGAGCTGGGGCCAGCCGGCGGCGATTGCCGAGTTCGCGCCGGGCAGCCCGTTCTATGGTCTGCGCGCGCCGCCGGACGCGCGAGTCGCGCAGCAGGTGCTGGCCGAGCCGGGGCCCGACGTGTCCGACAAGACGTGGGCTCGCTTGGCCGATGGCACGCCGCTCGTCACCGCCGAAAAGCGCGGCGAAGGCTGGCTGGTGCTGATCCACACCACCGCCAACACGAGCTGGAGCAACATCGCGATCTCCGGCCTGTTCGTCGACATGCTGCAGCGCCTCGTGGCGCTGAGCCGCGGCGTGGCCGGCGATGCCGGCGGCCAGACCTCGCTCAAGCCGTGGAAGACGCTCGACGGTTTCGCCCGCCTCGGGCAGCCGCCGCTCGGCACCCTGCCGTTGCCGCTCGACGCCGCCATCACGATGGTGCCGCGTCCTCAGACACCGCCCGGCCTCTACGGCGACGAGGCCTCTCAGGTCGCCTTCAACCTCGGCAACCGCGTGCCGCCGCCGGCGCCGCTGGCCAGCCTGCCGTCGGGCGCGACGACCGATACGCTGACTGAAGCTGGCGAAACCGATCTCACCAAGTGGTTCCTCACCGTGGCGCTCTGCTTGCTGCTTCTTGACCTGCTGATCTCGTTGTGGCTGCGCGGCATGCTGCCTTCGGCGCGCGGCCTGTCTCGCCGCGCGACGCCCGCGGCCCTGATCTTCGCCGCGTTGGCGATCGGCCTTGTGGCAATGCCCGAGCGTGCCGCGCAGGCCGCGTCGGAACTCGAGGAGACCGTCCTCGCGCAGTCGACGCCCGGCGGACGCCCGCCGCCGCCCGCGCCGCCGCGATCCGCGCCGCCACCGCGATCCGCGACGGTCGATCCCGCCGACGAGCCGCTGCTGCGCGCCACGCTCGAGACGCGTCTGGCCTACATCGTCACCGGCAACGCCGAAGTCGACAACATCTCGCGCGCCGGTCTCGAGGGCTTGGGCGAGATCCTGCGCGCGCGCACCTCGGTCGAGCCCGGTGAGCCGATCGCCGTCGATATCGAGAAGGACGAGCTGCGGCTCTTCCCGCTGCTTTACTGGCCGGTGACCCAGGAGCAGGCGACCCCGTCTCCCAAGGCGATGGCGGCGATCGACCGGCACCTGAAGACCGGCGGCATCATCTTCTTCGACACGCGCGACCAGCACATCACGCTCGGCCGCGGCGGCCTGAACCCCGATCTCAGGCGCCTGCTGCGCGGCATCGACGTGCCGCCGCTGGTGGCGATGCCCAGCGAGCATGTGCTGACCAAGGCGTTCTACCTGCTGTCGGATATGCCGGGCCGCTGGTCGGGTGGTCGGCTGTGGATCGAGGCCGGTGGCGGGCGCATCAACGACGGCGTGGCCACCATCATCATCGGCGCCAACGACTTCGCCGGTGCCTGGGCGGTCGATCGCGCCGGTCGTGGCACCTTGCCGGTGGCGCCCGGCGGCGAGGCGCAGCGCGAGCTCGCCTTCCGCTTCGGCGTCAACCTCGTGATGTACGCGCTGACCGGCAACTACAAGGACGACACCGTCCACATGAACGACATCATGCAGCGGTTGCGCCGATGAACACGACGATCTCGGCGATCGCCTTCGATCCCCTGCTGCCGTGGGGCGTGCTGCTCGCCTTCGCCATCGTTGCGATCGGCTTGGCGTTCCTCGGTGCGACCAAACGCGCGCGGGGCCTGATCCTGCGCCTGGCGGCGATCTTCACCATCCTGGGCGCGCTGGCCAACCCCTCGCTGGTCGAGGAAGAGCGCAAGCCGGTCGATGACATCGCGCTGGTGATCACCGACGACAGCGATAGCCAGGGCATCGGTGAGCGCCGCCAGCAGGCCGCCGCTGCGCGCGCGGCGATGGTGCGCAAGATCGCCGGCCTGGGCGGCGTCGAGGTGCGCGAAGCGGTGCTGCCGCCATCCTCCCTGCAGCTCGGCAGCCAGGGTATCGGCGGCACGCGGCTGATCGGCACGCTGCGCAACGCGCTGGCCGACATTCCGCGCGAGCGCCTCTCGGCGGTGGTGTTGATCACCGACGGCCAGGTGCACGACGTGCCGCAGCAGCTCGCCGCCGATCTCACCGGCGCGCCGGTGCACGTCCTGCTTACCGGCAAGAAAGATGAAGCCGACCGGCTGCTGGTGGTCGAGCAGGCACCGCGTTTCGGCGTGGTCGGTCGCAACGTCACCATGAAGCTGCGCGTGGTCGACACCGCGCCGGACGCGCGCGGGCCGGTGCCGCTGATCGTCAAGGTCGGCAACGACGCGCCGATGCGGCTCAACGCGCCGCTGGGCCGCGCTTTCGAGGTCGAAATCCCGGTCAGCAATCCCGGCGCCAACGTCATCCAGGTCGAGGTGCCGCCGGGCACGCGCGAGCTGACGCTGGACAACAACCGCGCGCTCTTCGTCGTCAACGGCGTGCGCGATCGCCTGCGGGTCCTGCTGGTCTCGGGCGAGCCCTATCAGGGCGAGCGCGCCTGGCGCAACCTGCTGAAGGGCGATCCAGCCGTCGACGTGATCCACTTCACCATCCTGCGCACGCCGTCGAAGGACGACTTCACGCCGACGCGCGAGCTGTCGCTGATCCAGTTCCCGATGAAGGAGCTGTTCGATCTCAAGCTGCGCGAGTTCGACCTGATCATCTTCGACCGCTACGAGACCGGCAATCTGATCACGCGGGAGTACTTCCGCAACATTGCGCAATACGTGCAGAATGGCGGCGCGCTGCTGGTCTCGGTCGGTCCGGTCTACGCGACGCCGCGCACGCTGCACCGAACGCCGCTGGGCGCGGTGCTGCCGGCAGCGCCGCTGGGCGAGGTGATCGAGCGTGCCTTCAAGCCGACCGTGACCACGCTGGGCGATCGTCACCCGGTGACCGCCGATCTCACCGGCGCGGGCAAGCCGGCGCCAATGGGCGTCGCCAACGCGCAGCGCGAGGAGCCGAGCTGGGGCCGCTGGTTCCGCCAGATCGCGACGCGCGCGGATCGCGGCCACACCCTGATGGCGGGCGCCGACAACCGGCCGCTGATCGTGCTCGATCGCGCCGGCGAGGGTCGCGTGGCGCAGATTCTCTCCGATCACCTCTGGCTGTGGAACCGTGGCGTCGACGGCGGCGGTCCGCAGGCCGAGCTGGTGCGTCGCATGGCCCACTGGCTGATGAAGGAGCCCGACCTGGAGGAGGAGGCGCTGCGCGCCACCGTGCAGGGTGCGCGCATCGAGCTGCGCCGCCAGACCATGGCCGAGGGCTTCCGCCCGGTGACCATGACCGGCCCCGACGGCAGGACGCAGACGCTGACCCTCAATCCCGTGGCGCCGGGACGCGCGATCGCCGGCATCGGCGTCGACAAGCCGGGCGTCTATCGCTTCGACGACGGCGAGAAGAGTGCCGTGGCGGCGGTCGGCAATCCCGACCCGCTGGAATTCGCCGACGTGCGCGCCTCGCCGGACAAGCTCCAGCCATTGGTCGAAGCCTCGGGTGGCGCGATGATCTGGCTCGGCGAGGCCGCTGACCCCGACGTGCGCGCCGTGCAGCCCGGCCGCACGATGGGTGGCTCCGACTGGCTCGGCATCCGTCGCAACGGCGGCTACACTGTCACTGGCGTCGACCGCTACCCGCTGCTGCCCGGCATCGCTATCGCGCTGCTCTTCCTCTTCGCCATCGGCTTCGCCTGGTGGCGCGAGGGCAAGTAGCCAAGGCCGGGCGCGCGCCGACCCTCAGCCCGGACTGACGCGCTTCGCCCAGCGTTCGGCCCAGGCGTGCAGCGGCAGCAGCGCCTCGAGCAGGCGGCGGCCATCCTCGGTCAGGCGGTAGCCGCCACCCTCGACCGTCTCGACGACGCCCGCTTCGCGAAGTTCCGCGAGACGCGTGTTGAGCACCGAAGGGCTGGGATTCCCGCAGCGCTCCCGCAGCGCCCGGAAGGTCGGTTGGCCTTCACGCAGCTCCCAGATCACCCGCTGAGCCCAGCGCCGGCCCAGCAGATCGAAGACGGCCATGATCGGCCGCCCCGTGGTCGAGCCGCGTACCGGCCGGCCGGGTCTGGGGATCTTCGCCATGCTACAAAATCAGTAGCATACGACGGCCCGTGACGCTATGGTCCGCTGTGCTACGATTTTCGTAGCAGAGCGATGGAGCCCGCCATGACCCCCCGCGTCGCGCCGCTGAACGCGCCCTATCCCGATGACGTCCAGGCCACGTTCGACCGCATCATGCCCGCTGGCGTCGAGCCGCTTGTCTTGTTCCGTACGCTCGCCTCGGTCCCGCGCGTCTGGGAGAAGTTCCGCGCCGGCTCGCTGCTCGACAGGGGGCCGCTCGACCTGCGCCAGCGCGAGATCGTCATCGACCGCGTCTGCGCGCGCTGCGACTGCGCCTATGAATGGGGCGTGCACGTCGCCTTCTTCGCCAAGCCTGTCGAGCTGACCGAGGCCCAGATCCGGGCGCTGGCGACGGACAGCGCCGACGCCGCGGTATGGAGCGAGGAGGAGCGGCTGTTGATCCGTGCCGTCGACGCGCTGCACGATACGATCGATATCCCCGACGCGCTGTGGCGCGCGCTCGCCGCCATCTTCAGCCGCGAGCAGATTCTCGAGGTGATCGCGCTCTGCGGCTTCTATCGTACGGTCGCTTACTACTGCCGGGCGCTGCGCCTGCCGGCCGAGCCCTATGGCGTGGCGCTGCCCCGCGCGGTGTGACAGCCGGACGTTACGGTTTGGAAACTTGACGCGCGTCGTGGCGGGCCCATTTGTGGGGCCATCACCACATCGACCCCACGAGGGGAGGAACAGATGATCGAGCTCCGCCCGTTCAAGAATCTTGGCAAGTCGGACCACGGCTGGCTGAAGGCCAATTTCCACTTCAGCTTCGCCAATTATCAGAACCGCAACCGCATGCACTGGGGTGCACTGCGGGTGTGGAACAACGACCGTATCGCGGCGGGCACCGGCTTCGATCCGCATCCGCATCGCGACATGGAAATCGTGACCTACGTCATGAAGGGCGCGATCACGCATCAGGACAGCGTCGGTAACCAGGGCCGCACCGAGGCCGGGCAGATCCAGGTGATGAGCGCGGGCACGGGCATCACGCATGCGGAGTACAACCGCGAGCCGGAGGAGACCGAGCTGTTCCAGATCTGGCTGCTGCCCAACCAGCAGGGCGTCAAGCCGCGCTGGGAGACGCGCGATTTCCCGGCCGGCGCGCGCGACGGCAGGCTGGTGCCGCTGGCCTCGGGCTTCGTCAGCCACGAGAGCGAAGGCGCGATCCCGCTACATGCCGACGGCGCGCTCTACGCCGCGACGCTGAAGAGTGGCGACAAGGTCAGCCATACGCTCGACGGCCGGCCGGCCTATCTCGTGCCGGCGAAAGGCGCGGTGAGGGTCAACGGCGTCGCGGTCGACGCACGCGACGGTGTGGCGATCGCCGATGTCGAGGCGATCACCATCGAGGCCACGGCCGACGCCGAGATCGTCCTGGTCGAGACCGCGCCGCTGCAGTAGCGCATCGGCGATGCCACAAGCGACGGGCCGCCTCTGGCGGCCCGTTGTGCTTCCGGCGCGCGGAACGCTGGGCTGGCGCCTCGTGCGTGAGGCCGTAGGATGCGCCCGACGCAAAGGAGGGGCGCGATGGCCTACAAGGGATTCGATCTGACGGGGAAGGTGGCGCTGGTCACCGGCGGCAATGGCGGCATCGGCTTCGGCATGGCCGACGCGATGGCCGAGGCGGGCGCCGATATCTGCATCTGGGGCACCAACGCGGCCAAGAACACCGCCGCTGTCGAGAAGCTCAAGCGGCATGGCAAGCGCGTGCACTCCCAGCTTGTCGATGTCGGCGACGAGAAGGCGGTCGAGCAGGGTTTCGCCGAGACGATCAAGACGCTGGGCCATGTCGACAATTGCGTCGCCAATGCCGGCGTGTCGGGCCGCGGTAAAGGCGCGATTCTCGAGATGACCACCGAGGAGTGGCATCGCGTGCTGCGCGTCAACCTCGACGGCGTGTTCTTCACCTTCCGCACGGCCGCCAAGCACATGGTCGAGCGCGGCAAGGGCGGCTCGCTGGTGGCGATGGCCAGCACCGCGGCGATCGAAGGCGCCGCGCGCAGCAGCCACTACGGTGCCAGCAAGGGCGGCGTCTGCGCCTTCGTGCGCGCGCTATCGGTCGAGCTGGCGCGCTACAACATCAGCGTCAATTCGATCCTGCCCGGCTGGATCGAAACGGCGATGACCGCCAACGCCTTCAACAACGAGAAGTTCGCCGGCAACGTCAAGCCGCGCATCCCGCAGCGCCGCTGGGGCGTCGAACAGGATTTCGGACCGATCGCCGTCTACCTCGCATCCGACGCCTCGCGCTACACCACCGGCCGCGACTTCGTCATCGACGGCGGCTATACGCTGTTTTAGCGCGCCAGAGCCAAGGGGAGGATCCCATGATCTACGAGATGCGCACCTACACCATGTATCCCGGGAAGATGCCGGCCTATCTGAAGGCGGCCGAGACCATCGGTCGGCCGGCGCGCGGCGACAATTACGGCATGAACCACGGCTACTGGACCAGTGAGTTCGGCCAGGTAAACCAGATCTGGCATCTGTGGTCCTATCCCAGCCTCGACGAGCGCGATCGTCTGCGCGGCGAGCTGCAGAAGAACCCGAAATGGACCGGTGAATACGTGCCGGCGATCCGTGACCTGATCATCCGCCAGGATCTGCAAATCTGGAACGCGGTGGTCGACTACAAGCAGCCCACGACCGAGGGCAACGTCTACGAGCTGCGGACCTACCGCACGCATCTCGGTCAGGCGCGTCCCTGGACCAACCTGATGAAGGAATACCTGCCGGCGCGCGAGAAGTACTCGCCGATCCATGGCCTGTGGGTCGGCGAGTTCCCGCAGCCGAACTCGGTCTCGCATATGTGGGTTTACAAGGACCTCGCCGCGCGCACGGCGGCGCGTGCCGGGGCGACCAAGGACCCGAAGTGGCAGGAGTTCCTCGGCAAGGGCGCGCCGATGCTGGCCGAGATGCAGTCGGTCCTCCTGCTGCCGACCTCGTACTCGAAGTCGAAGTGACGTCCTGGTGGATGGGGGCGGCGTCGATGGCGGCGCCGGACCTCGCCGCGACTGTCGCCGGGATCCGCAGCGCTTGCATCGCCGCTGCAAGTGGCTGCGGTTGCGCTTGCTATATCCAGGTCAGGGTGAAATCTGGCTTGGCGCGCCCAGGAAGATTCGAACTCCCAACCTCCTGATCCGTAGTCAGGTGCTCTATCCAGTTGAGCTATGGGCGCCTGTGGCCAAGTCACGCGGCCCGCATCGGCGGGTCGAGGCGCGGTAGGTAACCAAAACGTCGACCCGGCGCAAGCGAATACGCCCGGGGTTGCCAGAACGATCCGTTCGGGTCGCGCGGAGGGGTCAGGGTCGTTTGTTACGTTACGGCGGTGTCTCGCGACCTCGGATTGCCGCGGAGGAACTCCGTGCTTGTTGAAAAGTGGGGGTTTCAGTAGCTTCCGGGTACTGCTATTGGGGCTGGTGCCTTGGTGGCGCGTGGTCCATGGGGCTGCACGCTAGCCGTCGGGTGCCCAACGAAAGCGGATCGGACCAAGGTACGTGACACCGATGGCGAAATGGACCACGCGAGCCGCTTGCATCCTGGCGGCGCTTACCCTCGGGGCGTGCGGCGACTTGTTCGGGGGCCCTGGCACGGTCGCGCCGTCGCGCCGGCATCGTCGGTCACGGCTCCGGGCGGAGCGACGGTATCGGCGCGTGTTCAGCAACTGCGGGCCGACCAGAACGCCGTCGCGTCGTCCCACCAGGCTCAGGTCAACCAGCTCCAGGCGCTGCGCAACGCGCTGGGTGGCGAGGCGCGCGGCTACAACACGGCTGTTAGCCAGATCACCTCGCGCCTCTCGGTGGGCACGACGCCCGCCAATCCCGAGATGGTCGCCCGTTGGAACCAGGCGCAGGGCCATCTCGACAAGATTACCGGCGACATCGGCGTGCTGAACTCGCTGGCGACCCAGGTCACGACCCAGGCCTCGGTGGCCGGCCACCTGCTCGACACCATCCGCTCGACCTACAATGTCGGCGGCGCGGTCGATGAGGACCACCGCCAGCTGCGCCAGATCGAGGCCGACACCAATCGCACCATGCAGGCGATCGATCGCCTGATCGGCGACCTCAACGGCGAGATCGCGCGCCAGAACGCCTTCCTCGCCGCCGAGCGCTCCAACCTCGCCGGGCTGAGCTATGGCGTCAGCGCCGGCCGCCTGGGCGGCGGCCCGGCAACCGCCGCCGGCGGGCCGCGCCCCTATCCGGGCCGGCGCTTCTGACGGCTCTTGCCGCGCTCGCGGGATCGTGAGCGCGACGGACATCCAAGTTCGTCTTGATCGCATAGACTCCACACGTTTCGGTGCGGGAGGGCGGATCATGCGTGGCGCATTGGGGATACTAACGGGCGTTTGGCTGGCGCTCGCCGCCTTATGGGCTGGGCCGGCGCTCGCCATCGAGCCGCCGTCCGACACCGATCGCGCCCAGATCCGCGATATCATCAGCCGCCAGCTCGAGGCCTTCCGGCGCGACGACGGCGAAACTGCCTTCTCCTTCGCCGCCCCCGGCATCAAGAGCATCTTCGGCACCGTCGACAACTTCATGGCGATGGTGCGCAATGGCTACCAGCCGGTGCACCGCTGGCAGAGCTTTGCCTTCCGCGATATCCGCGCGGTCGAGGACTGGGTCGTCCAGAAGGTCCATATCGAGGCCCCGGACGGCTCGGCGGTGACGGCCTTCTATATCATGGAGAAGCAGCCCGACGGCACCTGGCGCATCGCCGGCTGCTCGCTGGCCGCGCCGGAGGAACGCTCGACCTGAGGGACGTCGCATAGGCGTCGTGCGCGCGGGCGCATGGACGCCGACGCCGCGCGCCCATAGGGTGCGCCGCTTCCGATGCCCGACCGCTCCGCCCATACCCGCGCGTTGGCCCTGCTCGCGCTCCTGACGCTCGTCTGGGGCACGAACTGGCCGCTATTCGCCATCGCCATGCGCGAGTTCTCGATCTGGACGTTCCGGGTCATCGTCGTGATCGTCGCCGGTGCCGCGCTGTTCGCCGTGGCGCGCCTGCGCGGCGAGCGGCTGGCGGTGCCGCGCCATCTATGGCCCGCCTTGCTGTGGGCGTCGTTCTTCAACATCGCGCTCTGGAACATCCTCACGGCGGCGGCGGTGCGCTACATCCCCTCGGGCCAGGCTGCAGTGCTGGCCTACACCATGCCGCTATGGTTCGCCGCCATCTCCATGCTGTTCCTGCGCGAGCGGCCGGGCGGGCGCGTGCTGCTGGCGCTGGTCTTCGGCGCTGCCTCGGTGGCGCTGCTCGCCGTGCCAAATTTGCGGATCTACGCCGACGCGCCGCTGGGCATCCTGTGCGGTCTGGGCGCCGGCCTGGGCTGGGCGCTGGGCACCGCGGTGCAGAAGCGCACTGACTGGGGCGGTATGGGTCTGTCCCTGACCGCGTGGCAGATCGCGTTGTCGCTGCCGCCGATCCTGGTGGCCTCCGCGTTCTTCGCCGACTGGATCTGGATCGTGCCGTCCTGGACCAGCGTGCTGACCACGATCTACATCGCGCTGATCCCGATGAGTATCGGCACGGCGACGTGGTTCGCCATCGTCGGCCTGCTGCCGGCCAATATCGCGGCGTTGTCGTCGATCGTTGTGCCGATCGTCGCCATGGTCAGCGGCAAGCTGCTGCTCGACGAGCCGCTGGGCGCGCCTCAGATCGCCGCGCTCGCCTGCGCGGTGATCGCGCTGGCGTTGGCGCTTCTCAAGCCGGTCCCGACGCCGCGCCCATCATGACGACGCGTCGCCTCGAAGGCGCCACCGGGCTGGTGCTGTTGCTGGGCGTGCTGTGGGGCTCGTCCTGGCCGATGTTCAACGTCGTGCTGCGCGAACTCTCGGTCTGGACGTTCCGCGGTCTTGCCGTGCTTGGCGCCGGCCTGATGCTGCTGGCGATCGCGCGACTGCGCGGTGTGCCACTGAGCGTGCCGCGCGCCAGCTGGCCCGCGCTGCTGGGCGGCGCCTTCGGCACGGTAACGGTGTGGTACGTCGCCGCCACCGCCAGCGTGCTGTTCATACCCTCGGGGCAGGCCTCGATCCTCGGCTACACCATGCCGCTATGGGCGGCGCTGATGGCGGTGCTGCTGTTCGGCGAGCGGCCGACGCCGCGCCTGCTGCTGGCGCTGGCCTTCGGCGCCGGCACCGTCGCGCTGCTGGCGATTCCCAATCTGCGCGCGCTCGCCGGTGCGCCGAGCGGGATCGCCTGCGCGCTGATCGCCGCGATCGGCTGGGCCGCCGGTACCGTGATCCAGAAGCGCGCCGATTGGCGCGGCACGCATCCACTCACCCTGACGGCGTGGCAGATGACCTGGGGCTCCCTGCCGATCCTGCTCGGTGCGGCGATCCTCGCCGACTGGCGGCCCTTTGTGCCCTCTTGGCCGGTGCTGCTCGCCGCTATCCACCTCGCCATCGTGCCCACGGCGCTGGGCACGCTGGTGTGGTTCCGCATCGTGCACCTGCTGCCGGCCAATACGGCGGCGGTGTCGACGATCATCGTGCCGGTGATCGCCATGGCCGGCGGCGTGTGGGCGCATGACGAACCGCTGGGGCCGTGGCAGCTGGGCGCGCTCAGCTGCTGCGTCGCCGCGCTGGCGCTGGCCCTGCTTAAACCCTCCGCCAGGCAGGGTTAAACGAGTCTTGTTTGTTGCAAACGGCGCCGGTCTGGCGACACTGCGCCATCCAATCACCCGGAGGGACACATGACCGACCACCTTAAATTCTACATCAATGGCCAGTGGGTCGACCCCGCGAAGCCGAACGCAATCGACGTGATCAACCCGGCGACCGAGGAGCCCTGCGCAAGGATCAGCCTGGGCGGCGAGGCCGATGTCGACAAGGCGGTGGCGGCGGCCAAGGCGGCCTTCCCGGCCTTCTCGCGCACGACCAAGGAAGAGCGCATCGCGCTGCTCGAGAAGATCCTCGAGGTCTACAAGACCCGCTACGACGACATCGCCAAGGCGATCTCGATGGAGATGGGCGCCCCGATCACGCTCGCCATGAAGGCGCAGGCCGCCACCGGCGTCGGCCATCTGATGCAGATGATCAAGACGCTCAAGGAGTTCGAGTTCGAGTCGCAGAAGGGCACCACTCTCATCGCGCACGAAGCCATCGGCGTGTGCGCCTTCATCACGCCGTGGAACTGGCCGATCAACCAGATCGTCTGCAAGGTCGGCCCGGCGTTGGCGGCGGGCTGCACCATGGTACTCAAGCCGAGCGAGATCGCGCCGCTCAACGCCATCATCTGGGCCGAGATCATGCACGCGGCCGGCGTGCCGAAGGGCGTGTTCAACCTGGTCAACGGCGACGGCCCGACGGTCGGTCAGGCGCTGTCGAAGCATCCCGACGTCGACATGGTCTCGTTCACCGGCTCGACCCGCGCCGGCGTGCTGGTCGCCAAGGCGGCGGCCGACACCGTCAAGCGCGTGCATCAGGAGCTGGGTGGCAAGTCTGCCAACATCATCCTGCCGGATGCCGACCTGAAGAAGGCGGTGACGTCGGGCGTCGTCAGCATGATGCGCAACAGCGGCCAGTCCTGCAACGCGCCGACCCGCATGTTCGTGCCGGCCAAGCAGCATGACGAGGCGCTCGCGGTGGCGAAATCGGTGGCCGAGTCGCTGAAGGTCGGCGATCCGAAGGCGGAAGAGACCGTGCTCGGCCCGGTCGTCAGCGAGACGCAGTACAACAAGATCCAGAAGCTGATCGAGGCCGGCATCGCCGAAGGCGCCACCGTCGCCACTGGTGGCCCGGGCCGTCCCGACGGCTTCAACCGCGGCTACTACGTGCGGCCGACGATCTTCGGCAACGTCAAGAACAGCATGACCATCGCGCGCGAGGAGATCTTCGGGCCGGTGCTGTCGATCCTGCCCTATGAGTCCGAGGCGCAGGCGATCAAGGACGCCAACGACACCGTCTACGGCCTCGCCGCCTACGTGCAGGGCAGCGATCCGAAGAAGGTGCGCGAGGTAGCCTCGCAACTGCGCGCCGGCAACGTGCATCTCAACGGTACGCCGATGGACATGACGGCGCCGTTCGGCGGCTACAAGCAGAGCGGCAACGGCCGCGAATACGCTGCCTGGGGTCTTGAGGAGTTCCTCGAGGTCAAGGCTGTCATGGGTGTGCAGGCCGCCTGATCGGTCT